>NZ_BAABHF010000050.1:0-196906 GCF_039541955.1 Actinoallomurus oryzae | reverse complement strand
GCCCGCCGGCCTCAACCGACCTCACGCCTTCAGCGGCTTGACATCCATAGGAGCATCCGACGGCTAACCCTCGCTCTTCGGGTCGTCCCAGGCGTCCAGGACGCCGCTGAGGAGATCGCCGAGCCGGTCCAGCTCGTCCGGTGCGAGCGGAGCGAAGGAGCCGGTGACGACCTTCTCGTGGATCTCCGTGCCCTCCCGCAACAGCTCCTTCCCGCGTTCGGTGAGGCGGTGCCGTACGGCGCGGCCCGGGCCGGGGACGCGTTCGATGAGGCCGCGATCGGCCATGCGGGTGGCGAGCGAGCCGAACGACTGGTCGGTCTGGAAGGTCAGCAGCGCCAGGTCGTGCAGCGACGCCTCGGGGTGACGGTCAAGGTGCCGCAGGGTGTCCCACTGGACCAGGGAGATGCCGAGAGGGGCCAGCGCCGCCGTCAACTCCCGGTGGTGCCGGTGCTGCAGCCGCTTGACGAGCAGGGCCACTTCCTGCGGGGTACGGGTCATACCCGGAAGCTTACCCAAGGCCCCTTATCTAAACTCGCTTATATAAGCTCCCTTGCTCATCAACGGGGCTCCGAGCCCGCCACATCGGCCTTGTAGGCCGAGCGACGGTCCACAGACTGATCCGCACGATCCACCGCCCGGCCTCCGTGCCGCGGGTGGGGATCGCGAACCTCCCCCGCCTCAGGAAGGATCAGCATGAGGATCACGCACGCACGGGCGACGAAGGCCGGCCTGGTCGCGACGACGCTCGCCGCCGCGCTCGGGGCCACCGTGGCGATGTCCGCGCCGGCGACCGCCGCCGCGCCGACGGCGTCGGCCGCCGTCCAGACCGCGCCGCGAAGCCAGAGTGTGGCGGCCCAGAGCGTGGCGGCGAAGAGAACGGCCGCCCAGGCGATCAAGTGGTACTCCAGCCGCAAGGGCAGCACGGCGTACGAGGGCTACTGCGAGAAGGCGGCTCGTGCCACATCCCGGCGGGCTCGCGCAGGTACATCCCCGCGGTCGTCGCGTCGCCCTCGGCCATGCGGACCTCGCCCAGCATCAGCAGCGCGGCCTGCCCCCGGCGGTTACCCGACCGGCGGAAACTCTCCAGCGCCCGGTCCAGCGTCGCGTCGGCGGCCGAAGCGTCGGCGCCGAGATGGCACCGCGCGAGATCGAGCAGCGCGTACGCGGCGCACCGGTCGTCCCCCAGCTCCTCGAAGACCGCCGGCGCCTCCTCCAGCCGGGCCCGCGCGCCGGGTGCGTCGGCGCGTCGCAGGTGCAGCGCGGCGACCTGGCTCAGCACGCGCGCCTCGCGGTGGGGGTCGGCCGACTCCCGCGCTCGCGTCAGGGCGGTCGCGAGCCACTCTCCCGCCTCCTCCAGCCGGCCCTGCGAGAGGAGGATGACCGCGATGGAGCCGCGGATCTGCGCCTCGATGTGGCGGTCCTCGCCGGCCGCCAGGACCGGGAGGGCACCGCGGTAGAGGTCCAGCGCCCGGCCGGCGCGGCCGAGGATCCGGTGCAGGGTGGCCAGGCCGACGTCCGCGAGCGCCGCGCCCCTGGCGTCGTCCAGCGCGCGGCAGAGCGTGCGCGAGCGTTCGATCGCGGCGAGAGCCTCGTCGTACTCGTCCTGGTAGACGTACACCTGCCCGAGCGTCCGCAGCAGGACCGCCTCACCGCGGCGGTCCCCGCCCGCGCGTACCGCCCGCAGCGCCTGCTCGTGGGCCGTCCGCCAGTCCTCGTACAGGCTGCGCTGGTCGAAGTAGGGCACCATCGCGATGGCGAGTTCCCACGCGTGCGCCGCGCGGCCGTACTCCGCGGCGACCGCCACGGCGTCCAGCAGCCCGCGCCGTTCGGTGTCGAACCAGGCCATCGGGTCGGCCGTCAGCCGCTCGGCCACGGCCGGGTCGAGGGGCCGGCGCGGCGCGTCGCCGGACAACGGCGTCAGCAGGCTCGCCGGCAGCCGCGCCGCCGCCCTCTCCGCCAGGTCGAGCCAGGTGGCCAGCAGCCGGCCGATCGCCGCGTCCTGCTCCGCGTCGGGCGCGGCCAGCGCCTCCTCGTGCGCGTACTGCCGCAGCAGGCCGTGCAGCCGGTAACGCGGCAGGCCGTCGGGGCCCGGGCCGGCGTGCTGGGCCAGGCTCGCGTCGACGAGTTCTTCGAGCGCGTCGTCGCCGTCGGGACGGCCGAGCAGCGCGCCGGCCACCCAGCCGGGCGACTCGGGGGTGCCGAGCAGCCCCAGCAGCCGGAACGTCCGCGCCGCCTCCGGTTCGAGCAGCCGTACGCTCAGGTCGAACGTCGCGCGGACGCCCAGGTCGCCGACCTGCAGCTCGCTGAGCCGGCGCGACTCGTCGGCCAGCCGCTCGCCGAGGACCCGCAGGGACCAGCCCTGCCGTCCGCTCAGCCGCGCCCCGGCGATGCGAATGGCCAGCGGAAGGCCCCCGCAGGCGCGGGCGATGGCGGCGGCCTGGTCGGGCTCGTCGGCGAGGCGGGAGCGGAAGAGCGCGGCGCGCTCGCTCAGGATGCGCGGCACCGCCGCGCCGGTGAGACCCAGCGTGCGCAGCACCTCGACGAGCACGTCACCGGGGTCACCGGCTGCCCGCCCGTGCCGGACAGATCGAAGTAGAGCTGCCCTTCCGGGAACGACCCGCGGAGGGCGTGGCAGACGTGCAGCGCGAACGCGGACTTGCCGACGCCGGGGGCGCCCGTCACCACCACCACGGGCGGCGGAGCCGCCGGTGACGTGTCCTGGAGGATCTCGGCGAGCTCCCGCGCCTGGGCCTCGCGCCCGGTGAAGTCCGGCATGTCGCCAGGAAGCTGGCAGAGCGGGAACACCCCGGTGTCCTCGGCCGCCGGACCGGCGCCCCGCAGAATCGCCTCGTGCAGCAGGCGCAGGCGCGGGCCGGGCTCGGTGCCCAGTTCGTCGACCAGGTGCTCGCGCGCCTCGGAGTACGCGCCGAGCGCCTCCGCCTGGCGGCCACCGGCGTGCAGCGCCAGCATCAGCTGCTGCCACAGGCCCTCGCGGAGAGGATGGCGGACCAGCAGGCTCCGCAGCTCGGCGACGTTCTCCGCGTGCCGGCCCGCGGCGAGCCGGAGCGCGCACCGCTCCTCGACCGCTTCGAGCCACCGCTCGACCAGGCGCGCGGCCTCCGCCTGCCACAGCGGGCTCGGCGGCAGGTCCTCCAGCGGCTCGCCGCGCCACAGCGCGAGCGCCTCCGCGATCCGGCTCTCCGCCTCGTCGGGGCGGCCGGCGGCTTTCCGGCACGCGGACTCGTCGAGCAGTTCTTCGAATACCTGAAGGTCGAGCTCTCCCGGCAGCAGGGAAATCGAATAGCCGTCAGCGTGCCGCCGTACGCGATGACCGTCGGGAACGGGCGGCAGACACGAACGCAGACCCGACACATAGGTATGGAGATTCGCCACCGCCGAGCGCGGCGGGCGCTCGGGCCACAATGTGTCCACGAGCTTGTCGGCGGAGACCGGACGCCCCTTTGCCAGCAGCAGAGCGGCCAGTACGAGGCGTTGTTTCGTGCCGCCCATCCGCGCGTTCGCGCCATCGGTACCGACGACGAGAGGGCCCAGCACACGGAAACGAATCGGACGGTCGGACACGGTCACCTCACCGAATGGGCCCTGCGGTCGCTCCGTTTCCCGTGAACCCTGCCTTTGACCGCGAGGCGTAGCATAACCACGACCTTCGGCCAATTAACCAGAAATTGCGCCGATGACGCGGCGAACAACCGGTTACGGTCAGCCCCGTGGCCAGGGCACCGGAGAGTCGGCCACCGGCGGCAGTACGGCGGTCATCCGCGCCGGTGGCACCGGCAGCAGGGTGAAGCCCTTCTTCTTCATCTCGAGCAGGCGGGCGGCGTACACCGGCCCCGAGCCCGGACGCGGCGCGATGACCAGGCCGTAGTCGTCACCGCCCGCGGGCGGTGGCATCGCCACCTCCACGGTGTGGCCGGCGGGCACCGCGACGTCCTTCGCCGTGCCGGCCGGGCCCTGCGTCATGAGCTGGGTCAGGCGTACCGCGGCGGCGTGCTCGGGCGGGGCGCTGAGCAGCAGCGTCGTCGTGTCGCGGTCGTCGGCGACGAGCCCGGTGCCGGTGCCCGCGCCGAGGGGCGGTACGGCCGCGGTGACGCCGAAGTCGTCGCCCTTCTCCGCGACGAGTGCCGCGACGATCGGCCGGTCGGCGACCAGCCGCAGCGCGGCGGGCTTCCCGCCGAGGCCCAGGTCGAACGGGGTCACCGCCAGCGCGGGGGCCTCCAGCGCCCGCTCGCCCGTCGGTGCGAAGGCCCCGTCGCGGGCCATGCCCTGAACGGTGACCTTCGCCTCGTCCTGACCGGGTACCGCGATCAGCAGCCGGCGGCGCCCCTTGCCCGAGGGCACGCCCGGCACGACGACACGACGGCTCGGGGCGGTCTCGGGCAGCCAGTCGGCGCCCTTCTTACGCTCGACGCGCACCGCCGCCGAGAGCCGCCCCGTCAGGGCGTGGACGTGCAGCGCGACGAGCTTGGCGTCCGCCGCGGCCTGGCCGAAGCCCTCGACCTGCACGCCGACCTGGACCAGCCGCGTGGAGTGGGGACCGACCGGCACCTCGTCCTGGCCCTCGGGCGTCTCGATCGACCCCTCCGGGCTCAGCGCGGTGACCAGCGCCGTGACGGGACGGTCGTCGACGTTCGTGAGGTAGAGGCTCACGCCGTCGGCGTCGGCGGGCCCGGGACCGGCGAACCACAGGTCCGTGGCCGGCTGGACGCACCGGGTGCCCGCCAGCCCCCCGTCGGAGGTGGTCTGCTCCACGGTCAGACCGGGGGCGAGGGACCCCTGCGCTCCGAAGACCCACGGGCCGGCGCCCTTGGTGACGTCGTCCGACCACGCGGTGCCCGGCGTGGTGAGCACGACCGGCGCGCCCGCGACCGACGCCTGGCCGGAGCCGCGGGCGCCGGGCGGCGTGACCGCGCTCACCCGGGCGCCGTGCGTGTCGGGGCAGGCTGCGTACGCCGACGTGACCGGGACCGTGGTGCCGTGCCGGGGCGCCGAGGCGGCCGGCCGGGCGAACGAGGCGACGCCGTACAGCGCGGCGACGGCCAGCACGACGAGGGCGGCGAGCGCGAACCGGTTGGCCGGCAGCCGGTTCATCCACCCCGGCCGGGTGTCGGCCGACGACAGCCGCACCGCGTACGCGCCCGCCGCCCGCGCCGCCGCGCGGGTGAGCCGGTACGCGAGACGCGCCGGCGGCCCGAGCACCCGGCGTGCCACGGCGTACACCGACGCCACCGACGGCCTCACGATTCCACCCCGCTCATCGCCTCGACCTGGGGCTGGGCCTTCGTCGTACGGGCGTGACCACCGCGGCGACGCCGGCCGCGCGGGCGTTCGACCCACGCGGCGGACGGCAGCGCCAGCACGACGATCAGCACCAGCGCCACGCCCTGCACGGCCACCCACAGGTGGCGCAGCAGCATGCCGCGGTGCAGCGTGAAGGTCCCGCCCGAGGCGGGCACGTCGTAGGACTGGGCCCAGCCGTCCAGGGTCCGCGACCGCGCCGGGCGGCCGTCGACCGCGGCGTGCCAGCCCGCGCTCGCGGGCTCGGCGAGCAGGAGGGTGCGCCCCGCGGGCCCCGGCGGGATCCGGACCTTCGCGTCGATGGGCCCGGCCGCGAGCGGCGTCACCGTGCGGCCGTCGATGAGCATCAGCCGCCCGGCGGGCGTGACCGGCTGCCAGAGCCCGAACGCCGAGGTGCGGCCCAGCCGCTGGAGGTCGGGCACGGCGTCGAGGGCGGCGGTGAGCGGGTCGTGGCCGGGGTCGGGGACGAGGACGTACCCGACGCCGAACCGGCTCAGCGCCGAGGCACCACCGGTGCCGGAGGTGAGGCCGGCGACGGCGGCGCGCAGGTGGCGCCGCGCCGGCTCCGGAGGCTCGGCGGTCTCCTCGCCGGGGATCGGCTCACGCTCGCGCATCACGGTCGCTCCGACGGCGCCGTCCGCGCGTGAGGAGATGATGAGGAAGCGCGGCCGGGTCACGTGCGACTCGACGACCAGCGGGAACTCCTCGGGGTTCGCGCGGGCGAGCGGTCCGTGCGCGCCGTGGACGACCCACAGGCCGGCGGCCAGCAACGGTGTCGACGCGGCGACCGCCAGCACGACGACCGCGCCCGCACGCGCGACCAGCCCCGGCGACCGCAGCTTCGCCACCGCGACGCGCAGCATGCCGGACGCGGCCAGCACCACGCCGCCGGCGGCGAACGTCAGCGCCACACCCGGCCAGTCCGGCCGGGCCAGGACCAGGATCGCCGCCGGCATCCCGACGATCGCGAGCAGCCAGCCGGTCAGCACCGCCGTACGCCGGCGCCGCAGCAGAAGCGCCGCCAGCCCGGCCGCGGCCAGCCCGGCGGTGACCCAGAAGACGGGCGTGCCCGGCCCGCCCGGGCTGAGGAGGACGAGCGCACCGGCCCCCGGCCTCGCGACGGCCGCCCGGGGACCGGCCTCGCGCAGGAACCCCGACGGATGCGCGAGCAGGTGCAGCGTCCAGGGCAGGAGCAGGAGCGGCGGGACGCCGAGCGCGACGGCCAGGCGGCGGCCGGCCCCCGGCCGGTGGCCGGCCAGGGCGTACCGTGCGGGCAGGCCGACGAGCACGGCGAGCACCCACGTCAGCGGCGCGAACGCCATCGCGACGGCCAGCAGCAGGCCCGCCGCCCAGGGCGTGTGCCGCGACGACGTCGTGAGCGTGCCGGTCGCGAACACCCCGATGAGCGGCAGCAGCACGATCACCACGATCGTGCCGAGCCGTCCCGTCGTCACGGCGCCGGTCGCGACGGGCAGCAGCGCGTACGTGACGCCGGCCCAGACGGCGACCGGGACGGCGCCCCCACGGGTCGAGGTGGAGCGCCCCACGGACGAACGACGTCGACCCGTGGGGGCCTGGTCTGCTGGGCTTGTCCTGGGAGGAAGGCCGCGCAGCCGGCGGGCGGCGGTGTAGGCGGTGAGCCCGGCCAGCGGCACACCCGCGACCAGGATCACCAGCACCGCGAGCCACGGCTTGCCGAACAGCAGGGTCGCGAGCACGGCGAGCACCCCGGCGTACGGCGGCGCTCCCGTGCCGGAGCCCAGGCCGACCGGATGCCAGCCGGTGAGGTACTCGGCCCACAGGTCGCTCGCCCCGCCCCACGCGGGCACGAGTGCGCCGCCGCCGAGGCGTCCGCCGGTGGCGAGGAGGCCGCGCTCGGCCACCAGGGCGACGAGCGTCAGCGCGAGTGTCATCAGGACCCCGGGGCGGCGGAGCCAGCGGTACAGGGCGCCCGGTTCGGGCGACGGCAGCGTGGCGCCGCGGCCGACGAACACGTCCGGCAGCCGCCGCAGCGTCGGCCAGCGCGGCTGGAACCGGTTGACGCCGCTCGCCGTGAGTCCGGGGCGCCGCGCCCGGCGCAACCGGGGAGCGCGGAACAGGGCGCCGCGCAGCGCGGCGAGCTCGGCGCCCGCCGCGCCGGGCCGTTTGGCCGCGGCGAAGAAGGCCGCCCGCAGGAAGCACGTGGCGACGATGAAGGGCAGCGAGAGCGCGAGCGCGGACAGCGGCAGGTTCGCCAGCAGCACGAGCAGCGCGCTGCGCCGGTCGTCGGCCGGGAACGCCACCCGGCGCGCGCCGCGCGTGGCGGCCTCGGCGTGGAACGCGACCGCGTCCGGCGCGATCAGGACGCGGTGCCCGGCGGCGTACGCGCGCCAGCCGAGGTCGACGTCGTCGCGGAAGAGGCCGAAGGCCGGGTCGAGGCCGCCCAGCTCGTCCCACACGTCGCGGCGCACCAGCATGCCCGCGCTGCTGACCGCCATGACCTCGCGAATGGTGTCGTGCTGTCCCTGGTCGAACTCGCGCGGGTCGAGCCCGGTCTCGCGGCGCCCCGTCCGGTCGATGGCGACGCCCGCCTCGAGCAGCACGCGCCGGTCGTCCCAGTCGCGCAGCTTGGGACCGAGGATGGTCGCGGGCGGATGCGCCTCGGCGGTGGTCAGCAGGCGTTCGAGCGCGTCGGGCGCGGGCGCGGAGTCGTCGTGGAGGAGCCAGATCCACTCGACGCGGTCGATGCCGGACGCGCCGTCCGGGACCTCGATGGTCGACGCCGGGTGGGCGAGCGTGGCGGCGACCGCGTCGGCGTAGCGGGTGCGGGCCGGCAGGGTGATGAGGTTGCCCTCGCCGACGACCTCGGTGAGCATGGCCGGCCCGGCGTCGGTACTGCCGGTGTCGGCCGCGACCAGCCGGTCGACCGGATGGCTCTGCGTCAGCAGCGCCTTGAGTGTCTCCGGCAGCCAGCGCGCACCGTCATGCGTGACGAGTACGGCGGTGACGATATGGCGGTCGAGTTGGGGCGCCACTGTTTTCATCCGAGTTGGTCAGCCGAACCGGGCTCAGCTGCCCGGCACGGCTGACCACGATAGCGAAGGCGCCCGCCGAATATGTCCGGTCCGCTCAGCGGACCAAAGCCATGTCCGATCCGCTCAGCCGACCGAAGCCGCGTCCGGTCTGTTCAGCGGACGAAAGCCATATCCCGTCCGCTCAACCGACCGAAGCCGCGTCCGATCCGCTCAGCGGACCGAAGCCATGTCCCGTCCACTCAGCCGACCGAAGCCATATTTCGTCCGCTCAGCCGACCAAAGCCCGCTGACGCACGACTTACCGACGCGCGGGCGCCTGGCCCGCGGGCGGGTGTCAGCCCGCGGCGCGCTTGAGCTTGCGGCGCTCGCGCTCGGACAAACCACCCCAAATTCCGAAACGTTCATCATGGCCAAGCGCATATTCCAGACACTCAGCACGTACATCGCAAGCGCGGCACACTTTCTTGGCCTCGCGAGTGGAGCCACCCTTCTCCGGAAAAAACGCTTCCGGATCCGTCTGCGCACACAGGGCGCGCTCCTGCCAGCCCAACTCTTCACCGTCTGTGCCGTGCGCCAGCGGGATGAGCACCTCACTGCCCATAGCGCACCTCCTAGCCCCGTGGAGCCCCCCTGGTCACGCCTTCCCCTCTCCCCCGGGAAGGCAGAACTACACCGATGAAATTACACGCGTGTCTGACCACAGACGTCAAGCCGAATCAGGCGCCGAGGGTCTAGCGAAGCTAAAGAAACCCAGTTGACCTGCGGAGACACGATTACGAACCGTGCGGTACGAAGCGCGGACTGATCCGGGAGAGTGTTCGCTCCATGCCGCCTTTTGGGGGGCTTTCCGGCCGACCGGTTACTCGGGCGGGCGGTACGAGTCCGGCGCCGGCGGCTGGTCCGACGACGAGCTCTCCGGCTTGTCGTCCTCCGGTTCGGGCTTGGGCGACTCGGAGATGCCGCCGTAGGCGCGGGTCCACTCGCCCTCGAGCTCGTCGCTCTGGGTCGGCGGCGGGGCCTGCTGCGGCCCGGACGCCGGGGCGCCCGGCTGCGGAGCGGAGGGCGGACCCGACTGCGGCTGCGGCGGCATGGGCGGCGCCGGCGGACGCCCGGGCTGCGGCTGGACCGGCTGCGGCTGGCCGGGCTGCGGCTGGCCCGGGTGCCCCGGCTGCCCGTACGGACCCGTGCCGTACGGCGCCGGAACGTAGCCCTGCTGGGGGTACTGCTGCTGCGGCGGCTGACCGTAGGCCGGCGGCTGCTGCCCGTAGCCCGGCTGGCCGTAGGGCGGCTGCATGCCCGGCTGGCCCCAGCCCTGCTGCGGGTACTGCGGGACCTGCGGCGCCGGCGGGGCGGAGGTCTGGTAGGTGTGCAGGACGTAGTAGCCACCGACGGCGAGCACGGCGAGCTTGGAGAGCCCGTACAGCAACATCATGATCTTCTGGGTCGTCGCCCTCTCCAGCAGGATGCCCTCGTCGGAGGAGCCCGCGCCGAGGCCGGCGAGCATGCAGATGATGGTCAGCAGGCCGACGACACCCAGGACGATGAGGGCGGCGAGGGCGACGTTGCGGGCCTGCCGGGTCGGCGGGCCGCCGAGCTTGGTCACGAGCAGCACGGCCACCACGACCACGCCGGTGACCGTCACGCCCATGAAGAAGGTGTCGGCGACGACGTACTGGAAGGCTTCCATCGTGAAGGGCGTTCTGCCCCGGCCGAACAGCAGGCCGATCAATCCGGACAGGATCTGCAGCGCGACCGCTGCGAGCAGAACCCATGCTCCGGGCTCCCGCAGCCGCTGTACGTCTTTGTTCACGAACCAGCTCCAGTGAGTAATCGGTTTGTGTCAGCTTCGCACAAGCGGACGGCCCGTCGCATTTGGTCTGGCCCAGTGATGCCAGACTTGTCCACATGCGCATCGTGGCACTCGCGGGCGGGATCGGCGGAGCCCGTTTCCTGCGCGGACTCCGGCACACCGCTCCCGAAGCGGACATCACCGTCGTCGGCAATACGGGCGATGACATTTCTCTCTTCGGTCTGCGGATCTGTCCCGATCTCGACACCGTGATGTACACCCTCGGCGGCGGCATCAACGAGGAGCAGGGCTGGGGGCGCGCGGACGAGACGTTCACCCTCCGGGAGGAGCTGGCCGCGTACGAGGTGGGGCCCGCGTGGTTCACCCTCGGCGACCGCGACTTCGCAACGCACATCGTGCGCACCCAGATGCTCGACGCCGGGTACCCGCTGTCGGCGGTCACCGAGGCGCTGTGCGACCGGTGGCGTCCGGGTGTGCGCCTGCTGCCGATGACCGACGACCGCGTGGAGACGCACGTCGTCATCGAGGACGACGCGGGAAAGCGCGCGGTCCACTTCCAGGAGTGGTGGGTGCGCCTGCACGCCGCGACCCCGGCGCGGAGCATCGCGGCGGTCGGCGCGGACGACGCCAAGCCGGCCCCGGGCGTGCTGGAGGCGATCGAGGCCGCCGACCTGGTGATCCTGCCTCCGTCCAACCCCGTGGTCAGCATCGGGACCATCCTGGCCGTACCCGGCATCCGCGCCGCGGTGGCGGCCAAGACGGTCGTCGGGGTCTCGCCGATCATCGGCGGCGCCCCGGTGCGCGGCATGGCGGACGCGTGCCTGACCGCGATCGGCGTGGAGACCTCGGCCCGCGCGGTGGCCGCGCACTACGGCCCGGACCTGCTCGACGGCTGGCTCGTCGACACCGCGGACGCCGACACGGCCGGGAACCTGGACGGCATCCCCGTACGGGCCCGGCCCCTGCTGATGACCGACCTGGAGGCCACCGCGGACATCGCCCGCGCGGCGCTCGACCTCGCCGAGGAGCTACGGGCGTGACCGAGCGAAGCGAGGGAACAAAAGACGCGCCCCCGTGGTCACTCCCTGCGACGCAGGACTCATGACCGAGCGAAGCGAGGGAATCGGGAGCACGCCACAGTGGTCACGCCCTCCGACGGAAAAGGACTCATGACTCAGACGTTCGAGGTCCTCGGCGTACCCGGGCTGCCCGAGGTCCGCGAGGGCGACGACATCGCCGCGCTGATCGCCGGCGCGGACCTCCGCGACGGCGACATCGTCGTCGTCACCTCCAAGATCGTGAGCAAGGCCGAGGGGCGGGTTCTCGTCGCGGACGACCGCGAGAAGGCCATCGACGCCGAGACCGTGCGCGTCGTCGCGCGCCGCGGCGACACCCGGATCGTGCAGACCCGGCACGGTCTCGTCCTGGCCGCCGCGGGCGTCGACGCCTCCAACACCGAACCCGGCACCGTGCTCCTGCTGCCGGTCGACTCCGACGCGTCGGCCCGCCGCATCCGCGCCCGGCTGCGCGAGCTGACCGGCGTACGCGCGGGCGTGATCGTCTCTGACACGCTCGGGCGGCCGTGGCGCGTGGGCCTGACCGACGCGGCGATCGGCGCCGCCGGCGTACGGCCGATGGACGACCTGCGCGGGCGCACCGACGCGTACGGCAACCTGCTCACGGCCACGGCGACCTCGGTGGCCGACGAGATCGCCTCGGCGGCCGAGCTGGTCAAGGGCAAGCTGGCCGGCGTCCCGGTGGCGGTCGTGCGCGGCCTGTCGCACCTGGTCACCGAGGAGGACGGGCCCGGAGCACGGGTGCTCGTGCGCCCCGCCGACGAGGACATGTTCCGGTACGGCTCCGCGGACGTCGTACGGGCCCGCCGGACGATACGCGAGTTCACCGACGAGCCGGTCGACCGCGCCGCCGTACGCCGCGCGGTGTCCGCCGCGATCACCGCGCCCGCCCCGCACCACACGACGCCGTGGCGGTTCGTGCTGGTGGAGGAGGCCAAGGACCGGCTGCTCGACGCCATGCGCGACGCCTGGGAGGCGGACCTGCGCGGCGACGGGTTCTCCGAGGAGTCCATCACGCGCCGCCTGCGGCGGGGCGAGGTGCTCCGGCGCGCCCCGTACCTGGTCGTGCCGTGCCTGGTGACGGACGGCGCGCATCCCTACCCGGACGCGCGGCGCTCCCGCGCGGAGCGCGAGATGTTCCTGGTCGCGATGGGCGCGGGGGTGGAGAACCTCCTCGTGGCACTCGCCGTGGAGGGTCTGGGGTCGTGCTGGGTGTCGAGCACGATGTTCTGCGCCGACGTCGTACGCGAGGCCCTGGACCTGCCGGCGAACTGGGACCCGATGGGCGCCGTCGGCGTCGGCCACGCCGCCGCGCCCCCGCGCGACCGCCCGCCCCGCGACCCGGACGACTTCATCGAACTCCGCTGAGCGCCGCTACATCACCGGCCCGCGTTGAACGCGGCGATCGCGGCGGGCAGCTCGGCGAGGCTCTCGACGCGCATCGTCGGCGTCACGTCGGCGTCGTCGATGTAGGCCCACGGCCCGCGGCGGATGTGGGCGGCGCGCATCCCGGCGGCCAGCGCCGGGCGGATGTCGTTGTCCCAGCGGTCGCCGACGTACAGGATCTCCTCCGGCGGGCGGCCCGCCTCCCGCGCGACGCGGGCGAAGAAGCGCGGGTCCGGCTTGCGGAGCGACCATTCGTGGCTCGTCCCGACCAGGTCGGCGGGCAGGCCGAGGGCACGCAACAGGTGCCCGGCCCGCTCGGTCTGGTTGCCCGCGATCCCCACCCACAGGCCCGCCTCCCGCAGCGCGGTCAGCGCCGGGCGTACGTCGGGGTAGAGGTCGTCTTCCTCGATCAGCTCCGGCCGCCCGGCCGCCTCCCGTCGCGTGCGTTCGCGGGCGAAGTCGAAGCCCGGGCGGAAGACCTGGAAGATCTCGGCGGCGTCGCGCCCCCGCGCCATCAGCGCGCCGAGGACGGCCGAGAACGTGTGGCGGGGGACGCCGAGCCAGTCGGCCCAGGCGGCGTTCTCGCGCGTCTCGTCGACGAGGACCTCGCCGACGTCGAAGGCCACCGCGGTGATCACCGTGCTGCCTCCAAGGATCATTATCGCGGCCTCTCATCAGGCGTGTCACCCTTCCGGAGGATGAATTCTCCGCCCTCCGGCGCCCCCTAGCGTTGCCGTCGGGAAGCGTTTTTCCGAGCCGCCGGGAGGTAGCGGAATGCCGCAGGACGGCAACGGTGGCGGGGCGGAGGCGGCACCCGTGGAGCCCGCGCTCGCCGAGGAGCCGGTCGCGATGACCGGCGTCACGGCCGACGCGTGTCACGGGCCGGCGCGCGTCACGACACGATGGGCAGGAAGTGACCCACGCCGTCCGTGGCGCGGGCCGCCGCGGCGCGTTCGGCCGGGACCTCGCCGTACGTCGTCGTGCGCTGGCGCGCCGGGCGGCCGGCGCGGGTGGCGATCTCCTCCAGGGCCGACATCGTCTTGAAGGAACCGTTCTCCGAGCCCGCCATGCGGCTGATGGTCTCCTCCATGAGGGTGCCGCCCAGGTCGTTGACGCCGCCCTGGAGCACCTGGGTGCACAGCTCGTCGTCCAGCTTGACCCAGGAGCACTGGATGTTGGGGATCGCACCGTGCAGGAGGATGCGGGCGAGGGCGTGCACCGCGCGGTTCTCCCGCCGGGTCGGGCCGGTACGGGCCAGCCCGGCGAGGTAGATCGGCGCGTTCTGGTGCACGAACGGCAGGAGCACGAACTCGGTGAAGCCGCCCGTGCGCTCCTGGATCGAGCGCAGCAGCTTCAGGTGTGCCACCCAGTGCGCGGGCGTGTCCACGTGCCCGTACATCATCGTCGAGGTCGTCGGGATGCCCAGTTCGTGCGCGGTGGTGACCACCTCGACCCACTCGGCGGCCGGCAGCTTGCCCTTGGTGAGCACCCAGCGCACGTCGTCGTCGAGGATCTCCGCGGCGGTGCCGGGCAGCGAGTCGACGCCCGCGGCCTTGGCCTCGGTCAGCCAGTCGCGGATGGACAGGTTCGTCCGGGACGCCCCGTTGACGACCTCCATCGGGCTGAACGCGTGCATGTGGATCCCGGGCGCGCGCTTCTTCACCTCGCGCGCCAGGTCGAAGTAGGCCGTGCCGGGCAGGTCGGGGTGAATGCCGCCCTGCATGCAGACCTCGGTCGCCCCGGCCGCCCATGCCTGGTCGACCCGGTCGCCGACCTGGGACAGCGAGAGCGTGTACGCGTCGGCGTCGGTGCGCCGCTGGGCGAAGGCGCAGAACCGGCAGCCGGTGTAGCAGACGTTGGTGAAGTTGATGTTCCGGGTGACGACATACGTCACGTCGTCGCCGACCGCGTCGCGCCGCAGGTCGTCGGCGAGGCGGGCCAGCGCGTCCAGCTCCGGGCCGTCGGCCTGGAGCAGGGCCAGGGCCTCGTCGTCCGTGAGTCCGCCCGGGTTCCGCTCCGCGCTGCGCAGCGCCGACGCCACGTCCGCGTCGAACCGCTCCACCGGGCGGATCCGGCCGCCCACCTCGGCCCAGTCGCCGTACACCTCGTCGAAGTCCTCGCGGCGGTCGGAGGTGCGTCCGGCGGTGTCGATGGAGACGTGCAGGTCCGTACGGCCCTGGTCGGCCCAGCCGCCGTCGGGTTCCTGCCAGGGCAGGCCCTCGGGAACGACGTCCTCGCGGGCCAGGCCGGACGGCTCGGCGAGCGCGGCGACGTGCGCGGACAGGCGCGGGTCGAGCCAGGGCTCGCCGCGCCGGACGTACTCGGGGTAGATCGTCAGGCGTTCACGCAGCGTGAAGCCGCT
Source organism: Actinoallomurus oryzae (assembly GCF_039541955.1). Classification (NCBI taxonomy): domain Bacteria; kingdom Bacillati; phylum Actinomycetota; class Actinomycetes; order Streptosporangiales; family Thermomonosporaceae; genus Actinoallomurus; species Actinoallomurus oryzae. The sequence goes on along the minus strand of NZ_BAABHF010000050.1, from coordinate 181,942 downwards.
CTCGGCGGTGCGCGCGGCGAGGTCGTCGATCTGGGGCCACGGGCGCTCGGGGTTGACGTGGTCGGGGGTCAGCGGTGACACGCCGCCCCAGTCGTCGATGCCCGCCCGCAGCATGAGCGCGTACTCGGCGTCGACGAGGTTGGGCGGCGCCTGCACGCGCATCTTCGGGCCGAGGACGAGCCGGGTCACCGCGATCGTGGCGGCGAGTTCCTGGAGGTCGGCGTCGGGCATCGACCGCATCTTGGTGTCCGGCTTGGCGCGGAAGTTCTGGACGATGATCTCCTGGATCCCGCCGTACTCCCGCGCGACCTTGCGGATCGCGAAGACGGACTCGGCCCGGTCGCGCACGGTCTCGCCGATACCGATGAGAATGCCGGTGGTGAACGGCACGCTGGACCGGCCCGCGTCCTCCAGCACGCGCAGGCGTACCGCCGGGTCCTTGTCCGGCGAGCCGAAGTGCGCCTGACCCCTCTCCTCGAACAGCCGGCGCGAGGTCGTCTCCAGCATCATCCCCATCGACGGCGCGACCGGCTTGAGCCGCTGGAAGTCCTGCCAGCTCATGACGCCGGGGTTGAGGTGCGGCAGCAGGCCGGTCTCCTCCAGAACCCGGATCGCCATCGCGCGTACATAGGACAACGTGTCGTCGTAGCCGTGCGCGTGCAGCCACTCGCCGGCCTGCTTCCAGCGGTCCTCGGGCCGGTCGCCGAGGGTGAACAGCGCCTCCTTGCAGCCCAGCGCGGCGCCCTGGCGTGCGATCTCCAGCACCTCGTCCGGGCTGAGGTAGGGAGCGTCGAGACGGCCGGGCACGGTCGCGAACGTGCAGTAGCCGCACCGGTCACGGCACAGCCGGGTCAGCGGGATGAACACCTTGCGGCTGTAGGTGATCACGCCGGGCCGGCCCGCGGCCTCCAGCCCGGCGTCGCGTACGCGCGACGCGTGTTCGAGGAGTGTGTCGAGCTGCTCTCCCCGGGCGCCGAGCAGCACTTCGGCCTCGGTGACGTCGAGCGCCTTGCCGTCGCGGGCGCGGGCGAGAGCCCGTCGGACGGCGGTCGGCGAAGGGAGTCCGCCGGCGAGATCGGTCAAGAGCCCTCCTTCGTCGGAGAACGGACCGGGCGCACTGCGGGTTCGATTCGCTCACTCCGTTCGCTCATGTCCGGAACATACGCCGAGGCCCCGCCCGGTATTCCCGCCGCCCCCGGCGATGCGACCGAACCTTCAGCATCGCTTACCGGTTCCGTGCAGAATTCCTCGCTGGTGCTGAACGGTTCGACGGCGCACACTTAAGGAGTGAAACGACGAACACCCCTTACCGCGAGGAGACCGTCATGACCTGGCTCGTCCTGTCCTTCTTCGTCGCCCTTGCGGTGATCGGCCCCGTGTACGGCGCCGACACCCGCGACGGCCGCCCGAGCCGCTTCGGGCCGGTGTGGCGCCGTCAGAACGCCCGGTAGTCGCGTACGGGCATCCGCGGCCCGCGGCGCGGCGGGCCGCCGCCGGACAGCTCCAGCATCCGGGTGACCCGGTAGCGGTGCCCGGCGTACGGCTTCAGCAGCTCGAGCATCCCGGCGTCGTCGACCTTCCGCCCGGTCAGGGCCCAGCCGACGATTCCGGGGATGTGGTAGTCACCGACCGAGACCGCGTCGGCGTCGCCGAGGGCCCGCTGCCGCACCTCGGCCGACGTCCAGACCCCGATGCCCGGCAGTGAGCGCAGCCTCCGGTCGGCCTCGGCCGTGTCGGAGACCTCCAGCCGGCTCGCCACCCGCGCGGCGCCGATGATCGTACGGGCCCGCACCGCCTCGATCCCCGACCGGTGCCACTCCCATGACGGGATGGTGACCCAGACCCGGGGCGGCGGCGGCACCCGCAGCGGCCATCGCAGGTGGGGCGGCTGTGGCCCGGGCGCGACCTCGCCGAACCTCCGCACGAGGTAGCGCCACGCGCGCCAGGCCTCCTTGCCGACGACCTTCTGCTCCAGCACGGCCGGCACGAGCGCCTCGAAGACGTTGCGGCTCCGGCCGACGCGGAAGTGGCCGAACCGCGCGGCGGCCGTGCGCAGGACCTCGTGCGCGGGCGTGAACGACGTCGGGTCGTCGGCGGCGCCGAGCAGCTCGGGCAGGCCGTCGAGCAGCCACTCCGCCCCCGGCCCCCACGCCCGGCCCTCGACCGTGTCGCCGCGCAGCAGGACCCGCAGCGTGCCGGGGCCCTCGGGCGTCGTCGACGCACGCCACACCGCGCCGTCGGGACCCACGGTGTACGCCGGGTCGCCCGAGCCGCGCCGGTGCGGGCCCAGCGTCAGGCCCAGGTCGACCGGCCACGAGGGCCGCCACTCGCGGGTGAGCATGGTTCTCATCTTGACCTTAACCTGCGCGGTTCTGTGCCATTCGACGGTGTTCGCGATGCCTACAAGGAGGCGAACCAGCGTACGACCTGCGGCATGGAGCGGAACGCGGAGCCGGTGTGGTCGGTCGCGCCGACGTCGGTCAACGGCGCGTCGACCCGGTGCTGGCGCAGCTGCGCCTGGCAGTGCCGCGCGTTGAGGATGGCCACGTCCTTGTCGCCGTGCGCGGCGAAGATGCGGATCGGCACCCTGGGCCGCCAGCTGGAGCAGGTGTCGTCGTTCTCGCGCATCGCCCGCGCGAGGGACCCGTCGGGGTGGTCGAGCCGCGCGGCGAACTCCGGCCGGAGCAGCTCCTGCGGCGTCGCGGGCAGTCCGGCGACGATCTGTGGCGCGCTGTGGTCACCGTCGAAGAGAGTTTCCACGGTTTCGCTGTACGGCTTCTGGAACGCCTCGGAAGGCGACGTGTAGAAGTGATGCAGCCGGTTCATCGACGTTATCCAGTAGCCGAGGTAGAAGGTGACCTCCTGCGGCGAGAGCTGGTCGCCGTGGAGACCCACCGGGATCTCGGCGTGCTCGACGTCGTACGGACCACTGATCGGCGCGAGCGCGGCGAGTTCCCCGCGTGCCTGGAGGGCACGGCCCAGTGCCATCGCCGCCGCGCCGCCCTGGGAGAAGCCGGTGACCCGCACCTTCGAGGTGAGCGAGCGGCCGTGGTCGGCGGCGACCGCACGGGCCGCGCGGAGCATGTCCAGCGAGGCCGTCGTCTCCGAGGCGTGGTCCATGTACGGGTGGTGCCCCGGCCCGAGGCCGAGCCCGAGGTAGTCGGGAGCCACCGCGCCGAACCCGGCACCGGCGACGAGCGCCGCCGCGGCCCGGTCATAGCTCTCGGCGGAGGTCGTCGCCGCGTCCAGCCTCGTGGCGTTCGTGCCGTGCTCGTAGGCGACCGTGCGCAGCGTACGGTCTTCGCTGCGCGGCAGGACGAGCAGCCCGCTGGCGGTGGTCGGCGCTCCCGCGGGGGTGACCGTCCGGTAGACGACCGCGTACTCGTCGATCCCGTACCTGGGCTCCGGCGACCCGAAGTTCATTTCGTCCAGGTACGAGGCCGTCTGCTCCCGGGAGAGGCCGGCGATCTTCTTGGCGGAGACCACGCGGCCCCGTCCGTCCGGACCGTCCCTGTGCATGGCCGCGTTGACGACGTGATGTGAGGTGGCCGACAACTGACCGGGCGCCGCGGCGATCCCGGCCAGGGCGAGACCGGCGAGAGCGGCGGATGAGAGGATCTTCATGCCGACGAAACTAGGCACGCCGCCTGTCCCGCCCCAGCCGGTCAGGCCCCCGACCGGGGTGTAGCCAGCACCACCGCCGGGGCGTGCTCAGACGTCGGAGGAGAACCGGACCGCGGTCGGTGGAAGCTGGGTGCCGGGCCACAGCCGCAGGCCGCCGCGCAGTTCGTTACCCGCGCCGACCATCGCGCCGTCGCCGATCACGGTCTCGTCGAGCACCGCGCCCGCGCAGATGCGGGCGCCCCGCCCGATCACCGAGCGCGAGACCCGCGCGCCCTGCTCGACCACGGCCCCGTCGAACAGCACGCTGGACTCCACCGTCGCGCCCGACTCGACCACGGCCCCGGCGCCGACGGCCGTACCGCCGGACACGGCCGCCTCCGGGGCGACCACCGAACCGTTGAGGAACAGCACACCGCCGCCGGGCGTGACCGCCGGCGACGTCATCCGGCCGAGCACGAGGTCGCACGAGCCCTGCACGAACGTGCTCGGCGTGCCCACGTCGAGCCAGTACGCGCCCTCGACGTACCCCATGATCGTCTCGCCGGCGGCGAGCAGGCCGGGGAAGGTCTCGTACTCCACCGAGACGACCCGGCCCTCGGGGATGGCCTCGATCGCCGAGCGCCGGAAGACGTAGCAGCCCGCGTTGACCTGGTTGGTCGGTGGGTTCGGCGACTTTTCGACGAACTCGATGACCTTGCCCTCGGAGGTCGTCGGCACGGCGCCGTAGCGGCGCGCGTCGTTGACCAGCGTCAGATGCATCGTGACGGCCGCGCCCGACTTGTCGTGCATGGCGATCTGGGCCGCCAGGTCGTGGCCGGACAGGATGTCACCGTTGAGCACGACGACCGGGCTGTCGGCGTCGCACGTCAGCTCGCGTGCGGCGTTGCGGATCGCGCCGGCCGTGCCGAGCGGCTCGTCCTCGGTGACGTAGACCAGCTCCAGGCCGAGCCGCGACCCGTCGCCGAACGCCTCGGTGAACATCGACGCCCGGTAGGACGTCGCGAACACGATGCGCCGGATCCCGGCCGCGCGGGCCTTCCTGAGCTGGTGTTCCAGCAGTGGCACGCCGGCGGTGGGAAGCAGCGGTTTGGGGGTGGAGATGGTCAGCGGCCGCAGCCGCGTGCCCTTACCTCCGACCAGCAGAATCGCTTCCAGCGTGTCCCTCCCTCATCGGTGTGGCGGCCACACTACTGTTCGGCGGCGCGCTGGTAGGAAGCGAGATGCGCCTCGGCGGACGCCGTCCAGGTGAACTCCGCGGCGCGGGCGGCCGCCGCCTCGGCCAGCGCGCCGCGGCGGGCGTCGTCGGCGATCAGCGTGCTCAGCGCCGCGCCGATGCTCTCGGCGTCGGGCTCGGTGTAGGCGACGGCGTCACCGCCCACCTCCGGCAGCGACGAACGGTGCGTGGTCAGCACGGCCGCGCCGCAGGACATCGCTTCCAGCACCGGCAGCCCGAAGCCCTCACCCCGGCTCGGCAGCGCGACGACGAGCGCGCCGCCGAAGAACCCCCGCAGTGACGACCAGCGCAGATAGCCCGGACGCAGCACCCGCAGCTGGTGCGGGACGTCGGCGAGCGCCGCGTCGACCTCGTCGTCCCAGCCGCCGCTGCTCGCGAGCACGAGCGCGGGCGCGTCCTTCAGGCCGTCGACGGCGCGCACCCAGCCGCGGATGAGGTTCGGGACGTTCTTGCGCGGCTCCAGCGCGCCGAGGAACGCGATGTACGGGTGGCCGTGCAGGCCGAGCCGGTCGGAGACGCGCCGCCGCTCCTCCTCGCCCGGCGGGTGGAAGATCGCGTGGTCGACGCCGTGGTAGGCGACGTCGATGCGCGTCGGATCGGCCCTCAGCAGCCGGACCATCTCGTCGCGCGTCGCCTTGGACGGCACGATCAGCCGGGCCGCGCGGCGTACGGCCGTGCGCGTGGCCGACTTGATGTAGGTCGCCTTGACCGGGTTGTGCACCTCGGGCTCGACGAAGTAGGTGACGTCGTGCACCGTGACGACCACGGGCACCCCCGGCCGCAGCGGCGTCGAGTAGTACGGCGCGTGGATGACGTCGGCGCCGACCTGCTTGGCGACGAACGGCAGCCCGGTCTGCTCCCAGGCCAGCCGCGCCGGCCGGTGCACGATCGCCGGCGGGCCCGCGACCACGCGGGCCTTCGGCGCGAGCGCGGCGTAGCGCTCCTCATCCGATCGCTGGCAGGCGACGGCCAGATCGGCGTCCGCGCGGTGCAGCGCGGCGATCAGGCCGTCGACGTATCGCCCCAGCGCACCGCGGTCAGCGGGTACAGCGGTCGCGTCGACAAGGACCCGAGGCACCACGTTGACAGTCGCCCCCTCGTTAGGTGCCGAAGTGGTGGGGATCACTCCCCGATCGGAAGCCTACGCCGATCAGTCCGGAACGGGGGGACGTCACTATTTCTTGCGCGCCCTGATCAGCACGATGCTGCCGCGGTCGTTGGGACTGCGGCGATCCGCGAGAGCCACGAGTGGCGTCAGCGGCGCGGCGGCGTTGAACCCGACCCGGCCTCCGTACGCCGACAGCGACAGGTAGAGACGCTCGGTGGTCCGGCTGCGGAACTGGTAGGAGTAGTCGGCCAGCTCCATGCCGCGCTCGGTGAGCAGCCCGGCCAGGCTCTCGTGCGTGTAGGTGTGCTGCACGTGGTACTTGTCGCAGTGCGCCTCGCGGAGCTTGGGCCAGTCGTGGGACCGGCTCAGCACGTCGGCGGACATGAACAGCTCGCCGCCCGGCTTGAGGATGCGCGACATCTCGTCCAGCGCGGTGCCGCCGTCGTCGAAGTGCTCGATCGCGCAGACCGACAGCAGCGCGTCGAAGGACTCGTCGGCGAACGGCAGCTTGAGGGCGTCGCACTCGATCAGCGCCGGCGGGTGCTTGAGCGTACGCCCGTAGAGCATCTTGCCGCGGGCGAGGTCGATGGAGACCGCGTACGCCCCGCGCTTGCGCGCCTGCCCGGCCCAGTAGCCGTCACCGCCGGCGACGTCGAGCACCCGTTTGCCGCGCAGGTCGTCGCCCATCCAGCGGAGAAGCGTCCCGGCCTCACGGAAACGGCACACGTGCACCTGATGGCCCACGAAGGCCTTTGCGTCGTTGAGTTTCATCGAGGTCGCGGCGTGGAGACTCCGGTCTGCGAGCCAGAGAGGAAACGCCCCTTGCCCCCTTCTGCTACTTTGAGTGAGTCCACGATAGCCAAGCGGATTCGCGGCCGGGCGGGCCGTGACAGCGCAGGGAGCCCTCCAGTCGTCAGACGGGGCCGTGAACTGCGAACCACCGGCACTCCTGTTCGAGAGGTCGGAATCTCCCGTCTTCAGGCGGGAGAGGACGTCAAGGCGGCCCCACTCTACGGGTCGCGGCGGATGGATATCTCCTGATCATCGACTGTTCATCCGCATGCCCCGTGTCGCTCTCGGTACCGACTACCCTGACCGGGTGATTTCCCGGCTGCGAGCGAGTCGTCTGCCGCGCGTGGCGCTGGTCGTCGTCGCGCTCGCCTTCTGCGTGTACGGCCTGGCCTCGCGCTGGGACGACACCCGGCACGCGCTCACGGCGTTCTCCTGGCCGTACATGGTCGCCGCGCTCGTCGCCGGGATCGTCGGGCTGGCCACCTGGATGCTGGGCTGGCGATCGCTGCTGGCCGGGATGGGCTCTCCGCTCCCCCTGCGGGCGGCCGTACGGGTCTACTTCGTCTCCCAGCTCGGCAAGTACATCCCGGGCTCGGTGTGGGCGCTGGTCGCCCAGATGGAGCTGGCGAAGGAACATCACGTACCGCGCCAGAGGGGCGCGACGGCGGCGCTGCTGGCGATGGCCACCACGATCGCGAGCGGCTGCGCGGTGGCCGCCGTGACCCTGCCGCTGACCTCGTCCGACGCCACGCATCGGTACTGGTGGCTGCTGGTGCTCGCACCGATCTTCCTGGCCCTGCTGCACCCGCGGATCGTGGCGTGGACGCTCAACCGGGCGCTCCGGCTCGCCCGGCGCCAGCCCCTCGACCGTACGGCGGGCCTGGGCACGATGATCCGCGCGGTGGCCTGGACGGCGCTGGGCTGGCTGCTGTTCGGCGCACACGCCTGGCTGCTCGTCCGCGCGGCGGGCGGATCGGGCTTCTTCCTGTCCACCGGCGCGTACGCGCTGGCGTTCACCGCCGGTTTCCTGGTCGTCATCGCCCCAGGCGGCGTCGGCGTACGGGAGGCGGCGCTGACCGTCGCCCTGGGCCCGGTGCTGCCCGCGGGCGCCCCGCTGGTCGTCGCCCTGGCCTCCCGGGTCGTGATGACCGCCGCCGACCTGCTGTGGGCGGGCTCGGCGGTACTCCTGGGTTCCCGCCACCCGGCCGTCGAAGAGGCCGAACTCCTGGAGCAACAGCCGGAGACCCGGTAGCCACCGGCTCCTCCCGACCACGGCGGCCTGATGAATGCGCCGCCTCCTCCGGCAGCACAAGTCCCGGCCGGAAGGTGCGCCACCAACCGAACGCAATTCTGATAAGCGACATTCCGCGGGGTCTCTACAGTGCGCCGACCCCACATATCCCCAGGGCTTGGTCATTCCAGGTAGGCACCATGCGAAGAAGACCGAGGTCAACGAGCCGTCGATCATGATTCCCCGATGATCCCGGCCCGCTCTCTCACGGCAATCTCAGCCCCCATAACCGGACACTAACGTCTATGCGCGTCCAAAGACGAACAAGGGGACGATAGTTCCTGCGACGCCCGATCCGATCATGTACATTGACCCGATTAAAAGGGCATTAAACCCCGTTTAACCGGAGGAATGATGGCTCCAGTCATGACCTCGGGCTTGGAGACGTGATGGCCGGTCGGTCCCGCACGGACACCGGCGACGCCCCGGCCAACGGCCACGGAGAGTCAAAGGGCGGCATCGTACGCGTGACGGTCGCCGCCGACGGACTCGTGGAGAGCGTAGAACTCGCCCCCAAAGCGAGAAGGCTCGACGCGCACATCATCGCCGACCATTTCAAGCAGGCGATGCGCGCCGCACAGCTCGACCGGGCCAAGCAACTCGAGGACGCCAGACAGGCCACCGACGCCGAGGAGAAGGCGCTGGAAAAAAAGCTCGCCGAGATCAACGACGAGTACACACGCCAACTGGAAGCCTGCGATCGCATGATGCATGACATCGTGCGGGCAATGGGAGACTGATCACGGTGGAAATCAACACCAAGGCTTTTCGCGACGCCGCCACGGCGATAGATCAAGCGATTGACCAGCAGCCCGATTACCCTTTCTCAAGTTTGAAAATTCAGATACCGGACGACAACGGGTTTCTGTGGGCACCCAACGACGACAGCTCACTGTTGCGCGCATTCACTGATAAATATAGCGCCACACGGCACGCCGGATACGGCGCACGGGAAGAGATAATCGCGGAACTGAATCTGACCTCGAGTGGACTTCTACAAATGGCGAAGATGATGAAAGATACAGAGAACATCAATATAGAAGACATCTTCCGGCCACTCCTCAAATCCTAGCCGAGGACAGGTAAGTGCCATGACAGAAAACCTGCACGCCTTGGAATTCCCTGACGAACTATGGGATGTCAAAGAACGGGTGGGAGTCTCCTATCCGGACGAAGACGTCTGGTTCGTCGATATCGCGATACAGGACTGGACAAATCTACAGAAGCAAATTCAGGTCCTCAGCGCGCACCCCGCACACGCCATCGCCCAGGTGGGAAAGAACAAGAGCGATGCCGTGGACTCATTTCTTCGTTTCTGGACGACCCGCCCGCTCGCCCATCATGCCGACCTCGCAACCGGCGCCGGCCTAACGGCGGGCGCCATGCTGGCGGCATGGCGCGTCGTCCTGGCATACCAGAAATTCATGATCGACAACTTGCGGACCCTCAAGAAGTACCTCCACGACAACGAGAAGTACGCCTGGGCAAGCTTCCTTCCCGGCGTGACCGACGATGGGACTCGCACGAAGAATGCTGTCAACGCCGTAAACAAGACAAAAAAGCTACTAGTGGACGAGCGCAAGAAGGCTATTGGAAAGATCGCTCAGTATGCCACGGATCTAGACAAAGCAAAGAAGCTCTTCGACGGCATTGAAAAAGACATCCTCAAGCGCGAAGGCTTCCGCTGGAAATCAGATCCGACCGGCGAGGAGAATTGGCTGGAACCCCCAAAGCTGGGGAGCTGGGTGGGATCATATCCCTACGAGTGAAGGGATATCGGCGCTGCGAATCGACCTTCGAACGGCGATGGCTGCGAGCGTCTTGAGCGTGTTGATCGATGCCGCTGGTACCGCCCGTGGAGCGGCCGGTACGCAGTTGACATGCACCGCCCGCGATCTCGTCGGTTCGCAGCGCCGCCCGGCTCACCGACCCCGAAGCGTTGGCTGCGGGAACAACTTCGGCGGTTCGCGACTTTCACCGTGAGACGTCGCTGCCGTACGGGCGGCGCGCCCGGAAGGAGACAGCCCATGGCCGGCGAGACCATGACCGTGACCGACGCGACCTTCGACGAGGCCGTGCTGGCGAGCGAGACGCCCGTCCTGGTCGACTTCTGGGCGAGTTGGTGCGGCCCCTGCCGCATGATCGCCCCGGTGCTCGACCAGATCGCCGAGGAGCACGGCGACAAGCTGAAGATCGCAAAGCTCGACTACGACGCCAACCCGGACGTCCCGAGCCGCTACGGCGTCATGGGGCTGCCCACCCTGCTGCTGTTCAAGGGCGGCGAGCCGGTGCAGCAGATCGTCGGCGCCAAGCCCAAGCGCGCCCTGCTCAAGGAGCTCCAGCCCCACATCGAGGGCATCAACGCCTGAGACGGGCCAGGCCACTCACCCCGGAGCGTTCACCCGGCGCGACGCCCAAGGAGGCGCCCCGGGTCGAACGCGACGGGAAACGGCCGGCTCAGCTCCACCGTCTCCCCCGCGTTCCCCTTCGCGCGTCCTACACGGCCTGCTGGGATACGGCGGCTTCGGGGCGCAGGTCCTTCAGGTGGAGCCGGTGGTGTGGTTCGTGGGGAAGCGCGAGCGTGCGGGTGATGTGCAGCTCGGGTCCGGCGTGGAAGAGTTCTCCGGGCTCCATCAGGCGCCAGCCGGGGTTGTCGTCCATGCGTTCGCTGGCGACCACGACCGCGGGCTCGCCGGCCAGCGCTCGGGAGTGGACGCGCATGTGGCCCGCGGTGCCGCTGTGGTCCAGGTGCCGGTCGCCGTGGTGGCCGCCGCGTCGGCGTTCGAGCACGTACAGAGTGTGGGTGTCGGGGTAGCGCAACGCCCACAGGCCGTCCGCGGTCGTCAGGATCAGGTTGAGGGAGTAGACGGGCAGGCGATCGGCGATCCAGCGGGCCGCGTGGACGATGCCGCCGGCGACGTCCCCGCCGTGAGCCCGGATCTCGCGCGTGATCAGGGCGAAGAACCGTTCGGAGTCGGTGTCGCCGTGGACCAGCGCGATGTCCGGGCCGAGTTCGGCGTCGAGCTCGCTCAGGTTCTCCAGCACGCCGTTGTGCGCGAACAGGCGCCCGTCCTGTTCGAACGGGTGAGTGTTGCGCCGTTCCAGGCCCCCGGTGGAGGCGAAGCGGATGTGGGCGAGGAAGGTCGTGGATTCGACCTGCCTGGCCTCGGCGGCGAAACACCGGTCCTCGTACGCGGCGATGGGCGCCTTGCGCAGGCACGGGGAACCGTCGGCGTCGAAGTAGCCCAGCCCCGTGCCATCCGGCTCTCGCCGACTCTGGTCGCTGAGACTGTCAGGGGCGTCCAGCAGCCAGAACGTGGCGTGCGTACGCCGCGGCGAACTGCTCATGCCGAACAGACGGCACATCGCGCACACTCCTCACGTCTTGATGCCATGCGTGAAGGCACCTGCGTCGCCGCAGTCCCGGTGAGGCTCGCGCTGCCGGTGCAGGCGCGGCAGGATCCGGCGGAAGTCCTCCAGGAGCAGGTCGGCCAGGTCATGACTGAAGCCGTTGCGGACGACGATCCGCAACACCGACAGATCGGTACGGTTCGGCGGGAAGGTGTAGGCGGGCACCAGCCACCCGCACTCGCGCAGGGCGGCCGAGACGTCGAAGACGGTGAAGTTGGTGATCTCCCGGCGCAGCCGGAAGGCGAACACCGGCGTCTGGCCGCCGTCGGTGAGCAGTTCGAAGGGGCCCAGCGCCGCGATCTCGCCGGCCAGCCGCGTGGCGACGTCCCGGCACGTACGCTGGACGCGGCGGTAGCCGTCGAAGCCCAGCCGCAGGAAGTTGTAGTACTGCGCGATGACCTGGGCGCCGGGGCGGGAGAAGTTCAACGCGAACGTGGGCATCTGCCCGCCCAGGTAGTTGACGTGGAAGACCAGGTCGTCCGGTAGCGCGTCGGCGTCACGCCACACCACCCAGCCGACGCCGGGCATGACCAGCCCGTACTTGTGGCCGGAGGTGTTGATCGACGTCACGCGGGGCAGGCGGAAGTCCCACGTCAGATGCGGGTCGAGGAACGGCGCGACCATCGCGCCGGAGGCGCCGTCGACGTGGATCGGCACGTCCAGGCCGGTCCGGTCCCGCAGGTCGTCCAGCTCGGCCGCGACCTCGGCGACGGGTTCGTAGCTGCCGTCGAACGTCGAGCCCAGGATGGTCATGACCCCGATGGTGTTCTCGTCGCACAGCTCCACCGCCTTCTTCGGGCTCAGGTGATAGCGGTCGCCCTCCATCGGCACGTAGCGCGGCTCGACCTCGAAGTAGTTCGCGAACTTCTCCCAGCAGACCTGGACGTTGACGCCCATCACCAGGTTCGGCCGGTCGGCCGGCCGGCCCTGGGCACGGCGGCGGTGCTGCCAGCGTCGTTTGAGCGCGAGCCCCGCCAGCATGGCGGCCTCGCTGGAGCCGGTCGTCGAGCATCCGACCACGTGCCGGGGGTCCGCGGCGTGCCACAGCCGGGCCAGCATGTGCACGCACCGGAGCTCCAGCTCGGCGGTCTGCGGATACTCATCCTTGTCGATCATGTTCTTTTCGGAGCACTCGGCCATGAGCCGCCGGGCCTGAGGCTCGGCCCAGGTGGTGACGAACGTCGCCAGGTTCAACCGCGCGTTCCCGTCCAGCATCAGCTCGTCGTGCACCACCTGATACGCGGTCGCCGGATCCATCTCCCCGTCCGCGAGGGCGTACCGGGGAACGCTCACCGGCTCCCGGCTGAAGAGGGGATTCGCCTCCAGGTCCCGTACGAAACGACCGCTGCGCTGCGGCTTCTTCAACGCCATCTGCTGACATCCCCCGAAGCTGTGCGCTCGACAGCGCCCATGAGGCCGGCAGGAGCCGTACCCGGCGATCACAGAATTCCCCGCGCGGCGCGTCGCGACGCCCAAGCGATCTTCAATCTACGGCGAGGCCGGGCCCACGCGATCACGGAGACCGGCGCGCCGCGCCGGGCGAAGGTCAGTGACTGAGCAGTTGCTCCAGGTAGGCGACCCAGTGCGGCTCGGCGTCCACCGGCTTGACCCCCGCGCGCAGCCGGGCCGGCTCGCCCGGGGCGTAGAAGCGTCTCAGCGCGTCGGTCAGCGAGTCGACGTCGTCCGGCTCGCACAGCAGGCCGTCGATGCCGTCGCGTACGTGGTCGGCGAGGGTGCCGGCGCGGGTGGCGATCACCGGGATGCCGTGTTCGTAGGCCATGAAGACGTTCTGCGACGCCGTGGCCGTGCGGTAGGGCAGCACGAGCGCGTCGGCGCGGGCGAACAGGCCCGGCACGTCGCCGGCCGGGACGTACCCCGGCCGCAGCTCGACCCGGTCGGTCAGGCCGAGTGAGGAGATCAGCGTGCGGGTCTCGTCCACTCCGCCCCAGAACTCCCCGGCCACGGTCAGCGAGACCCCGTCGAGGTTCGCGAGGGCTCTCAGGAGCACGTCCAGGCCCTTGTACGGCCGGACGATGCCGAAGAACAGCAGGTGGTTCGCCGGCTCGGCGTCGGGGTTGATCACCCGCTCCCCTCCGGTGGGGGTCGGCAGGTGGGCGGGCAGCCCGGCGGTGACCACGGGCGTGCCGGGGGCGAGGTTGCGGGCGAGCTGCGCCTGCTGCGCGGAGTGCACCAGGGCACCGTCCGCGCGCCGCAGCAGCCGCCGCATCAGCGGGACGTCGTAGGGCTTGCGCTCGTGCGGCAGGACGTTGTGGCAGAGGGCGATCACGTGGGGGCCGTGCGGCCGAGGCCTGCCAAGACCACGCGCCATGCCGAGGTAGGCGGGGACCTGGACCGGCGAGAGCACCACCAGCACCACGAGGTCGAAGGAGCGCAGGCGCCGTCCCGTGCGGATCCAGCCGTCCGGGCGGTACCAGGCCAGCGTGCGGCGGGTGCCCGGGAACGGCACGCCCTCCGGGGTGGAGATCGTCTGCTCGCCCGGATAGAGGAAGCCGGGGTACTGGGCCTTCCACGACTCGATCGTCACGTCGTGGCCGGCCGCGGCGAGCCGGTGGGCCAGCTCGGTCGTGTGGTGTGCGCCGCCGCCCTTGTACGGGAAGGCGGGACCGACGATCGCTATCTTCACGTGTCTCCCCGCGACCGCACGATGAGGTCGGCGAGCAGGGCCAGCGACGCGATGATCATGCCGGTCACGAAGATCATGACGGTGTTGTTCGCGAACCGCACCGGGTGCACGATCAGGTCGTAGACGCCCTTGGCGATGCCCAGGCCGAGCAGCCACAGCGCGGGCGGCATCAGCACCTTGAGCGGGTTGAAGTACATCACCATCCGCAGCACCTGCAGGATGTAGCGGTAGGCGTCGTGCACGAAGTGGAACTTCGACTTGCCGGCCCGCTTGGCGTAGTCGATCGGGACGTACCGGACGTCGTGCTGGTTCGACATGAACGCCAGCGTGATCGTCGTGACGCAGGAGAAGCCGGGGGGCAGCAGCTTGAGGTACGGCTCGGCGACGTCCCTGCGGAAGGCCCGCAGACCGGAGTTGAGGTCGGGGATCTTCTGCCCGGCCAGGTGCTCGGCCGTCTTGCGGATGAACCACTTGGCCGGCACCCGCAGGATCTTGTGCGTGCCCTCCTCGCTGGTCCGCGCGCCCACGACCTGGTCCACGGTCGGGTCCTCATCCAGGATGTCGACCAGGTCCGGGATGCGTTCGTTGGGGTAGCTCATGTCCGCGTCGGTCCAGACGACGATGTCGCCCTTGGCCTGCTGGGAGCCGATGCGGCGTACGGTGCCCGAGCCTCCGTTGCGGTGGAAGGGGACCACCTGCATGTGCGGGAAGTTCGGCGCCGCCTCCTCAAGGCGCGCCAGCGTGCCGTCGGTCGAGCAGTCGTCCACGGCGAGAAGCTCATAGGTGTGGCCACTGGCATCCATCGCCTTACAGATGCGCTCGACCTCGTCGATGACGTGGTCCTGCTCGTTATAGCACGGCAGGACGATCGTCACGTGGGGCGTGTCAGTCACGCATGGCGAGGATACTCGGACTGGCTGGGACACGAGCCAAGGGTACGCACTGTTCACCCTGCGTACACGGGAACGGCCATCCAGACGTTGATCGTCAGTGACCAGGTGCCGTGAGGAGCCTCGACGAGGCTGCTCGAATCGCGGCGTGTGCTGACGTGATAGACGTGCCGCGCCGTGCCGTACGGTGCCACGTCCACGGCGTTCGCGCCCAGCAGCACCGGGCGGCGGCCGGCCGCGACGACCTTCTCACTGATGCGCTCGACGTCCTCCGACGCGGCGGTGTCGGAGCCGGGCCGCACCCGGATCCGGGCGGACGGCACATCGCACATGCCGCGGATGAGCTGGCTGAAGCGGTCGGCGGTCACCCGTTCGATGATCAGCACGGTGGGGCGGGGGCCGAAGCTGCGGCACATCGACCGGGCCTGCGCCACCTCGCCCTGCTCCGTCGGGGTGAACGCCATGCTCGCGGAGGTCCGCACGGTGGGCGCCAGGACCATCAGGACACCGACGACCGCCGTGCCGCCGGCGATCTGCGGCCCGTACCCCAGCCGCCGCACACTCCGCACCGCCCAGGCCATCACCCACAGCGCGAACAGCAGCAGGCCGGGCAGCACCACGACGATCAGCCGCCGGCTCGCCCAGGGGTGGTCCGGCGTGATCCCCGGCCGCCACAGCGTGGTGACGGTCGTCCACGCGATCACCGCGTACGGCAGAAGCCAGTCGGTACGGCGGCGGAGCAGCAGCTTGCGCAGGAGCAGGCCCGCGCCGATCGTGGCGAGAAGCACCGCCGGCACGCCGATGTACCACCTCACCCAGTGCAGGCTCAGCTCCGAGTACTGGCGGTACGGGTCGGCGGGCAGCCGCAGCGACTTCTGCAGGGCCGCGATAAAGGAGGCGTTCGCCTCGTCGTCGGGGTTGTGCGGCACGCGCCGGACCGTCTGCAGGCTCGGCCGGGCGGCGAAGAACGCCATGATCGCGAAGACGGCCGCCAGGGCCAGGTCGGGCAGCCGGAACCTCGTGAGGTCGGGCAGGCCCCACCTCCGCACGACGACGACCGCGACCGCCGTGACCAGGAGCACGGCCCCGCCGATGTAGAGCAGCGGGACGAGCGACCCGCGGACGTAGTGAAGGTAGGGGCTCGACAGGGTGTACCCCTCGAGCAGCCCGGCGCCGACGCCGGCGACCAGCCCGGCGAACAGCGCCGGTCCCGTGCGCCGCCGCAGGCCCACCAGCAGACCGGCGTACGCGACCACGGGCAGCACGTCGCGCAGCCCGTCGATGCGCACCAGGACGGTCAGCCCGAGCGCGAGCCCGCCGAGCAGCGCGGGCAGCCCGCGGTTCGCCCGTACGGCGTCGAGCGTGAGGGCCAGGCCGCCGCACATCAGCACGAGCGCGGGGGTCTCGCTGTAGATCGACCGCGAGATCATCATCATCGGCCAGGCCAGCGCCAGCAGCAGCGCGCCGGCCGGCGCCCACCGGGGCCCGACGAGGCGCGCCGTCAGGCCGCCGAACGACAGGACCGCCAGCGCCCCGATCACCGGCATCGCCGCGAGCATGGCGTACGAGCCCGCGAGGTGCCCGACCGGCGCCAGGATCATCGGCGTGCCCGCCATGAACTGCGGCCACAGCACGCCCCCGCGCTGGTAGAACGCGGGACTGCCGAACGACAGCGCGGGGTCCGCGCCGCCGAACGGGGCCAGGGCCGGGCGGATCGGCAGCGACCCGTGGCCGGCGAGCCAGGTCGCGAAGTTGAAGTACGACGCCGGGTCCCGGCGCACCACGATCTGCTCGGAGAAGGTCAGGAGCTGCAACACGCAGAACGCCACGGTGACGGCGAGCAGGCCGCCGACCGCCCACCACGTACCCCAGCGCGCCTCGGGCGGGCGTGCCGCCCGCAGGCCGAAGGTCAGCACGGCGGCGGCCACCGGCACGAACAGCGCGATCGCGGGCAGCGGTGTGAACACCCCGGCCATGAGCAGCGGCAGCGCCACCACCAGCCAGGAGACCAGGAGCAGCGCCGGGGCGACGGTCAGGCGGGCCAGGAAGACGCCCGCGCGGGCCTCGCCCGGGTCTCTCCTGTCCCGCTCATCCGTCGGTTCGGGAGCAACTACCGACACGACGATCCGTCACCTCCGCCCCGGAGGTGGACCTGGAGGTGGAGTCGCCCTGACGGCGGTGCGTCCGTACGGTCCCGGACCAGCTCATCGACCAGCACAAGGAGCCAGGCTAGGACACGGAGCGCAACGGAGGGGTCTCCCCGACACGAACCTCACGCACACGGCGGGCCCGCCGACACCCGGGTCGTCCACGGGACCGTTGGGACAGGCCCTGGGGCAGGCCCTACCCTTCACTTTCATGTCACATCCCGTCGATCTGCTGCGAGGGGCGCTGGCGGCCGAGCCGTCCCGCCCGCTCGTCACGTTCTACGACGACGCCACCGGCGAACGCGTGGAGCTGTCGGTGAAGACCTTCGACAACTGGGTGGCCAAGACGGCGAACCTGCTGATCGACGGGCTCGCCGCCGACCCGGGCGCCCGGGTCGCGCTCGCGCTGCCGGTGCACTGGCAGACCGCCGTGTGGCTGTTCGCCTGCTGGTCGGCCGGGCTGACCGCGATCCCGGTGGACGAGGGTGAGATCCCCGCCGACGCCGACCTGGTGGCCGCCGCGCCGGATCGGCTGGAGGCCGCGCTGGCGACCGGGGCCGAGGTGGTCGGCCTGTCGCTGCACGCGCTCGGCGCGCCGCTGGCCGAGTGCCCGCCCGGCGTCACCGACTACGCGGTCGAGGTGCGCTCGTACGGCGACCACTTCACCGCCGTGACCGACGCGGACGCCCCGGCGGTGGAGATCGCCGGCGAGGTCATGAGCGGTGCGCGGCTCGTCGCCGCCGGTGAGGCGATGGGACTGCCGCCCCAGACTCGCACGCTGACGACTGTGTCCTACGCCACAGTGGAAGGGCTACTTTCCGGACTGATCGGGCCCTTGGCCGCGCAGGGATCAGTAATAATCTGCCAAAACCTCGACGAAACACGACTGAATCGACGTATATCCCTGGAAAGGGCAACCACCACTAGCCTCTAGGGCCGAATGTTCAGCGACTATGAGTACCCCGAGTACGACGGCGCGCTCGGCGACGAGCCGAAGCGCGGCGTCCTTTGGCGCGTGCTCGGCTGGGTGTCGGTGGGGCTCGCCGTGGTGCTCGTCGGGACGAGCCTCGTCGCGTACGGGACGTATCGCAAGCTGCAGGGCAACATCACCCAAGAGGACGTCACCGCCGAGCTCGGCACGCATCGGCCGCCCAAGCTCAACCAGGCCCTCAACATCCTGCTGATCGGCTCGGACCAGCGCAACGGCGCCAACGCCAAGTACGGCAAGGCGGCGGGCGAGCGCTCGGACACGATCATCCTGCTGCACTTCTCCCCCGGCGGTCAGAAGGCCGTCGGCATCAGCTTTCCCCGCGACTCGATGGTGCAGCTCCCCTCGTGCAAGACCGCGAGCGGGCGGACCATCCCCGGCGGCCTGAACATGATCAACGCGTCGTTCAACAACGGCGGCGCGGGCTGCACCATGCACACCATCGAGACGCTGACCGGGATCCGCGTCGACCACTTCGTCAAGGTCGACTTCACCGGCTTCAAGCGGGTCGTCGACGCCCTCGGCGGCGTCGAGATCTGCCTGCCCCAGGCCGTCAACGACACGGACAGCAAGCTGCACCTGTCCCGCGGCCGGCACATCGTCAAGGGCGACACCGCACTCGCGTACGTCCGCACCCGGCACGGCCTCGGCGACGGCTCCGACACCGACCGGATCAAGCGCCAGCAGAAGTTCCTCGGCGCGGTCGTGAAGAAGGCCACCAGCAACGGCACGCTGACCAACCCGGGCAAGCTCTACAGCTTCCTCGACGCGGCCACCAAGTCGGTCACCACGGACAAGGACTTCACCGTCGACGAGATGAAGAAGGTCGCCGGCAGCGTCCAGGGCATGTCGGCGGGCAAGGTGCAGTTCGTCACCGTGCCGTGGGGGGCGTACGCCCCGGACCCCAACCGGATCGCCTGGCGGCAGCCGGACGCCAACAACCTGTTCGCCGCGATCCGCAACGACAACAAGATCCAGACACCGACCAAGGCCCAGAAGGTGAACGTGCCGCCGGCGCAGATCAAGGTGCGCGTGCTGAACGGCACCGACACGACCGGCCTGGCCCAGCGGGTCGGTGACCAGCTCACCGCGCGCGGCTACTCCGTCGCCGGCATCGGGACCGCGACGACGAAGCCGAGCAGGACCGAACTGCGCTACGGCAGCGGCGCCGACCAGCAGGCCGCCGCGCTCGGCCAGGTCGCCCCGGCGAGCAGCCCGGTGGCGGACCAGTCGGTCGCGGCCGGGGTCGTCGACCTGGTTCTCGGCCCGGACTGGAACGGTCTCAAGGGCACGCGGTCCACGACGATCCCCAAGTCGTCGGACGCCGTCACCGCCTCCGACGACCCCTGCAAAGCCTGAGAGCTTCTGGAGAGTTTTTCGACCCGGCGTCCGATCATCGGCCCGGATAGGTATGGTCGTTCGCGGCTCCGGGTCATGCCCGGAGCCGGCCTCACCGTCGTCTCTCAACGGAATCGATGACTTCGCCGAGCACACCACACACCGCACCGCCGGCCTCTCCGGCCGGCATACCGGCCGACGCCTCCGCCGCCCCGACGGTCCCCGCGCCACGCGACGCGGTCGTCGAGCAGCGCCCCGCGCGCCGGAGGCGCGACCCGTTCTTCGACAACGCCAAGTTCATGGCCATCGTGCTCGTCGTGGCCGGTCACTCGATCGTGAAGCTGCGCGACGTGCGCGAGGCGCACGCGCTCTACATGTTCGTCTACACGTTCCACATGCCGGTCTTCATCGTGATCACCGGCTACTTCTCGCGTAACTTCACCTTCAGCGGCCGCAAGGCCCAGAAGCTGATCGTGAATCTCGGCGTGCCGTACATCGTCTTCGAGACCGCCTACTCCACCTATCACTGGGCGGTCGGGCACTCGAAGTTCGAGATCAGCATCCTGGACCCGTACTACCTAACCTGGTTCCTGATGGCGCTGTTCCTGTGGCGCCTGTCCACGCCGGTGTGGCAGCAGATCCGCTGGCCGGTCGCCGCCGCCGTGGTGATCTCACTGCTGTCGGCCATGACCGCCCTGCCGGGCGAGCTCGAGATGCACCGCACGCTCGGCCTGGTGCCGTTCTACGTGCTCGGCCTGGTGCTCAAGCCGGAGCACTTCGAGACGCTGAAGCGCCCGATGGCCCGGGTGCTGGGCGGGATCACGCTCGCCCTGGCACTCGCCTTCACCTACTTCGTCGCCGACCGCCACATGACGACCGAGTGGATGTACTGGCGCAAGGGCAACGCCGACATGCACGTGAACAACCTCGTCGGCTCGGGGATGCGCCTCGGTCTCCTGGTGGCGGCGGGCATCCTCGTGATCGCGTTCCTCACGATGGTGCCCGCGCGCCAGACCTGGTTCACCAACCTGGGCGCGGCCACGCTGTACGCCTACCTGCTGCACGGCTTCGCCACGAAGCTGATGGAGTACATGGGCTGGTACGACCTGCCGTTCCTGCACACGCTGCCCGGCGTGGCCGTGACGGCGGCGACCGGCGCGGTGTTCGCGACGATCCTGTGCACCCCGCCGGTGCGCTGGCTCATGCACTGGGCGTTGGAGCCGGACATGTCGTGGGCGTTCGTCCCGCTGCGTCGTCCGAAGAGCGTGTGAGCACCAGCTCGGCCCAGCGGTCGCAGACGAGGTCGAGGGCGTAGGACCGCCGCACCTCCTCGCGCGCCCGCGCCCGCTCCTCCTCCCAGCGGCCCTCCGCGACGACCGCCGCGATCGCGTCGGCCATCGCGGCCGGGTCGTCGTGGATCCAGCGGCGGTCGTAGATCCGGTCCGAGCCCTCCCAGGGCAGCAGTGCCGGCACCGCGCCCGAGGCCATGCCCTCGGCGGGCGCCAGGTGGAAGCTCTCGTCGTCGCTGGTGGACAGCACGAAGCCGACCCGTCGCAGCCAGGAGGCCACGTCGGGCCCGGCCGGGTCGAACACCACGCCCGGGGCGAGCAGCGGCGAGCGGCGGATCCGGCGGAACAGCGCCTCGAACCTCTCGCGTTCCTCGCTGCGGTTCCAGATCCACGGCAGGTCCCAGGGCAGCTTGGACTTGATGAAGAGCGTGAACCTCGGATCGTCGCGCCGCAGGCGTTCGAGCACGTCGACGGCCAGGTCGAGCCGCTTGCGCCACGGCGCGAGGCCGATGAGGCCCAGGTGGTGCTCGGCGCCCGGCAGCTTGGCCCGGCCGAACTGCGCGTCGTCCACCCAGTTGGGGATGACGGTGACCTTGCCGGCGGGCCAGCCCGTCATCTTGCGGGTCAGGTCGGCGTAGTGCGGGCTGACGCACACCACCTGGTCGACGGCGTCGATGTCGAGGCGGCCCGGCCACGCGCCGTACAGCTCGAAACGGTGCAGCCGGACGATCAGCCGCTGGTCCGGCCGCCCGTGCCTCTTGAGCCACTCGCTGTACCAGATGGCGTTCGGCCCGCACCACTCGCAGACCACGACGTCCGCCCACGCGGCCAGCTCGCGGCCGACCTCCGGGTCGTGCTTGCCGAGCGCCGGCCACCGGTCGACCCGCACCTCCACGTTCGGCAGGGAGCGCAGGTGGTCGAGCAGCCGGGTGAAGAACTTCAGGTCGTGCCCGGCGACCACCACCTTCGTACGGCCCGCGCCCTCCGGGGCGGACGGGAAGGCGGTGCGCAGGTAGCCGCGGAGCCGATCGGCCGCGGCCTGGAGCGTGAACTCGCGGGCGGCCTTCAGGCAGCGGTCGCGCGCCACGGTGTACGTCGCGGGCTCGGCCGCCGCGGCGACGACATCGACCACCTCGTCCTCGGTGCCCGCGAAGAGCGGGTAGTCCGGGCCGAGGAGGTTCTCGTGCATCGGGGTGCGGTTGAGCACGACCGGCACGCCGAGGCCGCCCATCTCCAGGACCTTCGTGGACAGTTCGAGGCTGGCGTCCAGGTCCGGGTGCCGCCAGGACAGCCCGATGTCGCAGGTGGAGGTCACCCGCATGGCCTCGGCGCGGGGATGACCGCCGTGCCAGACCAGGCCGGGGGTGGACTCCAGCGCCACGCGCATCCGGCGGGAGAACCCCGGGTCGGTACGGTCGTTGTGGATCTTGTCGCCGACCATGTGCAGCTCGGCCTCGACGCCGCGCGCGGCCAGGCGCCGGGGCAGCGCGGTCATCTCGTAGGTGTTCCACCGGGGCGCGAACTTGCCGGTGTAGACGAGCTTCAGCGGCCGGCCGGGCGTGCGTCCCGGCGTGGGCTCCAGGCCCTCGGGCAGCACGACGACCGGCGGGAACAGCACGCACTTGCCGGCCGCCTTGTGCAGCATGCCTTCGAGGAAGCAGCGCAGTTCCTCGGTCTGGCACAGCAGGAAGCGCGACGCCCTGGCGACGGCGGCCAGCTCGCCGCGGACACCCTTGTTCGCCGGGGCCACCATCTCGGCGGCGTTCTGCGGCACGTCGGTCAGGTAGGTCCACAGCCGTCCGGCCAACGGCGTCGCGGTGACGCGCACCGCGAGCCGTCGCCCGCGCACGACGATGAGGTCGTACGGCTCGGCGGCGTCGAGCTCGGTGAGCAGCCGGGCGGCGGCCTCGACCGTCAGCGGGCCGGTGGCGTCCTCGGGCCGGCGCCGTACGGTCACTCCGGGGAGCCGCTCCAGCGGGGCCACGAGGCGGTCCGTGCGCACCGGCGCCTTCAGCACGAGGGTGACCTCGACGTCCGCCTCGCGCAGCGCCTGCACCATCGCCTGGGCCCAGATCGCCGACCCGTCGATGATGTTGAGGTCCACGTCGCCGTACACGAGAGCGCGCACGCGATTTCCTTTCGCGGTGGTGGTGGTGACAGTCATCCCAGATCGAGGCTGAAGCGAGCGTGAAGACCGGCGAGCGCCTCGTCCAGGGGCGTGTCGGTCCTGAGCGTGGCGTCCCAGCCCAGCCCGGCCAGTCCCGGGGCGGAGCCGAGCAGCACGAGCGGGCGGCCCCGGCTCCGCGCGACGTCCATCAGGCCCAGCAGGGCGCGCTCGCGGTCCGGCACGCCCGGGACGCCCAGGTAGGCCCACGGCCCGCCGGGCGCGCCCGCGGCGGCGTCCACGAGCACCAGGTCGACGTCGGCGGTGTCGAGGATCAGGGCGGCGTCGTGCGGCATCAGCGGGACGACGTGGGCCGTACGGCCCAGCTCCTCGGCGGCGGCCCGGCCGAGCACCCCGGCCACGGCCAGGCC
The DNA here is from genome assembly GCF_039541955.1 of Actinoallomurus oryzae. NCBI lineage: Bacteria > Bacillati > Actinomycetota > Actinomycetes > Streptosporangiales > Thermomonosporaceae > Actinoallomurus > Actinoallomurus oryzae. The sequence continues at coordinate 158,651 of NZ_BAABHF010000050.1, read as the reverse complement.
CGTCGCGGGCGAGCCGACGATCAGCCGGTCCTCGTCACGGGCGCTGAACATCGGGCGCTCGCGAGCGTCGACCGACGTGACGACGTTGGGCGTGCCGCGGTGCCGCCACATGCGGTACAGCTCGCGCGGCAGCCGGACGACGCCCTTGCCGGGCCTGCGTGCCGCGTCGGTCACGGCACGGCCGACCCGCAGCGACGTCGAGGCCTCCAGTGCCGCGACCCGCGCCTCCAGGATGCGCACCCGTGCCTCACGGTCGGCCAGCGCCGCCTTGAGCCGGGACACCTGCCGGTCAGCCATCGAGCCATCCCTCCGTGATCCGTGCGATGCGCGGGCCCGCCTTGCCGTCCCACAGCGGCGGGACCTCACGCTCGCCGGCCGGCGCGGTCAGCGCCTGCTCGACCGCGGGCACGAGTTCGTCGGGGGTGACGAGGCGGTTCGTGCCATGCGTGATGGTGATCGGCCGCTCGGTGTTGGGCCGTACGGTCAGGCACGGCACGCCGAGGATGGTGGTCTCCTCCTGGACGCCGCCGGAGTCGGTGACGGCGGCCGCGGCTCCGCGCACGGCCGCGACGAAGTCGACGTAGCCGAGCGGCTCCAGCAACGTCACGCGCGGGTGGTCGTCCAGCCCGGCCTCGGTGAGCACCCTGCGCCCACGCGGGTGCACCGGCATGACCACGTCGGCCAGGTTCGCGATCTCGTGCAGCCGCTTGACCAGCCCGGCGGCGACCTGCGGGTCGTCGACGTTCGCCGGCCGGTGCAGGGTCGCGACGATGTAGCGCTCCGGCAGGCCGTGGGCGGCGCGCACCGCCTCGGTGTCGAAGGAGTCCAGGTGCGCGAGCAGCGTGTCGATCATCGGGTTGCCCACGAAGTGCACCCGGCCGACGTCCACGCCTTCGGCGGCGAGGTGCCCGACGGCCTCGGGACTGGTGACGAACAGCAGGGTCGAGAGCTGGTCGACCAGCCGCCGGTTGACCTCCTCGGGCATGGTCAGGTCGAAGCTGCGCAGCCCGGCCTCGACATGGGCGACCGGGATGTGCAGCTTGGCCGCGACCAGCGCGGCGGCGATGGTGGAGTTCACGTCGCCGTACACCATGACGAGCTCGGGTGAACGCTCGATGAACTCCTTCTCCAGCGCCACCATGATCGCCGCGGTCTGCGCGGCGTGGCTGCCCGAGCCCACCCCGAGGTTGACGTCCGGCTCGGGCAGGCCGAGCTCGCGGAAGAAGACCTCCGACATGCGTTCGTCGTAGTGCTGGCCGGTGTGGATCACTCTCTGGTCGTGCAGGGCGGCGATGACGGGTGCGGCCTTGACGAAGTTCGGCCGGGCGCCGAGAACGTGCGCGATCACGTTTGCCTCTCGTTCATTGAAGGTGCTTAGCCTCGCCCGCCATGCAGGTGGCCAAGATGATCTTTTTCTCCGCTGTGCTGGCCTGGCGGCACGCGCGCGACGACCCGCGGCGTGCGCTCCGGCTCGCCGTACGCCTGGCCCTCCGCGCCGCACCCGCGCGGACACGCCCCCGCCTGGCGAAGTGGACGAAACCAACCCCAAAGTCGAACGAAACCCACGCCCTCGAGGAACTCCTCACCACCCCGCGGGCCGCCGCTCCGCCGCGGGCCGCCGCGGAGCGTGTGAGGGGCCCCCTCACCATGCCGGAGCACGGTGAGGGGCCCCCTCACACGGAACGGCAGCCCACTCGGGTGCTGCACTTCGTCACCAACGCGCTGCCCGCCACCCAGGCTGGGTACACCGTGCGGACTCAGCGGATCGTTTGTGCTCAGCGGGAGCTGGGGCTTGAGCCGCACGTCGTCACTCGGCTCGGGTATCCACTCGCGCAGGGGATCGGCGACGCTCGGGCCGAGGTCGCCGTGGACGGCATCCCCTACCACCGCCTGCTGCCCTGGCTGCCGGCGCGCGGGCCGGTGCGGGAGATCCGCAAGGCCGCCGACCTGGCCGGACACCTCGTGGAGCGGCTCCGCCCGTCCGTGCTGCACGCGGCGAGCAACCACCTGAACGCGGCGGTCGCGCTGGAGCTGCGCGACCGGTACGGCGTGCCGGTGGCGTACGAGGTGCGCGGCTTCCTGGAGGACTCCTGGCTGTCGCGCGACCCGGCGCGTACCGAAAGCGATGAGTTCTACCGGCTCACCCGCGAGGTCGAGACGGCCCGCATGCGCGCGGCCGACCTGGTCGTCACCCTCGGCGAGGCCATGCGCGAGGAGATCGAGAGCCGCGGCGTCGACAACGTGCTCGTCGTGCCGAACGCCGTCGACGACTCGTTCCTGGAACCCCTTCCGGACGGTGCGAAGCTCCGCGCGGAGCTCGGCATCGCGCCCGGTGACGTCGTGGTCGGGCTGACCTCGACGTTCTACGGCTTCGAGGGCATCGCCACGCTCATCGAGGCCGCCGCCCTGCGCCGCGACTTCACCCTGCTGCTCGTGGGCGACGGGCCGGAGCGCCCGGCCCTGGAGCGCCGCGCGGCCGAGCTGGGCGTCCCGGCGGTCTTCACCGGCCGGGTGCCGGTCGATCAGGTGCGTCGGTATCAAGCCGTCCTCGATGTGTTCGCGGTCCCGCGTACCGCGGACCGTGTGTGCCGGCTGGTGACTCCGCTGAAGCCCTTGGAGGCGATGGCAGGAGCTATCCCGGTAATAGCAAGTGATGTCAGAGCACTTCGCGAAATCATCGAACCGGGCGTGACCGGCACGTTAACAGTTCCGGAAGACCCGGAAGCATGGGCGAATTGCCTGGACCAGCTCATTTACAGTCCGAAGACACGCGGCGAAATCGGACAAGCCGGTCGAGAGTGGGTCGCCCAATATCGCACCTGGCGAGCCGTGACGGCTCGATATCTCGATCGCTACCGGGAAATCGCCTCCACAGCATCGTGAAGGGAGCCACCGGATGGACCTGGTGGTCATCGGACTCGGATACGTCGGCCTCCCGCTCGTGCGGGAAGCCTGCCGCGCCGGGCTCAGGGTCGGCGGGCTGGACCTCGACGCGCGCGTCGTGGCCGGGCTCAAGGCGGGGCTCTCCCACGTCGACGACGTCAGCCCGGCCGAGGTCGAGGAGATGCTCGCGGCGGGCTTCACCCCCAGCCGGGACGAGTCGGTCCTCGAAGGCGTGCGCACGGTCGTGATCTGCGTGCCCACGCCGCTGTCGGCCGACGGCGGACCGGACCTGACGGCCGTGCAGAAAGCGGCGCAGACGGTCGCGCGGCACCTGGAGCCGGGCATGCTCGTCGTGCTGGAGTCGACGACCTACCCGGGCACGACCGAGGAGGTCGTCGCGCCGATCCTGCAGGAGTCCGGCCTGAAGGCGGGCGAGGAGTTCCACCTGGCCTTCTCGCCGGAGCGCATCGACCCGGGCAACCCCGTGTACGGCGTCAAGAACACCCCCAAGATCGTCGGCGGCATGACCCCGGGCTGCGCCCAGGCGGCCGCCGGGTTCTACGGCAAGTTCGTCGAGCAGGTCGTGCAGGCCAAGGGCACGCGCGAGGCCGAGATGGCCAAGCTGCTGGAGAACACCTACCGGCACGTCAACATCGCGCTGGTCAACGAGATGGCGGTGTTCTGCCACGAGCTCGGCATCGACCTGTGGGACGCGATCGGGTGCGCGTCGACCAAGCCGTTCGGGTTCCAGGCGTTCTACCCGGGACCCGGCGTCGGCGGCCACTGCATCCCGATCGACCCGAACTACCTGTCGTACAAGGTGCGCTCGCTCGGCTACCCGTTCCGCTTCGTGGAGCTCGCCCAGGAGATCAACGACCGGATGCCGCGGTACGTGGTCGAGCGGGCGCAGGCCCTGCTCAACCGCGAGGGCCGGGCGATGAAGAACGCCAAGGTCCTGCTGCTCGGCGTGACGTACAAGGCCGACATCGCCGACCAGCGCGAGTCGCCGGCGCGCCCGGTCGCGCGGCGGCTGCGGAAGATGGGCGCGGACCTGACCTTCCACGACCCGCACGTGGAGGACTGGGAGGTCGACGGCGTCGCGGTGCCGCGCGCCCGCGTGCTGTACACGGCGCTGGCCGAGGCCGACCTCGTCGTCGTCCTCACGAACCACGCCGAGTACGACGCCGACACGCTGACCCGGCACGCGCGCCTGCTGTTCGACACCCGTGGCCGCACGCGAATGGCGGACGAGTCGGCCGCCGAACGCGTTGAATTGCTGTGATGGTCGCGCCGAATTCACCGAATGTTCTCCTTCCCACAAGAGACTCACGGTGAAGTGAAATCAATGCGTGTTTTCGTCTGTACGGTCGTGCACCATCCGGAGGACGCGCGAATTCTGCACCGGCAGATTCGAGCATTGCTCGACGCGGGTCACCAGATCACTTACATGGCGCCTTTCCGCGCGTGCAATGTCACGCCCTGGCCGGAGATCACTCCGGTGGACGTGCCGCGGGCGACCGGCCGCCGCCGGCTGCACGCGCTGCGGATGGCGCGGCGCGTGCTGCGCGAACGCGGCGCGGAGGCCGACCTCGTCCTGCTGCACGATCCCGAGCTGCTGCTCGCGGTGCCGCGCCGTCTGCGCTCACGCACCGTCTGGGACGTCCACGAGGACACCGCGGCGGCCCTGGGCGCGAAGGGCTGGCTGCCGGCACCGATGCGGATACCGCTGCGGTTCGCCGTACGGCGGCTGGAGCGGCGCGCGGAGCGCCGGATGAAGCTGCTGCTGGCCGAGGAGGGGTACCGCACGCGGTTCCGCCAGACCCATCTCGTCGTGCCGAACACCACGAACGTCCCGGACGTCCCGCCCGCACCGCCGGGCGACGAGCGGGTGGTCTACGTCGGGCAGCTCTCGATGGCCCGCGGCGCCGCCGACCTGATCGAGCTCGCGCGGATCCTTCAGGCCGACGGGATCACGCTGGAGCTCATCGGCGCGGCCGACGCCGGCGTACGGCCGCTGCTGCGCGAGGCGCAGCGGACGGGCGTGCTGCGGTGGTACGGCTTCGTGCCGAACGACCGGGCGCTGCGCATGGCCGAAGGCGCCATCGCGGGGCTCGCGCTGCTGCACGACTCGCCGAACTACCGGCACTCGATGCCGACCAAGGTCGTGGAGTACATGGCGCGGGGCCTGCCGGTCATCACCACGCCCAACCCGATCGCCGCGGAGATCGTCACGCAGAGCGGCTGCGGCCTGGTCGTGCCGTTCGAGGATCCGGCGGCCACGGCGGCGGCGGTCCGGCGGCTGCGCGACGACGCCGCACTGCGGCTGGAGATGGGCAAGCGCGGGCACGAAGCGGCGCGCGCCCGCTTCCACTGGCCCGAACAGGCACGCCTGTTCGTCGCCCAGCTCGAGGACTGGGCCTCCGTGAGAGCCTGACCCCCGCCCGAGGAAGATCAGGCGGCGGCGCGTAGCCGGGTGGCGATCAGCGTCGCCAGTTGCGTGGCCCGGTTCGGCACGTTGGCGGTGACCGTCACGATCGTGCGGTCCACCTGCATCACCACCGTTCCCGACGGTGCGCCCAGCCCGTACGCCGCGTCGCCGGCCTTCACCGGGTCGCGGGCGCCGCTCTGCGTGTCGCGGGCCGCCCAGAACAGCGCCGAGGCCGCCTTCGCGTCGGCCGCGACCCACTGGACCGTGACCGAGAGGGTGGCCGCCTCGCGCTCCGGGCCGTCCGACGTCCGGTGCTTGTGGTGGCGGAGGCGGTAGGTGCACCCGGCCCGCAGACGGACGCCCTCGATCTGCACCGTGGTCGGCTCCGGCGCGTATCCGCGCGGCAGGTCGTGCTTGGTCAGCAGGGAGCACGCGTCGGGCCAGTCGCGGGCCGGCACCCCGGCCAGCTCCGGCGGCCCCGCCCCGCGGACCCCGCCGCGCAGGGCGACCAGCCGCGCCGCGCCGAAGGGACGCGGACGCGCGGTCGGCACGGCCACGTACAGCAGTCCGCCGCCGGCGGCGAGCCAGGGCCGTACGCCGTCCAGGCCCGGGCGGGTCACCAGCGGCGCGGGCACCGTGGTGCCGGCGCCCGTGGCCGGGTCGATCACGTCGATCCCGGCGGGCAGCAGCGGGTCGGCGAGCCGGGAGCGCAGGCCGTACAGCAGGCCGCCCGACACCGACAGCGCGGTGTACCCGGACATGTCGCGGCGCCAGGACAGCGACCCGGAATCGATGTCGATCGACTCCAGCCTCCGCGTCTCGGTGCCGTTCTCCGGCCCGCGGGCCAGGTCGTAGGCGATGAACAGGCGCCCGCCGTTCGCCACGGCCGGGCACATGTCGCGGCAGACGCCCTCGCCCCGGCGGACCAGGAACTCCCGGCCGTTCCGGTCGTAGGCGTGCAGGCCGGTGCCGTCGAAGACGACGGTCACGTTACCGCTGACCGACACCGCGGGATGCGCGGCGCTGGTCGTGAACAGGGTGCGCCCGGTACGCGGATCGATCGCCAGCGTGCGGTCGCGCGCGCCGCAGTCGAGGCCGAACGCGGCGACGCCATCGCTGGCCGCCGAGCCGTACGGGACGGCCTCGGGCAGCAGGCAGCCGTGTGCGAGGCGCTTGCTCCACACGCGCCGGCCGGTCGCCGCGGCGCGGCCGTACAGCGTGTGCCGGCCGTCCTCGGTGACGATGACCACTCCGTAGCCGGCCGGCCAGCGCAGCGTGCTGCGTTCGGTCGCGGCCGGCACGTCGCCGCGCTGGCGCCAGAGCAGCGTGCCGCTGACCGCGTCGAGGCCGACCATGAGGCGGTTGCCGCGGTGGCCGGTGCGCTCGAGGTACGCGACGAGCACGTGGCCGGTGCGCGCCCACCCGAGCAGGGACCACTGCCCGCGGTAGTAGTGCCAGCGCTCGCGGCCGGTGCGCGCGTCGCGGACGGTCAGGCCGTGGCCGGACACGACGACGAGCTCGCCCTCCATGACCGTGTAGGCGACCCGGTCGTAGGCGGGCAGCTCGCTGTCGGCCACCGGAGTGCTGAGCTGCCAGCTCACGGTGACGGGACCGGGCGGAGGGCCCAGGTCGGCGAGCGGCGGGTGCGGGGCGTGGGTCACGGTGCGGTTCACCTGCCACCACTCCGCCTGGAGGATGAGCCGGTCGGCGAGGATCACGCCGCAGACGACGGTGACCAAGGTCACGAGAACCCCTGGCACGGCGCGCCAACGGCTCCGTGCGGACTCGACCGCGATCACCTCCAGATTCCGGGACTGCCGAGCGTACGGGGTTTGGACGCCTGCCACCGATGATGACGGCATGACGGCACCGGTCAAGGCGTTTCCGCCGCACCGGACCGGGATCGTACGGGGTCGCGACCCCTCGCGGTCCCACGCGGGAGACGCTCGGGCGGCGTAAAACGTTGATCAAGTAACCGAATTCTCAGATGACTGTTACGTAGCCTTCACATAACTCATCTGTCGTTTTTTACCGGATATCTGGCGCTATCCTCGCTTGCACCTATCAGACAGAGGACGGACCCAAGTTGTACAACGTCGCAGTCGTCCTGGCAGGTGGCACGGGGCAGCGGATGGGGCTCGAGATCCCCAAGCAGCTCGTCAAGATCGCCGGCAAGCCGATCATGCAGCACACGCTGCAGGTCTTCCAGAGTGCCCCGCAGATCGACGAGATCGTCGTCGCCATGACCCCCGGCTTCACCGCCGAGGCCGAGGCCATCGTCGCCTCCTCCGGATGTACGAAGGTGTCCCGCGTCATCGAGGGCGGCGCCACGCGTACCGAGACCACCATGCGCGCGATCGAGGCGGTCGGCGCGACCTCGCCCGAGGCCAACGTCCTCTTCCACGACGCCGTTCGGCCGTTCATCGACCACCGCGTCATCGAGGACTGCGTCACGGCTCTGGAACGGTACGAAGCCGTCGACGTGGCGATTCCCTCGGCCGACACCATCATCAGGGTGGACGACTACGGCGGCACGGTCATCAAGGACGTGCCCCGCCGCGACCTGCTGCGGCGCGGGCAGACGCCGCAGTGCTTCCGCCTGTCGACGATCCGCGACGCGTACGCGCTGGCGCTCGCCGACCCGGACTTCACCGGCGGGAAGGTCACCGCGACCGACGACTGCAGCGTCGTCCTCCGCTACCTGCCCGACGTGCCGATCGTCGTCGTGCCCGGCAGCGAGCAGAACATGAAGGTCACCCACCCGGTCGACGTGTTCCTCGCCGACAAGCTGTTCCAGCTGTCCTCCCAGGCGCCGCCACCGTCGCCGGAGGACCACGGCGGCTACGAGAGCCGCCTGACCGGCAAGACGGTCGTCATCTTCGGCGGCAGCCAGGGCATCGGGGCCGACATCGCCGAGCTGACCCGCTCCTTCGGCGCGAAGGTGTACTCCTTCTCGCGCTCGGAGACCGGGACGCACGTGGAGAACACGCAGGACATCGAGAACGCCCTCGCCAAGGCGTACGGCGAGACCGGCCGCATCGACTACGTCGTCAACACCGCGGGCGTGCTGCACACCGGGCGCCTCGACGAGCTCGACGACGCGATCATCGACGAGTCGCTGCGGATCAACTACCTCGGCCCGCTGCGGGTCGCGCGGGCGGCCATCGGCTACCTCCGCGAGACCAAGGGACAGCTGCTGCTCTACACCTCCAGCAGCTACACGCGGGGCCGCGCCGGCTACAGCCTCTACTCCTCGGCCAAGGCGGCCACCGTCAACCTGACCCAGGCGCTGGCCGACGAGTGGGCCGACGACGGAGTACGCGTCAACTGCATCAACCCCGAACGGACCGCCACACCGATGCGGACGCGTGCGTTCGGGCAGGAGCCACCCGGCACGCTGCTGTCCTCCCGCGACGTGGCGATGACCTCGATCGACGTGCTCATCTCCGGGCTGACCGGCCACACCGTCGACATCCGCCGCCACGACCCGACGGCGGTCGCCCGATGACCGAGCGGAGCGAGAGAACAGAAAACGCGCGCCTGTGGTCACCCCCTCCGACGAAGGAGGGTTCATGACTCATCGGTTTGTACGGGCTGCGGCGGGCCCCGCGCTCGTCCTGTCCTATCCCGCGACGGTCGTGGCCGCACTGTGGCCGAGCGCCTGGGCCTTCGTCGTCACGGCGCTGATCGCCTACGTCGCCGACGCGGTCGCCTCGCGCGAGGAACTCCCCGTCAGCGAGCGGCTCGCCCAGGCCCACACCGGCGTGACGGTGCGGTTCCTCATCCGCGAACTCGCCGTACTCCTGCTGCTGGCGCGCCAGGGACACGCGGGCGACACCGTCTTCGCCGTCCTGGCGCTGGGCCTGCTCGGCCTGCACGCGCTGCGCGGGGCGTACTCCGCGCTCACCCTCTACGTCATCCGCCGCCGGCGGCTCCCCGTCGTCACGCGCGGCATCGACCTCACCGGGCTGCGCATCCCGGACGCGCCGAGCCCGCAGCTCACCACCCGGCACTCGCGCACGATGCTGCACCTCGACGTGCTGCCGGTCCTGCTCGCCGGGCTCTTCGGCCTGCGGGGCGGGGCGAGCGGCCTGGCCGCGACGTACGTCCTCGGCCTCGTCGCCTTCGCGGTCATGGCGCGGCACGCCGCGCGCAACCGCCACCTCGGCGACGAGAACCGGGTCTTCGACCTGGTCAACCAGCGGCTGGCGGAGCTGCGGCCGGAGGTCGCGCTGTACTTCTCCGGCTCGCCCGACTCCGCCTACCAGGCCAACATGTGGCTCTCCACGGTGGACGAGCTCGACCGCCAGGCAGTGATCATCCTGCGCGAGCGCCCCATGGTGCCGCTGCTGGGCCGGACGAAGACGCCGGTGCTGTGCGTGCCGAAGGCGATGGACATGGTGCGGCTCGACCTGTCATCGATCCGCACCGCCCTGTACCCGGCCAACGTCGGCAAGAACCTCCACATGCTGCGGATGTCCGGCATCCGGTCGGCCTTCATCAACCACGGCGACAGCGACAAGCCGGCGAGCTTCAACCCGTTCGCCCGCGCGTACGACGAGGTCTGGGTGGCCGGGCCGGCCGGGCGCGAACGGTATCTGACCATGCGTACCGGCGTACGGGACGAGGACATCGTCGAGGTCGGCCGGCCGCAGCTCGCGCCGATCGACACCAGCGGCGTCACCCCGGACCCGATGTTCACCGTCCTGTACGCGCCCACCTGGGAGGGCTGGTCGGACGACCTGGCGCACAGCTCGGTCGCGACGATGGGGCCGGCGATCGTCCGGGCGCTGCTCGAGCACGCGCCGCAGGTCCGGGTGCTCTACAAGCCGCACCCGCTCACCGGCACCCGCGACCCGAAGGCGATCGAGCGTCACAACGAGATCGTCGCGATGATCGAGCGGGCCAACGCGGGACGCCCGGCGAGCGGCGGCGAGCACGCCGACCGGCTCAAGACGCTGACCCGGCGCCTGGACGCCCTCGCCGGAGACGAGACCGCCGGCGACGAGGCCCAGCTCACGCGGGACAGCGCCGCGGCCGGCGCGTCGGACGACCGGCGCGAGGTCGAGGAGGCGTGGACCGCGGCGTACTGGCAGGCCGGCGGGCCGGTGCGGCACCGCGTCATCACCGGCCCGCGGCCGCACGTGTACGACTGCTTCAACCACGCCGACCTGCTCATCACCGACATCTCCAGCGTGGCGGGCGACTTCATCGTCAGCGGCAAGCCGTACGCGGTGACGAACGTCAAGGGGCTGAGCGACGAGGAGTTCCGGGAGCTGTTCCCGACCGCGGCCCTCGCGGCGTACCTCATCGGTCCCGGCTGCACCGAGCTCGGGCAGATCCTGGCGTACGCCCAGGGCGAGGGCCCCGACCCGCTCACCGAGCGGCGGCGCGAGCTGCGCGCTCACCTGCTCGGACCCGACGGCCTCGACTCCGCCAAGCGGTTCGACGCGGCCGTCTCCGCGCTCGCCGCCAAGTCCCTCACCCGCACCGACGACGATCGGCCAGCAGCGTGAACCCGTCACAGCTCCTCTCCAAGATCGGCCGCCGCTTCGGAGGCGACACCGCCGGACCCGTCATCGCCGGCGGCCTCGTCCTGTCGTACGCCCTGCTCGTCGTCGCCGCCGTGTGGCCGAGCGCGCTGTTCGTCGCCGTGTTCGCGGTGACCGGCTACGTCACCGAGTCGCTGCTGACCCGTCGCGCGACGTACTTCAACGCCGCGCTGAGCCAGGTCGGCCTCGGCCTGACGCTGCGCGCGACCATACGGGACGTGTCCGTGCTGGTCATGCTGGCCCGGTCGGCGACGCTGTCCGCGGGCTGGTTCGCCACGGCCGCGGGGGCGCTGGTGCTGCTGCACGTCCTGCGCACGGCGCACTCATCCCTCGCCGTTCTCGTGATCGAACGGCGCAAGCTCCCGGTGATCACCCGGGGCATCGACCTGACGCGGCTGCGCCTTCCCGCACCGCCGCCGGCGACGGTGCGGGAGCACCGGTCGATGATCTATCTCGACGTGCCGGTGCTGGCGGGCGCCGTGCTCACGGTCTGGCTCGAGACCCCGGGACCGGTCGCCGCCGGGCTCGTGGTGGCGCTGGCTGCCGGCGTGGTCGCGCTCGTCCTCGCCGCCTGGCACGTCCGGCTGAACCGGCACCTGGCCGACGGCGAACGGACCCTGAAGGAGGTCGCCGAGGAGATCGCCGCGTACGGGCCGGAGGTGGTGCTGTACTTCTCCGGCGCCGACGACTGCGTGTACCAGGTCAACATGTGGCTGGAGACGTTCGACCGGCTGCCGCACAAGAAGATGATCATCATGCGGGAGCGGGGGAACATGCCGCTGCTCGGCCGCACCTCCTCGCCGGTCCTGTGCTTCCCCGGCGGCACCGAGATGATGAACTTCCCGATGCCGCCGACCACGCGCGTCGCGCTGTTCCCCGCCAACGCCGGCAAGAACATCCACATGCTGCGCCTGCCGGACATCGGCTGCGTGTTCATCGGCCACGGCGACAGCGACAAGGCGGCCAGCTTCAGCCCGTTCAGCAAGGTCTACGACGAGGTCTGGGTGGCCGGGCCGGCCGGGCGCGAGCGGTACCGGCGCAGCGACGCGGGCGTGCGCGACGACGAGATCGTCGAGGTCGGCCGGCCGCAGCTCGCGCCGATCGACACCACCGGCGTCACCCCGGACCCGATGTTCACCGTCCTGTACGCCCCGACCTGGGAGGGCTGGACCGGCGACCCGTACCACACCTCGGTCGCGGTGATGGGCGTCAAGCTGGTCCGCGCGCTGCTGGACCACGCGCCGCACATCCGGCTGCTCTACAAGCCGCACCCGATGGCCGGCAAGAACGACCCCGCCGTACGCCGCGCCCATCAGAAGATCGTCAGCATGATCGCCGAGGCGAACGCGGCCCGCGACGCGAGTGGTCAGTGGCCCGCCGACCCGGCCCGCTACGCCACGGCCCGGCGCGACCTGGAGGTGCTGACCGCGAGGCTGACGGCACTGGGCCGGGAGTCGAGCCGCGCGGCCGACGAGGCGGAGGAGTCACGGCGCGCGGCCGAGCCGGACCTGGCGGGCGACGCCCTGTGGCGCGACACCGCGGCCCAGTGCGAGCAGGCGTACTGGGCGGCCGAGGGCTGGTGGCGCCACCGCGTGGTGACCGGCACGATCCCGCACCTGTACTCGTGCTTCAACCGGGCCGACCTGCTCATCACCGATATCTCGAGCGTCGTCGCCGACTTCATCGCGAGCGGCAAGCCGTACGCGGTGACGAACGGCGCGAACCTGCCGGACACGGAGTTCCGCACCCAGAACCCGAGCGCGTCGGCCGCCTACCTCATCCCCCGCGACTGCACGGGCCTGAGCGAGGTGCTGGCGGCCGTGGCGACCGAGGGCGAGGACCCGATGGCCGACCGCAGACGGACCCTGAAGCACGACCTGCTGGGCGCGGACGAGCCGGACGCGATGACCCGCTTCACCGACGCCGTGAACGCCCTGGCCGCCAAGCGCACCCGCACCGCCCTGGAGGTCGCCGACAAGGCGTGAACGGGCCCCACCGCCGGAGCGGCACGACGAGCTCTGTCGGCGATCAGCCGAAGAGCTCGTCGGCCGCCTCGACGGTCGCAGCGCGCACTATCCAGGTATGGAGTTGCGTCACGTCCCGGCAGCCGCTGATGCGCTCTTTCTGTGCCTCTGTCAGAGTGAGGCCCCGGGCCTGCAAAAACATCACTACGGCCTCGGCCCTGCCATGGGCTTCAGCGTTTCGGAAGGTGTCGCTGTAGAACTCTGAGTCGGTCATCATGAGCGCCTCCAAGGCGTGGCGGGCGGCTTGGGGAAGGACCGCGAGGACGCAGTCGACGTAGCGGCGGGCGAGCGGTCGGTCGGCGTCGGCGATGAGGTCGGTGCCGCTCGACGCTGCCTGCAACACTTCCATACCCTGCGGGCCGTCGCCGTGATACATCGCCGATAGCACGCCCATCAGCGGGTCGGCAACGAAGTCCTTCGGGTCGGTCAGTGGGGGGACATGGTCCGGTTGCAGGACCAGCGGGGTGAGGGTGTGGCCGGGGTGGCCTGTCTCGATGGTTCTGGCGCACCATGTGGCGACACTCCGTTTCGGAGCGACCACCAAGAGAATGACCGGACATCGCTCGCGAGCGCGGAGTGTGGCGATGTACAGCGGCCAGGTCCACGGCTTCTCCTCGTCCGGCTGGCGCTGGATCTCTACCACGACGCCAAGCCTGCCGGAGTCGAGGTTTAACAGCACGGCCCCGTCACCGGTGTACTCGCTGGTCTTGAGGTCGGTGAAGGACTCCGAGCAGTGTGATGCTCCCCGGACGTCCGGCAGGTCCACGCCGGCTGCGCTGACGAGGTCGGCCGCGAACGCGGGGCGCCAGCGGAACAACTCGGCGAGGACGTCGTGTTCTTGGGTCGGCATGATAGGGACGCTAAAGGTCGCGGACTGATTGCGGAGAGTAATTAGAAAAGATCTAGAATATTTCCTCAGAGATACCGCGTGCCACGGCTCCTGGACCGGCGCGCCGGGTCCGCCGACACGGCCTGAGAGGTCCACGCCCTGCGGCCGGATGCGAGTACGCCCTGGCAAAGGACGTCATCAGCGGCTGGGCGTCCAAACGCTCGGCGACCGACGTGGTCGGCGGGCTGGTCGTGCACGAGTTCGGGCACCAGCTGCTCCAGGACCTGAGGACGACCAGGGGCGCGACCGCCGAACTCCAGTCGCGGGTCTCCTCGGTGCTGGGCCGGCCGTACGACCTCTCAGTGCCGCATGGCGACACGATGCGAGGGCTGATCCAGGCAGAACTTTCGATGTACGGCGCGACGAACCCGACGGAGATGGTGGCGGAGGCGTTCACCGAATACCGGCTGAGCTCGGAGCCGCGTGCCCTCGCCCGGGCGGTCGGGGACGTGATCGACCACTACCTCGAGGGGCCGCTGTGATCCGCGAACCGACCGTCTGCGACGCCTGCGCCCACCTGCGCCAGCGCCACGACCCGGCGGCGGAGTCGTCGCTGGACGAGTGGGTGCCGTACTGCGCGGCGTTCCCCGGCCGGGTACCGGCCGAAATCTACTTCGGCGGGTTCGATCACCGGGACGCGTTTCCCGGAGACCGCGGAGTCCGTTTCCTCCTCCGTCCGGGCGGCGAGGCCGCGCTCGAGCGGTACGAGGCGCGCACCGGCGAGGCCGGCGAGGGACGCAGGTCAGATGATGGGGGGGCGGCCCAGGCGGGTCATGCGCCAGACCGTGCGCCACCTGATCGGGCGGCGGGGGCCCGCCGGTTTGCGCCAGCCCTCGCGGAAGCCGCCGAACCACGGGCGCAGCGACGACAGTTTCCGCTCGCGGAGCACCGTCATGCCGATCCACACCGTCAGGTACGTCAGCGCGACCGGCCACGGTAGGTTGCGGCGGGCGAGCCACACCCGGTTGCGGGCGTTCAGCCGGTAGAACATCGCGTGGCGCGTCGGAGCGACCGCGGGGTGGAACATCACGCACTCCGCGTCGTACACGATGTGGTAGCCGGCGTTCAGCGCCTGCCAGGCGAGGTCGGTCTCCTCGTGGGCGTAGAAGAAGTCCTCCGGCAGCCCGCCGGCCGCGTCGAAGACCGCGCGGCGCACCGCGCAGGCGCCGCCCAGGAACGTCGTCACCTCCGACGAGCGCAGCGGGTCGCCCGCGCGCAGCCGGGGCACGTGCCGGCGCTCGCCCGGGCCGCCCTCCGGGTCGCGCACCCGGAACGACACGATGCCGAGCTTCGGGTCGGCGGTGAAGCGGTCGCGCAGGTACGCGCCCAGCTCCGTCGATTCGTACCAGCCGTCGTCGTCGAGGAACAGGATCACCTCGCCGGTGGAGGCCTCGACTCCGCGGTTGCGGCCCGCGGGGATGCCGACGTTCTCCGGGAGCCGCACGACGCGTACGGCGTCGCCCCAGGAGCCCGGCACGTCCGCGCCGTTGCCGACGAGGATGATCTCGACGTCGACGCCCTTCTGGCTCAGCGCGCTGTCGACGGCCTTCTTGAGCTCCACCGGGCGGTTGCCCATGGTGAGGACGACCACCGAGAGCTTCACTTGAGCCTCCGTGAGGCGACGACGCTGACGAAGTGCAGGCCCGTCTGGACCACGGCGACGATGGCGACCGCGACGGCGAGAACCCGGGTCGCGGTGAGGGTGTCGGTCACCTTGTCGACCACGGCGGCGGCCAGGATCAGCAGGGAGAGTTCGACGGCGCCGATGATCCGGTGGAGCTTGAGCAGCGAGACGGCCTCCCGGGCGAGGGCCAGGCCGGTGGACTCGGGCCGCAGCGCGCGGTCGCCGGTCGCCGGGTCGGCGGACAGGCCGGACTTGGCGCGGGCCACCACGACGTTGTCGGTCTCGGCCTTGATCAGCGCGGCGCCGAGCGCGGCGAGCAGGCCCAGCTCGACGTACCCGCCGTTCTCCCAGGCGCCCTGGGCCCGTACGCCGAGGCCGGCCAGCAGCGCGACCTCGGACATGTAGTGCCCGATCCGGTCGAGGTAGACCCCGGTCACCGAGGTGCGCTTGCGGAACCGCGCGACCTCGCCGTCGGAGCAGTCGAGCAGGAGGTACGCCTGGATGAGCACGGCCCCGACGATCGCCCACACGAGGCCCGTGGTGCCGCCCGCGGAGACCGCGACGGCCGCGCCGCCGAGTATGCCGCAGGCGATCATCATGTAGGTGAGCTGGTTCGGGCTGAACCCGATCCGGACGAACAGCCAGGTGAAGAGGGGCGAGATGTCGCGCATGTAGAGGCGACCCGCCCAGTGTTCCTCGTTGCGCCGGTTCTTCAGGCCGGGCGGCTGTCCGCCCGCCTTGACCTCAGCCAGCGAAGGTGCCGACATATTCGCGTACCGCTTTCAGCAGGGCACCTTCGTCCAAGGCGAGGTGCTCCAGGATGGTGTAACGACCCGGCCTGGTCTGGGGAGCGTAGGCCACCGCCTGGGCGAACTGCTCCGCGGTCAGACCGATGTCCTGGGGAGCCTTGGGCAACCCATGACGGTCGAGGCTCGCGACGATCTCGGTGAGGCGCTCGGTGCCCTCACCCAGATGCGTCGCGCGCAGGTGGTAACAGAACGCCGCCCCGAGCCCGGCCAGCTCGCCGTGGTTGGCGGTGCCGGGGAACAGGGCGTCGATCGCGTGCAGGATCTCGTGGTCGCCGCCGCTCGCCGGCCGGGAGGACCCGGCGAACGACATCGCCATCCCCGACAGCACGAGCCCCTCGGCCAGCACCGTCAGGAACTCGTCCGACTCGATGGAGCGGGGCTGGTGGATGAGCGCCTCGCCGGCCGTGCGGGCCAGGGTCAGGGCGAGCCGGTCGATGGGGTCCTTCTGCTCCCGGTTCGACAGGATCCAGTCCTCGACGGCGGAGAAGTTGCTCAGCACGTCGCCGATGCCGGCCCGTACGAGGCGTTCCGGCGCCGAGCGCACGTAGTCGAGGTCCACGATCACGGCGAGCGGCATCGTCACGCCGAACGACGCCTTGCCCTTCTCGTGCTCCAGCGAGGCGGTGGGCGAGCAGATGCCGTCGTGGGAGAGGTTGGTCGCGACGGACACCATCGGCATGCCGGCGAGGGTCGCGGCGTACTTCGTGGCGTCGATCGTACGGCCGCCGCCGATACCGACGACCGCCTCGTACGATCCGCTGCGCAGCCGGGAGCCCAGGGCCATGGCCGCGTCGACGGACGCGCCCTCGACCTGGAACACCTCGCAGGCCGCCAGGCTCGGGCGTACGTGCTCGGCGATCTGGTCGCCCTGGCCCGGGCCGACCGCGATGGCGACGCGGCCCTCGGTCGCGATGCGCCGGTCCGCGAGCAGCTCACCGAGATGGGCGATCGCACCCCGGCGTACGTCGATCGACAGCGGAGCCGGGAGCATCCGCGTGAGCAGGGGCATCAGTAAAGACCAGCGATCCGGCGGGCCTTCTCCAGGTCGTCGTGGTTGTCGACCTCGACCCAGTCGACGGCGCCGATCGGGGCGACCGCGATCTTGCCGCCGCGGTTCACCAGCTCCTGGTAGCCGTCCTCGTAGTAGAGGTTCGGGTCGCGCTCCCAGGTCGCCTTGAGGGCGTCGGCGAGCGGCTCGGCGGCGGCCGGCTCCAGCAGCGTCGCGCCGATGTACTCGCCGTTCGCGCTCGCCGGGTCCATCAGCTTGGTGATGCGCTCCAGGTGCCCGTCGGCGCCGAGGATGACCTTCATCTCCTCGTCGGCGAGCTTCTTCACGTCGTCGATGGCGAGCAGGACGTCGGGACCGCGGTTCTCCAGCAGGGTGCGCTCGACGCTCACCGGGTGGACGGTGTCGCCGTTCACCATGAGCACGCCCTCCTTGAAGTGCTCACGGGCGAGCCACATGGAGTAGGCGTTGTTCCACTCCTCGGCCTTGTCGTTGTGCACGAGGGTGATGTCGACGCCGTACCGGCTCTCGAGCCCGGCCTTGCGCTCCTCCACCGCGCCCGCCTGGTAGCCGACGACGATGACGACGTCGGTGAGCTCCACCTCGGCGAGGTTGCCGAGTGCGATGTCCAGGATCGTCGTCTCGCCGTCCACGGGCACCAGCGCCTTGGGGAGCGTGTCCGTGTAGGGGCGGAGCCGGCGTCCGGCACCGGCGGCGAGAACCATGCCGATCATCGAACGGCCTCCTCTGCTTGCTTCGCCTCGGCCTGCTCCGCCGCGGCTTCCTCTTCTTGCTGCTGCGCCGAGGTTCCCCCGGTGGTGTCTCCCTCGTTCTCGAGGTCGACCATGACGCCCTTGCCGGTGCCGGTGCGCGTCCAGGTGTAGACGCTCTCGATGCCGAACAGCAGCCCGAGATAGACGGCGAGCACCGCGATGACGATCGGGAGTACGCCGACGAGGGTGGCCACGGCCGCGATGAGCAGGCGGCCGTCCCAGCCCAGACCCGCACGGAAGACCCACTTGGCGGGCCACAGGCGCTGGCGGGTGCGGTAGACGGTGTCGTAGTGGTGGTAGGCGAGTATGCCGATGAAGGCGTACGTCAGCGGCTTGGAGACGTCGTGCGCGAAGCAGAGCGTCGCCAGGTAGCCGTACTCGATCGCGCGCATGAGCGGCGGCACCAGCCAGTCGAGGCGGCCGCTGTGCGGGTGCGTCGAGGCCGGTCCGCACAGCAGCAGCGCCAGCACCGGAGCGAAGATCGCGGGGCTGGTCTGGCCGTTGACGCCGGCGATCAGCAGGATGCCGGTGACGATGCCGGCGACGAGCAGCGGGAGCAGGGGCGGGAGCTGACCGCCGCTGAGCCGGCCGAGCAGGTGGGAGACGGGGCCGTCGTCACGGTAGGCGACCAGCCGGTCGCCGTGGAAGGTGAACGCCTCGCTCCGAGCCGGCCGCTGCTCGGGCGCCCCCGACGACATACCCCCGGGAAGCACGGTGCTCATCGGTCGCTCCCGCTCCTCACTCGCTGCGCGGCCGACCTCGTGCCTCGGCCGTCCACTCCGCTCGCTGCGGCGCGCTCGCTCCGGCTCATCGGTCGCTCACTCCCTGCAGAAGTTCAGTTGTCGTTTCAGGCGTCAAGGCGGGCCGCCCTGGGCTGGGTCAGGGACCGGAGGAACCGGCCACCGATGGTGTACGAGGCGGCGATGGCGCCCCAGGTGAGCAGCGCGATGAACGTCACCTTGGCGTTGAAGATCGCCGCGGTGAGGGCGATCAGCGCGAACCGCTCGCCGATCGGCAGCACGATGATCTTCTTGAACCAGTGGAAGACCCGGACCTTCTCCGACCGGCCGGACAGCCACACCGCCAGGTGGCCCAGGCCGCCGCCCTTCGGCCGACTCTTCTGCGGCTCGGGCTCGTCGAGCACCTTGTCGTCGGGCATCTCCAGGGCCAGCACCGGGATCGGCTCGGGCGGCTTGCGGCGCTTGGAGGCGCCGAACGCGAAGTCGACCATGTGCCGGCACGTCTGCACGGTCAGCGCCGCGACCGCCAGGTACCAGACGTCGCCGCCGTGCACCGAGCTGCCCACCGCGGCGGCGGACGAACCGACCGCCAGTCCGGCGAAGACGGTGTACTCCTTCGCGCGGTCGAAGGTCGCGTCGAGCCACGCGCCCAGCGTGCTGAACTGCCGGGTGTAGCGGGCCAGTTGCCCGTCCACGCAGTCGAAGACGAACGCGAAGTAGAGGCACACCGCGCCGAGGAGCATGCCCCAGCGGTGTCCGGTGGCGAACCAGGCGGCGGCCACCACCGAGATCCCCATCGAGATCGCGGTGACGCCGTTGGGCGTCCAGCGGCGCTTGGCGCACCAGCGGGCGATGTAACGCGAGTAGGTGCTGACCGCGTAGGTCGTGAAGAAGCCGTCGTTGTTCTTGACCGCCGCGTTGAGCCGCACCCGGTCCTCGTCGACGGCGTCGACGGCCTGCTGGGCCGCGGCGGCCTGATCCTGGTCGAGGACGCGCTCGCAGACGAGCTCGCGGCTGCCGCGGGCGGTGACCTTCACGCCGGAGCGGACCAGGCCGGTGACCAGCAGGGCCGGCGCGTCGTCGCCGGTGACCGGCGTGCTGGCCAGGACCGGAGGCAGCCCGGTGTTCTGCGCCTCGGCCTCCTCCTGGACCCCGGCCTCGGTCTCGTCCGGGCCGCTCCACAGGATGCGCACCGGGCTGATCTCGGTGAGGCCGTCGGGCGTGTCGACGAGTTCGGCGAACCGCTCGGCCACCGCGGCGAGGGTGCCGGTCTCCTCCTCGCCCACGCGCAGCACGCCGCGGAAGAGGGCGTTGGGGTCGGTTACCTGGTGGAAGCGGGTGCCGGCGGAGGAGATCCGGCCGCGCCGGATCTTCAGGGCGGGGCGCGTGGGCGCGTCGCCGATGGGCCGTACTCTGGTGGCCGAAGCCGACGCGGGGGCCTTGGAGTTGAACACGAGGCGGGCGAACACCTCACGGTGCGCCACGACGTCACCGTGCACGACCAGCATCGGCTCGGTGGCCTCGCGGGCCACGCGCGCGATCTCTCGCAGGTCCTCGGCGAGCCCCTTGGACTCGATCACTTCACAACCGAGGTCGCGGAGCTCGGCTGCGGTGCCGGGACGGGTGATCACACGGCGGTCGCCCACGTCGAGGGACTTGAGTTGCTCGAGCAGGCGGCCGATCACAGTGCCGCCGCGGAGCGCGAGGCCGGCCGTCGGCG
Source organism: Actinoallomurus oryzae (assembly GCF_039541955.1). NCBI lineage: Bacteria > Bacillati > Actinomycetota > Actinomycetes > Streptosporangiales > Thermomonosporaceae > Actinoallomurus > Actinoallomurus oryzae. The sequence goes on along the minus strand of NZ_BAABHF010000050.1, from coordinate 138,203 downwards.
AGGACTCAGGCACGACGGTCTCCGTCGCGACTACCACTGCCAACGTCATCGGCGCCCTCCGAACGTCATGTCAGGCAGTCCTTCAGGTGTTGGGGGTCATCTCCGGCGAACGCCGCGAGATACGAGCGCCGACCATACCGCGACCGTAACCTTGCCGCCGCTCTCGCGTGAACATCCGTTCGTCCGCCGGACGGATGGATGGAGAGTCCCCATAGGTTACCGTCGCTCGCGACCGCTGTTCCGCAGGCGCGGACAGTAGAGTGCATGCCTCATGACGCCCATGACGACGACGGCCGTGATCCTGGCCGGTGGGACGGGCCGCAGGCTCGGCCTCGAGGCGCCGAAACAGCTCGCGACGGTGGGCGGGCGCCCCATCCTGACGCGCGCGATCGCCGCGTTCGACGCCGCGCCGCAGATCGACGACATCCTGGTCGTGATGGCCCCCGGCCACCTCGCCGCCGCGGAGCTGGCCGCCGGACCGTACCCGAAGGTGACCGGCGTCATCGCGGGCGGCGCGAGCCGTACGGACTCCACGCTCTGCGCGCTGTCGGCTCTGGAGAACCGGCCGGGCGACACGCGCGTGCTGTTCCACGACGCCGCGCGGCCGTTCGTGGACGCCCGGATCATCGCCGAGTGCGTCGCGACGCTCGAACACGCCGACGCGGTGGCGGTGGCGGTGCCGTCATCGGACACGGTCGTCGTGGTCGAGGGTGACCGCGTGGTCGAGATGCCGCCCCGCGGCAGCCTGCGCCGGTTCCAGACGCCGCAGGGGTTCCGGCTGGCCACGATCCGCACGGCGTACGAGCGCGCCCTCGCCGACCCGGAGTTCGCGGCGAACCCGCCCACCGACGACTGCGGCGTGGTGCACCGCTACCTGCCCGGCGTGCCGATCGTCGTGGTGCCGGGCAGCGAGCAGAACATCAAGATCACGCACCCGGTCGACCTGATCGTCGCCGAGCAGATCACGTCTCGCGAGAACGCCCCAGGCTCGGCGGACTGAGCAGGAAGCCGAGCCCCCACGACAGGTGCATCGTCGCGTACACGATCGGCAGCCGCAGCCACGCCGACGCCGGCAGGCCGCGCCCGGTCGGCACCGAGCCGAGGATGACGGCGGCGGCGTACCCGCCCGGCAGGATCCAGGCCGGCCAGAAGCCGATCGCGCCGACCACGACGCCGGCCACGATCGCCACGACGGCGATCGGCGGCGCGAGGTAGCGCAGGTTCAGCGTGCCCTGGTGCTCGCGGCCCACGACCCGCCGCCAGCGGCCGGTGTGGAAGAACTGCTTGGCGAGCGCCCGGATGTTGGGCCGGGGCCGGTACGTCACGTGCATGCGGGGCGTGAACCACACCTTGCCGCCGGTCTGGCGGATCCGGTGGTTCATCTCCCAGTCCTGCGCGCGGACGAACGTCTCGTCGTACCCGCCGACGCGTTCGAGGGCACTGCGCCGGAACGATCCCAGGTAGACCGTGTCCGCCTCCCCGGCGCCACCGCCGGTGTGGAACGGCGCGTTGCCGATGCCGATCTTGGAGGTCATCGCACGCGCCACGGCCTTCTCGAACGGCGTGACGCCCTCGGCGGCCATGATGCCGCCGACGTTGTCCGCGCCGGTCTCCTCCAGCGTCTCCACCGCGGCGCGCACATAGTCGGGCGGCAGGAGCGAGTGTCCGTCGACCCGGACCACGATGGAGTACTGGGAGGCCTTGATGGCGGCGTTGAGCCCCTGCGGGGTGCGCCCGGTGGGGTTCGGGACGATGACGATCCGCGGGTCGTCGGCCGCGAGCTTTTCGGCGATCTCCTGCGTACGGTCACGAGAAGGGCCGATGGCCAGCACGAGCTCGAGCTCACCGGCATACTCCTGACCGAGGATGCCGCCGACCGCCTCGGCGAGATGGCGCTCCTCGTTGAGCACCGGCATGATCACTGACACCGCCGGCCAGACGCGGTTTCCGGCAAGGGGTGTGTTAGGCGAGGGATTCATGACGGCGCCACGGTACTGTACGAACGCGAGGAACGCCGCAATGTAGGCAAGACTTCGCACCTCGGGGAGGCGTGAGCGGCATGTCTGAAGACACCGGGTCCGACCCGCAGGAGCGATATTTCCGCCCGCGACTCGGTCCCCCCGGCGCTCCCGGCGACGAAGATGATACGACGCCCCCGGACGGAGTGGCGGTCGGCGACGCCGAGTCCACGCACGTCAAGGTCGAGCGCCGGCCGTCCCGGACCTACGCCCACGGGGCGCGGCGGCACCGCCGCGGCCTCATGGCGACCGGCGCGATGTCCGCGTTCGTGCTCCTGTTCGCCGGCGGTGGCTGGGTGTTCCAGGACTACGTGCTCGGCAACGTCCAGCGCGTGGACGCCTTCGACGGGCTCAAGAACCGCCCCGACGCCGGGCCCGAGGGCTCGATGAACATCCTGCTCGCCGGCGTCGACCGGCGCGAGGGTCTGACCGACCAGCAGATCAGGGACCTGCACCTGGGCAAGGTCGGCGGGCAGCGCTCCGACACGATGATGCTGGTGCACATCTCCTCCAAGCACGACAAGGTCACCGTGGTGAGCCTGCCGCGCGACTCGCTCGTGACCATCCCGGCGCACCGCTCCAACGGGGTGGAGGGCGCCAAGGGCGCCGAGGTCGGCCAGCGGCAGGGCAAGCTCAACTGGGCCTACATGTACGGCGGCGCGCCGCTGACCGTGCAGACCGTCGAGCGTGCCACCGGAGTGCACGTCGACCACTACGTCGAGGTCAACTTCCTCGGCTTCCTCAAGGTCGTCAACGCCCTGGGCGGGGTCACGGTCTGCACGCCGACGGCGGTCAACGACCCCAAGAGCGGCCTGCGGCTTCCGGCCGGCAAGAGCAACGTCGACGGCGCCACCGCCCTCGCGTACGCCCGCGCCCGCTACACCCTGACCGGCGGCAGCGACCTGGGCCGGATCGACCGGCAGCAGCAGTTCATGTCGGCGGTCGTGCACAAGGCGCTGAGCGAGCCGGCGAAGTTCCCGGCGTTCCTCAACGCCTCGCTGGATGCGATCCGCGCCGACAAGGGCCTGTCGAAGAACACGCTGAGCGCGCTCGCCATGCAGATGAAGGGCATGAGCACCGACAGCATCGCGTTCACGACCGTGCCCCTGGCCAACTCCGACTACACGGTCTCGATCGGCGGGCAGCAGCAGTCCACCGTGCTGTGGGACCAGTCGGCCGGCAACCGGCTGTTCAACGAGATCGAGGACGACAAGCCGATCGTCCAGCCGGCGCAGCCGACGCCGACCGCGTCCGCCGCCCCGAAGAACGGCCTGACGGTGCCGCCGAGCCAGATCGACGTCCGCGTCGTCAACGGCGTCGGCGTCCAGGGCCTGGCCACCAGGGCCGCCCGTGACCTGCACCGGGCCGGCTTCGGCACGACCGTGGCGCCGGGGACGCAGCACGGGGCCACGGCGACGGTGATCCAGTACGGACCGGGCCGGGAGGACTCCGCGAAGACGCTTAAGGCGGCCATCCCGGGCGCGAAGCTCAGGGCGGTGTCGTCTCTGGGCTCCCGGCTGCAGGTCGTGGTCGGCCCGTCCTGGACCGGCGCCAAGCAGGTGAAGGTGGCGACGCCGTCGACCTCATCATCGTCCCCGGGCGGCCGGATCAACGCCAAGACCGCCACCCAGAACCTCTGCAAGTGACGCGCGCCCTCGCGGCAGGTCGGCCCCGGACGGCGGGCTTCGCCGACAAGTCGCCGGTCGCTATTGCCCCAAACATGGCATTTGGCTACTAGCCTGCTGGACTAACGCCCGAGCAGGCCGCGGCCACTCTGGAGGAGTAGCGATGTCCAACGGCGCTCGTCATACCTGGGGCTTCTTTGCTGGAATCGTGCTCACGGCGGCCCTGGCGGCTTTGTTGATCTATGGCACGTACCGGTTGCAGCACGGCTACCTCACCGAGTTCCACAAACAGGACAAGTGGATCGGTGGCGGCCTCATCGCGGGGGCGGCGGTCGTGTTCGCGCTCCTCGCCTCGTCGCGGCTGTCGCCGCTGGCCTCGCTCATCGGCGGCATCGTGCTCACCGCGGCCGGTGTCATGTTCTTCGTCTCCCAGAAGACGACCGCGGACCTGATCAACCGCTTCCCGTTCAAGGAGCAGCGCGTCACGCTCGCCGGGCTGGAGGAGGAGGGGTTCCTCCTCTTCGCCGGCGTCGGGCTCCTGTTCGCCTCGTTCTTCCCCTCCCGCTGGCGGGCGCGCGGGGACGACGACGCGGACGACGGCTACGAGTACGGCCCGCCGGACACGCGCCGCGAGCCGTACAGCGAGCACGTCGCGGGTGAGACCTTCGGCGGGCGCCACGCGGCCCGGGACGACCAGACGGCCGTGTACGGCGAGCCGCAGAGCGGATACGACCAGCCGCAGGCCGGTTACGACCCGCAGCGCACGAGCTACGAGCCACCGCTGTACGAGCCGACCCGGCAGGAGCAGTCCCCGTACGCCGGGCGGCCGCCGTTCAGCCCGCCCGACGAGGACGGCGGCACCCGGGAGATGTACCGCCCCCAGTGACGTAACCGCACCTCAGGCCATACCTCGCACGGTATTGCCGGGCTCACGCGGCGGCCGGAGGATCGCCGCATGCACACCTACCGTTTGGACAAGCCCGGAGAGATCGACGGAATCGTCCGGCACGAGACCGGCGAACCGGAGCCCGGACCGGCCCAGATCGTGGTCCGCGTCCGCGCGACCTCCCTCAACCGGCGCGACCTGCTCATCCTCCAGCAGCGTTACCCGCTGCCGTCCGCGCCGAGCGTGATCCCGGTCAGCGACGGCGCGGGCGAGGTCGTCGCGGTGGGCTCGGAGGTGACCCGCTTCCGTGCCGGCGACCGGGTCGTCGGCGCCTACTGGCCCCGCTGGCACGACGGGCGGCTGCGGCCGGAGCTGATCGACCAGCTCGGTTGCACGCTCGACGGCATGCTCACCGAGTACGCCGTGCTGGACGAGCAGTGGGCCGTGTCCGTACCGGAGCATCTGAGCTGGGAGGAGGCGGCCACGCTGCCGTGCGCCGCGCTCACCGCGTGGACCTCCCTCGTCGGCGGCGCCCCTCTGGAGCCCGGGCAGACGGTGCTCACGCTCGGCACCGGGCCGGTCGCCCTGTTCGGCCTCCAGTTCGCCAGGGCGATGGGCTGCCGGACCGTCGCCACCACCTCCAGCGCGGCCAGGGCCGCCCGGCTGCGGGAGCTCGGCGCCGACCACGTGATCGACTACACCGCGACCCCGCAGTGGTGGCGCGCGGTGCGGGAGGTCACCGGCGGCCTGGGCGCGGACCTCGTGGTCGAGACGAACGGGCGGCCCACCATCGAGCAGTCCGTACGGGCCGCCGCACTGTACGGCCAGGTCGTGCTGTTGTCGGTGCCGACCGTCCCGGCCGGGGCGCCCGGTGCGAACCTGGAGATCTCCGGCGACGCCTACAAGAACTCTCTCGCGACGATCCGGCGCGTCTTCGTCGGCAACCGCGCCGACCACGAGGCGATGAACCGGGCGATCTCCACGAACCTCCTGCGCCCGGTGATCGACCGCGTCTTCGGCTTCGGCGAGGCGCGCGAGGCCTACGCGTACTACCGGGACGGCGTGCCCTTCGGCAAGGTCGTCATCGCGGTCGCCTGACGCGCAGCCGGTGGTAGGCCTCCAGGCCGTCGGGCACCCAGTCCCACTCGGGCAGGCGGCGTTCGAGCTCCTCCTCGGTCAGGAAGGCGTGCCAGGCGACCTCCTCGGCCTGTGGCGAGACCGGCAGGTCGCACCGGACCTCATAGACGCGTGTCCACCACGTGTGCCCGGCCGCGCCCTCGTACAGGAACGAGAACAGCGGGACCGGCCGGGGCAGCCCGGACACGCCGAGCTCCTCCTCGGCCTCCCGCAGCGCCGCGTCGTCGTAGGACTCGCCCGCCCCGACCACTCCGCCGACGAACATGTCGTAGCGCGAGGGGAAGATGAGCTTGCCGGGCGTGCGCCGGTGCACGAAGATCCGGCCCTGCCCGTCCCGTACGAAGACGAACGCGCACCGGTGCCGCAGGCGGCGCGCGTACGCCTCGGCCCGGGGCGCCGTGCCGATCACGTTGTCCTGCTCGTCCACGATGTCCAGGATCTCCTCGGCCGCACGCGCGGCGAGCCGCTCCACGACGCGGAAGCGCTGCGTCACCACCCGCGTCCGGTCGTCGACCGTGAACTCCGGGTCGCCGAGGGCCGCCCGCATCTCCTCGCCGTGCCAGAACCTCTCGTGCGCGGCACGCCACTCCGCCACCGACGTGTGGCCCTCGCCCTCCTCCATGACGTACGGCAGGTCGACCTCGCCGAGCGGCACGACGCGCACGTCCGTCGTCTCCACGACGGCCACCGGCCGGCCGCCGGAGTCCACGACCACGGACCGCTCCCCCGCGGCGGGCAGCGGCTCGCCCAGCCGCTCGTACTCCTCCCACAGCCCGGTGGTGGCCGTCTTCACCCCGGACAGGACGGCGGCGACGAGCCGGTCGCGCAGCGGTCCGGGGAAGGCCAGTTCGAACCGGGGCAGATCCTCGTGCGGCATGGCCACAGACTAGAGGCGCCGGGCGTGGCGGGCGGGGAGCCGCGGGGTAAGGTCCGAGCGTGACCGAGCACACAATGCAGCCATCACAGGATGAGCCGGGCCACCCTCACCTGGCCGAGCTCCGCGAGACGATCGAGCGCGGCGGTGCGCCGAAGTACCACGACGCCAACGCCGCCAAGGGCAAGCTGTTCGCACGCGAGCGGATCGCGATGCTCGTCGACCCGCTGTCCTTCGTCGAGGACGGCATGTACGCCAACGCGCTCGCCGAAGACCTTCCCGCCGACGGCGTGATCACCGGTACCGCCACGATTCAGGGCCGGCCGGTCGCGCTCATGGCCAACGACTCCACGGTCAAGGCCGGCTCCTGGGGCGCGCGTACGGTCGAAAAGATCATTCGGATCATCGAGCGCGCCTACCGCACCCGCGTCCCGATGATCTACCTGGTCGACTCAGCCGGCGCGCGGATCACCGACCAGGTCGAGATGTTCCCCGGCCGCCGCGGCGCCGGGAAGATCTTCCACACCCAGGTGCGCGCGAGCGGCTCGATCCCACAGGTGTGCGCGCTGTTCGGGCCGAGCGCGGCGGGCGGGGCGTACATCCCGGCCTTCTGCGACTTCGTGGCGATGGTGGACGGCAACGCCTCGATGTACCTCGGCAGCCCGCGCATGGTCGAGATGGTGGTCAAGGAGCAGACGACGCTGGAGGAGATGGGCGGGGCGAAGATGCACTGCTCGGTCTCCGGCTGCGGGCACTTCCTCGCCAAGGACGAGGGGCAGGCCCTCGACGCCGTACGCGACTTCCTGTCCTACCTGCCGTCACACTGGGAACAGCGGCCGCCGGCGACCGAGGCGCGCGACCCCAAGCCGGTCGATCTGCGCGGGCTCGTGCCGACGAGCGAGCGGGTCGCCTTCGACATGCGCCGCTACGTCAAGGGCCTGCTGGACGAGGACTCCTTCTTCGAGATCCACAGCCTGTGGGCGAAGGAGCTGGTCGTCGGCTTCGGCCGGCTCGAGGGCCAGGTCGTCGGCGTGGTCGCGAACAACCCGATGTTCAAGGGCGGGGTGCTGTTCGTCGACTCCGCGGACAAGGCGACGCGGTTCATCCAGCTGTGCGACGCTTTCAACGTACCGCTCCTGTTCCTGTCCGACGTGCCCGGTTTCATGGTCGGCACGGCGGTCGAACGCCAGGGCATCATCCGTCACGGCGCAAAAATGATCTCAGCCGTCTCTGAGGCCACAGTGCCCAAAATCTGCGTAGTCGTCCGGAAGGCCTACGGGGCCGGTCTGTACGCCATGGCGGGTCCGGGCTTTGACCCCGACGCCACAATTGCGTTGCCCACCGCGAAGATCGCCGTGATGGGCGCCGAGGCGGCCGTGAACGCGGTCTACTACAACAAGATCATGGCGATCGAGGACGCCGAGGAGCGCGAGGCGTACGTCGAGAAACTCCGCGCGGAGTACGAGCGGGACATCGACATCGTCCGCCTGGCAGGCGAACTCGTGGTCGACGCGATCGTCGAGCCGGAGGAGCTGCGGGACGAGCTCGCCGGACGCCTCGCCGCCGCCCGCGGAAAAGATCGATCATTCTCGCACCGCCGACACGGAGTCACGCCGGTCTGAAGGTCGTTCCAATTACCGCTCATTAGCTCGGATTTGGCGCGTTCCTTGGAGCTCTATGACTGGCAAATCGCAGGTCAAGCCCCCTCTAGTACGGAGGAAACAACTCTGAATAGCTCTACGATCGGCTCATGACCTCAGTACTGCTCGCCGAGGACGACACGTCCATCTCCGAGCCTCTCGCCAGAGCGTTGCGGCGGGAGGGATACAACGTCGAAGTCAGTCCCGACGGTCCGCAGGCCCTCGAACGGGCGCTGGGCGGTGGGGTGGACCTGATCGTGCTCGACCTCGGTCTTCCCGAACTCGACGGCCTCGAGGTGGCCCGCCGCGTCCGGGCGGAGGGCCACGGTGTGCCGATCCTCATCCTCACCGCCCGCGCCGACGAGGTGGACACCGTTGTCGGGCTCGACGCCGGGGCGGACGACTATGTGACCAAACCGTTCCGCCTGGCGGAACTCCTCGCCCGCGTCCGTGCCCTGCTGCGCCGAGGCAGCACCGAGACGCCGATCGTGCAGGGGGTGCGGATCGACGCCGAGTCGCGACGCGCCTGGATGGGCGACCAGGAGTTGCAGCTCACGACCAAGGAGTTCGACCTGCTGCGCGTGCTCGTACGCGACGCCGGCAAGGTCGTCACCCGTGAGCAGATCATGCGCGAGGTGTGGGACACCAACTGGTGGGGTTCCACGAAGACCCTCGACATGCACATCTCCTGGTTGCGCCGCAAACTCGGTGACGACGCGGGAAGCCCTCGCTACATCACGACCGTGCGCGGAGTCGGATTCCGCTTCGAGCGCGGCGACTGAAAACGGTGGACCGTGACGTGAACCACGGCATCACGTCACGGTCGGAAGAGAGGGACCCCCATGAGGCGACGTCTGCTGCTGTCGACGCTCGCCGTCGCGGTCGTGGCCGTGCTCCTGCTCGGCATCCCGCTGGCCTACGCCACCGAACGCCTGATCTACGACGAGGCCCAGCAGCAGGTCGAGCGCGAGGCGGCGAGCGTCGTCGCCGGCGTCAACCTGCGTGAGGAGTTGCGCCAGTCCGTCACCGGTGACCAGATCGCCAAGGAGTTCCCGGGCCGCTACATCGTGGTGACCATGGCCGACGGCACGCAGATCACCGCAGGCGAGGCCCCGGCCAAGGGCGACCATGTGATCACGAAGATGGCGGCGAACGACCGCGGCATCCACGTCCAGGTGTCACGGGACGCGGGCGACGTCGAGGCGGACGCCGTGCGCACGTTCCTGCTCATCGGCAGCCTCGTCGTGCTCGGTGTGGGGGTGGCGGTCGGGCTCGCGATGGTGCAGGCGCGCAAGCTGACGCTGCCGCTCATCGACCTGGCCGAGACCGCCGACCGCCTCGGGTCCGGCAACGCACGGCCACGGCGCCGCCGCTACGGCGTGCCCGAGGTCGACCGCGTGGCGGAGGTCCTCGACCGCAGCGCCGTGCGCATCGCCGACCTGCTCGCCGCGAGCCGGGAGTTCGCATCCGACGCGAGTCACCAGCTGCGCACGCCGCTCACCGCGCTGTCGATGCGGCTGGAGGAGATGATCGAGGCCGCGGAGTACCCCGACGTCGTACGCGAGGAGGGCGTCGCCGCCGCCGCCCAGGTGGAGCGGCTGGCCGCCGTCGTCGAGCAGCTCCTCGCGCGGGCCAAACACGACCCGACCGGCGACGCGGTCCCGATCGGGGTGGACGAGATCGTCGCGCAGCAGGTCAAGGAGTGGGAGCCGGTCTTCCGCCGCGAGAACCGCCGGATCGGCATGTCGGGCGTCCGCGGGCTGACCGCGGTGGTCAGCCCCGGCGGCCTGTCGCAGATCGTCGCGACGCTGCTGGACAACTCCCTCGTCCACGGCGACGGCGAGGTCACCATCCACACCAAGGAGACGCCGACCTCCATCGTCGTGGAGGTCGGCGACGAGGGGCCGGGCGTGCCGCCCGAGCTCGAACGCCGGGTGTTCGACCGCAACGTCAGCGGCCGGCAGGGCACCGGCCTGGGCCTCTACCTGGCGCGCTCCCTGGCCACCGCCGACGGCGGGCGGCTGGAGCTGATCCGGGCGCGCCCGGCGACCTTCGCGATCTTCCTGCGCAAGCGCGAGGAGGCGCTGCTCGCCAAGGAGCGCGTGGTCAGCGGCCCGGCCTAGAGGGCCTGTCTCAGAGCCTCGCTGTCTGTGAGACAGGCCCTGACCTCAGTCGGTGAGGGAGGCGTCCCAGCCGGGCTGCACGATGCGGCCGTTGGCGTCCGGCTGTGACGGGTCGCCGGCGATCAGCTCGATGGAGAACCAGTCGACGTCGGTGAGGCTCGTCTTCCAGGTCTGCTTCTTCGGCCACGCGTCGCTCGCGCTGTTCGGGCCGCCGACGACGAGTTCGTCCTTGACCTCGCCACCGCCCTTGTTCGAGTGCGCGGCGATCCGGTAGGTGAGGGTGTTCGTCGAGTCGTACGCGATGCCCCAGATGTTGAGCGAGCCCTTGGGGCAGGTCCGGGTGTACCGCTCGCCGACCTTGAGTGGGGGAATTCCTCCGTACACGTCTACCTCCGTGCTCGGGCGCCCGCCGCCGGCGAGCTGGTCGATGGTGAGTGTCGAGACGCTGGCGTCGTACTCGCCCTTGAACGCGCTGGAGAACTGCCAGATGTGCGGGCGGCTCCAGCCGCAGGTCAGACCGCTGGGCAGCCACGGCGCGAACGTCGTGGGCCACGTCGAGGTCGCCTTGGAGGTCGGGTACTGCGGGTACCACCAGAAGGGGTACTCGGCGGCGAGGCCGCGGCCGGTGTTGTTGGTCGCGTAACCGCCGCCCATGTAGATGCCGTACGTGATGCCGGGTGCCTGGTCGCGGATCCGATCCGCCCAGGCCACGGCCCAGGCGTGGGTCTTCGCCTGGTTCAGGTCGGACGCCTCCAGGTCCAGCCACAGCGACTCGCCGGCGACCGGCCGTACGACGTCCAGGAACCGGTCGGCCTGCGATCTCGCCGACGACGCCTCCGGACGCGCGAAGTGGTACGCGCCGCGGTGCCGGGCCCGCTGCTTCGCGCCCGCGTACTGGGCGTGGAACTTGCTGGAGGTGTACGACGAGCCCTCGGTCGCCTTGACGAACACCGCGTCGGCGGCCGGGACCGTGGTGCCCTGGTAGGCGCTCACGTCGTACAGGTGCAGGAGGCTCATGGCTCGATGAACCAGTCGTCGTCGGCCGCGGCGACGAAGGACCACCACTCGGCGAACCCGGTGACCTGGCCGTCGAACGGCCGGTCGACCAGTTCGTACCGGTCGTCGTGGTTGCCCTCGTAGACGTGGAGCCGGCCGCCTTCGCGCTCCTTCAGGATGCCGACGTGGTTGTCGTCGGGTCCGGTGCCCCGCCAGTCGTAGAAGACGATGCGGCGAGGCTTCGGCGTCATGGACACACGGCCCATGGCCGACATGCGGTCGTGCCAGTTCTGGACGTACGCGTCGCTCTTGTGCAGGCCGCCGATCGCCGCCAGGCCGCCGGGGATCTGCGCGATGCAGTAGATCGCCGAGGACGCGCACCAGTCCGCCCTGGCGTAGATGGTCGTCTTGGGCGGCTGAGCGTCCAGCCACCTGCCGTAGCTCGTCGTGCCGTCGGCCGCCTCGTGCCGGCCGACCTGGTCTTCGCAAACATCGAGGATGTCGATCATGTCGCTCACATCCGATCTGCGATGGACCGTCGACCTTACTTGACCGACGCACACAGATGAGTCAGCGAAGCCAGTAAAGGCATGACTCGCGCACGAGACCCGAGACAGCGCTACAATCCGCCGATTTCCCCCATTCCCCGCAGTAACCGCCATGCGGCGGCGTACGGGAACGGGTGGTCGGTGACGCGGCGAGAACGCTCAGCGGGAACGCTTGACGAGCCCGGCCGGGACCGGCTCGGGCTCGTCCGCGGGCTCCCGCTCGGCGGCGGCCGTCTCGGGCGTCTTCGCCTCGCCCTCGGGGAGGCCGGTGTGCGGGTCGACCGGGGGCGCGGACGGGGGCAGGAAGACCCACTTCTTGTACGCCCAGTAGCGGAACAGCGTGGCGGCACCGGTGCCGACGATCTGCGCGGCGTTGTACGCGATGCCGCCGTGCAGGCCCAGGATGTAGTGCGTGAAGCCGATGAACACCCAGGTGATCACCAGGGCGACGGCGTTCAGGACGAAGAACAGGACGTACTCGCGGCCCATGCCGCTGGTGTCGCGGTGCCGGAAGGTCCAGTAGCGGTTCGCGAAGTAGGAGAACGTCGTCGCGACGACGGTGCCGACGCCGAAGGCCTTCAGCGGCCCCACCCCGAGGCCCAGGTGCAGGACGTCGGCGATCCCGATGGTGATGATGAAGTTGAGTACGCCGATCACGCCGAACTTTGCCAGCTCGTGAACGAGGTGGGCGAATCGTCGGTACAGGTTTACGGCGATTCTCACTAAGGGAGACCTTTCGTTCGCGGTCGCGGTTGTTCTCGCGTTACCTCGGCAGGCCCGCAACTCTCCTTACCCCCGGCACGAAGAGGATAGACGGCGTTCGTGGCAGCATGTGCCTGTGGTCCCAGATTCTGGCAGCCGCCGACCGCGGCCGTCCGGGGTATGACGGGATCAGGCTCATGTCTCTCCGACCGAGGTGATCATGGACTACCGGCTCGACGACGAGCACGAGACCCTGCGCAAGACCGTCGAGGAGTTCGCCCGCGACGTCGTCGCTCCACAGGCCGAACGACTGGACGCGCACGAGGAGTTCCCGTACGACATCGTTCGCCAGATGGGCGACATGGGACTGTTCGGGCTGCCCTTCCCCGAGGAGTACGGCGGGATGGGCGGTGACTACTTCGCCCTCTGCCTGGCACTGGAGGAGCTGGCACGCGTCGACTCCTCAGTGGCGATCACCTTGGAGGCCGGGGTGTCGCTCGGCGCGATGCCGATCTACCGGTTCGGCACCGAGGAGCAGAAGCGCACGTGGCTGCCCGACCTCGTGACGGGCCGCGCGCTCGGCGCGTTCGGGCTGACCGAGCCGGGCGGCGGCACCGACGCCGGCGCCACCCGCACCACCGCCAAGGCGGTCGACGACCAGTGGGTGATCAACGGCACGAAGTGCTTCATCACCAACTCCGGCACCGACATCACCCGCCTGGTGACGGTCACCGCCGTCACGAGCGGCGAGGGGGCGGCGCGGGAGATCTCCTCGATCGTCGTCCCGACGCCGCGCGAGGGCCTCACCGTGGCGCCGAAGTACTCCAAGGTCGGCTGGCACGCCTCCGACACCCGCGAGCTGTCCTTCAACGACTGCCACGTGCCGGCCGAGAACCTCCTCGGCGAACGCGGCCGCGGCTACGCGAACTTCCTGTCGATCCTGGACGAGGGCCGCATCGCGATCTCCGCGCTCGCCACCGGCCTCGCCCAGGCGTGCCTCGACGAGTCGATCAAGTACGCCAAGGAGCGCACCGCGTTCGGCACGCCGATCGGCAAGAACCAGGCCATCGCCTTCAAGATCGCCGACATGGAGGTGCGCACGCACACCGCGCGTCTCGCGTGGTACCGCGCGGCCGAGAAGATGATGCGCGGCGAGCCGTTCAAGAAGGAGGCGGCCATCGCCAAGCTGCACTCTTCGGAGATCGCGGTCACCAACGCCCGCGAGGCCACCCAGATCCACGGCGGCTACGGCTTCATGAACGAGTACCCGGTCGCCCGTCACTGGCGCGATTCCAAGATCTTGGAGATCGGCGAGGGCACCTCCGAGGTCCAGCGCATGCTCATCGCCCGTGAGCTGGGCCTCTGAGGGCTCGGTAGGCTGCGGGGGTGACGGACAGGCAAGGTATTCCCGCGGTCGGCATGGTGGGCGGCGGTCAGCTCGCCCGCATGACCCAGCAGGCGGCGATCGGTCTCGGCGTGACCCTGCGCGTGCTCGGCGAGAGCGTCGACGCCTCCGCCGCGCGCGTGATCTCCGACGTCCGCGTCGGTGACCACCGCTCCCTCGACGACCTGCTCGCCTTCGCCAAGGACAGCGACGTGGTGACGTGGGACCACGAGCACGTCCCGGGCGAGCACATCAGGGCGCTGGAGGAGGCCGGGGTGGCGTGCCGTCCCGGCTCCGCCGCGCTCCTTCACGCCCAGGACAAGCGCGTGATGCGCGAGCGGCTGAGCGAGCTGGGCGTGCCCGTGCCCCGGTTCGCGCCGGTCGCGAGCCTGGCGGAGGCCGAGGAGTTCGGGGCGTGGCCGCTCGTGCTCAAGGCCGTGCGCGGCGGCTACGACGGCAAGGGCGTCTGGGTCTGCGAGAACCCCGCCGAGGCCCGTGAGGTGATCGAGCGGGCCGCGGCCGAAGGTGTTCCGCTGCTGGCCGAGGAGCACGTGCCGTTCCGCCGCGAGCTGGCCGCGCTGGTGGCGCGCTCGCCGTACGGCCAGGGCGCGGCGTACCCGATCGTCGAGACGGTGCAGCGCGACGGCATCTGCCACGAGGTGATCGCGCCGGCCCCCGGGCTCGACCCCGACCGGGCCGAGGAGGCCCAGCGGCTGGCCCTCGACATCGCCGAGCGGCTCGGCGTGACGGGCCTGCTGGCGGTCGAGCTGTTCGAGACCGTCGACGGCGTGCTGGTCAACGAGCTGGCCATGCGGCCGCACAACTCCGGGCACTGGACGATCGAGGGCGCGCGCACCTCGCAGTTCGAGCAGCACCTGCGCGCGGTGCTCGACCTGCCGCTGGGCGACACCCGGCCGACCGCGCCGTACACGGTGATGGCCAACGTCCTCGGCGGCGACGAGCCCCAGATCTACCCCCGCTACATCCACGTCATGGCGCACGACCCGGGCGTGAAGGTGCACTTCTACGGCAAGGAGATCCGGCCGGGCCGCAAGATCGGGCACGTCACCGCGCTCGGCGACGACCTGGACGACGTACGCGAACGGGCGCGGCACGCGGCCGACTACCTGAGGAACGGACCGCGATGACTGTTGGCGTGGTGATGGGCAGCGACTCGGACTGGCCGGTCATGAAGGCCGCCGCCGAGGCGCTGGAGGAGTTCGGCGTGCCGTACGAGGCCGACGTGGTCTCCGCGCACCGGATGCCGCACGAGATGATCGCGTACGGCTCCGAGGCGGCCTCGCGCGGCCTTCAGGTGATCATCGCGGGCGCCGGCGGCGCCGCCCACCTGCCGGGGATGCTCGCGTCCGTGACGCCGCTGCCGGTGATCGGTGTGCCGGTGCCGCTGAAGTACCTCGACGGCATGGACTCTCTGCTGTCGATCGTGCAGATGCCCGCGGGGGTGCCGGTGGCGACCGTCGCGGTCGGCGGCGCGCGCAACGCCGGCCTGCTGGCCGTACGCATCCTGGCGGCGAGCGACGCCGACCTGCGGGCGCGGATGGAGGAGTTCCAGCGCGACCTGCACGCCCAGGCCAAGGCCAAGGGTGAGCGCCTGCGCCAGGCGGCGGGCTGAGCCCTTCGCCCGTCAGACCGCCGGGACGATCCTCTTCCGCGCCGAGTTCTCGCCACGCGTCTTCACGCTCACCGACAGCGGCGTGTTCGGGAAGGGGAACCTCATCCTCTCCTACGCGAGGACGTCCGGATGAGGGCCCCGGCTCAGCGCGGGAGCCGCAGGCGTGCCCACTCGATCGCCGGGCAGCGGTTCATGACGACGTCCAGGCCCGCGTCGGCGGCCCTGGCCGCGGCGGCCTCGTCGACCACGTCGAGCGGGTACCAGATGGCCCGGATCTCGCCGTCCGTCCGCGGGCCGTACGAGCGGAACAGCTCGATCGCCTCGTCGGTGACCTGGCCGGCGTGCTCGGCTCGCCGGTAGACGCCGACGACGTTCACCGGTGAGGGCAGCTCGGCGAGCGAGGCGACACCGGGCTCGCCGAGCACGGTCGCCGCGTCGGGATGGACCGGCACGATCGTCTTGCCGCGTGACTGGAGCAGCTGCGCCATGTCGTACGCGGTGCGCCCGGGGTTGTCGCGCAGGCCCACGAACGCCCACGTCCCGGATTCGAGGAGGATGCGCCGGATGACGTCTTCGTCGGCGTAACGGTCGCTCATGACCGTCACAACCGTTGGGGACGGCCCGGGCTTCCCGGGAGTCCCGGTTTCGGTCAGGCGGGAGGCCGTCCGGCGTCGACCAGGATCCGGCGGATCGCGGTACCCGACAGCTCGGACTTGCGGACGAACGCCGCGGCACCGGACACGGGAAGGTCGATGTAGTCGTCCAGCCGGTAGGTGGAGATGAGGATCAGGATCGGCCGCCCGTCGACACCCCGGATCGCCTCGACCAGATCGAAGCCGCTCTCGTCGCCGAGGTTGACGTCGATGAGCATGACGTCGGGTCGCGCGCTCACCATCAGCCGCATGGCGCGGGCGCTGTTCGCGGCCACGCCGACGACGTCGATCTGCTCGCGTCGCAGCAGGTCGCGAGCCACATCGGCGAAGCCGTCATCGTCGTCGACGATCAGGCAGCGGACAGCCATCCCTCAACAGTACGCGCGCTTTTCGCGGCTTCCGGGTAGCCGGAATCCGGGGGTACGGCTGGCAGGGGGCAAGGAACGGAGGGTGGCCGTGAAGACGGCGACCCCCCGCGCATCCCATGGTGGAACGTAGGTCCGACGGCGAGAGGGGGAGACACGTGCAGTCACACCGTCATGCGATCGATCATCCGTCGAACGCGCGCCCGGAGCGCGTCCGCGTGGGTGACACGGAGGTCTCCCACGGTGGTCATGCCGTTCCGGCTCCGATGTCTTTCTAGGCCGCAGGTGAAGCCCGCCCCCGGCTCTCCCGGCTCCCCCGGCTCTTCCGGCGACCCGTACGGCGCCGCCGGCGACTGGTCGCCTCACCCCGCGCCCGAGCGGAGCGAGGAAATCGAAGAGACGGCCCCAGCGGGCACCCCCTCGGACGAAGGGAGTCCCATGGCCGAACACGGAATCGATGACGCGGCCCGAACGGGCGTCCCCTCCGGCGAAGGAGGGCCCCTCACCGTTTACCTGTCGATCGGGCTGCCGGCCGACGCCATGCCCGGCGGGCTGGCGCGGATCCAGCACTCACTCGCCGCCGCCGCGGACCGGATGACCCGGTCGGGGCATCCGGTGCGGTACATGAACGGGATGTACATGCCCGCGGAGACGCGCCTGCTGTGCGTGTTCACCGCGGAGAGCGAAGAGGCGGTGCACGCCGCGGTGCGCCTGCTGCGGCTCCCGTTCGTCCAGCTCAAGGCGGTCGCGGATGACCAGAACCCGGCCCCGGAGACCGGAGAGCCGGACCGCTGAGCCGCTGACCCGGACGGCCGGACCATAGGCGGTCGGTCCGGGCACCCGGGCCGTTGATCCGGAAGGCCGGTCCCCGGGCTCACGGTCCGGGCACCCGGGCCGTGAGCCCGGGGACCGGATCGGTGAACCGCCGAGCCGTCAGGGGCGGCCGAGTGCGCGGTAGTGCCAGCCGGCGGCGCGCCAGCGCTCGGGGTCGAGCGCGTTGCGGCCGTCCACGATGTTGCGCTCCGCGACGACCGCTCCGAGCTCGTCCGGGTCCAGCTCGCGGAACTCGCGCCACTCGGTGAGGAGCAGGACGACGTGCGCGTGGGCGACGGCGTCCTGCGCCGACGTGCCGTACGCCAGCTCCGGGTGGGCCCGGCGGGCGTTGTCCAGGGCCTGCGGGTCGTACACGGTGACGTTGCCGCCCTGCGCGCGGATCGTGGTCGCCACGTCGAGCGCCGGCGAGTCGCGGATGTCGTCGGAGTTGGGCTTGAACGCCGCGCCGAGCACGCCGACCGTACGGCCGATGAACGAGCCGCCGAGAAGCTCGCGGGCCAGGTCGACCATGCGGATGCGGCGGCGGATGTTGATCGCGTCGACCTCGCGGAGGAACGACAGCGCCTGGTCCACGCCCAGCTCACCGGCCCGCGCCATGAACGCCCGGATGTCCTTGGGCAGGCAGCCGCCGCCGAAGCCGAGCCCGGGGCCGAGGAACTTGCCGCCGATGCGGTCGTCGTGGGACAGGGCCTCTGAGAGCTTGGTCACATCGGCGTGCGCGGCCTCGCAGACCTCGGCCATCGCGTTGATGAAGGAGATCTTCGTGGCGAGGAAGGCGTTGGCGGAGACCTTGACCAGCTCGGAGGTCGGGTAGTCGGTGACGATCAGCGGGATGCCCTCGGCGGTCATCGGCGCGTAGATCTCGCGCAGGACCTTCTCGGCGCGGTCGGACTCCACGCCGATGACGATGCGGTCGGGGTGGAGGGTGTCCTCCACGGCGAAGCCCTCGCGGAGGAACTCCGGGTTCCACGCGAGCTCGGCCAGGTCACCGGCCGGGGCGAGCCGGGCCAGCCGGCGTGCGAGCCGCTCGGCGGTGCCGACCGGCACCGTGGACTTGCCGATGACGAGGCAGGCGCGCGTGAGGCGCGGCGCCAGCGCCGTGATCGTGTCGTCGACGTAGCTCATGTCGGCGGCGTACTCGCCGGGCTTTTGCGGTGTGCCGACGCAGATGAAGTGAACGTCGCCGAACTCGGCCACCTCGTCGTAGGAAGTGGTGAAGCGCAGCCGTCCGTTCTCGAGGTTGCGCCGGAGAATGGGCTCGAGACCGGGTTCGTAGAACGGCAGCTCACCCGCGGACAGGCGAGCGATCTTGTCGGCGTCCACGTCGATGCCGAGCACCTCGAAGCCCAGCTCGGCCATGCAAGCCGCGTGGGTGGCGCCCAGGTAGCCAGTGCCGATCACGGTCAAGCGTTGTGCCAAGGCCCTGCCTCCCATCATGAGAATTTGATGCCCGACCCCACTGACTTTCCCCACGGGCCGCTCGGCATGCTACCGGCCCTACTGGCGAGTAGGTAGACGGCGTACGATCGGCACATGACCTCAGACTTTCCTCTGTACGAACTCTCCGAAGAGCACGGGCTCCTGCGGGAAACGGTACGGGCCCTTGCCGACGCCAAAATCGCTCCGAAGGCGGCCGAGACCGACGAGACGGCGGAGTTCCCCCAGGCCGCGTACGAGGCGCTGCGCCAGGCCGAGCTGCACGCCGTGCACATTCCTGAGGCGTACGAGGGAGTCGGCGCGGACGCCCTCGCCACGGTGATCGTGATCGAGGAGGTCGCCCGGGCATGTGCCTCCTCGTCGCTGATCCCTGCTGTCAACAAGCTCGGCACCGTACCGATCCTGCTCTCCGGTTCTGAGGATTTGAAGAAACGCTACCTGAGCCCTGTGGCGCGCGGTGAGGCCATGTTCTCCTACGCCCTTTCGGAGCCGGAGGCGGGCAGCGACGCCGCGGCGATGAAGACCCGCGCGGTCCGCGACGGCGACCACTGGGTGCTGAACGGCACCAAGCGCTGGATCACCAACGCGGGTGTCTCGGAGTACTACACCGTGATGGCGGTCACCGACCCGGACAAGGGCGCCCGCGGCATCTCGGCGTTCGTGGTGGAGAAGAACGACCCGGGCGTGAGCTTCGGCGCCCCGGAGAAGAAACTCGGCATCAAGGGATCGCCGACGCGCGAGGTCATCATGGACGACGTGCGCATCCCGGCCGACCGGATCATCGGCGAGGAGGGCACCGGCTTCAAGACCGCCCTGGCCACCCTCGACCACACCCGCGTGACGATCGCGGCCCAGGCGCTCGGCATCGCCCAGGGTGCCCTCGACTACGCGATCGGGTACGTCAAGGAGCGCAAGCAGTTCGGCAGGCCGATCGGCGACTTCCAGGGCGTGCAGTTCATGCTGGCGGACATGGCGATGAAGCTGGAGGCGGCGCGGCAGCTGACGTACGCCGCCGCGGCCAAGTCCGAACGCCGCATGCTCGGCGCGGCCGAGCCGGACCTGACGTTCATCTCCTCCGCGGCCAAGTGCTTCGCCTCGGACGCCGCCATGGAGATCACCACGGACGCCGTCCAGCTGCTGGGCGGGTACGGCTACGTGAAGGACTACCCGGTCGAGCGCATGATGCGCGACGCCAAGATCACCCAGATCTACGAGGGCACCAACCAGATCCAGCGCGTCGTCATGTCCCGCGCCCTGCTCAAGTAGCCCGGTGACCTGCACTGCCGCCCCTCGGAACGACGACCGGACCGAGGGGCGACGTATGCCCGGATGGCTTCAGAACCCGTCCCGGTCGGTACGGTTCCCCCTGGACACGATCCGGTCCGTGACGTGCCAGCTCGCGTAGCCCGCCAGGATGGCGGCCAGCACGGCGGCGATGACGCCGACGACCGGCCGGAGATCGGCGGTGAGGACCGCGCTTCGCGCCAGCATGACGACGGGGACCTCGAACAACCCGTTGGGCACGGTCTCTCCTCAGGGGATCCGGCAGGAGCGGAGGGCGGGCCCGCGTCACGGCACGGCGCACGCGAACCGTGAGGCTACCAGGGGCTAACCGGAAAAACGGCTACAAACCTATAAATGCCACATTTCAGACACAGCTACTGCACGCGGCAGGGCGTACCCGGGGAGACGCTCAGAAACTGAAAGGTGGCGGCGCCTTGCGGTCTCGGCGGGACCTGGCGGACCCGGGCGGAGTCAGTACCGACTCCGCCTCGGCGGCGGAGCCGCTGTCGGCGCCCTTCAGGGCGAAGCCGTCTTCGGAATCCCCCCACATGGCGATCATGCCGAAGGACAGGAACAGCCCCTCGATGGCGGCGACCACCCAGATCAGCGTCTGGGCGTACGTCGCGACCACCGTGAGCGACAGACCGGCCGACCAGGTCGCGGCGATGGTCGCCGCGACCATGAGCGTGGAGATCACGAAAGCGATCCGGTGGATCCAGATGAGCTGGCCGATCATCTGGCGCAGTGTGGTCACCCGGCGCTCGGCCCGGTCGGCCAGCGCCATTCCCGCGACGACGAACTCCAGGAGCCTGGTGTCCGCGGACGACGCCGCGGCGCCCTGCCAGGCCGTCTGGAGCGCCGCGCGGACCCCCTTCACGTCGGAGCCGAAAAGCGCGCGCGCCTCCCTGGCCACCTGGTCCCAGTTCCGCAGGGCGCGGTCGATGGACCCGTCGTCGGACCAGACCACGGTCGCCCAGGTGATCGCCGTCCCGATGGTCAGGGCCGACATTCCGGCGCATGCCCTGAGGTTCGCCGCAGTCGCCATGCCGAGTGCGGCGACCGCCGCCGCGCCGGAACCCGCCAGCGCCGCGACGGCCGGCACGGCCATCAGGTCCGCCGAGGATCCGATCCGCGGCAGGGGCGTCGTCGCGGCGGGGACCGATGACGGCCGGGGCGGTACGGAGCCTTCGCCGGGTTCGGTGATCCAGCGGATGTCGTGGAGCACGGCCCTGACGTTGGCGTCCTCCACACCCCGGTAGCGGTCCGCGGACTTGAGGAGGTCGTCGGCGTAGGTCTGCGCCTTCTCGATGCCGGTGTCCAGGTTGGCCAGCTCGTCCTGGAGAGAGGTCGCGTAATTGTGCCGGGCGCCCTCGCCGACCACCCCGAAGGCGAGATGCGGGAGATGCGTCCGGTCCACCAGCTCGCGCAGGGAGTGGAGCCGGCCGGCCACCTCGTCCATGGACACGACCCCGTCTCGTACTGAGCCGTGGTCAACACTCAGCTGGGAAGACACCACCCGCATCCCCTCCGCTCGACCGCGCGGTCGCGACTCCTGTCAGGCGTCTCCCCACACCTACCGATCGCCCACACCGGCCGCCATTCACTTCAGAAAGATGTCAACTGTTCGGCCCTGAAAGGGACCGAGCTTGTGGCGGTCGCCGCGCTCGGCATGGCCGCAGCGCGTCG
The DNA here is from genome assembly GCF_039541955.1 of Actinoallomurus oryzae. Taxonomy (NCBI): domain Bacteria; kingdom Bacillati; phylum Actinomycetota; class Actinomycetes; order Streptosporangiales; family Thermomonosporaceae; genus Actinoallomurus; species Actinoallomurus oryzae. The sequence goes on along the minus strand of NZ_BAABHF010000050.1, from coordinate 116,378 downwards.
GCCGGGCAAGGTGGCGGTGGACCGTCCCGGCCGCCACGGGCGTCGGCGCGGCCGTCGCGGCCGGTGAGGCGGTCGGGCGCGGACGTGACCCGGGCGGGGCGATCCGGCTCAGCAGGACGGACGTGAGGGCGAGAGCCGAGACACGCTTCTGAGAACTCCCGGTTCCAGGACGGGTCGCCACGACCAGGTGGTGTGCCGATTCGAGACGTCGTTCATCAGCTCTCGCAGGTGGCGACGATGTGGCGGGCGTAGCCCTCCGGGTCGGTGCCGGCCTTCTCGGCGGCGGCGACCGACACGAGGAACTCCCGCACCTCGCGCGTGTCCGCCGGCAGGGTTCCCTCGTCGGCCAGCCGGCGGTAGGCCTTCCACAGCCTGCCCCCGTCGGCCAGGTCGGCGTCGATCGTGGCCGCCGTGATCGGGCGCCGCTTCTTCCGGTAGACCGACACGTACATTCCGGCGGCCGGGGGCAGCCACTCGGTGTCGCCGCACCAGGGCTGGGCCGCACCGGCGACGGCCGCAGCCGGGGCGTCCTCGGCCGGAACCTCGCCCGGCGAGGCGCCGGCCGGGGCGCGCCCGCCTCCGCACCCCGCGAGTCCGGTCAGGGCGGCGGTGAAGGCCGCGACGACGGCGAGTGACCGGATCAGGGAACGGGCCGTCAAAGAACGCCCCGCATTCTCACTGGACAACGGATATCTCCTGTTACGTGACTTGATGCGCTACAAGAGACGTCCATGGCGGAGTGTCCGGTTACCCGGCTGTTGATCTTTTACCAGTGCGTGATCATTCGTAGCGATGCGGCGGCTCCGGCCGGATGACGTGCGCGCCGCGGGCCGAGGTCGCCCGCCGGCTCACTCCATGCGCAGGATCGCGAGGGACTCGCCGGGCAGCTCGCCGCCGGGGCGTACGCCGGGCGCGGAGGCGAGGAGCAGCGCGCCGTCCGGCAGCCGTACGGGATCTCCGCCCAGGTTGGCGGCGACCCGCACCGAGCCCCGGTAGACGACGATCCACGACTCGTCGTGTTCCACCTCGACCTCGGTCAGCCGTGCGTCGGTCAGCTCCGGGCAGGAGCGGCGCAGCGCGATCAGGTCCCGGTACCAGTCCAGCAGCTCGCGGTGCCCGCCCCGCGACGGCTCCGTCCAGTCGAGTACGGACCGGCGGTACGTCTCGGGGTCCTGCGGGTCGGGCACGTCCTCCGACGCCCACCCGTGCGTGGCGAACTCGCGCCGCCGCCCCTCGCTCACCGCGCGGGCCAGGTCCGGCTCCTGGTGGTCGGTGAAGAAACGCCACGGCGTGGTGGCGCCCCATTCCTCCCCCATGAACAGCATCGGCGTGAACGGCGAGGTGAGGAGCAGCCCGGCGCCGACCTTGAGCAGGTCCGGCGACAGCGTCGCGGAGATCCGGTCGCCGGTGGCGCGGTTGCCGACCTGGTCGTGGTTCTGCAGGAACGCGGCGAACCGGTGGCCGGGGGTGCGCAGCCGGTCCACCGGACGGCCGTGCGAGCGGCCGCGGAAGGTCGACCACGTGCCGTCGTGGAAGAACGCCCCCCGCAGCGTCTTGGCCAGGGCGCCCATCGAGCCGAAGTCGCAGTAGTAGCCCTGCCGCTCGCCGGTGAGCGCCGCGTGCAGGGCGTGGTGGAAGTCGTCGTTCCACTGGGCGTCCAGGCCGTACCCGCCGGCCTCGCGCGAGGTGACCAGCCGCGGGTCGCCCAGGTCGGACTCCGCGACGACGAACAGCTCCCGGCCCGTCGGGGCCCGCAGCGCGTCCACCGCGACGGCCAGCTCCTCCAGGATGTGCAGCGCCCGTTCGTCGCTCAACGCGTGCACGGCGTCGAGCCGCAGCCCGTCCAGGTGGTAGTCGCGCAGCCACATCAGGGCGTTCTCCACGATGAACGCGCGCACCTCGTCGGACCCCGGCCGGTCGAGGTTGACCGCCGGGCCCCAGGGCGTCCGGTGGGCCTCGGTGAAGTACGGCCCGTACTCGCCCAGGTAGTTGCCGCTGGGCCCGAGGTGGTTGTAGACGACGTCGAGGACGACCGCCAGCCCGCGCCGGTGGCAGGCGTCGACGAAGCGCTTGAGCCCGTCCGGCCCGCCGTACGGGTCGTGCACGGCCCACAGGTGCACGCCGTCGTACCCCCAGCCGTGCCGGCCCGGGAAGGCCGCGACCGGCATCAGCTCCACGGCGTCGACACCCAGCGCGACCAGGTGGTCCAGGCGCTCGACGGCGGCGTCGAACGTGCCGTCCCGCGTGAAGGTTCCGACGTGCAGCTCGTACAGGATGCCGCCGGCGAGCGGTCGCCCACGCCACGCGCCGTCGGTCCAGGCGAACGCGCCGTGGTCGTAGACCCGGCTCAGGCCGTGCACCCCGTCCGGCTGCCACCGCGACCGCGGGTCGGGAAAAGGCCCTCTCCCGTCGATCACGAACCCGTAGTCCTCGCCCTCGGCCTCGGCGGTCCACCAGCCCCGCCGTACGGGCGAGGGGGCCATGGCGTGGCGGCGGCCACCGGTCTCCACCTCGACGTTCACGGCGTCCGGCGCCCACACCTCGTACCTCATCCGGCCTCGACCAGGAGTGCGACGGGGAGCATGCCGAGCAGGCCCGTGAGCGGCGCCGGCGAGACGTACGACTGGCCGGTGAGCAGGTCGCGCCAGGGACCGCCGGGCAGCGGCAGATGCGTGTCGTCCCAGCCGCCGCGGGCGTCGAGGCCGGCGGGCAGCCGGGTCACCACCGTGGTGGCGCCGCCGCGGCGGAACGCCACGGCGTGCTCGGCCGCCGGCCCCTGGGCGGCGAGCGGTTCGTGGCCGCCGGAGAACCACTCGGGGTGCTCGTCCCGCAGCCGCAGGGCGCGCGAGGTGACGAGCAGCTTCTCCCCGCCGAGGTCGGCCGGCACCGTCCCGGCGTCCAGGTCGGCGAGCAGTTCGCGGCGGCGCACGTAGTCCACCGGACGCCGGTTGTCCGGGTCGACCAGCGACAGCCCGGCGAGTTCGCAGCCCTGGTACACGTCGGGCACGCCCGGCATGGTGAGCTGCACGAGCTTCTGGGACAGAGAGTTCGCCCGCGCGTACGGTGCGAGCAGCGCCACGAACCCCTCGATGTCGTCGGCGAGCTCCGGGTCGGCGAGGACGGCGTCCACGTGGGCGAGCACCGCCTCCTCGTACGCGGGGTCGCCGTCGACCCAGGCCGTACGCGTCTTGGCCTCCCGCGAGGCCTTGGTCAGGTACTCCTTGAGCCGCTGCCCGGACAGCGGCCACGCCCCCACGATCGTCTGCCACATCAGGTAGTCCAGGTCGGGGTCGAGGGGGCTGTCGGGCGCCCGGGCGCGCCACCGCCCGACCGCCTCGGCCCAGTCGCCGGGCAGCTCGCTGAGCACGGCCAGCCGCGCGCGTACGTCCTCCTGCCGCTTCGTGTCATGCGTCGACAACGTGGTCATCGTGCCGGGCCGCTGCTCCGCGACCTCCGCGCAGTACGCGTGGAACTCCTCGGGCGGCACCGAGAACCGCACGGGGTCGCCGCCGACCTCGTTCAGCGCCGCGAGCCGGGACCAGCGGTAGAACGCCGTGTCCTCCACGCCCTTGGCCATCATCGGCGCGGACGTCTGCTGGAACCGGACGACGAACTCGTCACGCAGCGCGTCGCGGCCCGCCAGCCCGAGCAGCAGCGGGACCACCCGGTCGAGCAGCTCGCCGTCCGGCAGCGCGGCGCGCGCCCCGGCGGCGGCCTGGGCGACGATCTCCAGGTCGCGCGCTGACGGCTCCTCGCCCGGCACCACGTACGTGCGGTAGACGGGCATCGCGACGAGCAGCTCGACGAGCGCCCGGCGCAGCGCCGCCGGGTCGTCGCCGGGCAGGATCTCGGCGAGCAGGCCGGCGAGCCGGTCGACCTCGGGCACGAGCAGGCGCTCGGCCGCGTACCGGCGGGCCTCCCTCTCGACCGTCTCGAAGTCGCCGGGGCCGCCGGTGAGGGCGGTGTACGCCTCGGTCAGCGGCCCCTCGCCCGCCGGGTCCTGGAACAGCCCGCCGACCATGCCGAGGGCGTCGTAGCCGGTGGTGCCCGCGCACGGCCAGTCCTCGGGGAGCCGTTCGTCGGTGATGAGGATCTTCTCGGCGACGATCCAGGTGCCGGGCCTCGCGCGGCCGGAGAGCCGGCGCAGGTAGCCGCGCGGGTCGGCCAGGCCGTCCGGGTGGTCGATGCGCAGACCGTCGACCAGCCCCCTGCGCAGCAGCCGCAGCGGCAGCGCGTGCGTACGGTCGAAGACCTCCGGATCCTCCGGGCGCAGCCCGATGAGCGTGGAGACGTCGAAGAAGCGCCGGTAGTTCGGCTCGGTGTCGCGCCAGTACCCGAGGCGGTAGCGGCCCCCGCGCGGGAAGACGTGGTCGTGGTAGCGGACGACGTCGCCGTCGCTCTCGGGCTCGTCCTCCGGCGAGCCGAGCACCGGCAGCACGACCGCCCCTTCGGACCAGTCGATGTCGAACCACCGCGCGTACGGCGAGTCCGGGCCGTGGCGCAGCACGTCCCAGAACGCCGGGTTGAGCGTCTCCGGCGCCGGGATCGCCATGTGGTTGGGCACGAGGTCGATCACGATGCCCAGGCCGTGCTCGCGCAGGCGGGCGGCCATCTCGCGGAACGCGTCGTCACCGCCCAGGTCCTCCGCGAGGCGGGAGTGGTCGACGACGTCGTACCCGTGCGCGGAGCCCGGAGCGGCCTGGAGGATCGGCGACAGGTACACGTGGGAGACGCCGAGGGCGGCCAGATAGCCGGCCAGCTCGGCGGCCTCGGCGAACCCGAACCCCCTCCTGAGCTGCAGCCGGTACGTCGCGGTCGGCACCTTAGACACGTTGGAGCACCTGGATCGAGCGTGCCTCGACCAACGGTTTGTCGCCTGTCATCGGCGCGGTCTCCTCGTCTTCGAGCATGAAGCTGGTGGTGGTGTCGATCACCGTCGTCCACAGCCCCCGGTGCGCCTCGGGCACGGTGAACGTCAGGTCGCGGTCGGAGGCGTTGATCAGCAGGAGGAACGAGGCGTCCTGCACCGGCTCGCCGCGCCGGTCCGGCTCGGTGATCGCGTCGCCGTTCAGGAAGATCGTGACCGCCTTGGCGTACGCGGTCTGCCAGTCACCGTCCGTCATGGACCCGCCTTCGGGGGTGAACCACTGGACGTTGTCCCCGGAGGGGAACCGGCGGCGGCGGAAGACCGGGTGCTCGCGGCGCAGCGTGGTGAGCCGACGGACGAACTCCCGCAGCGCGCCGCTCTCCGGCTGGTCGGTCCAGTCGACCCAGGTCAGCTCGTTGTCCTGGCAGTAGGCGTTGTTGTTGCCGCGCTGCGTACGGCCCAGCTCGTCGCCGTGAGAGATCATCGGCACACCCTGCGACAGCAGGAGCGTGGCCAGGAAGTTGCGCTTCTGCCGCTCCCGCACCGCGAGGATGTCGGCGTCGTCGGTCTCCCCCTCGGCGCCGTGGTTCCACGAGCGGTTGTCGTCGGTGCCGTCGCGGTTGTCCTCGCCGTTGGCCTCGTTGTGCTTGTGGTCGTAGGAGACCAGGTCGTGCAGCGTGAAGCCGTCGTGGCAGGTGACGAAGTTGATCGAGGCGAGCGGCCGGCGGCCGTCGTCGGCGTACAGGTCGCTGGAGCCGGTGAACCTGCGCGCGAACTCCGGCAGCATGCCGTCGGTGCCGCGCCAGAAGTCGCGGATCGAGTCGCGGTACTTGCCGTTCCACTCGGTCCACAGCGGGGGGAAGTTGCCGACCTGGTAGCCGCCCTCGCCGACGTCCCACGGCTCGGCGATCAGCTTGACCTGGGAGACGACCGGGTCCTGCTGCACCAGGTCGAAGAAGGCGGACAGCCGGTCCACGGCGTGCAGTTCGCGCGCCAGCGTCGAGGCGAGGTCGAAGCGGAAGCCGTCCACGTGCATCTCGGTCACCCAGTAACGCAGCGAGTCCATGATCAGCTGAAGCGCGTGCGGGTGCTGGACGTTGATGCTGTTGCCGGTGCCGGTGGTGTCCATGTAGTAGCGCGGGTCGCCGTCGACGAGCCGGTAGTAACTGCGGTTGTCGATGCCGCGGAACCCCAGCGTGGGCCCGAGGTGGTTGCCCTCGGCGGTGTGGTTGTAGACCACGTCGAGGATCACCTCGATCCCCGCCTGGTGCAGGGTTCGCACCATCAGCTTGAACTCCTGCACCTGCTCGCCGCGCGAACCGCTCGCCGCGTACCCGTTGTGCGGGGCGAAGAAGGCGAGGCTGTTGTAGCCCCAGTAGTTGGTGAGGCCGCGCTGGAGCAGTGCGTCGTCGTGCACGAACTGGTGGACCGGCATCAGCTCGATCGCGGTGACGCCGAGCCCCCGCAGGTAGTCGATCATCACCGGGTTCGCCAGGGCCGCGTACGTGCCGCGCTCCGCCTCGGCGACCTCCGGATGCCGCCGGGTCAGGCCCTTCACGTGGGCCTCGTAGACCACCGTCTCGTGGTACGGCGTGCGCGGCGCGCGGTCGTCGCCCCAGTCGAAGTACGGGTTGACCACGATGCTCTTGGGCATGTACGGGGCGCTGTCGTCGTCGTTGCGCACGCCCGGATCGGCGAACCGGTAGGCGAACAGCGCCTCGTTCCACTCCACGTCGCCCTCGACCGCCTTGGCGTAGGGGTCGAGCAGCAGCTTGGCGGGGTTGCAGCGCAGCCCCTGGGCCGGGTCGTAGGGGCCGTGCACCCGGAAGCCGTACCGCTGGCCGGGGCCGACCCAGGGCACGTAGCCGTGCCAGACGGAGCCGTCGAGTTCGGTGAGGGGGATCCGTGTCTCCTCGCCGGCGTCGTCGAACAGGCAGAGTTCGACCCTGTCGGCGGCCTCGGAGAAGACGGAGAAGTTCGTGCCCGCGCCGTCATAGGTGGCCCCCAAGGGATAGGGGTCACCTGGCCAAATACGCATCACATCGGTCCATTTCCCCCAGGTGATCGACTCAACCCCGCCCGGGGGCACACGCTCGTGGCTCCTTCCGGAACTCCGGAGGCCGCTCCTCGACCGACCACGTGTGAGATAGACCACAGGAACTCGGTGGTGCGGGCGGACAGGCGGTGTGTGTGGAGATGAGTATGCGTGCCCGTGTCAACGCCGGGGACCCGGATGCGTTCCGAGAGCTGTTCGACGAACATGTTCGCTCGGTTTACAACCACGCCTTCCGGCTGACGGGGAACTGGTCGACGGCGGAGGACGTGGTGTCACTGACCTTCCTCGAGGCATGGCGTCTGCGTGACAGGGTCGACGCCGGTGCCGACGGCGGGTCGCTGCGCCCCTGGCTCCTCGGCATCGCCACGAACGTCTCGCGTAACGTTCGCCGCACCGCCCGGCGGCATGACGGCGCACTGGCGCGACTTCCGAAGCAGGAGGCGGCACCGGACTTCGCCGACGAGGTGACCACCCGCATCGATGACCGCGAACGGCTCGCCCTGGTGCGTACGGCCATGGCGGCGCTGCGCAAGCCCGAGCGTGAGGTGCTCGCGCTGTGCGTGTGGGCCGGGCTCGACTACGCCGAGGCCGCCGAAGCGCTCGGCGTTCCGGTCGGCACGGTGCGTTCCCGGCTGTCCAGAGCACGCAGGAGGCTCGACAAGCTCGTCACCGCCGGAAGACTTCGGCCGCCCGAAGGAGATCGGGAACCGCACGCCGGCCACGGACAGGGAGAAGGCGACCGCGGAACCGCGGTCCGGTCCGCCCAGGAGAACACGCGATGAACGGCACCTCGACTCAGCCCGACCCGAACGAACGTGCCGAACTGGCCCGGCTCTTGCCGGGGCCGGTGGAGCGGGACCTGCCGCGCGACCGTCACCAACGACTCCAGGAGTTCGTGATGAGCCGGATCCACCAAGATCTGCGGTCGGCCGAGCAGGCCCCGCGCCGGTCCCCGAAGCGATGGCCCGTCTTCCTGGCCTCGGCCCTGACGGCCGTCGCCGTGGCCGCCGCGGTCACCTTCGTCGCCGTCGGCCACGACAGCGGGCCGGCCGGGGCTCCGCCCGCGCCGGGCTCATCGTCCACCCCCATCAACGGTGGCAGGACGATGTCCACGCGCCAGATGCTGCTGGCCGCCGCGACCAGCGCGGAGCGGCGGCCGGCCACCGACGGCGCCTACTGGCGCGTCAGAACGCTTCGGGAGGTGCGTGTCGGCAAGGTGGACCACAAGCAGATTCTCGAGGACTGGTACGGCAAGGACGGCTATTACTGGCAGGGCACGCTGACCCTGGACGGCACCGGCGGGCCGAGCGGGCCGGCGAGCATCTACCGGGACAAGAAGAAGTCCTCACGCCCCTTCGAGCTGTCCGATCGCCGGTTCACCCTCGCCGAGATCAAGGGGCTGCCCACCACCACGAGAGGCATCGTGAAGTGGGCGAGCGGCGTCGCCCGGCATGTCTCGCCCGACTGGCGCCAGTATGACATCGACGGCTTCACCACCGACCTGCTCATCCAACTGCTGGCCGAGGCGCCGGCGACACCCCAGACCCGGGCGGCGGCCTTTCGGGCATTGGCCGGCCGACCGTTCGTCAAGAACGCCGGCAGAGCCAAGGACGAAGAGGGACGCACGGGATACGCGCTGAGGATCGACGGCACTCGGTACCTGATCGACCCGTCCACCGCGACGCTGCTCTCCGAAAGCACCACCGCGGATGGGAAGTACGGGGCGACGACCTACCTGAAGGCCGGCTGGACCAACGAGGCCCCCAACCCTCCTTCCGGCCACTGACCGCCATGTGCTCGACGGCCCCGCGTCCGCCCGCGGCGCGGGGCCGCGTCGCGCGGACAGGCTTTGTGACGCACGCTACATTGCATCTGACCAGCGAAGATTGGCCAAAGCCCGGGTCCGTGCGTTAGCTTAGGGGAGCCTTACCTAATCGCCTCGTCCCCCGGAGGTTCCCCCGCCATGTACGTCTGTGTCTGCCACGCCGTCACCGAGGACGTCGTGCGCGAGCACATGGCGGCCGGGGCCTGTACGGCCAAGGAGGTCCGGGCGGCGTGCGGCATGCGGCCGGGCTGCGGCTCGTGCGTCAACCGCATCTGCGCGATGCTCAGGGAGACCCCGGCGGAGCCCGGGGAGGCCGTCGAAGCGGCCGCCTGATCAGCGCGTATGGCGGGGTATTGCCCGCGCTTTGCCGTGCGCGTGCCACGATTGGGAGACATGGAAGGCGACATCGACGTCATCAACCTGCTCAACGAGCAGTTGACGGCCGAGCTCACGGCGATCAACCAGTACTTCCTGCACTCGAAGATGCAGGAGCACTGGGGGTACACCGCGCTGGCTGAGCACACCAGGGCCGAGTCGTTCGATGAGATGCGGCACGCGGAGACCCTCACCGACCGCCTGCTCATGCTGTCGGCGCTGCCCAACTACCAGCGGATCAACCCGCTGCGCATCGGCCAGACGGTGCCCGAGCAGATCCGCTCGGACCTGGCCATCGAGATGGAGGCCATCGGACGGCTGCGGCCCGGCATCGAGCTGATGCGCTCGCGGGGCGACGTCACCTCGGCGCGCATCTTCGAACGCATCCTCGAGGACGAAGAGGAGCACGTCGACTACCTGGAGACCGAGCTGGAGCTGCTGGAGACGCTCGGCGAACAGCTCTACCTCCAGCGCTACGCTCCGCCGAGAAGCTCCGACGACGACTGAGGACCGGCTCGCGCCGGCCACGGCTCATGCCACCGACCGGCACCGCGCCGAACACGCCGGTGCCGAAGATTCCGGCGTCTCTTACGGCGGCGGCTCCTCGAGGGAACTCGATCGCAGGTTCGGGGAAAAGCGGGTGAAGCGCACACCCGCGTACGGCCGGATCCCCGGCTGCGAGAGACAGGAGCCGTATGACTGTGCCGACCCGACACGGCGCGAGCGACGCCGCTGTCATCGAGCGGTCCTGGCGGGAGCCCGGGGTGTTCGCCGCGCTGTATGAGCGGCACGCGGCCCACATCAGCCGTTACGTCGCCCGCAGGCTGGGTGACGATCTCGCCGATGACGTCACCGCCGAGACGTTCTACCGGGCGTTCGAGAAACGCCGGCCCGGCCCAGGCGTTGGGCACCTCCGTGGGAACGGTGCGGTCACGGCTGCACCGCGCTCGGCGGAAGATCCGTGTCGCGCTCGGCGACGGGAACCCCATGTTCGTTACAGAGGAAAGCTGAGGTGCCGGCCGTGAACGATCTCGATCTGGTGCGTACGATGCGTGCCGACGCCCCGATCCCGTCCCGGCAGCGTCTGGACACCGGCCGGGAGCGGCTGCTGGCGGCCATCGACTCCCCGTCCGCGGCACCACGGGTGGGCACCCGGAGCGTGCGCGCTCGCGGGTTCGCCCGGTGGACGGCCGTCGTGGGAGGCCTCGCCGCCGCCGCCGGGGCCGCCGTCTTCGCGGTCTCCGGCGGCTCCACGCCCGCGCCCCGGCCCGTGAAGCGCTCCCCCTCCACCACCCTGCCGTCCACACGGCAGGTGCTGCTGGCCGCGGCGACCAACGCGGAGCGGCAGCCGGCCGCCGACGGCGCGTACTGGCATGTCAGCGTGCTTCGGGAGGTGCAGTCCACCAAGGAGATCGACGACAGCTGGTACGGCAAGGACGGCTACTACTGGGGGGGACTGCTGATCCTGGAGGGCCGCGACGGGGCGGGCAAGCCGGGGACGGTCTATCGGAGCAAGAAGAAGTCGCCGCGTCCCTTCGAGGTGGCGGACCACATGTTCACCCTCAACCAGATCAGGAAACTGCCCACCACCACGAAGGGCATCGAGAAGTGGGCGAACGGCGTCGCCCGGTCCGTCTCCCCCCTCTGGCGCCAGAAGGACATCGACGCCTACACCGACGACCTGCTCGCCGAGCTGCTGGCCGAGGCGCCGGCCACACCGAAGACCAGGGCGGCGGCCTTCCGCGCGCTGGCCGGACGACCGGACGTCAAGGACGCCGGCCGGGCAAAGGACGAGCAGGGGCGATCGGGGTACGCGCTCATCATCCACGGCACTCGATACCTGGTCGACCCGGCGGGCGCGGTGCTCCTCTCCCAGAGCCCGATCACGGGAGTAGGACACACGGGGATGACCTATCTGAAGGCGGGCTGGACCAACGAGACCCCTCACCCGCCCACCCGTCCCTGACCGGGTGACGGGCCTGGTGGGCGCCCGAGCGCTACGCCGGCGACCGACCCAGGTACTCCTTCGCGAGCGTGCGCGGCGCGCAGGCCAGCCAGGCGTCGGCGATCGCCTCGGCCAGCTCCTTCTCGCCCACGCGGCGGAGCTGGATGAGCACGGCGGCGTACCCGTCGAAGTGCGGGATCGTGAAGAAGGACGCCGGGTGTGCGGCGAGCGCGGCCTCCTTGTCGCCGAGGTCCTCGACCCGGACGGCCAGGATGGGGCCGTCCGGCGGGGTGGCGTCCCCGAACCGCTTGAGGTCGGCCTTGCTGAACGGGCGTTCCCAGGCGAAACCCTTGCCGCGGACCAGCCACGTGCGGTTGCCGTAGCGCGTGCCCTCGGTCACCTCGGGCAGCGCCGAGGCGATCCGCTCCGCGTCCTCCAGGCTCGCCACCTCAGTGGCCCCGGGCGATCCACTCGTCGAGGTGCGGCGCCTCGTCGCCGATCGTCGTGGTGTCGCCGTGCCCGGTCCGTACGACGGTGTCCGGCGGGAGGGTCAGCAGGCGGTCGCGGATCGAGTCGATGATCACGCCGAAGTCGGAGTAGGAGCGCCCGGTCGCGCCCGGGCCGCCGTTGAACAGCGTGTCGCCGGTGAAGACCGTGCCCAGGTCCGGGGCGTAGAGGCAGACCGCGCCCGGGGCGTGGCCCGGCGTGTGCAGCACCCGCAGGGTCGTGCCGGCCACGGTCAGCTCGTCGCCGTCCGCGAGGGCGCGGTCCGGCTCGCGGTCGGGGTAGGTCATCCGCCACAGCACCATGTCGTCCGGGTGCAGCAGGATCGGCGCGCCCGTACGGCCGGCCAGCTCGGCGGCGGCGTCGATGTGGTCGTTGTGGGCGTGGGTCGAGACGATCGCGGTCAGGCGGCGGTCGCCGACCGCGGCGGCGATCGCGTCGGCGTCGTGCGCGGCGTCGATGACGAGCACCTCGCGGTCGTCGCCGACCAGCCACACGTTGTTGTCGACGTCCCAGGTGCCGCCGTCGAGGCTGAACGTCCCGGAGGTGACGAGATGACCGATCACAGGTTCACCACCGAGCGCAGGACCTCGCCGCGCTCCATCTTGCCGAACGCCTCCTCGACCTCGTCCAGGCCGATGGTCTCGGAGACGAAGCCGTCGAGGTCGAGGCGGCCCTGGAGGTAGAGATCCACGAGCATCGGGAAGTCGCGGGAGGGCAGGCAGTCGCCGTACCAGGAGGACTTCAGCGCCCCGCCGCGGCCGAACACCTCCAGCAGCGGCAGCTCGATCTTCATCTCGGGGGTCGGCACGCCGACGAGGACGACCGTGCCGGCCAGGTCGCGGGCGTAGAACGCCTGCTCGTACGTCTCGGGCCGGCCGATGGCCTCGACCACCACGTCGGCGCCGTTGCCGCCGGTCAGCGCGCGGATCGCCTCGACCGGGTCGGTCTCGCGGGAGTTCACGGTGTCGGTGGCGCCGAAGCCGCGGGCCCACTCCAGCTTCCGGTCGTCGATGTCGACGGCGATGATCTTCGCGGCGCCGGCCAGGCGTGCCCCGGCGATCGCGGCGTCGCCGACACCGCCGCAGCCGATGACCGCGACCGAGTCGCCCCGCGTCACGCCGCCGGTGTTGATCGCCGCGCCGAGGCCGGCCATGACGCCGCAGCCCAGCAGCCCGGCCGCGGCGGGCGAGGCGGCGGGGTTCACCTTGGTGCACTGACCCGCGTGCACGAGGGTCTTCTCGGCGAACGCGCCGATGCCCAGGGCGGGTGAGAGCTCGGTGCCGTCGGTCAGCGTCATCTTCTGCGCGGCGTTGTGCGTCGCGAAGCAGTACCAGGGACGGCCGCGCAGGCAGGCGCGGCACTGCCCGCAGACCGCGCGCCAGTTGAGGATGACGAAGTCGCCCGGCGCGACGTCGGTGACGCCCTCGCCGACCGCCTCGACCACACCGGCGGCCTCGTGGCCGAGCAGGAACGGGAACTCGTCGTTGATGCCGCCCTCGCGGTAGTGCAGGTCGGTGTGGCACACGCCGCAGGACCGGACCTCGACCAGGGCCTCGCCGGGCCCCGGGTCGGGGACGACGATCGTCTCGATGGCGACCTGCGCGCCCTTGGAACGCGCGACGACCCCTCGTACCTCGTGCGGCATCCGATCACACACCCTTTCGCCCGCCGATGATGTACGAGAAGTATCACATCGCTCAGGAATCCTCCTTCGTCGGAGGAGGTGACCGCCGCCGCGCGTATTCGCTTCCCTCGCTTCGCTCGGTCAGAAGCGGTGCCGCTCCGCTGAGACGAGCGCGCCGTCGGCGACGTGCAGCACCCAGAAGCCGCCCTTGGGCAGCCGGGGATCCTCCGGCGCGGGCGCGCCGAGCGTCTCGCAGGCGCGCTCGACCAGTTCGGGCACCAGTTCGCCATGGGTGCAGACGAGCGCCGCGACGCCCTCGCCGATGAGCCGGGCGAACCGGCCGCCCGCCTCCTTCGAGGCGCCCATCGGCGTGCCCATCGAGAACGCCCAGTCGGTACGGATGTCGGTGCTCATCCGCGCGGCGTACGGCAGCACGGTCTCCACGCAGCGCGCGGTCGCGGAGCTGAACACCCGGGCCGGGCCGTACGCCGCCAGCGTCTCGGCCAGCGCGGCGGCCCCGGCACGACCGCGCTCGTCGAGGGGCCGCAGCCCGTCGTCGCCGTCCCACGCGCGCTTGTCACCGGCCGAGGTGTGCCGCAGCACGATGTACGGCGTGGTCCGGCTGGGGCCGGAGGCGAACTCGCGCAGCAGGTCGGCGTCGTGCTCGTAGCTCAGCCGCCGCTCGGCCTCGGGCACCGGCAGCCACTCGACCCGGTCGATCTCCTCGTTCGGGCGGAAGTCGCCGCCATCTCCGGTGGCCGCCCAGTAGTCGACGCGCTTGGGCCGGCGCTCCTTCTCATACTCGCGCGCGGGCAGGCGGCGGCCCAGGACCGGCCGGACGCCGCTCTCCTCCCAGACCTCGCGTACGGCCGTACGGAGCACGTGCTCGCCGTCCTTGGCCTTGCCCTTGGGAAAGGACCAGTCGTCGTACCTGGGCCGGTGGACCAGCGCGACCTCGGGACCGCTCTCTCCGGGCCGCCACAGGACGGCGCCCGCCGCCCGGATCGGGTCGGGGCCATCACCCATCGACGGTCCTCCATCGCCGCGTCCGCATGAGGTGGGTCTGGATGTGCGTGGAGCCTCCGTGCCGGGTCCAGTCGCCGTCTTCGTTCAGCAGCCAGCACTGGGTGTCCATGCCCATCGCCAGGTCGAAGCGGCCCAGCAGGTCCGCGCAGTGGTTCCGGTCGGTGACGCGGACGAGCACCTCGACGCGGCGGTCGAGGTTGCGGTGCATGAGGTCGGCGCTGCCGATCCACACCTCCGGCTCGCCGCCGTTCTCGAAGGCGTAGATGCGCGAGTGCTCCAGGAAGCGGCCGAGGACGCTGCGCACCTGGATCGTCTCCGACAGCCCGCTCACGCCGGGCCGCAGCGCGCAGATGCCACGCACCCAGATGTCGATCGGCACGCCCGCCTGCGACGCGCGATACAGCGCGTCGATGATCACTTCGTCCACGAGGGCGTTGCACTTGAAGCGAATGCGCGCTGGCCGGCCTCGCAGCTGGTTGTCGGTCTCCCGCTCGATGCGCCTCACCAGGCCGGCGCGCAGGGAGTACGGCGCGACCAGGAGCCGCCGGTACTCGGTGTCACGCGTGTAGCCGGTGAGGTGGTTGAACAGGTCCGTGACGTCCTCGCCCACCTGCGGGTCGGCGGTGAGCAGGCCGTAGTCCTCGTAGATGCGGGCGGTCTTGGGGTTGTAGTTGCCGGTGCCGATGTGGCAGTAGCGGCGCAGGGTCCCGTCGGACTCCTCGCGGACGACGAGGGCCAGCTTGCAGTGCGTCTTGAGGCCGACGAAGCCGTAGACGACGTGGCAGCCGGCCTGCTCCAGCTTGCGTGCCCAGGTGATGTTGGCGCGCTCGTCGAACCGCGCCTTGATCTCCACCACCACGACGACCTGCTTGCCCGCCTCGGCCGCGTCGATGAGCGCGTCGATGATCGGCGAGTCGCCGCTCGTCCGGTAGAGCGTCTGCTTGATCGCCAGCACCTGCGGGTCGGCGGCGGCGTCCTCGATGAGCCGCTCGACGCTCGTCGTGAACGAGTCGTACGGGTGGTGCACGAGCACGTCGTGGTCGCGCAGCGTGGCGAAGATGTCGGTGTCGTGCGGGAGGGCCGCCTCCGAGGGCACGAACGGCGGGTACTTCAGCTCGCTGCGGTCCAGGTCGGCGATCGCGTCGAGGCCGCCGAGGTCGAGCGGGCCGGGCACCCGGTAGACCGAGCTCTCGTCCAGGCCGAGCTCGGTGGTCAGCAGTTCGAGCACCTCCGGGGTGATCGACTCCTCGACCTCCAGCCGGACGACCGGGCCGAAGCGGCGGCGCAGCAGCTCGCGCTCCAGCGCCTGGAGGAGGTTCTCCGCGATGTCCTCGTCCACCTCGAGATCCTGGTTGCGGGTGACGCGGAACGCGTGGTGCTCGAGGATCTCGGTGCCGGTGAACAGCTGCGGGAGGTTCTCGGCGATCACGTCCTCGAGCGGGACGAACCGCGACGGTGACGCCTCCAGGAATCTCGGCAGCAGCGGCGGCACCTTGACCCGGGCGAAGAGCGTCTCCTCGGTCTCGGGGTCGCGGACGACGACGGCGAGGTTGAGCGACAGGCCGGAGATGTAGGGGAACGGGTGCGCCGGATCGACGACGAGTGGCGTGAGCACGGGGTAGATCCGCCGCCGGAACAGGCGGTGGAGCTCCTCCTTCTCGGTGTCGGCCAGCTCATCCCAGCGCAGGATCTCGATGCCCTCCTTGGCGAGGGCGGGCAGGATCTCGTCGTGGAAGCAGGCGGCGTGCCGGAGCATCAGCTCGTGGGCGACCTCGGAGGTGCGGGCGAGCACCTCGCGCGGCTGCCGGCCGCTCGCGGTCTGCACGGCGATCCCGGTGGCCATGCGCCGGGTCAGCCCGGCCACCCGGACCATGAAGAACTCGTCCAGATTGCTGGCGAAGATCGAGAGGAAGCGGACGCGTTCGAGCAGGGGAAGATCGGGGTCGCCGGCCAGGTCCAGCACACGCTGGTTGAACCGCAGCCAGCTCTCCTCGCGATCAAGAAACCGGTCTTCGGGGAACTCGCCTTCCACCTCGGAGAATTGTCCGGCTTCGACACTCATGACAGATATGCTCCCCGTCCAATCTGAACTTGAAGCCAACGGGGGCTTACCTTCCTGCTACCCAGGCGGCCCGATCGCTCAGGGAGAGATCGTGCGGCTCCGGGGGCCCGCGCGCAGCACCTGTGAGGGCAACGTGTGGCCGACCATCGTCTCCGCCCTCGCGGCGACGTCGATGAGGGCATCGAGGTCGACGCCCGTGGCCACGCCCATGTCCTCCACCATGTGAACCAGTTCTTCGGACGCGATGTTCCCGGTCGCCCCGGGGGCGTAGGGGCAGCCGCCCAGGCCACCGACGCTGGCGTCGAAGTCGGCCACGCCCAGCTGGAGCGCCGCGAGCACGTTCGCGAGGCCCGTGCCCCGGGTGTTGTGGAAGTGCAGGTTGAGCGAGGTCTCGGGGTTGGCCATGCGGAACTCCCCGACCAGCCGGGTCACGCGCGCCGGGGTCGCCATGCCGGTCGTGTCGCCGAACGAGGCGCTGTCCGCCCCGTCGCGCACCGCCCGCGTGGCGGTCGCGACGACCCGCTCGACCGGCACGTCACCCTCGTACGGGCAGCCCCACGCGGTGGAGACGATCACCTGGCAGGTGGCGCCACGGCCGTGCGCGAGATCGATGATCTTGGTGATGTCGTCGAGCGACTCCTCGGTGGAGCGACCCACGTTCTTGCGGTTGTGCGTGTCGGAGGCCGAGACCACGACCTCCAGCTCGGTGAAGCCGGCGTCCAGCGCGCGCTCGGCACCACGGAGGTTGGGCACCAGGGCCGAGTAGCGTACGTCGCCGGCGCGGCGCACCCGGCTCCACACCTCGTCGGCGTCCGCCATCTGCGGGATCGCCCTCGGATGCACGAACGACACGGCCTCGATGCGGCCGACGCCCGTACGCGACAGGGCGTCGATCAGCTCGACCTTGGCCTCCGTCGGTACCGGCTCCTCGTTCTGCAGACCGTCGCGGGGCCCCACTTCACGCAGCGAGATCCGGGCGGGCAGGTCGCTCATGAAATCCCACCTCCTGCCCGCCAATGTAATGCGCGCCCGCGCCGCCCGGAATCACGCGCTCAGCGCCGGTCGCCGGCGAGGGCGAACCAGGCGCCCGCCACGAGGCACACCCCGGCGGACAGGAACAGCGCGTACTCCGTCCCGTGGCCGAGCACGGCACCCATGGCGGCGACCCCGAGCGTCGCCCCGGTCTGGCGTACGGCGTTCAGCGTCCCGCCCGCCGCGCCGGCCGTCCCCTCCGGCGCGACGTCGAGGATGGCCGCGACCAGCGAGGGCAGCACGAGCGAGACGCCGAACCCGGTCAGCAGCAGCCCGGCGGCGAGCACGGCGTACCCGGCCCCGGCGGCGACCGCCCAGCCGAGCGCGGCACCGCCCAGCGTCAGCAGCGTCATCCCCGCCAGGATCGGCGGACGGGGTCCGACCCGCGCGACGATCCGGCCGGTCACCGGCGGGTTCGCCACGAACGGCAGGGTGAGCGGCAGGAAGGCCAGCCCGCTGACGGCCGCGCCGAGGTGCCGCTGCTCCTGGAGCAGCAGCGGCAGCACGAACAGGCCACCGTTCAGGGCGAAGTTCACCGCCGCCCCGGCCGCCAGCCCGGCCCGTACCCCACGCGCGCGCAGCAGCACCCGGTCGAGCACCGGCGCCGCGCTGCGCCGCTCCAGGACGGCGAACCCGGCCGCAGCGAGCACCGTGGCCGCCCCGGACCCGGCCACGTGCGCCCAGGAGCGGGCGCCGGCGGCGATCAGCGCGTCGGTCAGCAGCGCCAGCACGGCGCAGGCGGCGAGCTGGGCCGCCCAGTCGATCCGCCGGTCGCCGCGGGGGCAGTGCACCGCGGGCCCCGCGACCAGCGCGAGGACGGCCAGCGCGATCGGCACGTTCACCCAGAAGATCGCACGCCAGCCCACGAGGTCGACCAGCACGCCGCCGGCGATCGGGCCCGCCGCGACCGCGGCGCCGCTGACGGACGCCCAGACCGCGACGGCCCGGGTGCGCTCGGCCGGCACCGGGTAGAGCCGCGCGATCATCGCCATCGACGCCGGCACGCACGCCGCACCGGCGACGCCGAGCACCACCCGCAGCGCGATGAGGACGCCCAGCGCCGGCGCGAACGCCGACAGCAGCGAGCCGAGCCCGAACACCGCGACCGCGACGCGGAACACCCGGTGCGCCCCGTACCGGTCGGCCACGGCCCCCGCCGACAGCAGCAGCGCCCCGAACACCACGGTGTAGCCGGTCGTCGCCCACTGCAGGCCGGACACCGAGGTGTGCAGCGAGGCGGCCAGGTCCGGCTCGGCCACCGACAGCACGGTCATGTCGAGCAGCACCATGAAGTAGCCCAGAGCGATGCCGAAGAGCGCGAGCCCGTGCCCGGTCGTCTCCCGGGCGGGAGATCTCAGAGTGGTCATGCGCCCCACTGTCCGGATCGGGCCGCGCGCGCTCCACCGGCCCGTCCGCACGCCCGTTCGGAATTTCCGAACGCCACGGCGGGGTTGCGATGGCCATGGAGTTCCACCAGCTACGGATCTTCGAGGCCGTCGTACGCCACCGGACCGTGACCGACGCCGCCGTCGCGCTCGACCGCGCGCCCTCCAGCGTGTCCGCGCAGATCCGCGCCCTGGAGCGGTCGCTCGGGGTGCCGCTGTTCGAGCGGACCCCGACGGGGATGCGGCCGACCGGGGCGGGCGAGCGGCTGCTGGTCTGGGCCCGCCGCCTCCTCGCCCAGGCCGAACAGGCGCGCGCCGAGGTGGCCGGGCGGTCCCGGCAGGTACGGCTCGGCGCGCTGGAGACCATCGCCGCCACGTACGTGCCCCGCGTGCTGGCCCGGCTCGCCGAGCGCCGCCCCGGCGTCGAGGTCGAGGTACGCCCCAGCGTGAGCCGCGCCGACCTGCTGGCGGACGTCATCGCGGGGCGGCTGGAGGCGGCCCTGGTCCTGGACACCGGTGAGGCCCTCGGCGACCTGGGCTTCCCCACCCCGCCGGAGCCGCTGACCTTCCTCGACGTGGACGAGGTGCCGCTCACCCTCGTCGCGGCCCCGCGCCACCCGCTGGCCGGGCGCGCCGGCCTGACCCCGGCCGACCTGGCGGAGGAACGCCTGCTCGTCAACGCCCCGAACTGTTCGTTCCTCATGGCCGCGGACCGGGTCGTGGGTCCCGGCCCGGAGCGCGTCTGGACCGGCGGTGTCCCGGTGATGCGCGCCTGGGCCGAGCAGGGCCTCGGCGTCGCGCTGCTTCCGGAGTTCGCGGTGGCGTCCGCCCGCGACGCCGGCACCCTCACCCGGCTCGACCTGCCGGCCCCCGCGCTGAGCCTGCGTCTCGTCTGGCGCGGCGACCAGGAGGACGTGCCCGGCCTCCGCGACGTCCTCTACGCCGCCTGCGCCTGACGCGGGGCTAGCGTTCGGACGTGATGGCCTTCACGAGCCCGTCGGAGGTGAAGCCGACCGTGAGGGTGTGGCCCTCCGGAAAACGCCCCTGGATCACGTCCGGAGCCTCGGCGATCATCCCGCCGTAGTGGGCGATGAGGCCCCGGACGACCCGGCGATGGTCGGACGGGAAGACCTCGACGGCCCTCATCACCAGGCCCGCGGCCTTGATCGGGTCGTAGGCGGCGACGGGCAGCTCCGGATCGTCGAGGTGGAAGTACACCGAGCCCCTGCCGTCGTTGATCCGGACGCTGTGGACACCGTTGCCGCCGAGCAGCGCGCCCGCGGCGATGGCCATCGTGGTCGCGGCCTGGTGTGGTTGCGGGAAGCCGGACAGGTTCAGGCATCCGATCGTGAGTTCGGGGAGGTCGTGGTCGCGGCCGTACTCGCGGATGGCCCGCAGCGGCCCGACGGCGGGATGGTCGTCGCCGTAGTGCTGGTTGGCCCACGCCCACAGCCAGGTCCGGTCCAGGTCCGAGAAGCTGCCGAGCAGCGTGACGCCGTGGTAGGTGCGACCCCCGGTGGTCAGCGTCCGCTCATCGACGTCGAAGCTGACGTAGCCGTCGCCCAGGGCCTCGCCCAGCAGGTCCTGCTGGTGGATCGCCGCGACCGAGCCCTGGCTCGCGAACGCCTCGAACCGCGGACTGTAGGTGCCGAGCCCGTACAGGGCATTCCGCCAGAACACGGCCAGGTCCCGGTCACCGCGCCCTTCGTACGACTCGGCGAGCACGCCGGCGGCGGTCGCGTCGCCGAACTCCTCCACCGCCCGCCGCAGCCACGTGGCGGCCGACTCCTGGTCGCCCTGACGCCTGAACTCGACCGCGAGGCTGTAGGCGGCCTTGGGCTCGCCGAGGTCCGCGGCCCGCCGCCATGCCGCCACCTGCGCCTCCGTGTCGCCCAGATCCCGCCGGACGTGCCCGAGGTTGTAGGCGGCGCCCGCATTGCCCCGGTCGGCGGCGCGCTCGTACCACTCCGCGGCCGTAGCGAGATCGCCCTCGCCGCCGTCGTCGTAGAGCCTGCCGAGGTTGAACGCGGCCTTGTCGGAGCCCAGCTCCCAGGCACGGCGGAAGAGATCCATGGCGGCGGGCAGGTCCCCACGGTTCTCCAGGAGCGCCGCGAGGTTGAGGGTTCCGCTTCGGTCACCGCCGTCGGCGGCCCGCCGGTACCATCGCTCGGCCTCGTCCTGGTCGCCCCGGCTCTCCTCCAGGTAACCCATCTCGAAGGCGGCGGCGGCCACGCCCTGCTCGGCGGCACGCCGGTACCAGGTCTCCGCCCCGGCGTCGTCACCGCGGTCGGCCAGGCCGTTGCCGAAGTGGTACGCGGCGACGGGGTCTCCGGCCTCGACCGCCTGCCGGAACAACTCTTCGGCCTCCGCCCACCGGCCCTCACGCTCGGCCTCTCGCGCACGCTCACGGAGTCCGACCGCCGCGGGCGGGTACTGGTCATCGGTCATGAGGGAAATCTCCATGAACGGTCATCGACTGGCGTGTGGACGGATCGCAGGTGCTAGGACGGGTCGTGCTTTGAGGTGATGCCGCTGACGAGCCCGTCGGAGGAGAACCCGACCGTGAGGGTGTGACCGTCCGGGAAGTGCCCCTGGATCACGTTCGGGCCCTCCGCGATCCGCGAGCCGTAGTGGGCGACGAGACCCCGGACGACCCGGCGGGGATCGGACGGGAAGACCTCGACGGCCCTCGTCACCAGACGCGGGGCGGCGAGCGGATCGTAGGCGGCGACGGGCAGCTCCGGATCGTCGAGATGGAAGTACGCCGAGCCCTGCCCATCGTTGATCCCGCAGCTGTGCACGCCGTTGCCGCCCAGCAGCGCCCCCGCGGCGATCGCCACCGTGGTCCCGGCCTGGTGCGGATTCGGAAACCCGGAAAGGTCGAGGCGCCCGACCGTGAACTCGGCGATGTCGTGGTCCCGGCCGTACTCGCGGACGGCGCGCAGCGGCTCCACGGCCGGGTGGTCGTCCTGGTAGTGATCGTTGGCCCACGCCCACAGCCACGACCGGTCCAGGTGCGAGAAGCTGCCGAGCAGCGTGACACCGTGGTAGGTGCGGCCCCCCGTGGTCAGCGTCCGCTCGTCGACGTCGAAGCTGACGTCGCCGTCGCCCAGGGCCTCGCCCAGCACGTCCTGCCGGTGGATCGCCGCGACCGCGCCCTCGCTCGCGAACGCCTCGAACTCCGGGCTGTAGGCGCCGAGCCCGTACGGGACATCCCGCCAGAACCGGGCCCGGTCCCGGTCGCCGTCCCTTTCGTAGATGTCAGCGAGCTTCCCGGCCGCCGCCCTGTGCGCGAAGTCCTCCACCGCCCGGCGCAGCCACACGACGGCCGATTCCTTGTCGCCCTTCTCCCTGAATATCAGCCCGAGGCTGTAGGCGGCCTTGGGATGCTTGAGCTCCGCGGCCCGCTGCCAGGCCTTCACCATCGCGGCTTCGTCACCCTGGTCGCGCCGGACGTGCCCGAGGTTGTACGCGGCGCCCGCGTTGCCCCGCTCGGCCGCACGCTCGTACCACTCGGCGGCCAGCGCGAGATCGCCCTTGCCGTCGTCATCGTGGATCTTGCCGATGTTGAACGCGGCCCTGTGCTCGCCGAGGTCCCAGGCACGGCGGTAGAGGTCCATGGCCTCGGACAGGTCGCCCCGGTTCTCCAGGAGCACCCCCAGGTTGAGGATCCCGCTGCGGTGACCTCCGTCGGCGGCCTGCCGGTACAGCCGCTCGGCCTCGCCCAGGTCGCCCTGGCGCTGCTCCTCGTAGCCGATCTCGAAGGCGGCGGCGGGCACGCCCTGTTCGGCGGCGCGCCGGTACCATGCGTTCGCCCCGTCGCGGTCGCCATGGTCGAGCAGGCCGAGACCGAGTTCGTACGCGGCGACGGGGTGCCCGGCCTCGAAAGCCTGACGGAACAGCGCCTCGGCCTCCGCCCACCGGCTTTCGCGCTGCGCGGCCAGGGCGCGCGCACGCAGTTCGACCGCGGCGGGCGGGTACTGGGCGTCGGTCATACGAGAAGCCTCCACAGATGTCGGCGTGACGGGCGGATCAAGTATTGGATCATGACTACCGACGCGCGCGGCCGTGGCCGCGTTCCCGGCCGATCCGGATCTATCGGCGCCGGAGGACGTACGGCTGGACCATGCCGAGGCCGTGGGCGCGGCGGCGGGTGATGCGCGTCAGGTCGTACGCGTCGTCCTCGCGCAGCTCTCCGGCCATGCCCGCGTCGACCAGAGCCGTGCCCGGGCGGGCCATCGCGGTGAGCCGGCTGGCGAGGTTCACCGTGGTGCCGAACACGTCGCCGCGCAGCGGCAGCACCGGGCCGTACGCCATGCCGACCCGCACGTCGGGGATGCCCTCGTCCTCGCGTACCGCCTCCGCGACGGCCAGGCCGATCTCGGCACCGGTCCGTGCGGTGTCGGCGCTGAACAGCACTTCGTCGCCGAGGGTCTTCACGAGCCGCCCGCCGTGCTCGGCGACGACGTCCGAGGCCGTCTCCTCGAACCGCTCCACGAGCCGGGCCAGCTCGCGTTCGTCCAGGTCGCGGCTCGTACGGGTGAACGCGACCAGGTCGGCGAAACCGACGGCCGCCCGCGTCTGGAGCTCCTCGGTGTCCTGCGCGGCGAGCAGCCGTGCGCCGGCGGCGGCGAGCTGCCGGCGCCAGGCATGCGTGATCAGGGGTTCGAGATCGGCCAGGCGGCTCTCGGCGTTGGCCGTGATCACCCGCAGGGTCTCGGGGTCCGGTGGTTCGAGCGGGTCGGTCATCGTCTCGACGAGGATGTCGACCTGCCATTTCGCGAGCCGCGCCATCGTCTGCCCGACGGCGCGGGACATGCGGAGCGTGATCTCCTCGTCGAGCATGCCACTGGCCCGCAGCCCGGCGACCCCGGCGAGCGCGGCCACGTCGCCCTCGGTGAAGGCGACCACGCCGTCGGGGACGTGCGGGAACCCCAGGGCACGCCAGAGCCGCCGGGCGAACTCCTCCGACACCCCGGCGGCCTGGATCGCCTCCAGCCTGGTGTAGCGCAGCTCACCACCGAGGAGCAGCTCCTCAAGCCGACGCGGCCCCGGCAGTTCGCTCATCGCCTCGTGACCACGGTCACGGGCGGATGCCGTCGCCGTCCGTCAGCTCCTCGACGAGGCGGTACAGCTGGTTCTGGGCGTACTCGACCCGCGGGATCTTCTTGAGGACGAGCTGGCCGTTCTCACCGCCGGACTCGACCACGAGCGTGCCGGTGCCGAAGATCCGCTCGATCAGGCTGTGCGAGAAGGACACGTCGTTCACGCGGGTCAGCGGGATGTCGCGGCCGGAGCGGGACAGGATGCCGTGGCGCATCACGAACCGGCGGTTCGTCAGCGTGTAGCTGGTCGTGACCCAGCGCAGGAAGGGCAGAAAGCCGACCACGATGATCGCCACGACGCCGACGGCCGCGACGATCAGACGGATGAGCGTCTGAGAGTCCCCGTCCGGGATGAAGAAAATGATCACCCCCGCCACGACGACCGTGACGATCGCCCAGAAGATCGTCGAAACGAGCGTCGACCAGTGAGGATGAAATTCGAGGATGATCCTTTCATCCTCGGTCAACGAATTCTTCGGAAGACCCATGGCGGATATCTTGACAGAAATCGCCTGGGCGGCGTGCCGTGAACACAATGAAAGGGTCGCTCAGGTGGCGACGCGGATGATGATGAACGTCAGGGCGAACAGCCACACCGTCCCGCCGCCGATCGCCCCCGCGATCGCGGTGTCCACCGCGTACTCCTGCTCCTCGTGCGACGTGCGGTAGCGGATCCAGCCGTTCGCCGCGAGGTGGCCCAGCCAGGGCGCGAGCAGCGCCGGCAGTCCGGCGGCGAACCACCGCACCCGGCCCGCGCCGTGCAGGGCCATGCTCACCTCGAGCCCGACCAGCGTCAGGATCACCGCGACGGCGAACCCGAGCACGCCCATCCGGGCGTAGCGGCCGGCGAGGGGGTGGTCGACCGGCTCGCGCACCCGCCGGCGCGCGTCGTTCAGCAGCACTTCGGCGTCGGGCCCGCGTGCGATCCGGTCGGCCGGCTCGGGCAGCGGCCCGGTCACGTGCGGGCCGAACCGCGTGGTCAGCTCCCGCCAGATGCCGGCCGCGCGCTCCTCGAGACCGTCGAGATGCGCCCACTCCTGCTCGACCGAGGCGTACGTCGCGGTGCGCCGCTCCTCGGCCTCGGCCAGCCGCCGCCGGGCGTCGTCGGCGGCGTGCAGCAGCCGGCCCGCCTCGGCCGCCAGCTCCTTGTACGCCCGCCGCGCCGCCAGCGGGTCGACCACCTGGTGCGTGCTCATGGATCGCTCGCGCTCCTCACTCACTCCGCGGGCCACCTCGTCCCTCGGCCGCCCACGCCGCTCGCTCGTGCGTCATCGCGTCACTCACCCTGGTCGCTCAGTACGGTGAACGGGATGATCGGCTGTGGCGCGCTGCCGGTGCGCTGGTCGTAGAAGAGCGCACGCCGCTTCCGCGGAGTCCAGCTCTGCAACTGCCCGCCCGGCAGCGGTGTCAGCTCGCTGTCGCGTACGTCCAGGGCGACCCACGCATCGACCGTGCGCACCGGGCCGGTGCGCTCCACGACGTCGGAGCGCAGCCGGTCGACCGTGCGCCACCAGCCGAGCACGTGCATCTGGCCGTCGGGCCCGTGCTCGGCCAGCCGCCGCACCGCGGCGCGCAGCGGCGCCGAGCGCGCGGTCGCGGCATCCACCGCGAACAGCGCGAAGTACACCGGCACCGGCCGGTCGCCCGGCTCGGGCAGCTCGGTCACGACCTCCACCCGGTGCCCCTCGTCGGCGAGCCAGCGTGCCAGCCGCGCGACGCGGGGGTCCGCCTCGCCCTCGAACAGGGCGAACTCCGCCGACCCGGGCGCGTGCCCGCGGGCCAGGGAGATCACCGCCGAGGACAGCACGTCGTACGCCTCGTCGGCGCGGGTGCCGATCACCGCGAGGTTGCGGCCCGGGTTGCGGTCGAAGCGCACGGTGGCGGCGCTGCCGGCCAGGTCGATCAGCTGGCCCACGACGCCCTCGCCCGGCGGCCGGACCGGCACGCTCATCAGCTCGGGCACGTGGGCGCCGTCGAAGATGCGCGGCGGCGCGAGCTGCTCGGGCCGCTGCTGCCACAGCTCGCGCTGGAGCTTGTCGAAGGTGCCGGGCGCCCCGGCGTCGGGCAGCCGGGCCACGCGGTTGGCCTGCCGCGCCCCCGACTCGGCGTTGACCACGGCGCAGAACCGCGCGACCTGCTGGGCGGCGAGGTTGTCATCGGCCAGGATGCGCCGCGCCTTGGGCAACGCGACGCGCAGCGTGAACTGGTCGAGGATCGCGCCGCGTCCCCAGAGGGCCTGCACGCCGCCGACGTTCTGGCTGGCGAGGACCAGGTGGATGCCCTGCGACCGGCCGCGGCGGGCGAGGTCGTTGAGGAGGTACAGCGACTCGTCGGTGAGCCGGCCGGACTGCTGGATCAGCACCTGGAACTCGTCGATCACCGCGACGATGCGCGGCCAGTGGCCGTCGGGGTCGGCGGCGCGCAGCTCCTCGATCTTGGTGACCTCGTGCTCGCGTGCGGCGGCGCCGCGGCGTTCGAGCTCGTGGCCGAGGAAGCGCAGCAGCGCCAGGCCGAACTCGCGGTCCTGGTTGATATTGACGCCGATGAGCCGGGCGTGCGGCAGCCACGTCTTGTCGGTGCGCCCGCTGGCCAGCCGCGCGAACGACACGCCCTCCTTGAAGTCGAGCAGGTAGAACTCCAGCTCGTCCGGGCTGTAGCGGGCGGCCAGCGAGCCGATCAGGGCGTACAGGAAGTTGGTCTTGCCCGAGCCCGGCGGCCCGCCGACCAGCGCGTGCACCGGGTCGTCGCCGAGCAGCACCTCGACCGCCTCGTACCGGTCGACGTCCTCGCCGATCGGCGCGCGGACGCCCGGCGCCGACGACTCCTCCCACACCCGTGGCGGCAGCAGCTCGGCGAAGCGCGGCGGGTCGCGCTCGATGCCGACCCACCGGGCGGCGCGCTCGCAGACCGCGCGGACGAGCTCGGGCGGCGGCGGCTCGGCGGCGACGTCCAGGTCGCCGGTCATCGACGTCCGCACCGTGCCGTCCGCGCCGACCTCGATCGTCTCCAGGCCGGGTGCGTGCTCCAGCGCGACGTCGCGGCAGATCACGTGGATGCCGCAGGCGGCACCGGCGTGCATCACGCTCTCCAGGTGGGCGATCTCGTCGTCGCGCAGGCCGCGCACCGGGGCCTGCACGATCACCACCCGCCAGGGCTCCGGCCGCCGTCCGTTCTGGGCGGCGGCGAGCTCGGCGAGCGAGGCGTGCCCGCCGCCCAGGACGTCGCGCTGGATCCGCCGGATGTCGCGGTCGAGCGACCCCAGGAGGTCCTTCAGCTCCTCGACGCCGTACACCGTGAGCAGGCCGGGCCGGGACAGCGCGTGGAAGCCGCCGAGGCCGGCGCCCAGCCGACGCGGGTCGTACAGGCTGATCCGCACCGTGCCCGGCCGCGTCGTCGCGACGATGCGGACCAGCAGGGAGTCGACGATCGCGTCGGCGGTGGCCAGGTCGTCGCCGGCGACGCGCAGGTGGCCGGCGTCCAGCAGCGGCACGAGCGCGGGGATCCGCCCGTCGATCGACCCGACGCGGTAGAGACAGGGTCCGTCGTCGCTCGGCTCCGGCTCGGACGGCCACCGGGTCCACGGGGCCGAGGCCGCACCGGGGGCGACCTCGCCGGCGTACCGCCGCCAGCGTTCGAGGACCGTCTCGGTCTCCGGGCCGCTCGTCGCCTCGGCCTCCGCGCGGGCGCGTTCGACGGCGGCCTCCGACCCGGCGATCGTCTCGTCGAGGTCGTCCCTGCGCGCGCGGATCGTCGCGCGTGCTCGCCGGACGTCCTGCCGCACCGCAGCGAGGAGCTCAGCGGGCTTTAATGTCATTTTTGGGTCCTGGAACGGTGCACGCGCGTCGGTCGACTCAAAGCCCGTCGGAGTATTTGTTGGCCTCTTCCACCGCTGCGGCGATCTGCGCCTGGCATTCGCCGATGCTCTCCACCGCCTGCCCCATCGCCCCCAGGGAACCCTCCAGCGCGTCGTGCTCGCTGCCCTGCGCCACGGCCACCAGGAACTGCAGTGCGGCCTCGGCCCGGCCACCGGCCTCGACGAGCAGCTGCACGGCCTGCTCCGCCTCTTCGCCGGCCTGGGCGATGGCGCCCTTGACCTCCGCAACACTGGCCATGCAAGAACCTCCGGGGGGACGGATTACTTAATCATTAAACCGGCGCGGTGGGGGCCGGTCCAGTTGACGTCAACTACCGGACATGTACGACATCTCCCGCATTGAGAAGATGCTCGCCATCGTCCGTACGGACCACCAGACGGCCGGCCTCCTCGACGTCGGTGGCCTCCCCGACGAGCGCCGAACCGTCGGGCAGCTCGACGCGCACCCGCCGGCCGAGCGTGCCGCACATCGCCCGGTACGCCTCGCGCAGCGGCGCCTCCCCGCGCGTACGAAGCTCGTCGTGGCGGGTCTCCAGCGCGCGCAGGATCGCGCGGAGCAGCGGATCGCGGTCGGCGGGCGTCTCCTCGATGACCAGCGAGGTCGCGGTCGGGACCGGCAGCTCGTCCGTACGGAGGCTGACGTTCAGCCCGATGCCCACGACCACCCCGGTCTCCACCCGCTGGGCCAGGATGCCGGCCAGCTTGCGGTCGCCGATCAGCACGTCGTTGGGCCACTTGAGCGTGGCCTCGGCCATCCGGCCGCGGCCGACGCCCTCGACCTCGGCGAACCCCCGCAGCGCCGACACGACCGCGACGCCGGCCACCAGCGGCAGCCAGCCCAGCCGCGTGACGGACTCCTCCTGCGGGAGCAGGACGGAGAACGCCAGACCCGACCTCGGCGGCGCCGACCACGTGCGGCCCATCCGGCCACGGCCCGACGTCTGCGCCTCCGCGACCAGCACCAGACCCGGCTCGGCGCCCTCGCGGGCCAGGTCCGCCAGGTCGGCGTTGGTCGACCCGGTCTCCTGCACCACGCGGATCTCACGCCAGAGCCCGCCGGGCCGGACCAGCGCGCGGTTCAGCGCCCGCGCGTTCAGTGGCGGCCGGTCAAGGTCGGTGTACGGGGAGTGACTCACAGGAGAAACCCTAGAGGATTTGACGTGCTCCCCGTCCTCAGGGACGGGCGTCGCTCCTGGACGGACCCGGCGAGCCGGGCGGGACACGGCCTGCGAGCGAAGGCGGCGCGGTGTCGCGGAGCATGGTCGCCGAGCGGACGAGCGATGCGACCGCCGGGGAGCGGCTGCTCGGCGGCCAGGCGATCACCGTGGTGACGTCCGGCGCGTCGACGACGGGCACCGCGACGTGTTCGGGCCACTGCCAGGCACGGCTGGAGGCGGGGATGACGAGCAGCGTCTTGCCCAGCGCCACGAGCTGGGCGAGCTGCAACTGGGTGCGCACCTCCGGCCCGGGCCCGTCCGGGTAGGACCCGTCGAGCCGGGGCCATCGAGCGATCGGCAGGTCCGGCACGTCGCGGACCTCCGCCAGCGTGAGTTGATCTCGCGACGCGAGCGGATGCCCCGCGGGAAGGATCGCGACCTGGCCTTCGACATAGAGGTCCTCGGTGTCGAACCCGGCGAGGTCGTCGAACGGGCGATGCATGATCGCCACGTCGGCGTGCCCGTCGCGGAGCAGCCGCGCCTGCTCGCCGACCTCGCACAGCAGGACCTCGACCGGTGCCGCACCGGGTTCGTTCGCGAGCGTGTCGAGGAGCCGGCGCAGCAGCTCGTGGGACGCCCCGGCCTTCGTCACGAGCACCAGCGACCGCTTCGCGTCCCCGGCGCGCCGGGTCCGGCGCGCGGCGGCCGCGACCGCGTCGAGCGCCGCTCCGGCCTCCCGGAGCAGCACTGCCCCGGCGCCGGTGAGCGCCACGCCACGACGGTCCCGCTCGAAGAGCTGGACGCCGAGCCGCCGCTCCAGCCGGCGGATCGCGCGCGAGAGCGGCGGTTGTGCCATCCCGAGCCGGTCGGCGGCGCGCCCGAAGTGCAGTTCCTCGGCGACCGCGACGAAGTATCTGAGCTCGCGGGTCTCGAGATCGTCCACGCGGGCAGCCTACCGACTGATACCCGGTGAGTATCACAGCCGACTGAGGCGGTCTTGGACGACGAGTGCGCCGCTCGCCGAACATCGATCGAGTGAACGACACGAAGACCGCGCTGGTCACCGGCGCGAACAAGGGAATCGGTCTCGCCATCGCCCAGGGCCTCGGGGCGATCGGCTTCACGGTCGCGGTGGGGGCTCGCGACGATGCCAGGCGCGAGGCGGCCGTCGAACGGCTGCGTGCGGCGGGCGTCGACGCGTTCGGGGTCGCCCTCGACGTCACCTCCGACGACAGCGTCGCAGCGGCTGCGGTCACGATCGAGCGGACGGCGGGGCGGCTCGACGTGCTCGTCAACAACGCGGGCATCGGCGGCCGGACCGACGGTGGCGCGCAGGACCCGACAACGCTCGACCTCGACGTCGTCCGCACCGTCCTGGAGACGAACGTGTTCGGGATCGTCCGGGTGACGAACGCGATGCTCCCGCTGCTCCGCCGCGCGGACTCGCCGCGCATCGTCAACATTTCGAGCAACATGGGCTCGCTGACGCTGCGGACCGGCCCGATCATGGCCGCGTACGCACCGTCGAAGTCGATGCTCAACAGCGTCACGGCACAGTACGCCCGCCGGCTCGCCGACACGAATGTCATCGTGAACGCCGCCTGCCCCGGCTACGTGGCGACCGACTTCACCGGCTTCAACGCGCAGCGGACGCCCGAGCAGGGTGCCGCGATCGCGATCCGGCTCGCCACCCTGCCGGATGACGGACCGCGCGGCGGCTTCTTCGACGATGAGGGCGTCGTCCCCTGGTGACCCCGCACTCGCGCGCGAGGTGATCGGTCAGCGCGGGTCCTTGCCCGAGACGCCGACGCCGAACTCGAACTCGCGGTAGACGCGGGCCCAGAACCCCTCGCGCAGCCAGTCGCGCGCCTCCTTGTACGGGCGCAGCGAGTAGCCGAGCTCCTTCTCGCCCTCGATCAGCAGCTCCTTGTCGATGACCGTGGGCAGCATCTTGCCGGGCAGCAGGTCACGGATGTTGTCGCGGCCCCGGGTGAGGATCCACTTGTGTGCGATGTGCTCGCCGATCTCCTCCATCTGCTGGCGCGACGGACCGAGCTTGGCGACCGAGCCCGCCTGGGCGACCTGCTGGCGCACGGACGCCGGAGTCGGCACCGGCCGGGGCGGGCGTCCGCCGAACACCGCCGTGGGCGACGGGATCGGGGGCGCGGCGGGCGCCTCCTCGGTCTCCTCCCGCGTGGTGTCGAGCTCGAAGTAGGGCTTGACGAACTCGGCGTCCACCACGTCGACGGTGTCGGACTCCCAGATCAGGCGCTCGGCCTGGTTGGTGCCGTACGGTGGCTCGACGCCCCACAGGTGGATGCGGACGCCGTAGGTCTGCGCCGCCTCCACCGCGGGCACCATGTCCTCGTCGCCGGCGATGAGGATCGCGTCGGTGACGGCCCCGTGCCGGGCGAGCGTCTCCAGGTCCTCACGGATCTGGGCGTCGACGCCCTTCTGCTGGTTGTGCTTGTTGAGGTTGCCGAGGCGGAGTTTGACCCGGGGCAGCGGCGCCACGACCCGCTGGTCGATCGTGGGCACGCGGTCGCGCGCCGCGTCGAACCAGTAGACGCGCAGCAGCTCACCGCGCATGCAGGCGGCGGCGCGATCCTCCAGCGCCTTGATCAGTCCTTCGGCGTTCACCCGGTAGGACCGCCGGGAGGAGATGCCGAACAGCAGGTCACCCGCCGCGGCGTAGAGGTATCCGACATCCACGAGGATGGCGAACCGCGGAAGCGGCGAGAGGTGAGGCACTGGGTCGCGAACAGTCATCACCCCTGACTCTAGGTTAAACAGAGCTCTCCGTCCCGGGTTGCTTCCTTTTACCGGTGCTACAACTGCTTGCGCATGTGCACCACATGTCGGCCGTTCAGAGACTCTCGTCCCGTCTCACGGTAGCCCAGCGACTCGTACAGCCCGATGTTGGAGACCATCTTCTCGTTCGTGTAGAGCCGCAGCGCGGACAGGCCCAGCGACCGGGCCCGGAACTCGGCGAACGCCATGAGCCGCCGCCCCAGGCCGCGTCCCTGCCGGTCGGGCCGGACCGCGACGTTGTCCACCAGCAGGACGTCGCCGTCGGTCTCCAGCACGATCAGCGCGTCGACCTCGCCGTTCTCGAGGACGTGGACGCGGCCCCGCTCGATGAGGTCGCCGTAGTCGGCGACCATCGGGAGCGGAACCGCGCCGATCGCCTCGACCCACGGCTCGTAGGCCGTGCGTACGATCGCCTCCACCGCAGCGCGGTCGGGGGCCTCGGCCTGCCTGATGCCCATGACGTCAGTCAACCGCCTGTTCGGCCGGGATCATCCCGTGTTCTGCAGACCCGCGGCGACACCGGCCGCGGCGAGCAGCAGGAGGTCCTCGACCTTCGCCCGCTGGGCGTCGTCCTCGATCCCCGCGCGCAACTCCTGGAGCGCACGCAGCTGCAGGTGGGACAGCGCGTCCACGTACGGGTTGCGCAGCTCCACGGCGCGGGACAGGACGTTGCGGTCCTCCAGCAGCCGGGTGTGGCCGGTGACCTGGAGCACGAGGGCGCGAGTGCGGTCGTACTCCGCCAGCACCGCCGCGGCGAGGTCCGGCCGGTCGCCCAGGTCGAGGTAGCGCTCGGCGATGGCCCGGTCGGTCTTGGCCAGGCTCATCTCCGCGTTGTCCAGGAGCGCGGCGAACAGCGGCCACGAGGCATAGGCCTCGCGCAGCTCGTCCAGGTCGTCCGCGGCGGCCAGCCCGCTGCCCAGGCCGTACCAGCCCGGCAGGTTGACCCGCGTCTGGGTCCAGGAGAACACCCACGGGATGGCCCGCAGGTCCTCCAGCGAGGCGGTCGCCTTGCGCCGCGACGGGCGCGAGCCGAGGCGCAGGCCGCCGATCTCGTGCAGTGGGCTGACGCACGCGAACCAGTCGGCGAAGCCCTCGGCCTCGACCAGCGACCGGTACGTCTGCTCGGCCGCCGCGCTGATCCGGTCGGCCAGCGGGCGGAACCGCTCGGCCGCCTCCAGCGCGCGCTCCTCGATGCCGGGCGTGGAGGCCAGCAGGACCGCGCTGGTCACCTGCTCGACGTGCCGCCGGGCGATCTCCTTGTGGCCGTACCGGGCGAAGATCACTTCACCCTGCTCGGTCACCTTGAACCGCCCCGCGACCGAGCCGGGCGCCTGGGCCAGCACCGCACGGTTGGCCGGGCCGCCGCCACGGCCGAGCGCGCCGCCACGACCGTGGAAGAGCGTGAGCCGGATGTCGTGGCGCGCCGCCCACGAGGCCAGCGCCGCCTGCGTGTCGTACAGCTTCAGCGTCGCCGTCGTCGGGCCGAGCTGCTTGGCCGAGTCGGAGTAGCCGAGCATGACCTCCAGGCGGCGGCCGGTCTCCAGCAGCCGGCGGCGTACGGGCGCCAGGCGCAGCATGCCGTCCAGCACCGCCGGGGAGCGGTCGAGGTCCTCGCCGGTCTCGAACAGCGGCACGACGTCGAGCACCGGCGGCTTGCCGCCGACGGCCGCGTGCTCGGCCAGCTCGTAGACGGCGGCGATGTCCTCGGCCGTACGCGTGAAGGAGATGACGTACCGGCGGCAGGCGTCGGCGCCGAAGCGCTCCTGCACCCAGGCGATGACGCGCAGCGTGTCGAGGACCTCCTCGGTCTGCTCGCTCAGCTCGCCACCCGCGCGGATCTCGGTCAGCGCCTGCTCGTGCACGCCGGAGTGCTGGCGGACCTCCAGCTCGGCGAGGTGGAAACCGAACGTCTCCACCTGCCAGATCAGGTGCTGCAGCTCCCCGTACGCCTGGCGTACGGCACCGGCCTCGACCAGGGAGTCCTGCACGATGCGCAGGTCGGCGAGCAGGTCGGCCGGCGCGCGGTAGCCCAGGTCGGCGTTGCGCTTCCGGGTCGCCTCGATGCGCTCGGCGGCGTAGAGCAGGAGCTGGCGGTGCGGCTCGCCGGGCGAACGCTTGCCGATGTCGGCGATCAGGTCCGGCTGGGACGCGCGGGCGCCCGCCAGCGCGCCGCGCAGGGCCGCCGAGGCCGGCGTGGTGCCCTCGTGCGTGGTCAGCGTGCGGCCGACCCGGGTGCAGGCGGCGCCGAGGGCGCGCAGGACGTGGTCGGCCTGGATGCCGATCGCCTCGCGGGTGATCTGCGCGGTGACGTACGGGTTGCCGTCGCGGTCGCCGCCGATCCAGCTGCCGAACCGCAGGTACGGGCGGGCCAGCGGGGGCCGCGCGCCGGTGCCCGGCGCCAGCGCCGTGTCGAGGGACCGGTAGATCGTCGGGACGACGCGGAACAGCGTCTCATCGAAGATCGCCATCGCCGTACGGACCTCATCGAGCGGGTCCGGCTTGGTGCGGCGCAGCGGCGACGTGCGCCACAGCAGGTCGATCTCCTCCAGCAGCCGCCGCGTGATCTCCTCACGCTCGCCGCTGCCCGCGCGGGAGTCGTTCAGCTCGCGCAGCAGGGCGCTGATGCGCAGGATGGCGGTGACCACGGCGCGGCGGCGCGCCTCGGTCGGATGCGCGGTGAGGACCGGGTGCAGCTCCAGATCGTCGAGGAGCCGGCCGATGCGCTCGTCGCCGATCCGGCGGACCGCGTCGGCGACGGACTCGCGCAGCGGCTCCTCGCCGGTGTCGCGCTCGCGCAGCGTACGGATCCGCTGGTGCTCTTCGGCGAGGTTCGTCAGGTGGAAGTAGACGGTGAACGCGCGCGCGACGAGCTCGGCGCGGTCCAGCGGCCAGCCGCTGACGATGGCGGCCACGTCGTCGACGTCCTTCTCGTCCCTGCGCGCGGCGATCACCGCGTGCCGCAGGGCCTCGACGTCGTCCAGCAGGTCCTGTCCGCCGTACTCGACGAGGACCTGTCCGAGAAGGGAGCCCAGCAACCGCACGTCGGCGCGCAGCGGCTCCGGCATCTGCTCGCGGGCGGAGTTTCGAGTCGACACGCGATTCAGCGTAGCCAGTCACGGTCGGTGCGCCGGATGGCGTCTCGCGGGCTGAGATCAACCCCCATCAGCGGCGCTCAAGACCGGCTGGCTACTCTGGCGAGATGGCCACGCAAGCCCCAGAGCCACTGCCCGCCGCCGAGATCGACATCCACACGACGGCGGGGAAGATCGCCGATCTGGAACGGCGCCGCTACGAGGCGGTGCACGCCGGGTCCGCGCGTGCGGTCGAGAAGCAGCACGCCAAGGGCAAGATGACCGCCCGCGAGCGGATCGACGCCTTCCTCGACGAGGGGTCCTTCGTCGAGTTCGACGAGATGGCGCGGCACCGCGCCCACGGCTTCGGAGTCGAGAAGAACCGCCCGTACGGCGACGGCGTCGTCACCGGCCACGGCACGGTCGACGGCCGGCCGGTCGCGATCTTCTCCCAGGACTTCACCGTCGCGGGCGGATCGCTCGGCGAGGTGTTCGGCGAGAAGATCGTCAAGGTCATGGACCACGCGCTCAAGACCGGCTGCCCGGTCGTCGGCATCAACGACTCCGGCGGCGCGCGCATCCAGGAGGGCGTCGTCGCCCTCGGCCTGTACGCCGAGATCTTCAAGCGCAACACCCACGCCTCCGGCGTGATCCCGCAGATCTCGCTGGTGCTGGGCCCCTGCGCGGGCGGCGCGGTGTACTCCCCGGCCCTGACCGACTTCATCGTCATGGTCGACCAGACCTCGCACATGTTCATCACCGGTCCCGACGTGATCAAGACGGTCACGGGCGAGGAGGTGACGTTCGAGGATCTCGGTGGCGCGCACACGCACAACACCAAGTCCGGCGTGGCCCATCACCAGGCCTCGGACGAGCAGGACGCCATCGACTACGTCAAGGCGCTGCTGTCCTACCTGCCGTCGAACAACATGTCCGACGCGCCGGTGTACGACACGCCCGCGCCCCTGGAGATCTCCGACGAGGACCTCGAGCTGGACACCCTCATCCCGGACTCTCCGAACCAGCCGTACGACATGCACACCGTGATCGAGCACGTGCTGGACGACGGCGAGTTCCTCGAGGTGCAGCCGCTGTTCGCGCCGAACATCGTGTGCGGATTCGGCCGGGTCGAGGGCCGCTCGGTGGGGATCGTGGCCAACCAGCCGATGCAGCTGGCCGGCACGCTCGACATCGACGCCTCCGAGAAGGCCGCCCGGTTCGTGCGCACCTGCGACGCCTTCAACGTCCCGGTGCTGACCTTCGTGGACGTGCCCGGGTTCCTGCCCGGCACCGACCAGGAGTGGAACGGCATCATCCGGCACGGCGCCAAGCTGCTGTACGCCTACGCCGAGGCGACGGTGCCGCTCGTCACGGTGATCACCCGCAAGGCCTACGGCGGGGCGTACGACGTCATGGGCTCCAAGCACCTGGGCGCCGACGTCAACCTGGCGTGGCCGACCGCGCAGATCGCGGTGATGGGCGCGCAGGGCGCGGTCAACATCCTGTACCGGCGGGAGCTGGCCGCCGCCGACGACCCGGACACGCGCCGCGCCGAGCTGGTCACCGAGTACGAGGACACGCTCGCCAACCCCTACATCGCCGCCGACCGCGGTTACGTCGACGCGGTGATCAAGCCGTCGGAGACACGCGGTCAGATCGTCCGGGCCCTGCGCGCCCTCCGCGACAAGCGCAAGACGCTGCCGCCGAAGAAGCACGGCAACATCCCGCTGTAGATGGAGGTCCCCATGGCGCCGTTCCTGCAGGTCGTCCGGGGCGATCCGACGCCGGAGGAGATCGCCGCGCTGGTCGCCGTGCTGACCGCGCGCGCCCGTGCGGCGGCCGCACCGCCCGCGCCACAGCCGCGCTCGGCCTGGTCGGACCCCTCCCGGCGCCTGCGCCGCCCGCTGCCCCACGGCCCCGGCGCCTGGCGCGCCTCGGCCCTGCCCGACCGGCCGTAAGACCGCCGCGCTCGCACCTGTCCTCAGCGCGTCGGGTCCGCTGCCGGTCGCCGACGGTCTCATGGCGGCCACGGCGTACGTCAACGACTGGACGTTCGTCACGCGGAACGTCAAGGACGTCGAGCGGACCGGCGTGCGGACGCTCAACCCGTTCGATCCTGCCGCGTCCTCTTGACCAGGGCCCACCCCATGGCCCCGCCGTCGCCCGGCACCCGCGGCCGCTGTGCGCGCACTTCGCGTCTCCCCCGACGACACTGCTTCCTCTTCGCGGTTAACCGCTTACAATCCGTCGCCGAGCGAGTAGAGTCCGTCCTTTGTGGGGAAGTCCCGACGAACGCCCGGTGGCACGGTCGCCATGCCGCTGGCGCTCGTCGTGTTCGCCGGGCTGTTAAGCGGGTGCCGGTCGCCGGTGCCGTTCCGCGGTCGGCCCGGACCCGATGCCCCGGTCGCCGGGCTCGGCGCGCCCGTGCCGTACGTCCGGCCGACGCACTCGCCTCCCGTGGTCGACCAGCGCGGTGACCTGCCCGACGCGCCGCCGGACGTCTACGCCGCGACCCGGGCGGGGATGCTGAG
Source organism: Actinoallomurus oryzae (assembly GCF_039541955.1). NCBI lineage: Bacteria > Bacillati > Actinomycetota > Actinomycetes > Streptosporangiales > Thermomonosporaceae > Actinoallomurus > Actinoallomurus oryzae. Next base: position 79,125 of record NZ_BAABHF010000050.1, on the reverse strand, counting down.
CCCGGCCGTTCGCGGCATGCCCCGCCGGGTGTACGTCCCGGACGCGCGCGGCGCGGCGGTCGAGGTCATCGATCCGGCGACCTACCGCGTGCTGCGGCGGATCCCGGTCGGCCGCGCGCCGCAGCAGGTCGTGCCGTCGTGGGACCTGAAGACGCTGTGGGTGACCTCACCGCGCGGCCTGGTGCCGATCAACCCCCGCACCGGAAGGGCGGGCCGTACCGTGCCGGTGGCCGCGCCGTCGGACCTGTACTTCTCCGTCGACGGTCGTGAGGCCTTCCTGCTGGACTCCCGGCGCGGACGCATCGACGTCCGCGACCCGCACACGATGCGGCACCGCCGCACGCTGCGGATGCCGTGCGCGGGCCTGACCCGCGCCGACTTCTCCGCGACCGGTGACACGCTGGTCGTCGGGTGCGCGCGGTCCGGACGGCTGGTCCGGGTGGACCTGCGGCGGCACCGGGCGGCCGGCACCCTGAGGCTGGCGCGCGGCGCCGACCCCCAGGACGTCCGCCTGTCGCCGGACGGGCGGACCTTCTACGTGGCCGACGCCGCGCGGGGCGGGGTGTGGCTGGTCGACGCGGCCCGCTTCCGCAAGAGCGGCTTCATCCGTACGGGCCGGGGCGCCCACGGCCTGTACCCCAGCCGCGACGCCCGCGTGCTGTACGTGACCAACGGCGGCGCCCGGACGGTGTCGCTGATCTCGTTCGCTCGCCGCCGGGTGACCGCCCGCTGGCGCGTGCCGGTGTCACCCGACATGGGCGGCGTGTCCGCGACCGGACGGGTGCTGTGGCTGTCGGCGAAGGCGAACGACGCGGTCTACGCCTTCTCGACCCGTACGGGCCGCCCGCTGCGCAGGATCACGGTCGGCCCGGGCCCGCACGGCCTGTGCGTCCATCCCCAGCCCGGCCGCTTCTCCCTCGGCCACACCGGCAACTACCGCTGACCCGGTCCGGCTCGTCAGGCGCGCCGCAGGGAGGACAGGCCCCACAGTTCGGCGATGCGACCGTCGCGCACCCGGAAGATCTCCAGCATGGTCGGCGGCGGTTGCCCGGGAACGCCGCGCACACTCGTACGGACGGCGGCGGTGTCACCCTCGACGACCATGTCCTCGACGACGACCTGGGCCTCGGGGAACGCCTCGTGGAACCGCTGCCAGGACCGCGTGACGCTGTCGGGCCCCGTGGTCCCCATCGGATGGCTGTAGAAGTCCGCCGTGAAGATGTCGGTCGCGGCGGCGTGGTCGTGGGCGTTGAACGCCGCGTACATCCGCCGGGCCGCGGACCGCACCTGCTCGGCACCTGGCTCCGTCATGGGGTCTCCTGTCCGGTCACGTTCGCGCGGACGCGCCGCAGGACGCGCAGCACGGCCTCCCGCTCCTGCGCGCTGACGCCGTCGAGCAGCCGCTCCTGGTACTCCTGGTGGGACCGCTCCAGCTCGGCGGCCAGCCGTTCGCCGGCGGGCGTCAGCGCGGCCAGGGTGTAGCGGTTGTCCGCCGGGTCGAGGCGGCGCCCGGCGAGCCCTTCGGCCTCGAGCTCCTTGACCAGCCGGGTGACGCTCGCCCCGTCGACGCCCAGCGCCTGACGCAGGTCGCTGTGGCTGGTCTCGCCCGCACGCCGCAACCGCACGAGCACCTGCACGCGCTGAGCGCTCATCCCGACATGCCGGGCGAACGCCTGCCGCAGCTCGGCCCAGGCGCTACCGAGCTCACGAAAGAACCTGTCCTCAGACGTCTCTTGCACGATCACTTTATACAGACAACTCTTGACCTACTCAAGAGTTGCCGGGCGGGTCGCCGCGTCCGGCCGGGGCGTCAGCCGGTGCCGCCGGCGGCGACGCCGCGCCACTGGGGCAGGAGCTCGTCGACCAGTGCCTCGGTCTCGGGTTGCATCTGGTCGGTGTACGGGTCGGCCGCGACGCGTCCGCGGAGCTCGTCGACCACGTCGCGGAGCTGGGCCGCGTCGCCTGTCGCGTGGGTGGCGCGGAGCAGGTCGCGCCACAGGCCCTCGTCGCCCTCCGCCAGCCGCAGGCCCGCGCGTGCCGCCGCCACGGCGCCCCGCGCGTCGCCCTCGTCCAGCTTCATCAGCGCCAGCCGGTGCGCCACGTCGGCGACACGGGCGGTCGCCTCGTACTCGAAGTCCTCCGCGGCCAGCCAGCCGTAACGGCCGCGCGGACGGCCGTCCATCAGGCGGCCACGGACGAGGTCCAGCGCGTACGCCATGTACGCCAGCTCCGAGGCCGGCTCGGCCGCGGACCGCCAGATGAGCCAGCGGAACGTCTCCCAGTCGACGCGTACCTCCGAGCCGAGCCGGATCCGGCCGCGCTCGTCGTAGTAGAGGTTCGGCCGGCCGCGCGAGTCGCGCCCCAGCCAGTCGGCGACCCGTGCGACGGTCGCGTCCCGGACGCTCGCCGACACGCCGCGCGGCCAGACCGCGCCGCCGAGCACGGTCGGGTGCACGCCCTCGCCGTGCGTCGCGAGGTAGACGAGCACCTCGGTGCAGATCGCGCGGCGGCTCTCGTCGAGCGGCTCGGGCGCGTCGATCTCGATCGGGCCGAGCAGGCGGATGTCGACCGCGGGCTGTGTCTCGCCGCCGAGCGGCGTCGCGGGCGGCGGGTCGTCCGGGTCGCCGTACGGCACTCCCTCGGTGCGTCCGGCGGTGCGGAACAGCTCGACGACCGCGCGGTAGTGCGGCTCGGGCACGAGCTGCGCGTCGACGTCGAAGCCGAGCACACCGGCGCGCAGCCGGCCGTCGGCGGCGACGTCCCAGGTCCAGGTCGCGCCCGGAGTGTCGCCGGCGACGATGTAGCCGGCCGCCATGCGCTGGCCGGTGCGGGCGAGCGCCACCAGCCGTTCGGCCTCCTCCGGTGTGGGCGGCTCGGCCATGATCAGGTAGTGCGGCATCCACGCCTCACCGAACACTCCGCGGCAGCGGCCCGTCAGCACGGAGTCGGCGCCCGAGGCCGCGAGCGCCTGACGGACCTCCTCGCTCCGCCCCTCCAGCTCGGGCAGCGCCTCGGCCAGCGACCGTACGACGCGGATGCGGTCGGGCGCGACCAGCGCCAGCTCCTCGTCGAAGCCGACCAGCGTGATCCGCATGTGGTCCGACCAGCGGTTGGTGGCGAGCTCGACGGCGACCGCGGCGAGGACCGCGCGGCGTACGTCGTCGGGGCCGTGCAGCGCGATCAGGCCGTGCGCCGCCTCGAGGTCGACGAGGATGCGGCCGGTCTCGTTGGTGCCGATGGAGACCAGACCCGGGTACGGCGCGAGCACGTCGGCGAAGTCGGCGGTGGCCATGCCGTCGAGCGCGGTCGCGCTCAGCCGCCACACCTGGCCGTTGTCGTACTCCTGCCAGGGCGCGGGCGGGTTGCGGTCGGCCGGGGCGATCCACAGGTCGAGACTGTCGGCGCCGAGGTGCACGCCGTACACGGTGGGCAGCGTACGGTCGTCGGCGGCGAGCGCGGCCGACATCTGCCGCAGGCCCAGGTCGAGCAGGCGGGTCGCCTCGGTGTCGGCGCCGAGGCGCAGCGCGTGCTCGGCCGTGGCCGCCTCGCCCTCCGGGCGGGCGATCATCGTGCCGAAGGCGCGCCGCCAGAGTTGCTCGCGCCGCCGCCGGCCGAGCCCGGCGAGCAGGCCGGCCGCCAGGAGCGATGCCACGGCCAGCTCCTGCGGCCAGCCGAACGCGGGCGCGTGGACGGAGGGCTGCCCCGTCGGCTCCTGCTCCGGCGGCCGTTCGTGCCGCGGCGTGTGCGCGGGCGGCTGCTGCGCCGGGGGCTGCTGGGCGGGCGGTTCCTGCGCCGGATCGCCGGGGACGGTCACGTCCGGTCCCTCGTCGATCGGGGGCCGGCCGGCCTCGCGGTCGGCGCGGTCGTCGCGGGCCTCCTGCTGCGCGGCGTGCCGCGCGGCCTCGACGGCCTGCTGCTCGGTGTCGACGTACCCGTGGTGGTGGACGCCGCCCGGAACCTGCGAGTGCGGGACGCCGTGCTCGTGCTGCCCGTCGTGCGGGCCCTTATCGATGATCTCCACGTGGGTCGCGTCGGCGGGCATGTCGAGCACCCAGCCGGGGCGGATCAGGCTGGCCATGGTGAGACGCGTGCCGTCGGGCTGCAGCTTGCCCTTATTGAGCGAGTAGATCTCGCGGTAGCGCCGGCCGTCGCCCAAACATTTCTCGGCGATCTCCCACAGGCTCTCGTGGTGCCGTCCGGCCGGCGGGCGGACGCGGTAGATCTTCCGGACGGCGTTCTTCTCCATCAGGGCCGGGTTGTCCTGGCTCTGGCTCTGGCCCTGGTCCTGGTCGGCCGCGGGCTCGGCCGTGCGCGGGGGCTCGCGGTGCTGGGGCGTCACGTGCTGCTGGATGTGCGTCGAACGGACACCGGTGATCACCGGCATGACCGCCGTGGTCGCGGTGAACAGCAGCAGCGCCGCGACGACCAGCCGGTGCGCGAGCGCCTGCGGGCCACCGGCGAGCGGCACACGGGCCGGCACGCCGACACCGCGGATCCCGGCGTACGCCTCGACCAGCACGCACGCGGTCAGCTGGATCCAGGCGAGCCACACGACGATGACCAGCACGTGCATGAGCGCCGTCGCGTCGAGCCGCTGGGTGAGCGTCTCGGTCGAGGGCAGCTTGTGCGGGATGGGCGAGCCGAAGAAGGTCAGCAGGGCGAAGGGGACCCCGAGAAGCAACGCCGCGAGCGCGGCCATCGCGAGGACCCCGGCCAGGACGTCACCGGCGCTCCGCCCGCGGTCGATGCGGACCGGGGGCCGCTGGATCGAGCTCATCGGACGCGCGGCGTCAGGACTCCGGCCCGCCGGCCGGGGAGAGAACGCCGCTCCCTCCTCGGAATCTCGGAGACGGCCGAAGGTGGAAGCTCGGAAGCCGCCGAAGGCGTGCTCAGCGCCGGACGCCGGGCAGCGGCCGGCCGCCCTCGGGAGACATGCCGCGCCAGCAGCCCGGCGGTGACCTCACCCAGGTGAAGAACGCCCGGTTCGGCACGGCGGACCACCGGCCGCCCCACCAGGACACGCGAGGCGTACGCTCCCCGGTCGCCAGGACGCTCGACGTCATCGGCGGGAGCGACGAGGAAACGGGCCGGCGTCCGACGACCTGGCCCTGCGGGCATCCGACGGTCTGAAGCCACGAGCGACCCGCCACCCGTAGCCACGAGCGACCCACCGCCCGAACCCGCGAGCGACCCGCGGTCCGACTCCACCACGGCCACTGAGCACGGACCGTACGACGCCGCCTCCGGGTCGGCCGCTCCCGTGATCGCGGGTTCCGCCTCTTCGACGGCCGCCGTGCGCGGACCGTGGACGGGCCGTGCCGTCGGAGCGGGCTCCAGGAGGCCGGCCGGGACACGGCGCGGCCGGACGGCCGGCACGCTCGCCGCCCACGGCAGGCCGGAGGCCGGGGCGTAGGTCTCCTGGCCGGCGGCGGGGGTGAGAAGGAGACGGGCCAGCGTCCGGCGGCCCGGGCCGGTGAACGTGCCGCGGCCCGAAGCCGCGAGCACCCGGCGGGCCGAAGCCGCGAGCATCCCGCCGCCCGGAGCGGCGACCGGCAGGCCGCGGTCGTCGCGGGGCCACGACCGGTCCGCCGCCGGGGCCGGGGTCAGGTGCCCGTCGCGCAAGACGGGAAGGCCGCCCTCGGACGGGCGGTGGCCGCGCGGGACGGCCGGCCGGCGAACCGCGAACCTCAACCTGCTCACTCCTCTGCGTAGGACCGGATGGCGAGCCCCGCCCGGGCGGGGCCGGGATGTCAGATCCCCTCCTGTGGATGGGCCGATGCCGCTGAGGACATTGTCATGTCCGAGAAGCCGAAAGCGCTAAGCAGTTGGAACTTCACCCGGATGTGGACGATCACCCGCGCGGCCTCGCCGCCGGAAGTGTCGCACTGGATCGGGCCCGTCACCTCGGGATACTTGCTCGCGAGCAGCCGCGCACGGCGGCACGGGGCGTCGGTGGCCAGAATTCGCGCCTTACCGGTACGGCGGAGGTAGGCGACGTCGATGTCGTCCGCGGCGGCGCGGGCGGCCTGCTCGGCGATGTCCGCGGCGCGCTGGCGGGCGTGGATGGTCAGGCCGCCGTCGACGAGCAGCCCGGCCAGGACGAGCACGAACACGGCGAAGATCGTCGTGAACAGCGCGACCGTTCCCCGGTCGCCTCGCGCTTTCACTCGATCCTCCGGAACGTGTCGATCGGCGCCGTCGCGGTGCCGGTCATCGTGCGGGAGGGCCGGAAGCCGATGAGCGACAGGCCGGTCAGGTCGATGTCGCAGTGGACCGCCACCGAGACCTGGCCGCCCCGGCGCCACTGGGAGAAGTCGACCGTGGTGTCCGGCAGCCGGCGGCACCACTTGCGGCCGCTGAGCGTCTCGCCTGCGGCGTTCTCCGCGGCCTTGTTCGCGCCCGCGGTCGTACGGGCGAGGGAGGCGGCCCGCGCGGCGTCGCGGGCGGCGCCGTCGACCTGGCTCTGCGCCTCGACCACCCGGCCCAGCCCGACCATGACCATCATGAAGGCCACGAGCACCGGCGTCAGCAGCGCCAGCTCGAGGGCCATCGTCCCCGCGTCGCGTCTCTTGGCTATTCGCATTGGTCGAGACCGTTGTCGGGCCGGTAGCACTCGACCGGGCCGCTCGAGTGCTCGCTGACGTAGAACCGGAAGAACGGCACGACGGGTACGGCGTAACCGCCGACGGTGACTCCGCGCACGTGCTCCCCCACGTTCTCCTCCGGGACCGCATCCACCTTCGTCAGCAGTTGCGGGCCGATCTTGTTGACGTAGTCGATCCCCTCCGACCTCGCCGCCGACCGCCAGTCACCCGTGCGCTGCTCGCGGGCGACCCGCGCGGCCGACTGCGCGGCGGCGAGCGCGACGTGCCGGGCGTTGAATACGAGGGCGAACTGGACGACGAACAGAATGACGAGAAGCAGAACGGGCGTCAGCAGGGCGAGTTCGAGGGTGTTCGCACCCCGATCGCGCCGCCCGCGGGTCGACGCGCGGCCGGCCGTACGCACCCCGTACTTCCCGCCCCCATGCTTGCCGCGCATTCTTGTCACATCAAATCCTACGAATTAGCTCTAAAAGCTGTCAACCATTTACCGATGGCCGTGACCGGCCGCCGGTACGGGCCGTTCTCAGCGTGGAAACACCGGCATATCGGCGTACGCACATTTCAGGCGCCCCGACCCGAGAACGGCCGGGAGGAACGGCGCCGCCATGACGCGCACGTCCGCGCGCCCCCGTGATCTGGTGGCCCCCGCGTCAGTTACCGGGGCCGTTGTTGACGTTGATCTTGTTCGCCGCGGCCGTGACGCGCCGGTAGATGACCCAGCCCACGGTGATGGCGATGAGAGCGAGAATTCCGGTGATGATCGCCCACTCGATGGCGGACGCACCACGGGTGCGGTCGGTCTCCTGACGCAACCGTTGAATTCGCATTTCAACGTGTGACCGGATGTAGGTCACGAGGGGGTCGTTCATCGGATTCAGCCACTGCATGATTCACCTCGCAGTCGGGGGAAAGGAACAGCCAGAGAACGTGTCATGAATCCTCCTTCGTGGAGGGGGTGACCACAGGTGCGAGTCTTTTGATTCCCTCGCTCGGTCATGAGGCGACCACGCGCATCACCGCCGGGTAGGCGAGGAAGACCAGGAAACCGGCGCACAGCAGGAGCTGGGCGACGAGCATGGACTGGGAGCGTTCACCGGCCTTTCCTTCGATGTCGGCGAGCTGACGGCTGCGCATGCTGGCCGCGCGGGCGGAGAGTGACTGGCGCACCTTCGCACCGTCGTCGGCCACCAGGGCCAGGGCGGCGGACAGGTCGCGCAGCTCGTCGACGTTGACGTCGTCACCGAGCCGGCCCAGTGCCTGCCAGGGCGTGATCCCGGTGATCCGGGCGTTCGACAGGGCGTCGCGGATGCGGCGTACGGCCCAGCCGTCGCCGACGTTCGCCGCGGTCATCAGCGCCTCGGGCACGCCACGGCCGCCGGCGAGGTTCATCGCGACCAGGTCGAGGAAGGCGCTGACCGCGTGCCGGAAGTCGCGCCGGCGGGAGCCCGCCTCCTGACGGAGCTGCATGTCCGGCAGCAGGAAGAAGATCAGCGCGAAGAAGAGGCCGAGCCACACCGGTACGGCGACCACGACGTGGAGCCCCAGCACGGCGAAGTAGGCGACGAGGATCGGGATGAACACGATCGCCCCGATCGCGAGCAGGAACTTCGTGGCCAGAAACGCCTCGAACGATCGGTCCAGCAGCGTCAGGTCCGCGCGTACGGACCGCTGCTGCCAGCCCCGCGCCTCGTAGAAGGCGGCCAGCGACCGGCCGAACCGCGCGCGCAGCCCGGTGACCCGCTCGGCCGTGCTCGCGCCGCGCCCGGTCGGCTCGGCCTCCCCGCGCCGGCGCGCGGCGTCGAAGGCGGCCAGCCGGGCGGACAGGCCCGGACGGGGCGGGAAGAGCGCGCGGAACAGCAGGTACGCGCCGAGTCCGAAGAAGGCGCCGGCCAGCAGGGCGACGGTCATCGGGTACCTCCTCGCGGGCCCGGCACGGTGGGGCTGCCGCCCGCGGGCGTCTGCCCCTGCCAGCGCGCGACGGTCTCGGGCACCTCGCCCGGCACGCCCGGCTTGTCCTGCACATCCGGCTTATCGGAATCGGCCGCGGCCAGGAACCGGTGCGGCGTCTCGTACTTCGCCAGGCGCCGCAGCCAGATGAACCCGACGGCGAACAGCCCGACCACGACCGCCAGCACGAGCTGTCCGGTCACGGAGTCGTACATCGCGACGTACGTGCGGTTGACGACGGCGAGCAGCAGCGCGGTGCCCACCGAGACCCCGACGACGATCTGGACGCTGCGGCGGGTGGTGCGGCGGTTCGCCTCGACCCGGCGGCGCATGTCGAGCTCGGCCCGCGCGGAGTCGGCCAGCGCGCCCAGCATGTCGCGCAGGCCGGGACCGCGCAGCCGCGCGTTGAGGATCAGCGCGGCGACGACGAGGTCGGCGGACGCGTCGTCGAGGTCGTCGCCGAACATCCGCAGGGCGTCGGCGAGCGGCACCCGCGTGTGCAGCCGGTCGACCAGGGCCTGCACCTTCGGGCGGAGCGCCGGCGCCACGGCGCGCAGCGATGAGGGAATGGCCTGTTCGAGGCCGACCGCGCCCGCGATGGTGTCGCGCAGCGACTCGGTCCACGCGGCGAGCGCCTCCAGGCGCGCCATCGAGCGGCGCTCTTCGGCCGCGCCGCCGCCGATGCTGTTCCACCCGAGCACGAGCAGCGCCGCGCCGATGCCGGCGACCGGCCACCGGGTGACGATGAGCACGAGGACGCCCGCGACGACCGCCAGCGCCGTACGGGTCGTCAGCGTACGGACGATCTCCTCACGGCTGCGCGCCGACGGCCGGCCGGGCCGCGGGCGTACGCCGCGGATCGCCACGATGAGCAGCATCACGCCGCCACCGATCAGCGCGCCCGCGACGATCGCGAGTGCGAGGCCCCCCGAGAACGCCCCTGTCACCAGACCGCTCCATGCGATGGGTCGTAGCCGTACGGCACGAGCTCCTGGACGCAGGCGATCGGCGCCGCCGCGCGGGCGCTGCCGTCAGGGCCGGGCTCGAAGATCTCGCTGGACAGCACCCGGCCGTCGCAGCCGGTCACCTCGCGGATGCTGGAGACGAACCGGCGCAGCCGCCCGCCGTGCGCGTAGTCGTTGCGCTTCTCGATGAAGACGACGAAGTCGATGGCGCCCGCGATGAGCATGTGCGTCGCCTCGATCGGCAGCCGCTCGTCGGACTGCAGGGCGTACGTCGCGATGCGGTTGAACACCTCCCAGGAGGAGTTCGCGTGGATCGTCGACAGCGAGCCGTCGTTGCCCTGGGTCATCGCGTTGAGCATGGTGACGATCTCGTCGCCGAGCACCTCACCGACGATCACGCGTGAGGGGTTCATGCGCAGCGACCGGCGGACGAGCTCGGCCATCGTGATCGTGCCCTGGCCCTCGGAGTTGGGCAGCCGCTCCTCCAGCGCGACGACGTTGGGGTGCAGCTCGGCGAACTGGTCGAGGCCCAGCTCCAGGGCGCGCTCCACGGTGATGAGCCGCTCGGCGGTCGGGATCTCGTTGGCGATCGCCCGCAGCAGCGTCGTCTTTCCGGCGTTGGTGGCCCCGGCGATCATGATGTTCTTGCGGGCGGCCACCGCGGCGCGCAGGAACAGGCCGATCTCCGTGCTGATCGTGCCGTTCCCGACCAGGTCGGCGAGGAACACCTTGCCGAGCCGGGCGCGGCGGATCGACAGCGCGGGACGTACGGTGACGTCCATGACCGCCGACAGCCGCGAACCGTCGGGCAACCGCAGGTCGAGCTGGGGGTTGGCGGAGTCGAACGGCCGGCTGGACAGACCGCTGTAGGCCGCCAGGATCTGGATGAGCTCGACGAGCTCCTCATCGGACTCGGCGACCGGCTCGGCCATCACCTCACGGCCGTCGGCGTACCCGATGAACACCCGGTCGCAGCCGTTGACGTCGATGTTCTCGATCTCGGGGTCCTCGAGAAGGGGCTGGAGGCGGCCGACGCCGAACAGCGCGGCGTGCACGCCGGCGGCGAGCTGCTCCTCCTCTTCGGCGTTCGGCGGACGCCGGCCCGCCGCGATCTCCGCCCGTGCGAACTCCTCCAGCACTTGCCCGATGAGAGCGCGCGCGAACTGCCGCTCGTCCTCGGGATTCATCGGGGCGACGCCGTTCGCGGCGTCGAGCCGGCGCTGGTCGGCGAGCCGGGCCCCGACGTCCTGGCGAAGGCGCTTAACGAGGCTGTGGTCCACTTGCCACTCCCTGCGCTTCGCGATCAACCCCCGATGTGGGCGCGACCCGCGTCGCGAGTCCGCCCGCGAGCTGTCGTGCCGAACGGATCAGCAGTGAACGGTCGAGCCGCCCGCCCCACTGGCCCCTCAGCATTTCAGCACCCTTGGGATCCATCGCGAAACCCCCGAGGACGGCGGCGGGAAGTTTCGCGTTCGAAATGATCCGGCCGACCTCCGCTATGGCGGTGCGGTATTCGCTCGGATCGGCGACGACGACAATGCCGATCGGCGGTGCGGAGTGCCCACCGAGGTCATTCGACAATGAACCGATGCGTTCACGCAGGTGAGCGACCTGTTCGAGCGTCGCCCGCGTGAACAGCACGATCATTGACGCCTCACGCAGCAGATCGGTCAAGGCCGCTCCGGCGCCCAGACGGCCACAATCGGCCACCACATCGGCACCCGGCAGGTTGGCGAAGGCCCGGCCCAGAGGACTCCACAGCCAGGTCAGGCCCTGTGCCTGCTCGGCGCGGGTCAGGCCGACGAGGACGTCGAGCCCGCCCTCGAGCCGCTGTGTGTGCTCCCAGACCTGCTCGGCCCGCAGCCCGCGCCGCGCGGTCGCGGCGAGGCTGAGCATGCCGTGCGCCGGGTTGAGCATGCCACCGCCCTCGGCGGGCAGGCGGTACACCAGGTCGCCGCCGGCCTGGTCGCATTCGGCGAGCAGGACGGGGCGGGGCCAGACGGCCCCCAGCGCGATCGCCGCGGTCGTGACGCCCGGCGCCCCCTTGTCCGCCGCGAGGGCGATAAGCCCCATCAGGGATTACCCGTCGATCGGTCGCGCGGCGACGCGGGCGGATTTCCGGGCGACTCACCCGCGGAGGGCGTGGTCGACTGCCGGGGCGCCGTCTGCCGCGGCGGCGTCTGCGGGGCCTTCTCCCCGGCCGGCAGCAGCGCGACCGCCACGGCGCCGGCCGAGGACGCCTGCGTCACCTGGGGCGCCTGGTCGACCGGGACGGTCACCGAGACCGCGACCTGGTCGGCCTGGATGTCGTTCTGGCCCGGCTGCACCACGTCGTACACCGTGGCGACCGGGGCGAGCACGGTGCCGCTCTGCGTGCCGCTCTGGCCGCCCTGGGAGGAGACGGCGTACAGCGCGACGCGGTCGCCCGGCTGGAGGCCGCCCGCGGGCAGCTGGCCCGGCTTCAGCGCGAGACCGACCACGACGGTGCCCTTGGCGACCGAGGAGCCGGTGGAGATCATGCCGTTGGTGAGCAGCGCGCCCTTGACCAGGGTCACCGTCGCGAAGGTCTGCGTCACCTTGGTGCGGTCACCCCACGGGATGTAGTCCAGGCCGCCGGTCGAGGAGACCTGCACCTCCTGCAGCGCCGACGCCGGGATCCGCTGACCCGCCGCGACCGGCTGGGCGATGCTGATCACCGGGACGCGCTGGCCGCTCGCCATGACGAGGTACGCGCTGATCAGCGCACCACCGACGATGAGCAGCACGGCCAGTGCCGCCATCGCGGGCTTGCGCTCCCGCCGGGGAACGGGGATGCGCTGACCGGTGGCCGTCCCGAGCGAGGGACGTCCGTCGGTCTTGCGATCACTGCTCGTGGTCACAGGCTCTCCGCCAATTCGGCTGTCGGGGGCTGATCGCGTTCGACGGGGACGCGGCGAACCATCGTTCCGCCTCATAACGCCGCGCGTCAATGTGGGAACGACAGATTGTTTGCGCAGCGAGTCCTGCGGCTTGTCAAGTGATCAAGAAACGACTCGACCCGAGCCGCTGTCTCCCATCCTGCCTCCTCTCTATCCTGGTCCCGCACGCTGGGGATGTGGAGGGGTGAATGCGAATCTCGCTCACGGCGCTGACCGATCAAGGTCCCCGTGACGTAGTCGTCAACGGCGATTCCGATATGACGGTCGGAACCGTTGCGCGGTCACTTATTGCCACATTGAACGCCGACACCGCCAAGGAACCGATGGCGGAAGTCGTACGCCTCCCGAGCGCCCGCTGGGTGGAGGATCCGCCGCAGCCGCTCTGGGCCGGCGGCCGGATGCTCGACCCCGCGGCCCCGGCGAGCCGGGTCCTCCGCGACGGCGCCCTCGTCGCCGTGCACCCCGGCGCCGCGCCCGCGACGGTGCTCGGCGAGCCGACCGGCATCGCCGAGATCCGCGTGAGCGGCGGCCCGGCGGCCGGCCCCGTCCACCGCCTCGGCATCGGCCAGACCACCATCGGCACCTCGCCCGACGTGGACGTACGCCTCGCCGACCCGTCCGTGCCCCCGCACGCGCTCACGGTCACGGTCGAGTCCCGCCGGGTCACCGTGTCGGGCTCGGGCGTCCTCGATCAGGTGCCTCTCGAGGGCACGGTGGAGTGGCCGCCCGGCGGCGTGCTCTCGGTCGGCACGACCGTGCTGACGCTGGCCCTCACCGCCGCGCCGGACGCCCACCTGTCGCCGCTCGACGACGGCGGCCTCGCCTACAACCGGCCGCCGCGCATCCGCCCGCAGTCCGGACCGCGCCGCATCGAGGTGCCGCAGGAGCCCGAAAAAGGGCAGCGCGAGCGCCTGCGGCTGCTGGGCTCGCTGCTGTTCGCGGCGACCGGCGTCGTCATGGTCGTCTTCACCGGGCAGTGGTACTGGGCGCTGATGGCGCTGGCGTACCCGGTCATCCAGGTCGGCGAGTGGATCGCCGACCGGCTCTATGGCCGCAAGTCGTACAAGAAGGCGCTGAAGGAGTACCGCGCGAAGAAGGCGGAGTTCGAGGGCGCGCTGGAGAGCATGCGCCGCGCCGACCAGGCCGAGTGGCGGGCCCTCGCCCCCGACCCGGCCGAGGTCCTGCTCACCGCGACCGGCCCGCGCCGCCGCCTGTGGGAACGCCGCGTCGGCGACCCGGACACCCTCCACCTGCGCATCGGCCTGGCCGACCTGCCCGCCCGCATCGAGCTCAAGCCCGGCCGTGGCGGCGGCGACGAGCCGGTCATGCCGCCGGCCCCGGTCGCCCATGCCGTACCCGTCCCCCTGCCGCTGGCCGAGCTGGGCGTGGTCGGCCTGTCGGGCGCCCGCGACCGTTCCCGGGCTCTGGCCCGCTGGCTGGTCGCCCAGGCCGCCGCGCTGCACAGCCCGCGCGATCTGGCGATCGTCGTACTGTCGGCGGACCCTTCCGCCAGCGCGCACTGGAACTGGGTGCGCTGGCTGCCGCACTGCGCCCCGCGCGAGGGCGAGGACTGCGTCGCCCTGGTCGGCGCCGACCCGGACACGGTGGCGCGCCGCGTGACGGAGCTGGCCATCCGCATCACCGAGCGCCGCCGTACGGCTGAGCCGTCGGCGTCGCTCAGCCTGGGCTTCGGCGGCGGCGCTCCTGTTGACGGGCCGTACAACATCCTGCTGGTGTTGGACGGCGCCCGCCAGCTACGCCGCGTCCCGGGCATGCCGCAGGTGCTGAGCGGCGGCCCGTCGGTCGGCCTGCACGCGATCTGTATCGACGACGACGAACGCCTGCTGCCGGAGGAGTGCACGGCGGTCGCGGTGTGGGACTGGGACCGCCCGACGCACGTACGTCTGCACGGGAATGGTCTGGACTCGGTAGGCGCGGTCCTGGCCGACCAGGTGACACCGGCGTGGTGCGACCGTTTGGCCCGCGCTCTGGCGCCCGTACGAGACGTGTCGCGCGACGACACGGAGGCGATGATCCCGTCGTCGGCCCGCCTGCTGGAGCTTCTGCACATGCCGACACCGTCGGCGGCCCAGATCCAGGCGGCATGGCAGTCCGGGGGTCGTACGACGGTGGTGCCGATCGGGGTGTCTTCTGACGGGGTGTTCTCGGTCGACCTGCGTTTGGACGGGCCACACGGACTGATCGCGGGGACGACGGGCGCGGGCAAGTCGGAGCTCCTGCAGACGTTGATCGCGTCCCTGGCGGTGGCGAACCGCCCGGACGAGATGACGTTCGTCCTGATCGACTACAAGGGCGGCGCCGCCTTCGCCGACTGCGCGTCGTTGCCCCACGTGGTGGGGATGGTGACGGATCTTGACGGTCACCTGACGGAGCGTGCGCTGGAGTCTTTGGGGGCCGAGCTGCGACGGCGGGAGGAGTTGCTGCTACACGCGGGCGCCAAGGACATCGAGGACTACTGCGAACTGTTCGACGCGGGCGACCGGCGGGCTTCTACTCGCATGCCGCGGCTGGTGTTGGTGATCGACGAGTTCGCGGCGATGGTGGGTGAACTGCCGGACTTCGTGGAGGGCTTGGTGGACATCGGCCGCCGTGGCCGTTCTTTGGGCGTTCACCTGCTCCTGGCCACTCAGCGGCCCGCGGGCGTGGTGACCGGCGACATCCGAGCCAACACGAACCTGCGCATCGCGCTGCGCGTGACGGATCCGGACGAATCATCGGACGTGCTGGACGATCCGGCGGCCGCACGGATTTCTAAGTCGTCACCGGGCCGGTGTTACGTGAGGTCGGGCGTCGGTTCGCCGGTAATGGTCCAGGCAGCACGTATCGGCGGCCGACGGCCGGGAAGCGCGACGTCGTCGATCCCGGCGCGCGTCACGCCACTGCCGTGGCCCCGCCTAGGCCGTCCGCTACCGGTGGACGTACCGACCGACGAGTCGACCATGGTGACGGACCTGAAGGTCCTGGTCGAGGCGATCGGCGAGGCCTGCTACCACGCGGGCATCGAGGAACAGCCAGCACCGTGGCTGCCATCGCTGCCGCCGGTCGTGACCCTTGACGACCTGCCGGCGGTGTTTGCCGATACCGACGATGTGCCGCCGCTCGCGTTCGGGTTGACGGATCTACCGTCGTCGCAGTCTCGGTCGGCTCTGACGCTGGACCTGGTGCACGGCGGTCACCTGTACGTGGCCGGCTCGGCCCGCTCAGGCCGCTCAACCGTCTTGCGAACGCTGGCCGGTTCGCTGGCATCGACATGCGCACCGTCAGACGTCCACCTGTACGCCATCGACTGCGGCGCGAACGCGCTTTTGCCTTTGGTCGCCCTACCCCACTGTGGTGCGGTGGTGAGCCGCGACCAGATCGAACGCATGGAACGACTGTTGGCCCGGCTGCATGCGGAGGTGGCCCGGCGGCAGCAGGTACTGGCAGCGACGGGATTCGCGTCACTGGCGGAACAACGCGCGGCGGCGGCACCGCCGGACCGCCTGCCCTGGATGGTCCTGATGCTGGACCGGTGGGAAGGCTTCGTCGCGACCTTCGAGAACTACGACTTCGGCCGCCTGATCGACACGATCCTTCGCCTGCTGCGCGAGGGCGCCGCCGTCGGCCTACGAGCGATCTTCACCGGCGACCGCTCTGGCCTGGCCGGCCAGGTGTCCACCGTGTTCGATGACCGCCTCATCCTGCGCATGTCGGATCCCAACGATTACAACTACGCAGGCATCAACGAACGTCATGTGCCCGGCGAGATGCCATCCGGCCGCGCGCTGGAGGTCGTCGGTCCTGGGCTCTCGTCGCTCCGAGAGTCACAGATCGCCCTTCTCGACGGCGAACTCTCGGGTACCGCCCAGGTGGCGGCCCTGCAGCGGCTCGCGCGTGACGCGGAGGAGACCTACGGTCGCCCGCCGCGCAGCCTTCGGGCACTGCACGTGGACGAGCTACCTGTGCGCGCCACTCTCGCATCGGCCTTGGCACTCGATCCCGAATTCAAAGCACCGTCCCCGCTGTGGGCCCTTGTCGGCGTGGGAGGAGACGAGCTCGGACCGATCGGCGTGGACCTTCTCGCCGACGGCCCCGGCTTCACAGTGGCAGGCCCGCCGCGCTCCGGCCGCTCCACGGTCCTGATGACGATGGTGCAGTCACTTCTGGATCCCGATATCGGCGAGGGGCTCGTACCCGTCGTGCTGATCTGTCCTCGCCGCTCCCCGTTGCGAGATCTCGAAAAGAAGCCTGGTGTGCTGGCGGTCCTCGACGAAAAAGCCAGCGACGGTGCCGTGGCGGCGGCGGTGTACGGGACGGAACGCCATGTACTGGTCGTCGATGATGCCGAGCTGATCGGGGACAGCGATTTGGACGACGCCCTGGCAATGCGCCTCCGAGGCGCCCGGGATGCCGAACAGGGCATCATCATCGCTGGAAGCAGCGACGATCTTGCGAGGGTATTTAACGGTTTGCTCGCAGACATACGGCGATCAAGGTCGGGGCTCCTTCTTGGGGTGAGATCGGCGGACGACGGGGATCTTCTCGGCATAACTCTTCCGCGAAATAACACCGTCGTCAGCAGCGTAGGAAGAGGAGTCCTCGCCAACACGGGACAGACGACACCTATTCAGGCCGCCGTCCCTCTTTAGGACATCGGGGCCACCTTCAGACCCACCTGACGTCCGCATTTGCCAAACCAGCGCACATGTCACATCTTGGCCGTAAGTCGACACATGCCGATCATTAGAGGAAGAGGATCTGTGGCAAGCTTAGCCATGCTTGCCTGCCGGAGCAAGGGCCTCAGTGTGCACAGGAGAGGTCTCCGCTCGACCACCTTCACTCAGGGGAACCATCGGTAAGCATGGAGCCTAACTACGACCTCCCTGTAGTGCACGTGGTTGACGAAATCCGTAAAATAGTCCCCATGACTACCACCAGCTCTCGGGTCATACGCTACGCCGTCGCCGCGCTCATCTGCGGACTATCGCCTGCTGCATGCACAGGCGGGGGCAGTAGCGAAAAGACTTCCTCTCCTAAAGCGAAGGTCGGACAGTTCGTAGTTATTGCGGGCGGTGGTTACAACATAAAGCCTGAGCAAACCGGCCGTCCCACCGAGGCCCAGTTCAACTCCCCTAATATGCTCGCCGTATCACCGGATGGCACCATATACATTGGTGAGCCTTTTCGGCCGGCAATCTACCGCCTCCCTCCTGGCGGCCCTATAAGCATCGCCGTCGACAAAAACACAATGTTCCAAGAGCCCGGCAAATCGCAGGTGGCGCCATTGGTACAGCCGGTGGACATTGCGACAGACGCACGGGGAAATTTGTTCATAGCCGATGAAGAACGCCAGGCCATACGCGAAGTTACGGTGGATGGAAAGAGACTCACCATCGCTGGCACCGACGACAAGAGCGTCGATATAGCACATGGCAAGAACGATGTTCGAGAGGGGGACGGACGACCGGCGACAGAGGTGCGACTAGGCGATCCGATCTCGATTGCGGTCACGCCTGATCACAAGAAGATCTATGTTGCCGTTAAAGTAGAAGAAGACCGGTCCATCGTAAGAGAAGTAGATAGCTCTGGAGCGATCAGGACTATCGCCGGAAAAGTGGGTGGAAGCAGCACCAAACCCATAAGGCAGGCGACCAAGTCCACGGACGTCCCAATTCGCCTCTCTACATCGTTGGCCATCGGAGCGGACGGTCATCTTCTCATCCTGGGTCAGCAGCTTCTGCGACTAAACGGCACGGAACTCGAGCCACTCCCGGGGACTGCACCGCTTGAGGCTCTGAGTAAAAAGCTGAACAACCCGGCTTCGTACATCATATCCGCTGGCACCTACGGCTACATCGTGCGCATGAACACGTCGCTTTACAGGATGACCAAAGATGGCCACATATCGCCCATAGCGACGCTTCCTCCATGCTACGGAATGCCAAAGAGCGGAGATTACGGCGATATCGCGCTACATAATTCGGCCATCTACATGACGAACGCCGAGTGTCGGACAGTCGTACGCCTACGTATTAGTTAGTCCAACTCTGCGAAGCGCTGCGGTAAGCGTTCTCAAGGTTACTGCTGTGGCCCGTGAGAGCTGTAGTCAGGTACTCGCTGTACGCTGCACGTTGCGCCGCAGTCATGGCCTCGGGTGGCATAATCACATCTTGATCATCGAAGAACTTTTCATCTTTCGCGTGCAAAGGATGAAACTTGCTGTAGTGCTTGAACCATTTTGCTGGGTCAAGGTTGAGGCCGGACTTACTACGGTCCTTTTTAGTATGGAGGAGGCCACCGTCGCTGGCCGCCCCGGCAGCCATATTTTGGAGCTGCTGAATCAGGTCATCGTCAGTCGTATCCGCCTTGGCTTGTTCTCCTGACTTTGTGGGATGCAGAAGCCCGCTAACCACGGCATCTTCAATTTGACCGCGAGCAAGCCCAACGAAATCAGCTGTTTTGTCGCCAGGAAGCTTGCCAACTATATCCGTGACGCTCCATATGTCTACCGTGCTCTTTATCAAGCCGAGCAGCTCGGCACGACGCTGGTCCCTGGCGGCGGCCTCACCGATCTTTCCGAGAGCGTGCTTCGAGCCGAGGACGCCAAACACACTACCTACCCTGTTCTCGGCCTCTTGGAATACCGCCGAGCCATCGGTTCTGGATTGCCGCGCCGCATATCCCAGATAGCCTGCGC
Source organism: Actinoallomurus oryzae (assembly GCF_039541955.1). Taxonomy (NCBI): domain Bacteria; kingdom Bacillati; phylum Actinomycetota; class Actinomycetes; order Streptosporangiales; family Thermomonosporaceae; genus Actinoallomurus; species Actinoallomurus oryzae. Next base: position 59,993 of record NZ_BAABHF010000050.1, on the reverse strand, counting down.
TGTACTGGCGTGCACCGGCCAATATGGAGCGCCAAGCGTCGTCATTTGTTTCGACTTGCGGAAGTATTTTCCTAAGATCGTTTATATCGAAGTTCGCACCGATAGGATCCCCAGCCTGCACGCCCTGATCATCCGTAGTCCAGTGCGGATGTCCTGATTTTAGATCGAGCATTTGGGCCACTGTCTGATTATTGGGACCTCGTTCACCACTCCACGAAGCCCGTGCGACGTCGTGGATGTATGAGGAAAGAACCTCACCCATTCCGGGTTTGAAACCTTCGAGCAAGTTGTTCAATTTAGCCGCCTCATGAACGGTCTGAGCGGCTACCTCAGCAGAACGTCGGCCTCTTGGGCCGCGGTCCCTGACTCCTGCGCCAGCGACCGATACGAAATCCCCCAGAGATTTCCCATCGTCGCCAAGGTGGAGATGTGAGCGTCCCGTGTCATTCTCATCTTTGTTGCCAGTACCACCGAGCAAGGTCCGAAGACGTTGAGGCGTGAACCATGCCTGGGACGCATCGAGGTTGCGCGATAGCGCGGCCAGTGCATTGACCATGGGGTCATAGGAACCAGGCGGTTTATCCGAACCTACAAGGAGCGCTGTATCTGCTTTAGGCTCTGCCTGGTGATTACGAACCCCCTGGACGCGCCAATTATAGATTTCTGTTGCCGCCTGCAACAAAAAGTTTTTGTCGAACTTCCCAGAGCGGAGTAGTTGGCCGGCCGCCTCGGGGCCGTGTTTAGCCATCCGCTGCCCAAAATCTGAGGTTAGGTGGATCTGCCCGGCAGTTCGACTCGCTGTTCCCAACGAGACACTCAATGCCTCGAGCGCTTCTTGCTGATCCGCGTCATACTGCTTCGGCGAACGTGTATCGCCATTGCGTCCGCCATCGTGCCAGGTCTGGCCATCGCGCGCCAGCCTTGCCATGAGGTCTGCCGCTTTTTCCGGGCCTAGTCTGGCCCAGAAGCCAGCCGCAAAATCGGGGTTAAGCTGCTGCTTCTTTAGCTGATCTGTCAGAGACTTAGGAATCCCCTGCGGGGAGTCGGAGTGCTGCCAGATCTGGTCGGCTAGATTAGCGCCCCTGTTGGCGATTTGTTGTGCCGTCTCCTTGGTAATCAGAGATTCATCGATTTTTGCCCAGCCGGAAACCATACCGCCAAGAGGATCATTGGCCCCTGGATCTCCTGTAGCCAGCCGAATTCTCTGCTCAAGGCCGGGTATCTCGCTAGCCAGCCACACAGCGGCAGCTGCGACTGGCCCACCAGGATCTGCAACCCCCGTTCCCTGCACCGCCGCAGTGAACTTCGGCCCGAGAGCCTGCAGTTTCGCCTCTACGCTTTGCAGCCTTTTTACTACGGCACGCATGCCGTCAATATTTACATCGACCTCGTCGCTTGCGCCGCCGTCGTTTTTGGCAACCATCGCCTTTACCCACTAATAGGTTCGAGCAATTATGATAGCTAGCAGAACGAAGACTAGGAGGCGCTTTTTTTCAAGCGCTGCAGTTCAGATAGGGCACTATCAATAACCCGATTTATTCGGCCGTCATGATAGCTCAGCAACTGGATGAAGTTCATCGATCCGCCACCCATCCATGATGCACCAACTTGACCGGAGACATTTTTCAGGCTATTTCCATACTGCGCCTTTAGATGCTTTAGGGTTGCAATTGAGCGCTCAATCTCCGCTTTGCTGGGCATTGACCGTTTTCTCCAGAAGGCCGGTCTCGATGGAAAGCGAGCCTGCGAGGGGGCCCGTTGATGTCGGGCCCCCTTAAAGGCTAGCTACTTTTGCCAGGCGTCCAGGCTCTGCGCCTTGCTGTTAATGAACTTGTGCGCCTCTTGCAGGGCGAGCGCCATCTTGTCGAACGACGCTTTCGCCTCATGCCACGATCCGCGAAACTTGTTGGCGTGGTCGCCCTTCCAGATGGCGGTACTGTTGACTGTGCGGCCGTTCAGGTCCTTGATCAGGGCCTGAAGACCAGCCGAATGCTTGTCGAAGATACGGGCAAGCTCTCGCATCTGTTCCGGGCTGCCGCCGATGACGTCTGACATCACCACTCCTTTTCGCGTGGACTACAAATCTTTCTTGAGGTGTCCGGCCTATTCGGTCAGCTTCTGGTCAGCCATAGCGGTATTCGCTTAGGAAGTCACGCATCGTGATCACCTCAGCCGTCGCGGCAGTGGACCACCGAGATCCACGGACACACCAGCCAAAGCAAGCCCTGAAGAGTTCTGCGGCTACGGTGTCTCGTCGATGCGACGGTCGCTGACGTTCGCTGGTTCCGTCTGGCTCATCCACAATCTCTGAGCTCCTGTTGCCCGGCCCTCTCTTCGAAAGCAACGCGGCTGGAGCTGCGGGACTGGTTTCTTAGCTCGCGCTCGTCTACCTCTCTCCATGGACGGGACTTCGATCGGCGACGGTCTCGCCGATCCGGCGACGGCTTGTGACGGATGCCGCTTGCGCGGACAGCCCAGATACTTGATGTCCGCTATGTCCGAATTCATAAGCCGACGCTGCCCTCGGTTTAGGTGGCGTGCGTACAGGCCCGCCGTCTGACCGGCTGGGCTTACGCTGCCCAGCGGACAGGGGACGCTGATCGACAACGCACCGGTCCACCGACAGTCCGGATCCGGAGTTCCTTCGACCGGGTACCGCACGGCGAGCGGAGGAGGCTGCGACCTGTCGGACATAGGGAGCCAGCTTACGAGTTCTTGCCTGTAGTTTCTACATTGCATCGTCAATTCGACGCCGCCGGGCTGCGTCTCGCCTGTCCGAATCTGGACAGTGGCCTGTCTAGCTTGCGCGATATCCACCTGACATAGACATTACTGTACAGCTATAATGGACCGGCACATACGTCATATTACAGCCCCGGATCGGCGCTCGATATGCGACATGGACGCCCGTTCCCATCGCCGGCCGGCTCCGCGATCGCGCCGCCCCACTCAGCGCGGACGAGCGACGCAGGCCCATGGCGGCGGCGATCGGTGAGTGTCGGGGAAAGCGGCAGATGACAAGTTTCCGCGGCGGCTCGGCGTGTGTGTGACGAGCAGGAGCCCGCTGAAGCGCCGGTTGTGGCACTGCTGGGGGTGCGCCATGCTGTTCGGGCCGCATAGCTTCCAAGCGACCTGGCATCATCTCCTCGCACCGCGTCGAGGCACAGATGAACGTCACCGCAGGTTGTGTAGCAGCTTTATGAGGTACCCGATGGTGGAAATTTGATCGTCTGCTGGAGCGATCGGGCTGCCCCACTCCGAGCAGAAACACCAGGTTCCACTGCCATCTCCGACGCAGTAGACGTCCGTGCTTAAGGGCATCGACGGGTGGGATGCGCGCAGATAGCGGCGCTCGTCGGCGTCGATGCGGAGTTGGACGGGGATGCCGCACTTGGTGAGGCCGGCCGCCAGCGCGCGGAGGTATTCGGCCGGCTCATCGTCCGGTGTGGTGGTCACTGGCCGACCTCGTACCAAGGAGGCGACGGTCTCCGGGAAGCGAGTCAGCACGAAACTCGTTCGTGGCGAACGTCCCGCCGACGAACTGGCCCAGTACGAGGCGAAGGTGATCGGCATCGCCATCGGCCGAAGCGACGAGGTCACCCTCGCGGCGCTGCGAAGGCGCGGCTGGGATCGGTGGAAGGCGGCCTGCGATCTCCTTGAGGAGGAGGCGTGCCATCGTGGGTGGTTCCCGTGGCGGATCGGCGTTCAGCGTGCCTTCGCCGCCTGGGTCGTCGTGGGACTCGTCGTTGTCGGCGTGGTGTCCCTCCTGTCGGTGAGCGCCGGTACGGTCGGCGGCGTGCCGACCGCCGGCTTCGGCTGGGTCTCCGTCGCCTTCCTCGCCAGTGCGGTGGCCGTCGGGGTCATCGGCCGGCGGCCCGCCCGCACGGCCGCTGGAGTGCGGGCCACAGCGGAGGTGAACGACTACGCCGACACGCTGAGCGCATGGGCGAAGGAGCCGGGCGATCTGGAGATCGACGCCGCGCTGGTCTCCCTCGCCTTCCCGTACGCCGTGGCATTCGGACAGGTCGACGGGGCAATGAGCGACTGGGGAAAGATCTTCGATCTGCTCGAGGACGAATTGCCGTGGTACGTCCCGGCGGAGGGCGCGGGCGACCAGGCGCCCAGGAGGATCAGCGCCCTCGCCGACGTCGTCAACGAGCCGCCTCCGCCCCGCCCCTCACCCGTACGACGTGGTAGCGGGGCCTCACCTCGCCGCTCCAGCTCCTATCGCACCACCTACACCACACCGTCCTGGACGTCCTCAAGCTCGTCGGGCGGGTGGTCGTCCGGTGGTGGCTTCTCCGGCGGTGGAGGAGACGTCGGCGGAGGAGACGGTGGCGGGGGTGGCGGCAGCTGGTGATGACCCCGCGAAAGGACCCCAGTAGTGCCGGCTGATGCTCCGACACCACCCTGTAAGCGGTCACTGAGGCGGCACTAAACTCTTGGCGATCCAGCGAGAGCGAGGAGCCGCAACGTGCGCAAGGTCCTGATCGCCAACCGAGGTGAGATCGCCGTTCGCATCGCGCGGGCGTGTTCGGACGCCGGCATTTCCAGTGTGGCCGTGTACTCCGAGCCGGACCTCGACGGGTTGCACGTCAAGGTGGCCGATGAGGCGTACGCGCTCGGCGGGCAGAGTGCGGGTGAGAGCTACCTCGACATCGGCAAGCTGCTCAACATCGCCAAAGAGAGTGGTGCTGACGCCGTTCACCCCGGATACGGCTTCCTCGCCGAGAACGCCGACTTCGCCACCGCCGTAATCGACGCCGGGCTCACCTGGATCGGGCCGCCGCCCCGGGCCATTCAGGCGCTCGGGGACAAGGTTGAGGCTCGGCACATCGCGCAGAAGGTCGGGGCGCCCCTCGTCGCCGGTACCAAAGATCCTGTCAAGGACGCCGACGAGGTCGTCGCGTTCGCTCAGGAGCACGGCCTGCCGATCGCGATCAAGGCGGCGTTCGGTGGTGGAGGGCGCGGGCTGAAGGTCGCGCGGACGATCGAGGAGATCCCCCACCTCTACGACTCCGCCGTGCGGGAGGCCGTGGGCGCGTTCGGGCGTGGGGAGTGCTTCGTCGAGCGGTACCTCGACCGGCCGCGTCACGTCGAGACGCAGTGCCTCGCCGACAAAGAGGGCAACGTCGTCGTCGTGTCGACCCGTGACTGTTCGCTGCAGCGCCGCCACCAGAAACTGGTGGAGGAGGCGCCGGCGCCGTTCCTCAGCGACGAGCAGATGCAGACGCTGTACGACAGTTCCAAGGCCATTCTGAAAGAGGCCGGATACGTCGGCGCGGGCACCTGTGAATTCCTCGTCGGCCAGGATGGCACCATTTCCTTCCTGGAGGTCAACACGCGCCTGCAGGTCGAGCATCCGGTGACCGAGGAAGTGGCCGGGGTCGACCTCGTACGCGAGCAGTTCCGGATCGCCGACGGGGAGACGATCGGGTACGGCGATCCCGTGCTGCGCGGGCACTCCTTCGAGTTTCGCATCAACGCCGAAGACGCCGGGCGCAACTTCCTCCCCGCTCCCGGCACCGTACGGACCTGGAGCCCGCCCAGCGGGCCCGGTGTGCGGCTCGACACCGGGTTCGAGCAGGGCATGACCGTCCCCCAGATGTACGACTCGATGATCGCCAAGCTGGTCGTCACCGGGGCGGACCGGAGGCAGGCGCTCCAGCGGGCCCGGCGGGCGCTGAACGAGTTCGAGATCGAGGGGATGCCGACCGTCATTCCCTTCCACCGGGCGGTCGTGGACGATCCCGCGTTCACCGACGAGCCGTTCCGCGTGCACACGCGGTGGATCGAGACCGAGTTCGACAACAGGATCCCGCCGTACGAGGGTGCGGCCGAGGCGGCCGAGCCCGAAGAGCGGGAGAAGGTCACGGTCGAGGTCGGCGGCAAGCGGATCGAGGTCGTGCTGCCCTCCGGGCTCGGGGCGGCGACCACCACGACGGCGAACAAGGGGCCTGCCAAGCGCCAGGGCAAGAAGAAGTCCGGCAAACAGCAGGCCGGTGGCGATGCTCTGGTCAGTCCCATGCAGGGCACGATCGTCAAGGTCGTCGCGCAGGACGGCGCGACCGTCGCGGTCGGTGATCCGATCGTGGTGCTCGAAGCGATGAAGATGGAGCAGCCGCTCACCGCCCACAAGGCCGGTACGGTGACCGGGCTCGGCGCCGAGGTGGGCCAGACGGTCTCCAGCGGGGCCGTGATCTGCGAGATCAAAGACGCCTGAGCCGTTCCGATGATCCCCCTCATCATCGGAACGGCGCTCGCGGTCACCGCACCGCCCGCCCCGCCGGTCACCACGCGCGCCGACTATGTCGCCGCACGACTCGCTCGCGACCCGGTGTTCATCACCGATCTGGCGCCACGTGCCATCACGGCGCGGGACGCGGCGCGGGTCCGTACGGCGATCAAGCGGATGCCGGTGCCCACGTACCTCGCGGTCGTGTCCGACACGACCGTGGAGAATGATCCGCAGGGGACACCCGACCGGCTCATCGCACTGCTGCACGACAAGCTCGACCGCGGCGGCGTTTACCTCGTCGTGCCCCCGAGCGGCATCGGCCTGACGGTCGAGCAGTTCGGCACGAACCTCCCGGTGACGGCCGCCGAGCGCGAGGTCACCTTCGCCGAGCCGTACAACGCGGGCCTCGCGCGGGTCATCGAACGGTTCGTCGACGACATCCGGTCCGGCCAGGCGCAGCAGCGGTACGAGAGGGCATACGCCGAGGACCGGGCCGGCCGGTACCCCAAGCCGTACCGCGAGGCCGACGACGACAACGACCTGGCCCAGCAGGCGGGCGTGTACTCCGGCATGGGCGTCGCGCTGCTCGCCGCACTCTGGATCCTCATCGTCCGGCTGCGCCGCAAGAGCAGGAAGAGCACCCAGATCGCCCACCGCGCGAAGAGCGGAAAGACACGATGAGGCTGATCGCGGCGGCCGCACTCGCCCTTGCTCTTGCCCCCGCCCCCGCCGCCCTCGCTCCCGCGCCGGTCGCGTTCGCGGACGCGGGGTCGCCCGTCTCGATGGTGCGGGTCGATCGGGTCGCGGCGGCGTTGCGGCAGTCGCCGGTGTTCGTTGATCCCGACGTGTCCTCCCTGCTCGACGCGCATGAACGCACCGCGCTCCGCCGGCAGATCGCCGGCGCCGGTGTGCCGATCTACCTGGCCGTCGTCCCGCTGGACTCCGACGACGAGTCGGCCGGCGACGCCGACTACTTCACCTATCTGCTGCACCGCCGGCTCGGCCGCGACGGCATCTACCTGATCTCCGACCAGCGCGGCAGCCTCGACTGGACCTCCTACCATGTGCCGCGGGGCGACAGTCTGGAGTTCTCCCAGGTGACGAACGGCAAGCCGCTTCCGGAGCGGCTGCACGACGTCCTCGACGCGTTCGCCCGCGCGCCCGCCGCCAAGCCCTCCGACCCGCCGGTGCCGGACGCGCCCGAGGCCGACTCGTCCACCAAGAGACCCGGCAAGGTCGGACTGGCCGGGCAGTTCTTCAAGACGTTCTTTCCCGCGCTGGCCATGAGCGGCGTGCTGCTCGCGTTCCTGTGGGCCATCGTCGCCGCTGTGATCGGCGTCGCCCGTAGCGCGCGCGGCTCCGCCACGACGCTGCGCCCACGGCGGCTGCGGCGCATGGCCTGGGCGGAGCTCGTACGCCTGGCGCGGGCGATCGGCGCCGCCGCTGAGGACGATCCGGGGTACCCACGGGCGATGGCCGACTATGACGCCGCCAAGCTGCTGTGGGACGAGAAGCAGGATCCGGGCAGCCGGTTCGCCGTGGTCGTGCTCTCCCTCGACGGGCAGGACGCGCTGCGGAGCGGGACCGCCGATCCCGAGCCGCGCTGCGTCGTCAACCCGCTCCACGGCACCGCGGCGCGCCGCGTACGGACGGCCTTGGGCAGCCTGTCCCGCAGGCGGCAGCCGATGTGCGAGGAGTGCGCCAAGGCGAACCGGCACCGGCCGCTGGCGCTGGTGATCGACGGCCGCGAACGCCCGTACTACGAGGCTCCCGGTCTCTGGGAGAAGATCCGCGGGACGAACAAGGACCTGCCCGAACACGTGCTGGAGTACCTCGGTGTCGAGTGACGGAGCCGCGATCGCCCGTGCGCTGCGCCGTACGCCGATCTACGTCGACCCGGCGTACGAGAGCGCGCTGCCGAAGGCGCGCCGCGACGAGATCGTGAAACGGATCCGGCGTTCGCGGACCCCCATATTCGTGATCCTCGTCCCGATCGTCGCGGGCAGCACGTGGCAGAGCTCCACGCAGGTCACGACGGTCGTGCAGTCGTACCTGGGCCGCGACGGGGCCTATGTCACGCTCAACACGGACTTCGGCGACGTCTTCGACGTCACCATGTGGGGCGGCACGGACGAGCGGCGGCAGGCGGCGAACGACGCGGGGTGGGCGGTCTCGTACGAGAAGCGCTACACCACGCTCGCGGCGCGGCTCGCTCGCTGCGTCGACCTGATCGCGACGGGCAAGGGCTCCGAGGCGTACGAGAAGGACCACGACGCGGCGTTCACCCCACGCCCCTCCGCCCGGCCCCAGACCCGCCCGCACGCGAAAGACGACGGCGGTTTCCCGGTCGTCGTACCGGCCGCGGCGGGCGCCGTCGTGCTCGCGGCGGCCGGGCTGGTGTGGCTGCGCCGCCGCCGGGCCCGCGCGGCCGTTGAGGCGCTGCGCCTGCCCCGTGCCGTGTTCGGCACCGCGCGGGAGGCCGGCGAGGACGAACTGCGCGCCCGCGCCGAGGCGGAGCTGGTCGCGCTCGGCGAGTCGCTGGAGGAAGACCCGCCCCTCGAACCGGCCCTCGACGCCTACACGGCCGCGGGCCGCGCCTTCGACCGGGCGCGCTCCACCGCCGACCTCGCGGGCGTGCTCGCCCTCGTCCAGAAGGGCCGGGGCGGCCCGCCGCTGTGCTACTTCGACCCCCGGCACGGCGAGGGCACGATCACGGTGCGCTGGCGGGCGCCCGGCACGCGCCCGAGGCTCGAGGTGAGCGTGTGCACCACGTGCGCGAAGGCCGTACGGGACCGGCGGGCGCCCGACGTCCTCCTCGACCGGGGCCGCCCGTACTACGAGGCCGCGACGCCCTGGGCCGAGACCGGGTACGGGCAGCTCGGCGACCTGGTCGGGAGGGTCCTTGGCAAGTGACCTGACGAAGATCGTCGCGTCGCTGCGGCGGTCTCCGGTGTACGTCGCGCCGTCGCTGACCTCCGCGGTGCCGGATCCGCGGCGGCTGGTGGCGGCGGTGAAGGCGGCGCCGGTACCGGTGTTCGCGGTGATCGTGCCGCTGGCGGCCGGCGGTGAGTTCCCCGACGCCGGGCATCTCGCCGACGCGGTGCACCACCGGCTCGCCCGCGACTGCGTCATCCTGACCCTGGACGAGGACTCGCCCAACGAGATCAGCGCGCAGGAGTACGGCGTGGACCGCGACTCCATCGAGGCGGCCGGGGCGGTGAACCTGGACCCGAACCTGGACAGCGCCTCGCTCACGGACCGGCTGATCCGGTGTGTCCAGCTGATCACTTCCGGGCAGGCGCACGCGGCGTACGAGAAGCAGTCCAAGGCGCTCGACCAGCGGATCCGCGAGCCCCGGCGGAAGAGCGGGAGCGGTGGGCACGCCACCGCGTACGCCCTCGGCGGCGGGTCGGTCGCCGTGGCCGCCGTCGCGGCGCTCGCGGTCTGGCGGTGGCGGCGCACGCGTGTCGTCCGGCGGCGACGGCCGCGGCCGGTGCTGACCGACGCCCGCTCGGCCGCCTCGCTGCGTGAACACGCCGAGGCCGAACTGGTCAGGCTGGGTGAGGCGCTGGAGGACGCGCAGGGCGACTCCGCCCGCCTGCGCGAGGCCCTCGACGCCTACAGCGCGGCCGGCAAGGCGCTCGACGCGGCCCGTACGGTGCCGGATCTGGCCGGCGTGCTGGTACTGATCGACATGGGGCACGACGCGTCGGAGGCGGCGCGCGGCGGGCGAGGACCCACGCCGCTGTGCTTCTTCAACCCGCTGCACGGCGACGGGCCGGTGTCGGTGCGGTGGCGCGCGGTCGGCGGCCGGGAACGGATCACCGTACGCGCCTGCGCGGCCTGCGCGAGGGCCGTACGGGCGCGGGAGACCCCCGACGTGCTGCGGGACGGCGCGACTCCGTACTACGAGGTGGATCCCGCGCGTAGCGTGTGGGCTACAACCGGCTACGGTCAGTTCAGGGGGGACCTGGTGCAGCGCGTTCTGCGCGGTGACCTTCACCGCCGCTGATCCGGAACCGACCCGTGCGTTCGTCCGTCGTAGTAAAACAAAGGCAAAAACTGCTCACCTGAAGGCCTCATGAAGATACGCCGTCTGACGATCCCCGCCGTACTGGCCGTGGTCGTCGCCATGCTCTTCGGACTCGCGTCGCCGGCCGGCGCGGATCCGTTCAACAGCGTCGTGCAGGGGTTGAAGTCCCAGCGGTTCTACCTGTCGCAGGACGCCGGCGCGTCGCTGTCCTCTTCCGACCGGCAGGCCGTGATCAGCGCGCTCAAGGACGACGACTCCACGATCCGGATCGCGGTCGTCAAGACCGAGCGCGTCAGCGCGAGCGGCCTCACCCAGCTCGACCGCGCCCTGGGCCGCAAGGGCACGCTGATCCTGCTCGACGGCCGTGGCTCCAAGGTGATCGCCGGATCCCACGAGGGCCTGGGCACCAGCAAGGTCAGCGACCTCGTCGCGCAGGCGCGCGGCCAGTCGTCCAGCCTCAAGGACCTCCTGCTCAACCTCAACCAGCAGTTCAACAAGGCGATCAAGGACAAGAAGAGCTCCGGCACCACCGCCGGGCTGGTCCTGCTCGGCGTCCTCGTTCTCCTGGTCCTCGGTGCGGTGTTCGGGATCTTCTTCGTCTCCCGCCGGCGCAAGCGGCGCAAGGAACAGGAGATGGCCGAGCTCAAGGAGAGCGTGTACGAGGACGTCACGCGGCTCGGTGAGGACATCTCCGCCCTCAACCTCAACGTCATGGACCCCGCCCTCGACCCTGCGGCCCGCGACGACTACCAGAAGGCGCTGAACTCCTACGACCAGGCGAAGGCCGCGGTCGAGGCCGCCCAGCGGCCCGAGGATATGCGCAACGTCACCACGGCGCTGGAGGACGGCCGTTACTTCATGACCGCCGTACGCGCGCGGGTCGACGGCCGGCCGGTGCCCGAACGGCGGGCGCCCTGCTTCTTCAACCCGCAGCACGGCCCCTCGGTCCAGGACGTCTCCTGGGCGCCGCCGGGCGGTGCGCCGCGCTCGGTGCCCGCGTGCGCGGCCGACACCCAGCGGGTGCTGTCCGGGCAGGCCCCGGACGCGCGCATGGTGACCGTCGGCGGCTACCAGCGGCCCTACTGGGACGCCGGTCCGATGTACGCGCCGTACGCCGGGGGCTACTACTCCGGCTTCGGCGGTGGTGACATGCTGAGTGGTCTGCTGATCGGCACGGCGCTCGGCTCGATCTTCAGCGGCGGTCTCGGCGGTGGCTGGGGCGGCGGCTGGGGAGGCGGCGGCTTCGACGGTGGCTTCGACTCCGGCGACGTCGGCGGTGGCGACAGCGGTTTCGACATCGGCGGCGGCGACTTCGGAGGCTTCGACGGTGGCGACTTCGGTGGCGGCGACTTCGGCGGGGGCGACTGGTAAGGCACCCGCCGACCGGAGCCGGCCCTGAGCCGGCTGCCCGGCGACCCGGGCCCCCTGCGGCGTGTCCGCTACGCCGCGGGGTTCCGGCTGCCGGAGGAGAACCACAGCTGGGTCCGGCACGACCTGACCGACGCGGGGTGGCGCGGCCGCATGCTGGCCCGCCACCTCGCGCTCATGGTGCCGGTCTGCGTGCTGCTAGGCCTGCTGCCCGCCTCGTGGGGCATCCGCGTCGCGGTCGGCCTGCTGGCCCTGCTGGGCAGCACCTTCGTCGTGATGGTCAACTCGAACGACATCCGCCGCGCCCGCCTGCGCCAGCACGGCCTGCCGGTCCCCGACGGCCACGAACGCTGACGGTCATGGCCCCAACGGCCCCGCACGCTGACGGTCGTGACCGGTTCTCGACGGCTCCGCACGCTGACGGTCGTCCACAGCCTGTGGATCGCCGACGTCGCCGCCGTCGAGCCCCCGAATCCCGTTAAGGTACCGACCCACGGCTGAAGGACGTGACGGTGGCCGGACGCTCACCCAGGCGAGCGGCGAGGTGCCCTACTACTCGATCTACACGGCCCCCACCGTCTTCGACAACTCCGGCAAGACGGTGCCCACCCAGTACGGCGGGTTCAACCTGGAGAACATGGACTCGCACGGCGCATGGCTCGCCACCGCCATGGACCTGACCCGCTTCGCGAGGATCTACGACGGCGGGACGAGCGTGTTGACCGCGGCCTCGATCAAGCAGGCGTTCGCCAAGCCCGAGACCGGGATCAACGGCAACGGCTGGTACTACGGGTGCGGCTGGATGGTACGACCGGTCACCGGCGGCACCGGCATGAACACCTGGCACGACGGGAGCCTGGCGGGCACCAGCACGCTGCTGGTGCGCCGTTACGACGGGCTGGCGTGGGCGGTGCTGTTCGACCAGCGGCAGGAGGGCAGCGCCCCGAGCTACTCCGACATCGACCCCGCGTTGCACACGGCCGCGAACGCGGTGAAAACCTGGCCCACCGGCGACCTCACCTCGACGTACTTCTGACCAGGACGTCCTTCTGACCAGGACGTCGCCGGCCGGGTCGTCGCAACGGCCCCGGCCATCGGGATCTCAGTAGGCCGACTCCTGCATCAGTCGGCGGGAGGCCTCGGTGATGCTGCCGGAGACGGACGGGTACACCGCGAAGGTGTGGGCGACCTGGTCGACCGTCAGATGCTGCTGGACGGCCATGGACAGGCCCAGGATCAGCTCGCTCGCACGCGGGGCGACGATCACGCCGCCCAGCACGATGCTCGTCGCCGGCCGGCAGAACAGCTTCACGAAGCCGTCGAGGAAGCCCTGCATCTTCGCGCGCGGGTTGGTCGACAGCGGCAGCTTCACGATGCGCGCCGGCACCTCGCCCGAGTCGATCTGGGCCTGCGTGACGCCGACCGCGGCGACCTCCGGGTCGGTGAAGATGTTCGCGGCCACCCAGCCGAGCTTCAGCGGCTGCACCGCCTCGCCGAGGGCGTGCCACATGGCGATCCGGCCCTGCATCGCGGCGACCGAGGCGAGCATCAGGACGCCGGTGCAGTCGCCCGCGGCGTACACGTGGGCCGCCGACGTGCGGGAGACCTTGTCGACCTGGACGAAGCCGCGGTCGTCGAGGTGTACGCCGGCCTCCTCCAGGCCCAGGCCCTTGGTGTTGGGCACCATGCCGACCGTCATGAGGCAGTGCGAGCCCCCGACCTTGCGGCCGTCGGTCAGCGTCACCTCGACGCCGTCGCCGACGCGGCGGACGCCCGCCGCCCGCGAACGGGCCAGCAGCTCCATGCCGCGGCGCTGGAAGACGTCCTCGAGCACGCGGGCGGCGTCCTCGTCCTCGTTGGGCAGCACGTGGTCACGCGAGGAGACAAGCGTCACGCGGGACCCGAGAGCGAGGTACGCGCCGGCGAACTCGGCGCCGGTCACACCGGAGCCGACGACGATCAGGTGCTCGGGAAGCTCCGGCAGTTCGTACAGCTGGCGCCAGTTGAGGATGCGCTCGCCGTCGGGCTCGGACCCCGGCAGCACGCGCGGGGTCGCGCCGGTGGCGATGAGGACGACGTCGGCCTGGATCCGCTCGTCGCCGACGGCGACGATCTGCGGGTCGACGAGGCGGGCGGCGCCGTGGACGATCCGGACGCCCTCGGCGGAGACCCGGTCCTCGATGTCGGCGGACTGCGCCCAGGCGAGCTCACGGACGCGCTTGTTGACGAGGGGGAGGTCGACCTCGAGGCCGCCGACGACGCCGTCGGCACCTCCGGAGAAGCGGACGCCCAGCGAGGCGGACTCCGAGAGAGTCGCCATGCGGGTGGATGTCGCGATGAGTGTCTTGGAGGGCACACAGTCGGTCAGCACGCAAGCACCGCCGGGGCCGTCGCGTTCGATGACGGTCACATCGGCGCCGAGCTGCGCGGCGACGAGCGCGGCCTCGTAGCCGCCCGGGCCCCCTCCGATGATGGCTATGCGTGTACTCACATGCTTCATTCTCCCGCACTCCGGGAGTTAACGTGCCGCGGCGCCCGTCCAGGCCGTACCCTGGGCGATCGTGGCCTTGTATGCGGCGTACGCCTCCAACATGGATCCCGACCAGATGGCGGAGCGGGCTCCGCACTCGCCCCTGCGCACCACCGGCTGGCTCCAGGACTGGCGGCTGACCTTCGGGGGCGAGGACGTCGGCTTCGAGGGCGCCCTGGCCACCGTGGTCGAGGCCTCCGGCGAGCACGTCTTCGTGGTGCTGTACGACGTGCCGGAGTTCGACGAGCAGGCGCTGGACGAGTGGGAGGGCGCCGCGCTCGGCGTCTACCGCAAGATCCGCGTCCGCATCGCCACGCTCGACGGCGACGTGCTCGCGTGGCTCTACGTCCTCGACGACTACGAGGGCGGCCTGCCCTCCGCCCGCTACCTGGGTATTCTCGCCGACGCGGCGGAAAAGGCCGGGGCTCCGGACGACTACGTCAAAGAACTCCGCACCCGGCCCTGCAAGTCCCTCGGCGACTGATCGGGAAACGGGCCAGACCTGGGTAATCTTGGCGGCTGTGAGCAACGACGCCTACGATCTCGCCCGCTGGGCAGCCGACGGGCTGCGCCGGCACATCTCCGCCGACGCCTTCGACGTCGCCCTCGTCATGGGCTCGGGCTGGGTTCCCGCCGCCGACGCGCTGGGCGCGCCCGCGGCCGAGGTGAACATGACCGAGCTGCCCGGGTTCGCGCCGCCGGCGGTGCCGGGGCACTACGGGCGAATCCGCCTCGTCGAGATCGGTGACAAGACGGCTCTGGTCTTCCTCGGCCGCACGCACCTGTACGAGGGCCACGGACCCGCGGCGGTCGCCCACGGGGTCCGTACGGCCCTCGCGGCGGGCGTGAAGACGGTCGTGCTGACCAACGCGGCGGGGGGCATGCGGCCCGAGCGGCAGAAGGTCGGCGATCCGGTGCTCATCTCCGACCACCTGAACCTCACCGGCCACAATCCCATCGCCGGCCCGAACTTCATCGACCTCACCGACGCCTACTCACCCGCCCTGCGGACCCTGGCCAAGGAGATCGACCCGAGCCTGGACGAGGGCGTGTACGCCGCGCTGCCCGGCCCCTCGTACGAGACGCCGGCCGAGATCCGGATGCTGCGGACGCTCGGCGCGGACCTCGTCGGCATGTCGACCGTCCCGGAGACGATCGCGGCGCGGGAGGGCGGCGCGTCGGTTCTGGGAATCTCGCTCGTGACCAACATCGCCGCCGGGCTCGCCGGAAAGCCGCTGGACCACGCGGAGGTCCTGGCCGCCGGCCGGGCCTCCGCCACACGCATGGGCGAACTCCTCGGAAAGCTCATCCGCGGCCTGTGAGGGAGACGCACATGCACGGCGGCGACAGGGCGCGGGCCGAGGCCTGGCTGGATCAGGATCCCGACCCGGAGACGCGGGCGGAGCTGCGGGCGCTGCTCGACGACCCGGCGGCGCTAGCCGAGCGGTTCGGGGCGAAGCTGGAGTTCGGCACGGCGGGGCTCCGCGGCGCGCTGGGCGCCGGTCCGAACCGCATGAACCGCGTGACGGTCATGCGCGCCGCGGCGGGCCTCGCCGCCGTGCTGACCTCCCGCGATGACCTCCAGGAGTCCTCCGGCGGCGTCTCGGTCGTGATCGGCTACGACGCGCGGCACAAGTCCGACGTGTTCGCCGAGGACTCAGCGGCCGTGCTGTCGGGCGCGGGGATCACCGTGCACCTGATGCCCCGGCCGCTGCCGACGCCGGTCCTCGCGTACGCCGTGCGCCACCTGGGCTGCGCCGCCGGGATCATGGTCACGGCCAGCCACAACCCGCCGCAGGACAACGGCTACAAGGTCTACTGGGAGGACGGCGCGCAGATCATCCCGCCGCTCGACCGGGAGATCTCCACGGCGATCGACGCGGTCGGCCGGGTGGACGAGCTGCCGCGGGACACCGGCCGGCGGGTGCTGGACGAGACGATCGTTGAGGCGTACCTGCGGTCGCTGGCCCGGCTGCCCCTCGGCACGGCGCGCGACGTGACGGCCGCGTACACCCCGCTGCACGGCGTGGGCGGCGAAGTGCTGAGCCGGGCGTTCGCCTGGTGCGGCTTCCCTGAGCCGAGCGTCGTCGCCGAGCAGGCCGTCCCCGACCCGGACTTCCCGACCGTGGCCTTCCCGAACCCTGAGGAGCCCGGCGCCATGGACCTGGCGCTCGCCCTCGGCAAGGGCCGCGACCTGGTGATCGCCAACGACCCGGACGCCGACCGGTGCGCGGTCGCCGCCGGCGGGCGGATGCTGACCGGAGACGAGGTCGGCGGGCTGCTCGCGGAGTACGTCCTGCGGCACACCGACGGGCCCGACCGGCTCGTGGCCACGACGATCGTGTCCTCGTCCCTGCTGCGCAAGATCGCGGCCGAGCACGGCGTCCGGTACGCCGAGACGCTGACCGGCTTCAAATGGATCATGAAGGCCGGCACCGACCGCGACCGGCTCGTCTACGGCTACGAAGAGGCGCTGGGCTACTCGGTCGGCGGCGACGACGGCGTGCCCGTACACGACAAGGACGGCGTCGGCGCGGCCCTCACGGTGGCCGCGATGGCCGCCTCGGCCAAAGAGTCGGGCCGTACGCTGCTGGACCTGCTGGACGACCAGGCACGGCGGTACGGCCTGCACGCGACGGCACAGCTGTCCGTACGGGTGGAGGACCTGTCGGTCATCACGGACGCGATGGTGCGGCTGCGGCAGTCACCGCCGGGCGAGCTCGCGGGCCGTACGGTGACCGAGATCGACGACCTGGCGGAGGGCCTCGACGGCCTGCCTCCGGCGGACGTGGTGCGACTGCGCCTGTCCGGCGGGGGACGCGTGATCGTCCGGCCGTCGGGCACCGAGCCGAAGCTCAAGTGCTACCTGGAGGTCGTCGTCCCGGTGACGACCTCGGTGGACGAGGCCCGTACGAAGGCCGCCGCGGACCTCACTGCCCTCCGCGAGGCCGTGGCGGACGCCCTCGGGCTCTGACCGACCGCCCGGAGCCCTCCTCCCGTCCAAGCGTCGACGCGACGAGGCGGGCATGGGGTTTCGGGCAGTCTCTGAGAGGCGTTCGGCGAACGCCGGCGCGCGGGCTTCCGGCCGGGTCGTACAGAGCGCATCCCCGCAGGCCAGCGGCTGCTACTCCCGGCTAGCCGAGCGCCTACTTTGGTCGCTAGGCGCAGCCCGGCGGCCCGCTTACCGTAGGGGACCATGAGCGGCACCGAGGCCCCCCGGCCGGAATACCCCTGGCTGCTTCCCGCACTGCTGGCAAGCGGCGAGGACCGCGTGCGCCGGTCCGCCCGTGACTGGGTGATCGACGTCCTCTGCTTCCTGCTGGCGTCCGGCTTCGGTGCCTTCATGCTGTACATCACCGGGCACGGGCCTCACCCGGCCCACCATCCGCCGCGGCTTCCCGACGTCGCCCTCGGCGCGGTGGCGTGTCTGCTGCTCTGGTGGCGCCGGCGCTGGCCGGTGCCGATCGCGCTCGTCCTCGCCCTGCTGGGAACCGTCTCGACCACCTCGACCGGCGCGGGGGCCATCCTGGTGTTCACCGTCGCCGTCCACCGGCGGTTCCGTACGGTCGCGCTGGTCGCCGCCGCGCACTTCGTCAGCGGTGCGATCTACTCGGCGTTCTATCCCGATCCGAGAGAGTCGTACTGGGTCGGCGTCCTGTGGACGGTCATCGTCATCGGCGCCGTCGTCGCGTGGGGCATGTTCGTCCGGGCGCGGCGGCAGCTCGTCCTGTCGCTGCGCGACCGTGCCGTACGGGCCGAGTCCGAGCAGCAACTCCGCGTCGAACAGGCCCGCCACCAGGAGCGCGCCCGCATCGCGCGGGAGATGCACGACGTGCTCGCCCACCGGATCTCGCTGCTCAGCGTGCACGCGGGGGCGCTGGAGTTCCGCCCCGACGCGCCCTCGGAGGAGATCGCGCAGGCGGCCGGGGTGATCCGGGCCAGCGCGCACCAGGCGCTCCAGGACCTGCGGGAGGTGATCGGCGTTCTCCGCGACGACGCGAGCGACTCCGCACCCGAACGCCCGCAGCCCAGCCTCACCGACCTGCCCGCCCTGATCGACGAGTCCCGCCGCGCCGGCATGGCCGTGCGCTGGGAGAACCGCATCCGCGACGTGACGATGGTCCCGGCCAACATCGGCCGCAGCGCGTACCGCACGGTGCAGGAGGGGCTGACCAACGCCCGCAAGCACGCACCCGGCGCGGCCGTCCAGGTGATGGTGGACGGGTCGGCCGGCACCGGCCTGACGGTCGAGGTGCGCAACCCGCTGGTGAAGGCCGCCCCGGAGATCCCGGGCGCGGGAGCGGGCCTGATCGGCCTCACCGAACGCGCGACGCTGGCCGGCGGCCGCCTCGAACACGGCCGTACGCACCAGGGCGACTTCCGCGTCCGCGCCTGGCTCCCCTGGCCCGCCTCTTGAACCGCCGGAGTGAAAGGGCCGTTCCCCGGATCGGACGAAAGGGGCTGATCGGCCGGGGACACGGCTAGTACCTGCCGTAGCAGGCAACGTTTGCCCTGTCGGTGCGCGAGTCGGCGGGCGCGTGATGAGTTTGTGCGGTGGCTTGGAGGGCCGGGTTTTTGTCGTAGGCGCCTGTTGTAATCATCTGGTGCCTCGACGTGACGATGGTGTTGGGCGGGTGTTGCTGCGGACCGCCCGTGTCGGTCTGCGGATCTCGGCCGGTCAGCGTCGCCGGTGTTTCGGGCTGCTGGTCGCCGCGGGTGATGTATGGGCGTGTGCGCTGGACATGAACCGCTGGCGGCGGCAGCGGGGGCTGCGGCCGATTGTGGGGTATCAGGCGTTGTGCCGGGAGTTGTCGGCGGCGGGCCCCGGCACGTTCGGGGAGTTGGACTCGGTCGGGGCGCGGTCGGTGCTGCGGCGCTACAGCGACGCCTGGTTCGCCACGGCCAAACGCCGAAAAGACGGCGAGGAAACGGCACGGTACCCGCGGCGGAAACGCCGGTTGATGCCGGTGCGGTACTACCACGGCACGTTCACCCTCGACGGTCAGCGATTGCGGCTGCCGATCGGTCGCGGGAGTGCGCCGTTGTGGGTGCGGTTGGCCCGACAGGTCCCCTACCCGCCCGAGCAGGTACGGTCGGTCACTTTGGTGTACGAGGGCGGCCGGTTGTTCGTCGATGTCACCGCCGAAGTCCCCGTCACGACTTATCCATCGGGCCAGGAGCCAGACACACATCGGGTGGCGGGAGTCGACCCGGGGGTGATTCACCCGTTCGCGGTGGCGGGCCCGGACGGGGAGGGGTTGGTGGTGTCGGGACGGGCGATCCGCGCCGAAACCCACCTCCACCTCAAAGACACCAAACACCGGCAGCGCGCGATGGTGCAGCGGGCACCGAATCCGGGTCAGGCCGGGTCACGACGATGGCGGAAAATTCGGGCCCGGCAACGCAAACTCGAAGCCCGCCACAAACGACGGGTCCGCCAAGCTCAGCACGAGGCCGCAGAAACCGTCATCGACTGGGCCGTCGCACGGCGGATCGGGACGCTGGTGGTCGGTGACCCGCGCGGCGTCCTGGCCCTCAAAGCCGGGCGGAGGCATAACCAACGAGTCCAGGCCTGGCGGATCGGGCACCTGATCCGATGCCTGACCGACAAGGCCGAACAAGCCGGGATCGCGTTGGTATTGGTGGACGAGCGGGGCACGTCCTCGACCTGCCCCGCCTGCCACCGGCGGGTTCCCAAACCCTCGAATCGGAACTTCACCTGCATTCGTTGCGGGTTCAGTGGGCACCGCGACCTGGTCGGCGGCGCCAACATCGCCCGGCGTGACCCGGGCGGCACCACCACCACCGGCAATCCCTTCCCGGTGGTGATCACGCACCGTCGAGCCGGACGGCACCTGCCCGGTGCCGGACGGTCCCGGCGTGACCCCCGACGGTCCCCCCATCACGGCACCGCACCCGGGGTCCCCTGGCCGGCCGTGGCCCGCCCCACCAGAAGTGGGGAGTCACTCGCCCACCACAGCGAGGATCAGCCAACCCCACCTCCCCAACGAGGCAAACGTTGGCTGACACGGCACTAGTCTGTGCGGCGTGACCATCCGCGTTCTGATCGTTGATGATGACGCCCTGGTCCGTACGGGGCTGTCGATGATGCTCGCCGGGGCCGAGGATCTGCAGATCGTCGGCGAGGCCGACGACGGTGACAAGGTCGGCGCGCTGGTGGCCGAGCACGCGCCCGATGTGGTGCTCATGGACATCCGGATGCCGAGGGTGGACGGGCTGGCCGCCACCGAGCAGGTACGGCGCCGCGACGACGCGCCGGAGATCATCATCTTGACGACGTTCGACGCGGACGAGCACGTCGTACGGGCCCTGCGGGCGGGGGCCGGCGGCTTCCTGCTGAAGGACACCCCGCCGGCCGACATCATCAACGCCATCCGCAAGGTCGCGGCCGGCGATCCGATCCTGTCCCCGAGCGTCACGCGGCGACTGATCGCGCAGGTCACCGAGGTGCGGCGCAGCCCCGCGCTGGCGCTGCTCGACCAGCTCAGCGAACGGGAACGCGAGGTCGTGGTCGCCATCGGGCAGGGCAAGTCGAACGCGCAGATCGGCGCCGACCTGTACATGAGCGTCGCGACCGTCAAGGCGCACGTCTCGCGGCTGCTCACCAAGCTGGATCTGAACAACAGGGTTCAGGTCGCCTTGCTCGCCCATGACGCCGGACTCGTCTGAGGATCCGGTATTCTTACGGGGTCACGCGGACGTGGCTCAGTTGGTAGAGCATCACCTTGCCAAGGTGAGGGTCGCGGGTTCGAATCCCGTCGTCCGCTCGCGGAGCCGGGTTCCCCTGCCCTGCTGGCGCAGGGGTGGGGCCCGCTCTCAGTGCTAGCCCAGGGGGTGACCCCCTGGAACCCCCCATGTGAGGGGCTTCGCCCCCCACGCCCCCCACGGGTTGCTGCCCGAGGAGGGCCTTTCTTTTTGGCCCGAGGACGGCCTCCTGGCGCGGCCGATGTGAAGGGCTTCGCCTCCCACGGGTTGGGGTCGGAGGAGGGGGCTTTCTTTTTGTCCAGAAAGGCTGGCCTCCTGGCACGGCCGACGTGAAGGGCTACGCCCCCACGCCCCCTGCGGTTGCTGCCGGAGGAGAAGGGGGCTTTCTTTTTGCCCCCGGGACGGCCTTTTGGCGTGGCTGGGGTGGAGGGGTTCCTTGGCTTTTGTCGTCTTGTGTCAGGTTGAGGCGATGATGATGGTTACCGCGGTCAGGAGGGCTGGGGCGGCCAGGGCGATGATTGCGGGCCATGCCCAGGTCGAGGTCACCGGGGTTTGTTCGGCGTCTTTGTGTTCGGTGGCCAGTTCGCGGAGTTGCTCTACGGTGAAGTCGGTGGCGGTGCGGCCGCGCATGTACTCGGCTACGGGCTCGGGCAGCTTCTTGTCCTCGCGCCGGGCCTTCAGTTCCTGTTTGGCCCGTGCACGCGGGGAGGTCTGCAGTACGAAGGCGCGGTGCCGCTCCTCGCCGACGTACGCGTAGACCGCGTCGCCGCCCTCGAAGCGGTCGACCGTCCCCCACGGCAGGTGGAGGTCGCGCAGCAGGTTGTGGAAGCGGACGGCCTCGTCGTCGGCGACGATACGCGGGCGCAGGGCGACGGCGTAGGCGATGCCGCAGCCCAGCAGCATCACCGCGGCGGCCACCGCCGACGCGATGTCGCGGCCCCGCCAGGCCAGGTCGGCGAGGTTGAGGACGGCGAACACCATCCAGGCCCAGCCGCAGAACCGGATGCCGCCGGAACGGAACGTACGGGCGCCGGGCGCCGCCTTGGGGAACACGCCGGCGCTCATGAGTGCGAACGCCACTTCAGCTGCGCGAATCCGGGTTTGATGACGCCGTTGATGAGCTCCAGCCTCTCGTCGAAGCCGATGAACGCCGACTTCATGGCGTTCACCGTGAACCACTGCAGGTCGTCCCAGCCGTAGTCGAACGCCTCGACCAGCTTGGCGAACTCCTCCGACAGCGTGGTGCCGCTCATCAGCCGGTTGTCGGTGTTGACCGTGACGCGGAAGTAGAGACGCCGCAGCGGCCCGATGGGGTGGGCGGCGATCGACTTGGCGGCGCCGGTCTGCACGTTGGAACTGGGACACATCTCCAGGGGGATGCGCTTGTCGCGCACGTACGCGGCGAGCCGGCCGAGCTGTGGCCGCTCGCCGTGGCGGTCGGTGACGTCGTCGATGATGCGGACGCCGTGACCGAGCCGGTCGGCGCCGCACCACTGGATGGCCTGCCAGATCGACGGAAGCCCGAACGCCTCGCCCGCGTGGATGGTGAAGTGGGCGTTCTCGCGCTGGAGGTACTCGAAGGCGTCGAGGTGCCGGGTGGGTGGGTATCCCGCCTCCGCGCCGGCGATGTCGAAGCCGACCACCCCGGCGTCGCGGTAGCGGACCGCGAGCTCGGCGATCTCCATGCTGCGCGCCTGGTGACGCATGGCGGTCAGCAGCACGCCGACGCGGATGCCGAAGTCGCGGCCCCCGTCGGCGAAACCCTTGAGCACGGCCTCGACGACCTGCTCCAGCGACAGCCCGCGCGACCCGTCGCCGCCCACGCCGCGCGTGTGCTGCTCGGGGGCGTAGCGGACCTCGGCGTACACGACTCCGTCGCGCGCCAGGTCCTCGGCGCACTCGTACGCGACCCGGGTCAGCGCCTCGGCGGTCTGCATCACGCCGACGGTGTGGTCGAAGGTCTCCAGGTAGCGCTCCAGCGAGCCGGAGTCGGACGCCTCGGCGAACCAGGCGCGCAGGTCGTCCGGGTCGGTGGCGGGCAGCCTGTCGTAGCCCGTCTCACGGGCGAGTTCGGCGATGGTCGCCGGGCGGAGCCCCCCGTCCAGGTGATCGTGGAGCAGCACCTTGGGGGCCCGCCGGATGTCATCGAGCGAAGGCCGGTTGGTCACGTGTCGCACATTACCCGCAGGCAGGCCGGATGGGCGCCGATCAGTCCCCCCTCCGGCGGCAGGAGGCCTCGGGACAGGGGACAACACCACCTTCATCCACAGTTCCCAGCGCAGGCTGTTGATTACCGGAGCCCTGGGGAAAGCCACACGAAAGCCCTGACCACCAGGCCGAACGACCCTATCCCGCCTTGTCGGCCGCTCTCCCGCGGGAAAAGTTATCCACAGACTGTGGAGTGCCTTGTCCCCCGCCACAGGGTCCGGAGGGCGGAGTTATCCACAAGTTATCGACGGTCGCCGGTCGGGGTCCTCCACCGGGGATCGATATGACCCAGCCATGCGTCCTGATCGTCCGCCAGCGGTCGTTCGAGCGGCAGTGGCAGGAAACGGCAGGCGAACGTCAGACCGGCGTCGTCTCCACCGCCGCCGACGGTGTGCCGCCATGCGTCGGCCGTGTCCGCGGGCGCCTGAAGGTGGAAGTAGGTGGTCCGGCGCGGCTGACGGGTGTCGGGATGGGGCTTGTCCTCCACGAGGATCGGCCTGATCACCGAGGTGGTGAGCAGGCCGGTCTCCTCGGCGACCTCGCGCAATACGGCTTGCTCCAGCTCCTCACCTGGACGGACACCGCCCGCGGGCACCTGGGTGCCCGCCTGCGGCAGGCCGACGTGGTCGAAGACCAGGAGTTCGGCGACGGAGCGGTGCCTGATCACGTATGCGGCGACGCGGAAACGGGTCACCTCAGCATTCTCCAGATCGATACCGCGACGGGGCGGGGCGCGCTCAGGTTCTCATGCGATGCGGTCGATGATCAGTGGGGGCGGGGTGAACGCCTCGCCGACCTCGTACGCGCCCTCCAACGCCTCCAGGGCCCGGCCGAAGCGGTCGGCCGTGTCCGCGTGCAGGGTCAGCAGCGGCTCGCCCTCGCGGACGCGGTCGCCCGGCTTCGCGTGCAACGTGATGCCCGCCGCGTGCGACACCGGGTCCTCCTTGCGGGCGCGGCCGGCGCCCAGGCGCCACGCCGCCACGCCCACTCCGTACGCGTCCAGCCGGGACAGGACGCCCGTCGCCGGGGCCGTCACCTGACAGGTCTCGTTCGCGACCGGCAGCGCGGCGTCCGGGTCGCCGCCCTGGGCGCTGATCATCGAACGCCAGATGTCCATCGCCGAGCCGTCGCGCAGTGCCTCGGCCGGGTCCTTCGCGCCGGTCAGGCCCGCCGCCGCGAGCATCTCGCGGGCCAGCGCCACGGTCAGTTCGACCACGTCCGCCGGGCCGCCGCCGCCCAGGACCTCCACCGACTCCGCCACCTCCACCGCGTTGCCGACGGCGAGGCCGAGCGGAGTGTCCATCGCGGTCAGCAGGGCCACCGTGTTCACGCCGTGGTCGCTGCCGATGCCGACCATGGTCCGGGCCAGTTCGCGCGCGTCGCCGACGTTCTTCATGAACGCGCCCGAGCCCGCCTTCACGTCCAGCACCAGCGCGCCCGTACCCTCGGCGATCTTCTTGGACATGATCGAGCTGGCGATCAGCGGGATCGACTCGACCGTGCCGGTGACGTCGCGCAGGGCGTACAGCTTGCGGTCGGCCGGGGCCAGGCCCGAGCCGGCGGCGCACACCACCGCTCCCGCCTTGTCCAGGACGCCCAGCATCTCCTCGTTCGACAGCGACGCCCGCCAGCCCGGGATCGACTCCAGCTTGTCGAGCGTTCCGCCGGTGTGGCCCAGACCGCGTCCGGACAGCTGCGGGACGGCCGCGCCGCAGGCGGCGACCGTCGGCGCCAGCGGGAGCGTGATCTTGTCGCCGACGCCACCGGTGGAGTGCTTGTCGGTGGTCGGCCGGTCGAGCCGGGACCAGTCCATCCGCTCGCCCGAGCGGATCATGGCCTCGGTCCACCGCGCGACCTCGGCCCGGGTCATCCCGCGCAGCAGGATCGCCATCGCCAGCGCGGCCATCTGCTCTTCGGCGATCTCACCGCGCGTGTACGCGGCGACCGCCCAGTCGATCTGCTCCGGGCTCAGCGAACCACCGTCGCGCTTCGTACGGATGACGTCGACCGCGTCGAAACTCATGGTCATTTCTCCAGGTCGTTCGGGCCGAACGCGTCAGGCAGTACCTCGCTCATCGGCCGTACGCCGCGCGTGGTCTCCAGCAGCATCGACGGCCCGCCGTGCTCCCACAGCAGCTGGCGGCAGCGCCCGCACGGCATCACCGGGTCGCCGTGGCCCTCGACCACCGAGACCGCGACGAGGCGTCCGCCGCCGGTGCCGTGCAGCGCCGAGACCAGGCCACACTCCGCGCAGAGCCCCACCCCGTACGAGGCGTTCTCCACGTTGCAGCCGGTCACGATCCGGCCGTCGTCCGTCAGGCCCGCGGCGCCGACCGGATAGCCGGAGTACGGCGCGTACGCGCGGGCCATGGCCGCACGGGCCGCCTCCCGCAGCGCGGGCCAGTCGATGTCGGCCATCAGTGTCCTCCGCCTCGTCGATAACGCATGCCGTCGGCGGCGGGCATCCGCAGCCGTTGCGCGGCGAACGCGAGGACGAGCAGCGTCGTGATGTGCGGGCTGTACGTGACGATCTCCCGCGGCAGCGCGTCGGTCAGGAAGAACCACACGAGCACGCCCACGGCGACCACGGTTGAGATCACCGCCGCGAGGACCCGCCGCCGGTACCCACGCCAGACCGCCAGCGCCAGCAGCCCGATGCCGATCAGCAACAGCATGGCGTGCACCGCGCCGGCGCCGCCGCGCAGCTGCAGCGCGTCGGTGTACCCGAACAGGCCGGCGCCACCGGCGACCATGCCCGGCCGCCAGTTGCCGAAGATCATCGCGGCGAGGCCGATGTAGCCGCGGCCGTTGACCTGCCCCTCCTGGTAGTTCGAGGACGCCACCATGGCCAGGAACACCCCGCCGATACCGGCGAGCGCGCCCGAGATGACCACGGCGGAGTACTTCATCCGGTAGACCTTCACGCCGAGCGACTCGGCGGCGACCGGATTCTCCCCGCAGGAGCGCAGCCGCAATCCGAACGCGGTGCGCCAGAGCAGGTAGTACGACACCGGCACGAGGAGGATGCCGAGCAGCGTGATCGGCGAGAGGTCCGTCAGCACGCCGCGGACCAGGCCCGCCAGGTCGGAGACGAGGATCCAGTGGTGCTTCTCCAGCGAGCCGAGCGGCTTGCCGACCCCGGGCACGCTCCACGTCGGGAAGCTCGGCAGCGGCGGCGACTG
Organism: Actinoallomurus oryzae; assembly: GCF_039541955.1. NCBI lineage: Bacteria > Bacillati > Actinomycetota > Actinomycetes > Streptosporangiales > Thermomonosporaceae > Actinoallomurus > Actinoallomurus oryzae. The sequence goes on along the minus strand of NZ_BAABHF010000050.1, from coordinate 33,708 downwards.
GGTCGCCCCACCGCCCTTCTCGTCGGTGAACAGCAGGTCCGACAGGTACCGCGTCACGCCGGGCGCGAGGATGTTGATCGCGACGCCGGACACGATGTGGTCGACGCCGAACGTCACCGTCGCGACCGCGTGCAGCAGCCCGCCGACGGCTCCGGCGACGATGCCGCCGAGCAGCCCGAGCCACGGGTTGCCGCTGAAGTACGACGCGAAGGCCGCGCCCCAGGTGCCGAAGGTCATCATGCCTTCGAGGCCGATGTTGATGACGCCGGAGCGTTCGGACCACATGCCGCCGAGCGCGGCCATGCCGATCGGCACCGCGAGGGCCAGGGTCGCGCCCATGGTGCCGCTGGAGGTGATGTCGGACTCGCCGGTGATCAGCCGCAGCAGGATCAGCGCGACGAAGATGCCCCCGCCGACGACCAGTACCCGCGTACGGCGCCGCTCGCGGTCGCCGGTGTCCGGCGCCGGAGTCCGGATCTCCTGCTCGATCATGCGGCGACCTCTCCGAGCTGGGCGGCGACATGCCGCTGGTCGATGCGCTGGCCGACCCGGTTGACGACCTCGTAGACGACGACCACCGACAGGAGCACCGCGGCCTGGGTGATCGCCACGATCTCCTTGGGAATGTCGTTGAAGTCCAGGATCTGCGATGACACGTCCAGGAACGCCCACAGCAGTGACGCGAACGCGATGCCGACCGGGCCGTTGCGGCCGAGCAGCGCGATGCCGATCCCGGTGAGCCCGATGCCGGTCGGGAAGTTCAGGGAGTAGGTGTAGGACTCCCCGAGCAGCTGCGGCATGCCGATCAGGCCCGCGATCGCGCCGGAGATGACCATGGCCATGACGACCATGCGCCGGGCGTCGACACCGCTGGCCACGGCCGCGCTCTGCGACAGACCGGTCGCCCGCAGGTCGAAGCCGAACCTCGTCCGGTTGATCATGAACCAGAAGCCGATGCCGGCCAGGATCGCGAGCACCAGGAGGCTGTAGAGCTTCAGGTCGGTGCCGGGGAAGGGGGTGCCGGGTACCCGCCCGGAGTGGGAGATCGTCTTGGTGCCGATGTTGTTCGGGCCGAGCTGCACCGCGAGCCGGCCGGGATTCAGCAGGTAGGCGATGATGCCGGTGGCGATGAAGTTCAACATGATCGTCGAGATGACCTCGCTCACCCCGCGGGTCACCTTCAGCAGGGCGGGAACGGCCGCCCAGAGGCCGCCGACCAGCACCGCGACGGCGACGATGACAATCTGGTGGAGCACGACGGGCAGGTTCCACGCGCCGCCCGCCGCGGCGGCGAGCATCGCGGCCAGCCGGTACTGTCCGTCGACGCCGATGTTGAACAGGTTCATCCGGAACCCGACCGCCACGGCGAGCGCGGACAGGTAGTAGCTCGACGCCTTGTTCAGCGTGTTGACGATGCTGTCCGGCTCCTTGCCGAACTCGAACATCGCCTGGAACGTCGACGGCGGGTTGAACCCGCTGATCGACAGCACGATCGAGGTGAGGGCGATCGAGAAGACGAGCGCGACGAACGCCGCGACGAGGGTGCGGGTCCAGGACCTCGCGAACAGGCGGTAGATCACGCGGCGCTCCCCTCTCCGGCGCCGGTCATGAGGGAGCCGAGCTGGTCCGGTGTGATGGTGGCGGGATCGGCCTCGCCGACGAGCCGGCCGCGCAGGATCACCCGCAGCGTGTCGGACATGCCGATCAGCTCGTCGAGGTCGGCCGAGATGAGCAGCACCGCGAGGCCCTCGGCTCTCGCGTGCCGCAGGTGGTCCCAGATCGCCGACTGCGCGCCCACGTCGACGCCGCGTGTCGGGTGGGCGGCGATGAGCAGCTTGGGGTCGTTCGACATCTCCCGGCCGACGATCAGTTTCTGCTGGTTGCCGCCGGACAGCGAGGCGGCGGTGACGTCGATGTTCGGCGTTCGTACGTCGTAGTCGCGGACGATCCGCTCGGTGTCGCTCCGGAAGCCCTGCCGGTCGATCAGCACGCCTGCTTTCCCCCCCGTGGCTCCGCCCCGCCGCCCCCGTTTGACGTTGGGCGGCCGGGTCTGGTGACCGAGGATGCGGTTCTCCCACAGCGGGGACTCCAGCAGCAGGCCGTGCCGGTGCCGGTCCTCGGGGATGAAACCGATGCCGGCCTCGCGGCGCCGCCGGGTGGCCATGCCGGTCAGCTCGGTGTCGCCGAGCCGGATGACGCCGGCGTCGAGGGGCAGCATGCCCATGATCGCCTCGACCAGCTCCGCCTGGCCGTTGCCCTCGACTCCGGCGATGCCGAGGATCTCGCCCTCGTGAATGGTCAGGGAGACGTCGTCGACGACCGCGCGGCCGGTGGCGTCGCGTACGGTCACGCCGTCCATGGTCAGGACGGGGACGTCGGTCACGGTCGACTCGCGCAGCTCGGGTACGGGCAGTTCGCTGCCGACCATGAGCTCGGCGAGCTGCCGGGCGGTGACGTCGCCGGGCCGTACGGTGTCGACGGTGGTGCCCCGCCGGATCACCGTGATCGTGTCGGCCACCGACAGCACCTCATCCAGCTTGTGCGAGATGAAGATGACGGTGAGTCCCTCACGCTTGAGCTCGCGCAGGTTGCCGAACAGCTCCTCGACCTCCTGCGGCACCAGGACCGCGGTGGGCTCGTCGAGGATGAGGATCTTCGCGCCGCGGTAGAGCACCTTGAGGATCTCGACGCGCTGGCGGGCGCCGACGCCGAGCTGCTCCACGAGGCGGTCGGGCTCGACGCCGAGGCCGTACTGGTCGGAGATCTCCCTGATCCGCCGCCGGGCCCTCCCGCCGATGCCGTGGAGTTTCTCCGCGCCGAGGACGACGTTCTCCAGCACGCTGAGGTTGTCGGCGAGCATGAAGTGCTGGTGCACCATGCCGATGCCGCGGGCGATGGCGTCGGACGGGCTGTGGAGGGCGACCTCCACGCCGGCCACCTTGATCGTCCCCTCGTCCGGCCGCTGCATGCCGTAGAGGATCTTCATCAGGGTGGACTTGCCCGCGCCGTTCTCCCCGACGATCGCGTGCACGGTGCCCGCCGCGACCTCGATGTCGATGTCGTGGTTGGCCACGACACCGGGGAAACGTTTGGTGATGCCGTGCAGCTCGACCGCCGGCTCAGTGGTGGACATGGGCTGCTCCTACGCCAGTGAGCCCGGGAGAGCGACCGAGTCGGCCGGCCTCCCGGGCCCGAGCACTGAACGCCGTCACTTCTCGGGCGGCGTGATCTTTCCGGAGATGATCTGCTGCTTGAGGTCGTTCAGCGTGGTCGTCATGTCGCCCAGCGCCTGCGGGTTGGACGTGGAGTAGTCGATGCCGTCGTTCTTGAGGCTGAAGCGGACGTCGCCCTTCTGGACGGTGCCGTCGCCGACGCTCTTGACGAAGTTGAACACCGCGGTGTCCACGCGCTTGAGCATCGAGGTCAGCACGTACGGCTTCTCGGCCGCCGACGCCGTCTGCCACTGGTCGGAGTCGACGCCGATGAACCACTTCTTCGCGGCCGTCGCCGCCTCGAGGGAGCCGGTGCCGGACAGGCCCGCCGAGGCGTAGACCACGTCGGCGCCCTGGTCGTACATGCCCTGGGCGATCGTCTTGCCCTTGGCCGGGTCCTTGAAGCCGCTGAAGTCCGGCGGCTGGGAGATGTACTTGATCTGGACCTTGATCTTCGGGTTGATCTTCTTGGCGCCCGCGACGTACCCGGCCTCGAACTTCTTGATCAGCGGGGTCTGCACGCCGCCGATGAAGCCGATGTTGCCGGTCTGGGACTTCTTGGCCGCCGCCGCGCCCACGAGGTAGGAGCCCTCCTGCTCGGCGAAGAGCAGGTCGGTCACGTTCGGCTGCTGGATGGTGTCGTCGTCGACGATCGCGAACTTGGTGTTCGGGTACTTCGGAGCGACCTTGCCGAGGGCCGTGGCGTACACGAAGCCGACCGCGACGACCGGGTTGTAACCCGACTTGGCCAGCAGCTCGAGCCGCTGGATCTTGTCGTTGTCGCTCTCGCCCTCTTTGGCCTCGAGGTCCTTGACGTCGAGCTTCAGCTCCTTCTGGACCTTCTGCAGGCCGGCGTACGCGGCGTCGTTGAAGGACTTGTCACCCCGCCCGCCGACGTCGTAGGCGAGGCCGACCTTCAGGCTCTTCTTGCCGTCGCCACCGCCGCCACCGGTGGTCGCCTTCTTCCCGCCACAGCCGGCGGCGCTGAGCGCCATGACCGCGCTCGCCGCGATGGCGACTATCTTCACTCCACGGCGCAAGGTAGCTCCTCCGTTTGTCCCAGCCCCACCCGAAATGTGCCACTGGCACGAATCTTTTGGACCCTATTGGGCCCCGGGGACCGGACGAAACAAACCTACCGTGTCGCAACGTGTCCGTTATCAAGGCGAAAGCGCATCGTCACAGGTCAGGGCCTATGAGTGCCGTCCGGGCGCTTGCCTCGCCACGAGCGGAGAGCCGTGAGTCGCCGACGGTCACCTGCGGCGCGTTCTCGTCGGCGCGCCGCAGGACCGGCGTCATACGGTGGCGGCGCTCTCGACGGCCTCCGGCTCGACCGGGCTGTTGCGGGCCTCGCCGAGCGCAAGCAACGCCGCGGCGGCCATGAACCGCACGCCGTTCGCGATGCAGCGCTCGTCCACGTCGAACGTCCCACGGTGCAGGTCGTAGGCCCCGGCCATACCGGGCGGGGCGACGCCGAGCCGGGCGAGCGCCCCCGGAATCGACTCCAGGTACCAGGCGAAATCCTCACCGGCGAGACTCTGCGGCGTCGGCACCACGCTGTCCTCGCCGAGGGTGTTCTTCGCGGCCTGGCGGAGGAGGTCGACGGTCGACTTCTCGTTGATCGTCGGCGGAACACCACGGACGTAGTCGAGCTCGGACTTCACGTCGTACGCGCTCGCGACGGAGTCCAGAAGCGCCTTCATCAGGTCGGGTGCCGCGTGCCACGCCTCGTCGTCGAAGCAGCGCACGGTGCCCTGCGCGATGCCCTCGTCCGGAATCGCGTTGGCGACCGAGCCCGCCGACACCCGCCCCCACACGAGGCTGAGGCTGGAGCGGGGGTCGACCCGCCGGGAGAAGGCGGCCGGAAGCTCCGTGACGATCTTCGCCAGGGCGTACACGAGGTCGGCGGTCAGGTGGGGGCGCGCGGTGTGTCCGCCCGGGCCGGTGACGCGGACCGTGACCTTGTCACACGCCGCGGTGATCGGGCCCACCCGCAGGCCGACCTGCCCGACCTCCACGCGCGGGTCGCAGTGGAGGGCGAAGATCCGGTCGACGCCGGCGATGCCGCCGGCCGCCATGACGTCGAGGGCGCCGCCGGGGTTCTCCTCGGCCGGCTGGAAGATCAGGCGCACGCGGCCGGGCAGCCGGCCGGCCTTCGCCTGCTGGGCGAAGAACCGTGCCACGCCCAGCATGACGGTGGTGTGGACGTCGTGTCCGCAGGCGTGCGTGACGCCCGGCACCGTCGAGCGGTAGGGGACGTCCTTCTCGTCCGGCAGGGGCAGCGCGTCGATGTCGGCGCGCAGGGCCACGACCGGCCCGTCGCCGCAGCCGACCTCGCAGATCAGGCCCGTGCCCTTGGGGAGCGGCACCGGGTGCAGCCCGGCCGCGGTCAGCTCCTCCGCGATGCAGGCGGTCGTGCGGTGCTCGGCGTAGCCGAGCTCGGGGTGCATGTGGATGTCGCGCCGGAAGGCGATCAGCCGGTCTTCCTGACCGGTGAGGTAGGAGTCGAGCTGCGCCCGCAACTCTCCCGTCCCAGGCTCGTCCGTGGGCTCACCTCCGCGGAGTTCAGATCCCCGCATGTGTCACCTCCCGTGGATTCACGAATCTGTCCTCCCGGAACTCTGTGATGCCGGCGCCGACGACGTCCTCGAGCGAGCCGCCGGCGGCGATGATGCCGCGCTGACGCTCGTACGGGGCGCCGTGGTCGAGCACCTCCGAGACGACCTTCAGGTCTTCGGCGCAGCCGAGCCGGTCCGCGATGGGCTCCAGCTCGTGCACCAGTTCGTACAGCTCGTCGCGGAGCGGGGCCGTCGTGCCCTGGTCATCGGTGATGACGATGGCGTCCAGGCCGTACCTCGTCGCACGCCACTTGTTGTCGCGTACGACCCAGGTGGCCGGACTCGGCAGGGTGTAGCCCCGGTCGAGCTGGTGGTCGAAGAGCTCGACGAGCGACTGGCAGAGCGCCGCCGCCATGCCGACCTCACGAAGGGTCGGGATGCCGTCGAACATCCGGATCTCGATGGTGCCGAAGTCCGGATGCGGCCGGATGTCCCACCACACCTCTTTGATGCTGCGGATCGTGCCGGCCCGCAGCAGCGTGTCCATGTAGTCCTCGAACTCGCCCCAGTCGGCGAGCAGGTGCGGCGGCCCGGCCGTGGGGAGCTGGCCGAACACGATCGCCCGGCTCGAGGCGAGGCCGGTGTCGTGGCCGCTCCAGAAGGGGCTGGAGGCGGTCAGCGCGAGAAAGTGCGGCAGGTAGGCCGACAGCGCGTTCACCATCGGCACGGCCTTCTCCGGGGAGCGCACGCCGACGTGGACGTGCACGCCGTAGGTCTGGATGCGCCGCGCGAGCCACTGCATCTGCTCGACGAGCTCGGCGTAGCGCTGGACCGGTGCCATGACGGCGTCGCGCCAGTCGCTGATCGGGTGGGTGCCGGTGCAGGCGAGCGCGGTGCCCCGCGGGTCGGTCACGGACCGCAGGTCGGCGATTGTCGCGGCGAGGTCGGCGCGGGCCTCCGAGACCGTGTCACAGATACCGGTGACGATCTCGACGGTCGACTCCATGAGCTCGTGCCGGATTTTCGGGTTCTCCCGGGCATCGCTGGGGCCGGGCAGCGCGGCCAGCACCTCACGCGCGTCCTGGCGCAGGCGCATGGTCTCGGCGTCGACGAGCTGAAGCTCCCACTCGACGCCGAGAGTCGCCCCTCGTGATGCGTTGAACTCGATGGCCACGGCCAACCTCCGATCTCAATCCTTGCAGGTTAATGCCGCGTACGTGGCACAATCCGGCCAGGACGTCCGACGCGCGGCAGCGACCGCGCCCCACGCCGGATCAGGTGACCATGATGCCGCCGATGGCGCCCGGCCTCCCGACGTCTTTGCCCCGCGATGAGCGGTTGACTCAAGCTGAGCACCCGTCCGCTCATCGCCGCCACCCGTTTCGGCTACGCGCAATCCCTACTAATGATCAAATTGATCAGGTCAGGGCGTGATCGCCATGCCCGCCAGCACGCGGCGCGCCAGGTCGGGGTCGCCACTGACCTCCACGTCGGCCGCGTCGCCCGTCACGCGGCCACCGCCGAGCCGGAAGAACGTCTCCCACTCCATCCGCAGCCGTACGGTCGGATCGACACCGTCGTCGTGGAACCGCGCCCGCCGATCGTCGCCGACGACGACACACCAGCGGTGCTCCGGCGTCTCGACCACCACGGCCTGCCCGGGTTCGGCCGCCGCGCGCTTGCCGACCACGTACGGCAGGGAGCGTTCGAGGATCAGCCGCGAGCAGTCCGCCGCGAGCCCGTCGAGGTTGCCCGGCCGCCTGGCCGCCCGGCGCACGTCCTGCTCGTGCATCCACACGTCGAAGGCGCGGTGACGCATGAAGTCGCCGTAGGGCATGGACGCCCCGAACGGGGTCGTGATGACCTCGCTCAGGTCGACCGCTCCGGAACGCAGCTGGGCGATGCGGCGCTCGATGACGTCGCGCAGGTCGCCGAGGATCTCACCCGGCGGGTCGGCGCGGCGCGCCTCGACGTCGAGGCCGGTGTTGGCCGTGGTGCGGGCCTCACCGTCGTCGGCGTCGCCGAGCAGCCAGCGTTCGACTCCCAGGATATGAGAGTACTGATCCTTGACCGACCAGCCCGGACACTCCGTCGGGCGGTCCCAGTCGGCCGGGCTCAGTTCGCCCGCCAGCGCGATCATGGACCGCGCCGCCTGCTCGAAGCCGTCGATGTTCGCCTGCCAGGCCGTCTCGGCCATTCCCGCCTCCAGTATTCGATGGTCGCGCTCGTATCCATGGTCGCGCTCGCCTCCTCACTCGCTACGCGGACGGCTCGTCCCTCACCGTCCACTCCGCTCGCTCGTCGGCTCGCCGCTCCGGAATCAGTACGCGTCCGGCGGAACGTACACACCCCAGACGTCGCGCAGAGCGTCGCACACCTCGCCGACCGTGGCACGGGCCCGCAGCGCCTCGCGCAGCGGGTACAGGAGGTTGGCGTGGCCGGCGGACAGGTCGCCGCCCTCGGCCTGCGCGCCCTCCTTCTCGGCGAGCGCGCGCAACTCGTCGAGCCGCCGGCTCACCTCGGCGCCGTCGCGCTCCTCGCGCAGCTTGGCCAGCTTGGCGGCCTGCGCCTCGCCGATCGCCGAGTCGACGCGGAGCGGTTCGTACGGCTCGTCGTCCTCGATGCGGAACTTGTTGACGCCGACCACGACGCGCTCGCCGTTGTCGATCTCCAGCGCGGTGCGGTAGGCGGAGCGTTCGATCTCGGCCTTCTGGAAGCCCTTCTCGATCGCGTTCACCGCGCCGCCGAGCTCCTCGACCTGGTCGATCAGCGCCCGGGTCGCGTCTTCGATGTCGTCGGTCATCGACTCGACGGCGTACGAGCCCGCGAACGGGTCGACGGTCCTCGTCAGGTCGGACTCGTTCGCGATCACCTGCTGGGTGCGCAGGGCGAGCCGGGCCGCCTTCTCGGTGGGCAGCGCGATGGCCTCGTCGTAGGAGTTGGTGTGCAGCGACTGGGTGCCGCCCAGGACCGCGCCGAGCGCCTGGATGGCGACGCGCACCATGTTGACCTCGGGCTGCTGCGCCGTGAGCTGGACGCCGGCCGTCTGGGTGTGGAAGCGCAGCATCTGCGACTTGGGGTTCTTCGCGCCGAACTCGTCGCGCATGATGTGCGCCCAGATCCGGCGGGCCGCGCGGAACTTGGCGACCTCTTCCAGCAGCGTGGTGCGGGCCACGAAGAAGAACGACAGCCGGGGCGCGAAGGAGTCGACGTCGAGGCCGGACTCGACGGCCGCGCGGACGTACTCCTTGGCGTTGGCGAGCGTGAAGGCGATCTCCTGTACGGGCGTCGCCCCCGCCTCGGCCATGTGGTAGCCGGAGATCGAGATGGTGTTCCAGCGCGGGATCTCGTCGCGGCAGTAGCGGAAGGTGTCGGCGACCATCCGCAGGCTCGGCTTGGGCGGGAAGATGTAGGTGCCCCGGGCGATGTACTCCTTGAGGATGTCGTTCTGGATCGTGCCGGTGAGCCGGTCGCCGGAGACGCCCTGCTCCTCGGCGACGAGCTGGTAGAGCAGCAGGAGCACCGCCGCGGGCGCGTTGATGGTCATCGACGTCGACACCCGGTCGAGCGGGATGCCGTCGAACAGCAGGCGCATGTCCTCGATGGAGTCGATCGCGACGCCGACCTTGCCGACCTCGCCGTACGCCATCTTCGCGTCGGAGTCGTAGCCCATCTGGGTGGGCAGGTCGAAGGCGACCGACAGGCCTGCGGTGCCGGCCTCGATCAGCTGGTGGTAGCGCCGGTTGGACTCGGCCGCCGTGCCGAACCCGGCGTACTGGCGCATCGTCCACGGGCGGCTGGTGTACATCGTGGGGTACACGCCACGGGTGTAGGGGAATCCGCCCGGCTCGCCCAACGCGGTCGCGGGATCCCAGCCGGCCGGCGCTCCCGGGCCGTAGACCGGTTGGATCGGCAGTCCGGACTCCGAATCCATGCCCCTCACCCTTCCACTCGTCCCCATGGTCGCGCTCGCCTCCTCACTCGCTACGCGGACGGCTCGTCCCTCACCGGCCGCTCCGCTCGCTCGTCGGCTCGCCGCTCCGGTTCCTGGTGTTATCCGCGCCGCGGGGAGGCCCACGCCCGCCAGCCGATGACGCCGAGGATGACCGCCAGCACGATGTTCACACATACCAGGATCCCGTGCAGCACGTAGTACGCCGTGGGCCGGCCCGGGCCGCTACCCAGATTCTTCGCGAGCATGAGCCATTCAAAGATCATGAATGCGGCAAGACCAAGTACAAATCCGGATGCGCGCCGAGAGATGTTCATCAGGCACCATTATCGCGGGTAGACCGAAGTGGTCACTCAAGTACCGGTCGTCTAGTGATGGGCCGCCATGAGAAAAGTCGTCTCTTTGTTCGCTCTCTGCGGCACTGCGGGGTGTCTGTGCGGGTTCGCGGTTCCCGCCGGTGCCGCACCCGCAGGCGCCGTGCTCGCCGCCACTCCTCCCGCCGGGGACACCGTCGGCGGCGACAGGCTGGCGAGCCACGGGTACATCCGGGACAAGAGCGTGCCGGAGCCGCCGCACATCGAGGCGTCCTCGTACGTCATCGCGGACCTGGAGACCGGCCGCGTGCTGGCGGCCAAGAACCCGCACGGCCACTATCGCCCGGCGAGCACGCTGAAGACGCTCACCGCCATCACGCTGATCCCCCGGCTCGACCCGAAGAAGAAGGTCCGGCCCTCGCTGAACGCCGTCAACGCCTCCGGCTCGGCGGTCGGCCTGGACGAGAAGATGTCCTACACGGTCGACCAGCTGTTCCACGGCCTGCTGATGCAGTCCGGCAACGACGCCGCCATCGCCCTGGCCGAGGCCGGCGGCGGGATGAAGACGACACTCGCGGCGATGAACGCCGAGGCGAAGCGGATCCGGGCGAACGACACGGTGGCCCGTACGCCCAACGGCCTCGACGACGACCCGCCACTCACCCTGGCGCAGCAGCACAGCTCCGCGTACGACCTAGCGCTGATCATGAAGCAGGGACTCACCCTGCCGGACTTCATCAAGTACGTGAAGGCGACGACCTACCACTGGCCGGCGCCGCCGACCAAGGAGGAGCGCAAGAAGGGCAAGAAGACCGGCGGCTGGGAGATCGGCACGCACGACCATCTCCTGGTCGGCAACCGCTACCGCGGCATGATCGGCGGCAAGAACGGCTGGACGAGCCACGCGCTGGGCAGCTTCGTCGGCGCCGCCCGGCGTAACGGGCACACGATCATCATCTCCCTCATGCACGCCCAGTCCGACTTCTGGCCCGACGCCCGCGCCCTGCTCGACTGGGGCTTCGCCGAGCGTGACAAGGCCGAGCCGGTCGGCACGCTCGTGGACCCGATCCCGCCGCCCGCCAAGCCCACGCCGAAGGCGGTCGCGCACAAGCAGGCGGCCGGCGGACGGACCACGTCCTCCGGCGACCTCGACTGGTGGAAGATCGGCCTGCCCGCGGGCGCGGCCGTCGCGATCATCGCCGGCCTGACGCTGGGCCTGCGGCGCCGACGCCGTCCCGCCGCGGCCGGCCCGGACCCGTACACACCGTCCGCGGACGGCGCGGGCGACGGCGCCTGGGCCACGCCCGAGAGCCCGGACGCGAACCCGCCGCGCACCCGGCGCACGCCGCCCGGCGACGTGAAGGTGGCCGGTGCGCCCCTGAACCCGGGCGACCGCCCCCGCCCGGACTCGTGGTCGACGGTGCCGAACCCGACGCAGAACGGTCCAGCCGACGAGCCGGGGACCCCGTCCGGCCAGGACACGGTCGCCGACGCCGCCTCCAACGGTGCGACGGCCGAGGACCGGGCCGAGGACACGGTGCGGGACGACGCGGAGGACACCGTGGTCGACGACCGGAGCCACCGCGGGCCGTTCGACCCTCCCGACGGCGACAAGAGCCCGCGCGGATAGGGGCGCGCGTAGCGCAGTCCCTATCCGCGCGGGCTCTAAGCCGCACGGCGACGAACCCGCGCGCCCCTGACCGTCAGGAGTCCCCGGCGTCGCCCTTCTCGTCCTTGTCGGCCTTGTCCTTGTCGTCCTTGTCGGCCTTGCCCTTGTCGTCCTCGTCCTTGTCGTCCTTCTCGTCCTCGTCCTTGCCCTCTTCCTCGGAGGGCTTGGCGTCCACCGCGAGGATCACCCGGCGGGTCGCCGTCCACGCGGCGGCGAACAGGATGAACCGCGAGGCGAGATTGATCCACACCAGCAGCCCGACGATCACGGCGAAGGAGGCGTACACCGGGTTGCGCATGGTGTGCGCGATGAACAGGGCACCGACGATCTTGAGCGCCTCGAACCCGATGGCGCCGAACAGGCATCCGCGCAGCAGGTGGCGCCAGGACGCCCTGGTGCCGGCGAGCGTGGTGAACAGGATGAAGAAGATCACGCCGTCGGCGACGACCGCGATGGCCAGGGCGATGAGCCGCAGGATGATGCCGGCACCGGTCACGTCCGTGAGGCCGAACCAGCCGAGCACGGCGTGCGTGGTCGAGGAGGCCGTGGAGGAGAGGACCACCGAGGCGAGCAGCACCAGCCCGAGCAGGCACAGCACGCCGAGGTCGCGCAGCCGGTTGACGACCGGGTTTCCCTCGCCCTCGGCACCCTGCCAGATCGTGCGCAGCGACTCGCGCCAGACCCCGATCCAGCCGAGACCGCTCCAGGCGAGCCCGAGCAGGGCGAACACGCTCGCGCCCGCCTTGGCCGCGGCGATCTGCTCGACCGGCAGCCGGTGGGACAGCCCGGGCAGGAGCTGGTCGAGCGCCTTGGCGACGGCTTCGCGCGCGTGCGGGCTGATCGCCACGACGTAACCGGTGACGGCGAACGCCAGGGCGACCAGCGGAAAGAACGACAGGAAGCCGTAGAAGGTGAGCGCGGCGGCCATCCGGTCGCCGCGCTGGTCGCGGTACCGGATGTAGGCGCGGCCGAGGTGGTCGACCGTCCGCCAGCGGGCACGCGCCCGGCGCAGCACGCGCTTCACGGCATCCTCGCCCGCGGTGGCCCACCGGCGCACGCTGTCCAGGACCGCCGTCATTTCGACGGACTACCCCGGCAGGGCACAAAAATGCAAAAGGCCGAAACCCGACTTCGGAATCATCCCGAACCGGCGGTGCCGAACGCGAAGTCACGCCGTGGCCGCCAGACGCCGTCGACGCCGTGCTCGTACAGCGAGAATCCCCGGACCGGAAACTCCGCCTGGTATTCGGACAGCTCCTTGAAGGCCCGGTCGAGCAGGTCGTCGGACAGGTGGTGGGCGACCGTGACGTGCGGGTGGTAGGGGAAGTTCAGCGTGTGGTCGAGCGGGCCGCGGCGTACGCGCAGCTCCAGGTGCTCGCACTCGCTGATGCCGGTGGCCAGCGCGACGAAGACCACCGGCGAGACCGGGCGGAACGTTCCCGTGCCGCGCAGCATGATCCGGAACGGCCGCTCCCGCGCCGCCACCGCGCGCAGGTGCTCCTCGATCCCCTCCAGCGCCGCCGAGGCGATGCGCACGGGCGGCACCAGCGTGATGTGCGTCGGGATCGAGCGGGCGAGCGGATCACCGAAGGACTCGCGCGACCGCTGGAGCTCCCGGCCGTACGGGTCGGGTATCGGGATGGCCACCCCGATGGTCCGCTCCGCCGGGTCAGGCACGGCCCAGGAACCCGACCCGATCGCGAACGGCGTCCATGGTCTGCCGGGCGACGGCGCTCGCGCGGTCGGCGCCGCGGGCCAGCAGGCGATCGAGCTGTTCTTCGTCGGCGAGGAGCTTTTCGGTGCGCTCGCGAATGGGCGTGAAGGTGTCGAGTACCGCCTGGGCGAGGTCCTTCTTCAGCGCGCCGTACCCCTGACCCGCGTACCGGCTCTCCAGGTCCGGGATCGGCGTCTCGCTCAACGCGGAGTAAATGCGCAAAAGGTTAGTAACGCCGGGTTTGTTCTCTTCGTCGGCGACGATCTCGGTGCCCGTGTCGGTCACCGCGCGCATCACCTTCTTGCGCAGCGGGCCCGGGTCGTCGAGCAGGTCGAGGATGCCCTGCGGCGACGATGAGGACTTGCTCATCTTGGCCGTCGGCTCCTGCAGGTCGGTGATCTTCGCGGTGGCCTCGGGGATGTAGGCCTCCGGCGTCACGAACGTCTCGCCGAACCGGTGGTTGAAGCGCTGCGCGAGCGTGCGGGTCAGCTCCAGGTGCTGCCGCTGGTCCTCGCCCACCGGCACCTGGTCGGCCTGGTAGAGCAGGATGTCGGCGGCCTGGAGCACCGGGTAGGTGAACAGGCCGACCGAGGTCGCGGAGGTGCCCTGCTTGGCCGACTTGTCCTTGAACTGCGTCATCCGGCTCGCCTCGCCGAACCCGGTCAGGCAGCCGAGGACCCACGCCAGCTCGGCGTGCTCACGCACGTGGCTCTGCACGAACAGCGTGCTGCGCTCGGGGTCGATCCCGATCGCGAACAGCTGCGCGGCCGCCACCCGCGTGCGCCGCCGCAGCACCTCCGGGTCGTACGGGACCGTGATCGCGTGCAGGTCGACGACGCAGTAGAACGCGTCGTGCGTGTCCTGCAGGGCGACCCACTGGCGCAGCGCGCCCAGGTAGTTGCCGAGGTGGAACGAGTCAGCGGTCGGCTGGATGCCGGACAGTACGCGCGGACGCACGCCGTCCGGCCGGGTCGTCGGCGGATTCGGCTCGGTGGGCATAGGTGAATTCTCTCAGGACTCGTCGGGCTCCGGCTCAGGGACCGGCTCGGCGACCGGCGGCGGTGTGACACGCACCCGTGCGACCCGCCTCCCGTCCACCTCGGTGACAGAGAGACGATGCCCGCCGACCATGGTCATCTCCCCTACCTGGGGCAGATGACCGAGAACGGCCATGAGGTAGCCGGCGACCGTCTCGTACGGGCCTTCGGGCAGCTCAACGCCGGTTTCGTCGGCGAAGTCGTCGATGTTCAGCAGGCCGTCGACGTCCAGCGCGCCGCCGTGCAGCCGCCGCGCCTGGGAGTCCTCGACGTCGTACTCGTCGCGGATGTCGCCGATCAGCTCCTCGACGAGGTCCTCCAGAGTCACGATCCCGGCCGTGCCGCCGTACTCGTCCACGACGATCGCCAGGTGGTGGCCCTCGCGCCGCATCTCCGACAGCACGGCCAGCACGCGCTTGCTGGCCGGCAGGTAGAGCACGGGCCGTACGACGTCGCCGACGGGCGTCGTGAGGCCGGACTGCTGCGGGTCGAGCAGGTCACGGACGTGCACGAACCCGACGACGTCGTCGTGGGACTCGCGGTAGACCGGGTAGCGCGAGTGCGGGCTGCCGGCCGCGATCTGGGCCGCCTTGCACAGCGGCGTGGTGGCGTCGAGGAACTCCACCTCGGTACGCGGCACCAGCACCTCGCGCAGCTGGCGCTCGCCGGCCGCGAACACCTCCTCGATCAGGTTCCGCTCGTCCGGGGCGATCTCGGTGGTGCCCGCCACCAGCGCGCGCACCTCCTCGGCGGTGATCTTCTCGCGGGAGGTCGCCGGGTCGCCGCCGAGCATCCGCACCACGAGGTTGGTGGACTTGGACAGCAGCCAGATGACCGGGCGCGAGACGAATGCCATACGGTCGAGGAACGGTCCGACGAGCAACGCCGCGCCCTCGGCCCGCTGGAGGGCCAGGCGTTTGGGCGCCAGCTCGCCGATGACGAGCGTGACGTAGGAGATGACCAGCGTGACTCCGACGACCCCCACGAAGCCCGCGAGCCCTTCGGACATCCCGGTGTGCTCGACCAGGGCCTTCTTGGCGGTGTCGGACAGCGTCACGGCGCCGTACGCCGAGGACAGCAGGGCCGTCAGCGTGACACCGATCTGCACGACCGCCAGGAATCGGTTGGGATCGCTGACCAGCCGGGCCACGGCGACGCCGCGGCGGCCACGCTCGCCGATCCGGCGGACCTGGCTGTCGCGGAGTGAGACAAGAGCGATCTCGGACGCGACGAACAGCGCCTCGATCAGAATGAGCGCCAAGACGATGGCGGCGCTCGCGAGCGTCCCCGTCATGGGAGACGCCAGGGTCTATGTGGGGCGTCCATGTCCTGGTGGGTTGTCGGAAAGACTAGGCCTGTAAGCGTACCCGCATCTGAATACCGGAGGTCCTGATGAAGCTTCTCGTCACGGGGGGCGCCGGCTACATCGGCAGTGTCGTCGCGGCGAAACTGCTGGAGGCCGGGCACGAGGTCGTCGTGCTGGACGACTGCTCCACCGGGCACGCCGACGCCGTTCCGGAAGGCGTTCCGCTGGTCCGCGCGACGCTCCGTGAGGCGGCCGGCGACGTGCTGTCCGAGGGCTTCGACGGCGTCCTGCACTTCGCGGCCAAGTCGCTGGTGGGCGAGTCGGTGGAAAAGCCCGGCCTGTACTGGGACAAGAACCTCGGCGAGTCGCTCGCCCTGCTCGACGCCATGCGCGCGCACCGGACTCCGCGCATCGTCTTCTCCTCCACGGCGGCGACGTACGGCGAGCCGGAGCGCACTCCGATCCTCGAGACCGACCCCACCCGGCCGACCAACCCGTATGGCGCGTCCAAGCTCGCCATCGACACGACCCTCGCCGAGTACGCCCGCATGTACGGGATCGGCGGGGTCAGCCTGCGCTACTTCAACGTCGCCGGGGCGTACGGCACGTACGGCGAGCGGCACACCGTCGAGACGCACCTGATCCCCAACGTGCTGGCCGTTCCCCTCGGGCGGCGCGAGTCGGTCTCGATCTTCGGCACCGACTACCCGACCGCCGACGGCACCTGCGTCCGCGACTACATCCACGTCGTGGACCTGGCCGTGGCGCACCTGCTCGCCCTCGACGCCTGCGCGCCCGGCGAACACGAGATCTTCAACCTGGGCAGCGGCTCGGGCTACTCCGTGCGCGAGGTCATCGACGTCTGCCGCGAGGTCACCGGCGAGCCGATCCCCGCGGTCGAGAGCCCTCGGCGGCCCGGCGACCCCGCCGTGCTGATCGCCTCCTCCACCAAGATCGCCGACCGGCTGGGCTGGAAGCCCGAGCGCGACCTGCGAGCGATGGTGGCCGACGCGTGGGAGTTCATCCGGTCCTGATCACGCTCGTCAGCGAGTCAGCGGGCCGAGCTCGGCCTGAAGCCGTGTCAGGGCCTGCTGGGGGCTCGCGTCGCCGTGCAGGGCGGCGTAGGCCTCCTTCTGGATCGCCGCGGTGACGTCGCCGTACCGGACGACCTGCGGTCGTGGCCGGGCGCCCTGGATCGACTTCAGCATCGTCGGCAGGTACGGCTGCGCCTTGACCAGATCGGGGTCGGAGTACAGCGCCGTGAGGGACATGGGGTAGGCGCTCGTGAGCCCGAAGTTCTTCTCGGCCTCCTTCCCGGTCGCGTACGCCAGGAAGTCCAGGGCCGTCCGCTGGTGCTTGGAGAAGGCCGACACGGCGAGGTTGTTGCCGCCGAGGGTAGAGGTGCCCGGGCCGTTCAGGCCGGGCAGCGGCGCCACTCCGAACCGGCCGACCACCTTGCTGGTGCCGTTCTTCTTGCCGGCGGTGGAGTACACATAGCCCCAGTTGCGGTGGAACAGCAGCTTGCCGGCCTCGAAGTCGCGGCGGCCGTTCTCCTCCTGGTACCCGATGGCGGCACGCGGGATCATGCCGTCCTTGAAGCCGTTCGCGAGGAACTCCAGGCCCTTGAGGGCCTCGGGCGTGCCGAGGGCCGGGCGTCCCGAGGCGTCGATCACCTGGCCGCCGGCGCTGGCGACCGCCTCGGTGAAGTTCACGGTGAGGCCCTCGTACTTGTCGTACTGGCCGGCGTAGCAGCCGATGTCCTTGATCTTGCGGACCTTGGCGCAGTCGGCGGTCAGCTCGGCCCAGGTGACCGGAGGCCGGCTGATGCCGGCCTTCTTCAGCAGGTCGGTGCGGTAGTAGAGCAGTCCCGCGCCGGTCAGCCAGGGCGCGGCGTACAGCCGGCCGCGGTACTCCCCGGTGCGCAGCGACGGCGCGAGGAAAGCGCCGGTGGGCAGCGTCTTCGTGTCGATCGGTTCGACCCAGCGGTTCGCGGCGAACTCGGCGGTCCAAACGGCGTCGAGCGTGACCACGTCGAACGCGTCGGACTTGATCTGGGCGTTCTGGACGAGCTGCTGCCGCTGGGCGTCGGCGACCTCGGGCAGCTCGACCACCCTGACCTTCTCGCGCGGCCGGCGCGGTTCCACACCTCGACGATCTTCGTCAGCGCCCCGGTCGGCTCCTTGAACATGGCCCAGGTGATCGGCCCGCGACCGGAGGAGTCCGCCGACGATCCGGACGAGCAGCCGCCGGCCAGGAGGACGGCCAGTGCCGCTCCCCCCGCGGCCCAGCGTGCAGGATTCATGGTCACTCCGATCGGGGGGCGTCGGGTTCGGGCACCTGCTCGGGGATGGTCACGACGGTCCCGGTGTGCCGCGCGCGCTCGGCGGCCCAGACGAGCCGGTGACTGTCGAGGGAGGCGCGCGCGTCGGTGAGCAGCGGTGCCGGGTCGCCGGCGGCGAGGGCCGCGACGAACGCCGCCACCAGCGCCTGGTCGGCGTCGCCGTGACCACCGTCGAGGACGGCCTTGTCGTCGCCGGTCTCGACGGTCTCGTGCCGCCCGGTGACGAAGTCGTGGACCGTGAGGCGTTGTCCGTCGCCCTCGATGGCGCCGCGCGTGCCGAACACGCGGGTCCGGCGGGAGCTCATGGGCGTGAACGCCGTGACGGTGAGCGAGGCGGTGACGCCGCCCTCGTACTCGATCATGACGACCTGCTGGTCGGCCACGTCGTTGTCCCCGGTGTACACGCATCGCCCGTACGGACCGGTGCGCAGCGCCTCGCGTACGCCCTCCGGCGAGGTGTCGGCGGTGAGCGCGGTGTGCGGCCAGTCTCCTCGCTCCGGGGCACCGGCCAGGCGGAAGTAGATGCGCGGGGCGGAGTACGGGCAGCCGGGCTCGACCGCGCAGTCCAGGCAGCGGTCGGCGGCCCCGGCGGGGCGGTTCTCCGGCCGGAAGTGGGTCAGGCCGCCGAAGGAGGACACGCGCCGCGCCGGCCGCCCGATGATGTGGGCGAGCCAGTCGACGTCGTGGCAGCACTTGGCGAGCAGCATCGGCGAGGACAGGACCTCGCTGCGCCAGTTGCCGCGCACGAACGAGTGGGCGAAGTGCCACCAGCCGACCGGCTCCAGGTGCTGGACGTTGACCACGTCGCCGATCCGCCGCCGGTCGAGCAGGTCCTTGAGCGCGCGGGTGTAGGCGGAGTAGCGCATGACGTGGCAGACGGCGAGCATGACGCCGGACCGCTCGGCGGCCTCGGCGATCTTTCGCGACCCGGCCTCGGTGGGCGCCATCGGCTTCTCGAGCAGCAGGTGGTAGCCGAGATCGGCGAAGGCGACCGCGGGCTCGACGTGCTGGGCGTCCTGCGTCGCGACGATCACCGCGTCGGCGAGCCTGGGCCGGGCGGCGAGGTCCCGCCAGTCGGTGAAGACGTTCTCGGGTGGCAGTCCGTGCTCGGCGGCGATGGCCGTACGGCGGCTCTCGTCCGGCTCGGCCACCGCGACCAGCCGGGCGTGCCCGCCCGCCGCGGCGTGGCGCGCGTAGCTCCGGCCGCGGATGCCCGCCCCTGCCACCGCCAACGTGACCGGCATGCCTGCCCCCCACTCATCAATGGAAGTTTCTTCGATGATGACCCCGTCAGTGCCCGAGTCAATGGGCGCGTCACCTCGGAGCGGGCCACGCCGGACCGCCGGCCTGCCGCTATGATCGCTCCTCGATTCGAGGAGCGGTGAGATGGGCTTCCGAGAGACCTATGGGCGCGAGCCGGACGGGGTCTGGCACGCACCGGGCCGGGTCAACCTGATCGGTGAGCACACCGACTACAACGACGGCCTGGTGCTGCCCTTCGCGCTGCGTCAGGGCGTCACGGTCGCCGCCGCCCGGCGTGACGACGGGGTGTTCGCGCTGCGCTCGCTGCAGTCGCCCGCGACCGCCGAGGTGACGGACCCGGCGCCGGGGTCGGTGGACGGCTGGGCCGCGTACGCCGCCGGCGTCGCGTGGTCGCTGCGCGAGGCCGGATACCCGGTCGGCGGCGCATCGCTGCTCGTCGACGCGGACCTGCCGCAGGGGGCGGGCCTGTCGTCCTCGGCGGCGCTGGAGTGCGCGGTCGCGGTGGCCCTGTGCGACCTGTACGGCGTGGAGGTGCCGCGGCCGGAGCTCGCCCGCATCGCCCAGCGCGCGGAGAACGACTTCGTCGGCGTGCCGTGCGGGATCATGGACCAGTCGGCGTCGCTGCTGTGCACCGAGGGCCACGCGCTGATGCTCGACTGCCGCAGCGGCCTGTCGACGCAGGCGCCGCTCGACCTGACCGGCCTGACGTTGCTGGTCATCGACACGCGGGCCGAACACGAGCTGGTGGACGGCGGGTACGCCGACCGCCGCGCGGCGTGTGAGAAGGCCGCCGAACTGCTCGGGGTGCCCGCCCTGCGCGACGTCACCGACCTGGGCGAGGCCCTGTCCCGGCTCGGCGACCCGGTGCTGCGCCGCCGTACCCAGCACGTGGTGACCGAGAACCACCGCGTGGAGGCCACGGTCGGCCTGCTGCGCGCGGGAGTGGTCGGGGAGGTCGGGGCGCTGCTGACGGCGTCGCACCTGTCGCTGCGCGACCAGTTCGAGGTCTCGTGGCCGGAGGCCGACGTGGCGGTCGAGGAGTCGGTACGCGCGGGCGCCCGCGGCGCCCGCATGGTCGGCGGGGGCTTCGGCGGCTCGGTGATCGCCCTCGCGCCGGCCGCCCGCGCCGAACGGGTACGCGCGGCGGTGACGGAGGCCTACGCGCGCCGCGGCTGGGCCGAGCCGCGTTTCCTGGAGGCCACCCCGTCCGCCGGAGCCCGCCGCCTGCGCTGAGCGCCGCCGCGCGCCGACCGGACGGCGCGCCCGCCGCCGTCGGCGTCACGCACCGCCGGAGACCGGGGGGTTCGGCAGCACCCCGGACAGGACCGTGCTCACCATGGTGCGGACGGCCTCGGGCTCCGGTGGGGACGCCTGGCGATCGGCGAACAGCAGGTGCCCGGCCCCGATCAGCGTGGGAGCCAGCATTCCGACGTCGGCGCCGGCCGCGACGCGACCCAGGTCGCGCTCTGCCATGAGGTAGTCGGCGACCATGATCACCGCCTCCGCGAGGAGCGGGACGCCGGCCGGCCAGGTCCGGCGCAGCCGGGCGCGCAGCTCGTCCCGGAAGGTGATCAGCGCGACGAGCGCCACGGCGACCGATCGGAAGATCGTCGTGAGCGCGTCGGCGACGTTGCCCACGACCGTGCCGGTCCCGGCCGCATCCCGCAGAGCGGTCGCCTGGGCGGCCATCCGGCCCGCGCGATCGAGCACCAGCTCGGCGAGGAAGTCGTCGAAGTCGGCGAAGTGCCGGTGCAGGACACCCTTGGCACAGCCCGCCTCCGTGGTGACCGCCCGGCTGGTCAGCGCGCTCGGCCCGTCCCGGAGCAGGATTCGCTCGGCGGCCTCGAACAGCTGCTCGCGCACGTCACGGATCGCCACGCCTGTCGGCACCGCGTCTCCCCTCTCGCGGCGTCGAGCGCCGCTCCGTTGACGAGTGGGCATGTGCCCACTTACAGTGGGCGCATGCCCACTGTACCTTCTGAGCAATCCCCACCTGCTTCCCCTCGCGAGGCCCACCAGGCACGGGAGATGGCGGAGTCGTTCGGCACGGACGCCGAGCGATACGACCGGACCCGGCCCGGCTATCCCGACGCCATGGTGGAGGCGATCATCGCCGCCAGCCCCGGCCCGGCCATGCTCGACGTCGGCTGCGGCACCGGCACGGCGGCCCGGCAGTTCAGGTCGGCCGGCTGCACGGTGCTCGGCGTCGAACCCGACGCGCGGATGGCCGACTTCGCGCGGCGCGGCGGATTCGAGGTCGAGGTGGCGAAGTTCGAGGACTGGGATCCCGCCGGCCGGAAGTTCGACGCGGTCATCGCCGGCACCGCCTGGCACTGGGTGGACCCGGTCGCCGGCGCGGCCAAGGCGGCGCAGGTGCTGCGGCCCGGCGGCCGGCTGGCGCCGTTCTGGCACGTGTTCCAGCTTCCGCCCGAGGTGGCGGAGGCGTTCGGCACGGCCTACAAGCAGGTCGTGCCCGACGCACCGTTCGATCTCACCGCGACGACGCGAACCCTGGACGTCTACAAGAGAGGATTCGACAAGGCCGCCGAGAGCATCCGGCAGGCGGGCGCGTTCGGCGAGCCGGAGCAGTGGCCGTTCGAGTGGGAGCGGTTCTACACGCGGGACGAGTGGCTGGAGCAGATCCCCACCCAGGGCTCGGTCACCCGCCTCCCGGCGGACAAGCTGGCGGTGGTGCTGGAGGCCGTCGGCGCCGCCATCGACGCGCTCGGCGGCGGCTTCACGATGCACTACACCACCATGGTGGTCACCGCGGCCCGCACCGACGCTCCCTGACCGGCGGCGCGTTGGCGCTCAGGGTTCGTGTGGGGTCGGACGGGGGCCTGCCGGGGTCGCCAGCTCGTTCAGGGTGACCCGCCCGTCCAGGACCGCCGGCTGGTCGGCCAGCACCGGCAGCGAGGAGACCGTCGCCGGCGCGAGCAGGCCGACCTGGGCCAGCACGGACGCCTGGTCCCAGTAGATGTGTTCGCTGCGTACGGCGGTGGCGTCGAAGCCGACGACGGCGATGACCGGGACGCTGACGCGAACCCCGGTCGGCGGCACGCCGGGCAGGATCCACGGGACGGCGCTGTCGTGGGTGAACGAGACGATCATCTCGTCGACGAGTTGTTCGGTGCCGACGGTCTGGGACAGCGAGTCGATGGTGAAGTCCGCCGGATTGTGGCCGACGAACAGCCGGGTGTAGAAGTCCCGTACCCCCTGGTACCCGATGCCGCCCATGGCGGTGGGCACGTGGATCACTGCGGGCTCGGGGACCATGGTCGCCATGACGGCGTCGATGTCCTGCGAGATGAACTCGGCGTCCGTGTGCGCCTGCCACGCGGAACGCAGAGCCTGGGGATCGGGCACGGCGCCCCCCATCGCGCGAGTCTTGCGGACCTTGTGGTGAGTCGAACGCGAATTCCACGGTACGCGAAGAGACGGCCGCGAGAATGACCCCCTTCTCTCCGCGCCGGCTCTCCGTGCCGGCCGATCACCGGAAACCGGCGTGGCCGGTGGGCCGGAACCGCCATGCTGGGACGCATGCGGCGGTATGACGCGTTGACGGTGTTCCTTCTCCTTGTCGGAGGTGTGATCGTCCCGGTGGCCGGCTGGGTGGCCGGGGCGGTCATGCTGCTCGTCTCGCGGCGGTGGACGCTCCGCGACAAGCTCGTCGGCCTGCTCGTGTGGCCCGGCGGGCTCGCCGTCGCGGTCGGGATCATCGCCTTCTCGCCGACCCAGACGTGCGTCTACGTCGACGGCCCGTCCGATCGCGTCGGGAACTGCACGGGCACGACGATCCCCGGCTGGGTCGGGATCCCCGTGCTCGTGCTGGCGATCGCCGGGCCTCTCGTCACCGCGGTCTACCTTCTGCGCCGCGCGCGCCGGTAACGAAGAGACCGCCGGGTCCGACGAACGGACCCGGCGGCCTACCCGCTCTACGTCGCGGCGACCGTCAGACGAGGCCGAGCTTGCGCACGGCGTCGCGCTCCTCCTCCAGCTCGCGCACCGAGGCGTCGATGCGCTCGCGGGAGAACTGGTTGATCTCCAGGCCCTGGACGATCTCCCACTTGCCGTCCTTGCAGACGACCGGGAAGGAGGACACGAGGCCCTCCGGCACTCCGTACGAACCGTCCGAGACGACCGCCATGGAGGTCCAGTCGCCCTCGGGGGTGCCGTGGACCCAGGTGTGCACGTGGTCGATCGCGGCCGACGCGGCGGAGGCCGCCGAGGACGCACCCCGCGCCTCGATGATCGCGGCGCCGCGCTTGGCGACGGTCGGGATGAAGGTGTCGCGCAGCCAGTCGGCGTCGTTCACCGCCTGCGCGGCGTTCTGGCCACCGACCTCGGCGTGGAAGATGTCGGGGTACTGCGTCGCGGAGTGGTTGCCCCAGATCGTCATCTTCTTGACGTCGGCGACCGCGGCGCCGAGCCGCTTGGACAGCTGCGCGATGGCGCGGTTGTGGTCGAGGCGGGTCATCGCGGTGAAGCGCTCGGCCGGCACGTCGGGCGCGTGGCTCTTGGCGATCAGGGCGTTGGTGTTGGCCGGGTTGCCGACCACCAGGACGCGCACGTCGCTCGCGGCACCGGAGTTGATCGCCTCACCCTGCGGCTTGAAGATGCCGCCGTTGGCCTCGAGCAGGTCGCCGCGCTCCATGCCCTTCGTCCGCGGGCGGGCGCCGACGAGGAGCGCGACGTTGGTGCCGTCGAAGGCACGCTTGGCGTCGTCGGTGACGTCGATGCCCTCCAGCAGCGGGAACGCGCTGTCGTCCAGCTCCATCGCCGTGCCCTCGGCGGCCTTGACGGCCGCGGGGATCTCCAGCAGGCGCAGCCGTACGGGAGTGTCGGGTCCCAGAAGCTGCCCCGAGGCGATGCGGAAGAGCAGCGCGTAGCCGATCTGGCCCGCGGCGCCGGTCACGGTCACATTGACGGTCATCGTTGGTTTCTCCTGCGGTACGAGGTCCTCGCCGAGCGCAGAAACTCCGTGGAGGTCTCTCGCCGTCGAGACATTCCACCGGTCAGGCTACCGTGCGCCCCTTCCGGCCGTTCCGGCGGGTACGAACCGAAGCGGCGCGTACAGACGAGAAACCCCCTCACCTACGACGAGAGCGTGGGTGAGGGGGCTCGTTATCTACTCAGGCCTGCTTCTTCTGGAGGTTCTCGTCCAGCGCGGTGAGGAACTCCTGGGTGGTCAGCCATCCCTGGTCGCCGCCGACGAGCAGCGCCAGGTCCTTGGTCATCTGGCCGCCCTCGACGGTCTCGATGCAGACCCTCTCCAGCGTGTTGGCGAACTCGGTCACCGCGGGGGTGTTGTCGAGCTTGCCGCGGTGGGCCAGGCCCCGGCTCCAGGCGAAGATCGACGCGATCGGGTTGGTCGACGTCGGCTTGCCCTGCTGGTGCTGGCGGTAGTGGCGGGTGACGGTGCCGTGGGCGGCCTCGGCCTCGACCGTACGGCCGTCGGGGGTCATCAGCACGGACGTCATCAGGCCCAGCGAGCCGAAGCCCTGCGCGACGACGTCGGACTGCACGTCGCCGTCGTAGTTCTTCGCCGCCCAGACGAAGCCGCCGTCCCACTTGAGGGCCTGCGCGACCATGTCGTCGATGAGGCGGTGCTCGTAGGTGATGCCCGCAGCCTCGAATTCGGCCTTGAACTCGGTCTCGAAGACCTCGGCGAACAGGTCCTTGAAGCGGCCGTCGTAGGCCTTGAGGATCGTGTTCTTGGTCGAGAGGTAGAGGGGGAACTTGCGGTCGAGGGCGTACCGCATGGTCGCGCGGGCGAAGTCGCGGATCGAGGAGTCGTAGTTGTACATGCCCATCGCGATGCCGCCGCCGGGGAAGTCGGCGACCTGGAACTCCATCGGCTCGGAGCCGTCGGCGGGCTCGAACGCGACCGTCACCTTGCCGGGGCCGGGGACGACGAAGTCGGTGGCGCGGTACTGGTCGCCGTGGGCGTGGCGGCCGATGATGATGGGCTTGGTCCAGCCGGGGACGAGACGGGGGATGTTGGAGACGACGATCGGCTCGCGGAAGACGACGCCGCCGAGGATGTTACGGATGGTGCCGTTGGGCGACCGCCACATCTTCTTCAGGCCGAACTCCTCGACCCGGGCCTCGTCGGGGGTGATGGTCGCGCACTTGACGCCGACGCCGTGCTCCTTGATGGCGTTGGCGGCGTCGATGGTGACCTGGTCGTCGGTCGCGTCCCGATGCTCCATCCCCAGGTCGTAGTACCGCAGGTCGACGTCCAGGTAGGGCAGGATCAACTGGTCCTTGATGAATTGCCAGATGATCCGCGTCATCTCGTCGCCGTCGAGTTCGACGACGGGGCCCGCTACCTTGATCTTGGGCATGCTGTAGCTGTCCCTTCTTACGTCGTGGTAGCGAGGGCACGATCGGCTCTTGCGCTCCACACTGGTCAGCAGTCCTTCGTAGGGCTCGCTGATGAGGCTATCGGAGCGCCGACGTAATTCAGCCGCTGGACCCCTTTGCGACAAATGCGACAAGTGTGATACCGACCGCGGCGGCCGTCATGAGGAACACGTCGAGCCACCTGCGGCGCACCGCCAGCATGCCCACCTGGCTCTCCGGCAGCACCAGCCGCGCCAGCGCCGCGATGAACACCGAGGCGGCGATGAGCATGCTCCCTCGCCGGAAGTGATTAGTGGCCACGACGACGAGACCCGTCGCCACGCCGCACAGGACGAAGGCGTACGGGAGCCGGCCGAGCCAGCGCGGCACCGCCGGGCGTGGCCGCGCCCGGTCACCGCCGCGCGCGGACGGCGGAGTCGAGGGTCCCGGCATCGGGTGCGGGCCGACCGGATCCCCTCCAGGCCCGCCGGAATCGGCCGCCCCCGAGCGCGGCTCCGGGACGTACGGCTGCTGGGTCGACCCGCCCGGTTCAGGCGGACCGTACGGCTCTGACATGGCTCCTATCTTGGCAGCGCCGGGCGGGCCGCGTCCGTCGCCCGGCCCTGACAATACGGTCGGGAGGCCCTGTCTCGGTTGTCACGAGGGTGTCAATGCGGCCGTCACTTACCGGTCCAAAATGCTCGTCATGCCCCAAGATTCCCGTCGTACTCGTACCTACCGACGAGTAGGATGGTGTGACCATGGCCGGTCCGGGTAACCCGCCAGACAGGGGTCGCTAACTAGCTGGGAGGGACCGCCGTGGAGGGCCCGTTCATACGGATCGAGGAGAGCGGCACCGTACTGCCGCTGCGACCCGAGGTGACCACGATCGGGCGGGGGCGGGGTGTCGACATCCGGCTCGACGAGCCCAGCGTCTCCCGGCTGCACGCGGAGTTGATCCGGCGTGGCCCGTACGTCTACGTGGTGGACCTCGGACTCTCACGCAACGGCACACGTGTCAACGGACGGCCGATCGCCCGGCGCGTCCTCGAAGACGGCGACGTCGTGAGCTTCGGCGCCGCCCGCTGCCGGATGGGCGGCATCCCGCGCGAAGACGTCGATCCCGACGTCGAGCTGCGCCGGGCCGTCGCGCCCGACCTGACCCGGCGCGAGATCGACGTGCTCACGTCGCTGTGCCGGCCGGCGCTGTCCGACGAGGCGTTCGTGGCGCCCGCCACGGCGCGCGAGATCGCGACCGACCTGGTCGTGACCGAGGCCGCGGTCAAGCAGCACCTGCTGCGGCTCTACCAGAAGTTCCGCATCCCGGAGGGCGCCAACCGGCGCACCCGGCTGGCCAACGAGGTCATCGCGCTCGGCCTCGTACGCCCGCTGCCGCCGGTGCACGTGCCGCCCCAGGGCGGCCGTACGCCGGAGACCGCGCGGCGCCCGGACGGCCCCCGGCCGGGCGGCGGAACGACCGGAGCCCCACGTCAGCCCGCCCCCAGGCGCCCCGCCGCGCCCGGCGCCCCCAACCGCCGGGCGGCGAGCTAGGCCTGACACAGCTCGCTGCTTGAGACAGGCTTAGACGGCCTTCTCTGCGGCTTCCACGACGTTCGTGAGCAGCATGGCGCGGGTCATCGGGCCCACGCCTCCGGGCATCGGCGCGAGCCAGCCCGCCACCTCGCGGACGCCGGGGTCCACGTCGCCGGTCAGCCCCGCGTCCGTACGGGTGATGCCGACGTCGAGCACGGCCGCTCCGGGCTTGATCATGTCCGGCTTGATGAGGCCGGGCACGCCCGCGGCCACCACGACGATGTCGGCCCCGCGCGTGTGCGCGGCGAGGTCCTTGGTGCCGGTGTGGCAGGTCGTCACCGTGGCGTTCTCGGTGCGGCGGCCGAGCAGCAGGCCGAGCGCCCGGCCGACGGTGACGCCGCGGCCGATCACGGTGACGTCGGCACCGCGGATCGGCACGTCGAAGCGGCGCAGCAGCTCGACGATGCCACGCGGCGTGCACGGCAGCGCACCCGGCTGCATCAGCACGAGCCGGCCCAGGTTGACCGGGTGCAGGCCGTCGGCGTCCTTGGCCGGGTCGATCCGCTCCAGCACGCGCTGCTCGTCCAGCCCCTTGGGCAGCGGAAGCTGCACGATGTAGCCGGTGCAGGCCGGGTCGGCGTTCAGCTCGTCGACGGCGGCCTCGACGTCCGCCTGCGTCGCCGTGGCGGGCAGGTCGCGCCGGATGCTCGCGATGCCGACCTCCGCGCAGTCGCGGTGCTTGCCCGCGACGTACGCGTGGCTGCCCGGGTCGTCGCCGACGAGCACCGTGCCCAGCCCCGGGACGATGCCGCGCTCGCGCAGGGCCGCGACCCGCTCCTTGAGCCGCGTACGGATCTCCGCCGCGGTCGCCTTGCCGTCCAGTATCTGTGCGGTCACGTGCGCCATTGTCTCAGGCGGCGATCAGCGCCCGAACGGCCACCACCGGCGGCGACGGGGCCGATAAGGCATATAGGGCGGTGGGAGCGGTGGCGGAGGCACCGGCGGCCGGGACACGGGCGGCGGAGGCACGGGGGGTGGAGGCACGGGCGGGGGCGGCAGCGGCGTGGACGGGAGTGGGGATGGCAGGGGCTCACCGTCCGGCCCGACGCGGCTCATCGCCGACAAGCGACCCGCCAGCAGATCGGCGTGCGGAATCATGAAGTCGCCGTTGGGCAGGCTGCCCGTGTAGGTCCGGCCGACGATCGCGTCGGGCAGGAAGGGGCCCACCGGGCCACTACGGTCGGAATCGGACCAGAACATGGGGGCCGAGTGCCAGCTCCAGGAGCCGGGTTCGACCGACACCGGCTCGTCCGTGCCGAGGATCACACAGTGGTCGGCCGGCGCGGAGGTGCCGATCCGCGGGACATCGCCGGTATGGCAGTCGACGGCCGGCATTTCGCGGCGGTCCGGATGCCGTGGGACGTACCAGAGCAGGAGCGGGTCCGAGCGGGTCGCGTCGCGGTTGTCGAAGCAGCACAGCGCGATGGCGTGCTCGGGATAGTTCTGGGCGTAGAAGTCGAACAGCGGGCGGTTGACCGGGATCCGCCGATGCTCGGGCACGAGACGGAGCGCGTCGGGGATCAGCGAGGCATTCGTCGCGAGCACGACGGTGTAGATGTCGTGCTCGAACACCTGCACCGGCGGCGGCGCGGCGCCCGCCGGCGCGCCGCCCGGCGCCGGCATGCCGTATCCCGGCGAACGCGGCATGATCGCGTCGGCCATCCGCCGCAGAACCTGGCGCGCGCCGCTCGTGTCGACGAAGTTGTCCTGCGTCATGCCGACGCCGGGCAGGTGCAGCAGCATGGCGTTCGGGCCGGTGGCGTAGTTGGCCGCGACGTTCTGGTACCCGAGCACGTGCACGAGCCCGTGCTCGGGGTGCCGGACACGGCCGTGATACAGGATCGTGTCGGTGAACCGCGCCGGCGCCGCCGAGACGCACATCAGTGGAAGAAGTGCCGGACGCCGGTGAAGTACAGCGTGACCCCGGCCTTCTCCGCGGCCTCGATCACGTCGGCGTCGCGTACGGAGCCGCCCGGCTCGACGATGGCACGCACGCCCGCCTCGGTGAGCACCTCCAGCCCGTCCGCGAACGGGAAGAACGCGTCGGAGGCGCCGACCGAGCCCGCCGCGCGGTCACCGGCTCGGGTGACCGCCAGCCGTGCGGAGTCGACCCGGTTGACCTGGCCCATGCCGACGCCGACGGTCGCGCCGTCGGCCGCCAGCAGGATCGCGTTGGACTTCACCGAACGGCACGCCCGCCACGCGAACGCCAGGTCGCGCAGCGTCGCCTCGTCGGCCGCGGCGCCCGCCTTCAGCTCCCAGGTGGCGGGGTCGTCGCCGGCCGCGTCGATCTTGTCCGTGCTCTGGGTCAGCAGGCCGCCGTCGATGCGCCGGAACTCCGTGACGCCCGCCGGGCCCTCCGGGCAGACGAGCAGCCGGATGTTCTTCTTCACGGTCAGCAGCGAGAGCGCCTCGTCGTCGAAGGCGGGGGCGACCAGCACCTCGGTGAAGATGTCGGCGACCTGGCGCGCCATCTCCGCCGAAACGGGCCGGTTGGTGGCGATCACGCCGCCGTACGCGGACAGCGAGTCACAGGCGTGCGCCTTACGGTGCGCCTCGGCGATGTCGGCGCCCACGGCGATGCCGCAGGGGTTGGCGTGCTTGATGATCGCCACGCAGGGCTCGGTGAAGTCGTACGCCGCGCGGCGTGCGGCGTCGGCGTCGACGTAGTTGTTGTAGGACATCTCCTTGCCGTGGAGCTGCTCGGCCTCGGCCAGCCCTCCGGCGTGGGAGGTGTAGAGCGCGGCGCGCTGGTGGGGGTTCTCGCCGTAGCGGAGGACGGCCTTGCGGTCCCACACGCTCGCGACGATCGGCGCCCAGCCGCTCTCCTCGGCGACCTCGTCGGGCGCGTAGGAATTGGCGAACCAGGAGGCGACCGCGGCGTCGTAGGCGGCGGTGTGCGCGTACGCCGCCGCGGCGAGCCGCTTGCGCTCGGTCGCCTCGAAGCCGCCGCGGCGCACGGCGTCCAGGACCTCGCCGTACGAGGCGGGGTCGACGACGACGGCGACGCTCTGGTGGTTCTTGGCCGCGGCGCGGACCATCGCGGGCCCGCCGATGTCGATCTGCTCCACGATCTCGTCGGGGCCGGCGCCGGAGGCGACCGTCTCCGCGAAGGGGTAGAGGTTGGAGATCAGCAGGTCGAAGGGCTCGACGTGCAGGTCCTCGAGCTGCTGGACGTGGTCGGCGTTGCGCCGGTCGGCGAGCAGCCCGGCGTGCACCTTCGGGTGCAGGGTCTTGACCCGCCCGTCGAGGCACTCGGGGAAGCCGGTGAGCTTCTCCACCTTCATGACCGGTACGCCCGCGGCGGCGATGCGGGCCGCCGTCGACCCCGTGGAAACGATCTCGACACCCGCCCGGTGCAGGCCGGTGGCCAGCTCTTCCAGGCCCGACTTGTCATAGACGCTGATCAGCGCGCGCTTGATCGCGATCCGGGTCACCCGATCCTCACTCTCCTGCTGCTCTCGATGGTCCATCCCTCGCGGACCAGGCGGCCCACGGTCCGCACGAGCAGCGGACGCTCGACGTCCTTGATCCGCTCGTGCAGCGTGTCTTCGTCATCGTCGTCGAGGACCGGCACCGCCTCCTGGGCGATGATCGGGCCGGTGTCGACGCCGGAGTCCACGAAATGCGCGGTGCAGCCCGTCACCTTGACGCCGTGCTCGAGAGCGTCGCGCGCGGCGTGCGTACCCGGGAACGCGGGCAGCAGCGCCGGATGGGTGTTGATCACGCGGCCGCCGAAGCGGTCGAGGAAACGCGCGCCGAGGATCTTCATGAAACCGGCCGAGACGACCAGGTCGGGGTCGTACTTGTCGACCGCCTCGGTCAGAGCGGCGTCCCACTGCTCGCGCGTCTCGTGGTCCTTGACCCGCGCGACGAACGTCGGTATTCCGGCACGGTCGGCCCTCGCCAGGCCTTCGATGCCGTCACGGTCGGCGCCGACGGCAACGACCCGGGCACCGTAGGCTGGATCGGTACACGCGTCGAGGAGCGCCTGTAGGTTGGTCCCCGCGCCGGAGACGAGGACGACGAGCCGGGCGGACACCGTAACTCCCAGGAGATACAGACGGGTTGGCGGGCCGTACCAGCCTATCGGCCGGCGTTCGGCCGGGTTCAGCCGACACCAGGAGGCAGCAGCCGTGACCGAGGTGAATCCCTCCTCACGCGCCGCACACCGCCCGGGATCGGCCACCCACGGGCGCCCGCACCCCAGCCGCAGGCCATAGCGTGACCCCCAAGAGCAGCCGGATCGAACCAGGAGACATCGTGAGCGACGCCCAAGGACCGGGCGAGAGCGGACCGCAGACACAGCTTCCCGGGCCGCCACCTTCCGCACCCCCGCCCCCGCTGCCGCCCACCCCGGTGGAGCGCGGCGGAATGCGCGCGCTGTCGCTGAGCATCATCGGCCTGCTGCTGCTGTTCCTGCCGATCCCGGGGCTCGCCCTGCTCGGCCTGGCGCTGCTGATCGCAGGCGTCGTCACCGGCGTACGCGCCCGCCGCCGCGCCAAGCGCGTCCTCACCCGCGCGCCGGGCGCCATCGGGGGCATCATCGTCGGGGCGATCGGGCTGTGCTTCGCCGTGGCCGGCATCGCCATCGGCGCGATGGTCGCGACGGAGTTCAGCGACTACGAGAACTGCCGCTCCTCCGCGCTGACCATCACCGACAAGCAGACCTGCCAGGACCGCTACTTCCCGAAGATCGAGCACAAGCTGCACCTGCCGGCGGGGTCGATGGACCGCTACCGCTCGATGTTCTGACCTCCGCGCGCCGTCAGCGTGGGCGGTCGCGCGGTGGGCGCTTGCGGATCGGGGAGACCGAGCCGGGCTCGGCCTCCTTGCGCGGGCGCGGCACTCCGGGCAGCCGCTGACGCTCACCGATCGGCGTCACACCGTCGGGCAGCGGCGGCGGGACCTCCACCGTGGCCAGCACCGGCTCCGGATCCTCGAACTGCACCTTGTCGGAGACCTTGGCGGGTTCGGCGGCGGGCTCGGGCGCGGGCGCGTCGTCCTCGGCCGGCGGCATGCGGCGCAGCAGGTGCCAGTTCGCCGCCCAGGCGGCGATGGCGGCCGAGACGCCGACCTCGAGGGCCGCCATCAGGCCGACCTGCCAGGCGGAGGGCCCCATGACCGCCATGCGGTGACCGCCGACGGGCCCGCCGGACAGCGCCGCCAGGAACGCCACCACGCCGCCGGTCAGCACCCCGCAGACGAAGCCCCACAGCGGCGCCGCCTCGCCCACCGCGCTCGGCAGGGACCGGACGGTCAGCACGCCTCCGGCGACGCCCGCGGCGAACGGAACGGCCAGGGCGAGCAGTGAGACCAGCGGCGCCGGGCCGGGCGACGGCAGCGCCGCGAGCGGGGGGAACGAGGGGATCATGCCGACGAAGACGCCGGACGGCGCCACGCTCGTGCCCGCGCCGACCGCGAACCCGGGGCCGACGGCGTACGACACGGCCCAGATCGCGGCGTTCGGCAGGTAGGTGATCGCGACGATGGTCAGCAGGATGCCGCCGACGATGCCGGTGCCGAGCATGCCGTAGATGTGGGTTAGCTCCGAGATGTGGAAGAGCAGCGAGACGAGGAAGATCAGCAGCCCGGACGCGATGAGCACGGTCATGGCGCCGGTGACCCCGGCGGCGAGCGACCGCGCACGGTGCGGCAGCAGCATGAAGATCGCCACCCACGGCGAGCGCTTCGTGGTCGAGGCGACCAGGGCCCGCGCCGCGCCGAGCCCGCCCGCGACGAGGGCGAGCAGGAAGCACGCCAGGAGCGCCTGCCACGCCGACGGCGACACCACCGTGGAGCGAGCGAGGAGGGCGAGGAGGAAGGCCAGCACCGCGTACGGGACGGCGAGCGCGAGCGCGGCGTGCACGACGCCGATGCGGTACCGCCCGCGAACACGGCCGGTCCGGGTGATCCACCCGCCGCCGCGGAAGAGCAGCGCGCCCGGCAGCACGGTCAGACCGAGGGGAAGCAGCCCGACGCGGCCGTGCGGCACCGAGAAACCGGCGTGGTGTGAGACGAGCCAGAAGTTCACCGCGGTACGGAACACACCGGGCAACCCGGTGCCGAGCGCGGTACGAGGCGCGGCGATCCACCCAATGAGCGTGACCGTGGTGAGCGTGGTCAGCCCGAGCCCGGCGCACCAGACGGCGGCGACGATGCCGGAGACCGCGAGCGGCCGTACCGCGGGCTCGGCCGAGACCTCGCCCCCACCGGGTTCGTCACCGGCATCCGCACCGGACACGCGTGCCCGTACGTCGCTCATTGGGTCGTCACCGCTCCTCGGCTGGCTGGGCACAGACCGCCACCCATGCTCGCAGCCACAAGCCCCCCAACCGAGCCAGCGCCTCCGGCGTGTCGCAGGATCGAGCACCCCGCACGGACCCGAACAGATAGCCCCACAG
>NZ_BAABHF010000049.1:0-211314 GCF_039541955.1 Actinoallomurus oryzae | reverse complement strand
CGCGGCTCGGCGGGGTCCGTCTCGCGCGGACGTGCCGGAGTCGTCTCCCGCGGCTCGGCGGGCGAGGAAGGCGGAGCCGCCTCGCGAGCGGTCTCGCGCTGCGTCTCCTGCGGCGACGGCGGCACCGCCTCACGCGGCGTCACCTCACGCGGAGCCACTTCACGCGGAGCCGTCTCTTCGCGCGCCGGGGCGGTCTCGCGCTGCGACGGCGTGCGGGACAGGCCGGTCTCGCGCGGCTCCTCCGGCTCTGGCCGTGGCACCTCCTGCCGCGGCACCTCGCGTACGAACGCGGGCTCCTCCGCCACCGGTGGTTCTTCCCGCGGCGCGGGGGCCGGTGCGGGCATGGGCGCGGGCGGCGCCTCCTCGCGTACGGGCTCGGTGACGACCTTCATCGCGCGCCGGGGGACGAACGGGGTGACGATGTCGTCCACCGGGTCGTCCAGCTCGAGCGAGGACAGCTGCGCGGCCTCCTCGTTGACGGCGGAGATGTGCCGGCGGCGCGGGTCGTAGGCCCACTCCGCGGCGTACGGGCGGCCGTCGTAGGAGAACGAGAGCCGGACGCGCCAGGTGGAGTCCTCGCACTTGCGGGAGTCCCACTCGACCTCTTCCAGGTCGATGCCGCGCTTGCCGAGGCGCTCCTCGACGATCTCACCGAGCGCGGGCGCCGGCGCGGACTCGCCCTGACGGCGGATCGTCACGCGCTGGGCCTGCTGCGCCATGTACTCGCGTTCTTGCAGGACCGGTCCCTCGAACCAGCGGACGCGCTCCACCGGGATACCGGCCGTCTCGGCGATCTCCTCCGCGGTCTCTCCAGCGCGGATGCGAGCCTGGATCTCCTTGGGACGCAAGGGACTCTCCACTTCGATCTCGTACTGGCCGAGGCGGGAGAAGTGCCCACGGACCGCGGCGCGAAGCCGGTCGTCGACGGGCAGCGTGAACCGGGTGCCTCGGCCCGCGGTGGCCAGGACGAGGTACGAACCGTCCTCGCTGACCGCGACGAGGCGCAGCTCCTGCATGCGTGTCCTTTCGTGCCCTGTCCAACGTGGCTCGGGGCGCATGCGTGCCCTTCCCCCGGTCCCTTGAGTCTCTCGTCAGGACGCACCTGCCCGCCAGCACCGTACCCGGCATGTCCGAACATCGCCGTCCTCGCAACGTGATCCTGTCAAGTTCCCGCAGCGTCGTCCCAGCTTGCCTGTTCACCCGGGTGCGAGGTGGAGGGGTTGACGATTCTTGTGCATCCTTTTCCAGGCGATGTCGTTCGATGCCGTCGCGGGGGTGCCCCTGCCGCTCACTTACCGAAGATACGAGTCGTATATGCGTTGGCAAACCGCCTTTCGGGGTCGAGTCGGTCGCGGAGCGCCAGAAAGTCCCCGAAACGGGGATATACGCCCTCAAGATACGCCGCGTCGCGAGTGTGCAGCTTGCCCCAGTGTGGGCGGCCGCCCAGAGCGGTGAGCACCTCCTCCACGTCGCGGAAGTACTCTTCGTGAGCGGACGAGTGGAACACGTGGAAGGCCAGGAACGCGCTGTCGCGCCCGTACGCCATCGACAGCCAGGGGTTCTCCGGCGGCAGCAGGCGCACCTCGATGGGGAAGCCGATGCGTCGGCCGCTCCGCTCGATCACCGACCGTACCTCGCGCAACGCGTCGGCGAGCTCCTCGCGCGGGATCGCGTACTCCTGCTCCTTGAAGCGCACCCGCCGCGGGCTCGTGAAGACGCGGTCGGAGCGGTCGCGGTACGTACGGGCGCCCAGGGCGCGAGCCGAGATCCCGTTGATCGCCGGGATCGCGCCCGGGAACCGCGACCCGATCCGGTTGGCGAGCCCGAACACGGAGTTCGACAGGAATTCATCGTCCAGCCAGCGCCGGAACGCCGGCAGGGGCTCGGCCGGGCCGGCCACCCGATTGTTGCGCTTGGTGAGGCAGCCGTCGGTGTGCGGGAACCAGTAGAACTCGAAGTGCTCGTTGGCGGCGGCCAGGTCGTCGAGGCCTTCGAGCACCGCCTCCCAGCGCATCGGCTCCTCGCGCGCCTCCAGCACGAACGCGGGGACGGTGTGCCACGTGATCGCCGTCACGACGCCGAGCGACCCGAGCCCGGCGCGGGCGGCGTCGAACAGCTCCGCCCGCTCGTCGCGCGAGCAGGTCACCGTCGTGCCGTCGGCCAGCACCAGCTCGAGCCCGGCGATCTGCGAGACCAGCCCGGCGGCCTCCCGGCCGGTGCCGTGCGTCGCGGTCTGCGTCGCCCCCGCGAGGGTCTGTTCCTGGATGTCGCCCATGTTCGCCAGCGCGAGCCCGTGCGCCGCGAGATGCTCGTTGAACGCGCGGAGCGTCATGCCCGCCTCCGCGGTCACCAGCCCGGCGTCGACGTCGACCGAGCGCAGGGCGGTCAGGCCCTCCGGGCGCAACAGCACGCCTTCGGTGACGGCGGCGCCGGTGAAGGAGTGGCCGGTACCGACCATGCGGACGGTCAGTCCGTCGTCGGCCGCCGCCGTGACCGCGGCACCGACCTCCTCGGCGGAACGCGGGGTGACGACGCGGCGGGGGGCGGCGCGCTGGTTACCGGCCCAGTTCCGCCACACAGGGCTGGGTGAGGACATAATCCGAGATTTACTCACGTTAACTGTGCGGTCGGCAAGCCGTCGGGTTGGGGATGAGGCGCGGGGTCTGGCCGGGACCGGCCGGATTGTGGGTAACTAGCGTCCGGGCACATTCGTTGGGATGGTCGATGAGACGTTTCGCACGCAGACACTTGGCGCTCCGGGGAGTCCCGGCCGTGGTCGTGGCCATCGCGGTGGCGGCGACCGGCACCGTCGCGAGCGGTGCGGCGTACGTCATGACCTCCGAGCCCAAGGCCGAGCGGGCCACGCCGGGACGCGCCCCGGCCGCGGCGGCGCGCCCCACCACCGTCGTGCCCGCCTCCGAGCAGCCGTCCGCGCTCAAGCACGTCGTGCCGCCGGACTTCCTCGTCATCTCCGGGCAGCCCGTGAGCAAGCGGCAACTCGCCAAGGTGTCCAAGCTCGCCCATGTCCGTGAAGTCATCACCGTCGACGCCGGCGCCGTCCGCCTGCAGGGCGGGCAGGCCAACATGTTCGCCGTCGACCCGGTCCGCTTCCGCGCCTGGACACCGCTCGGCACCGCCACCGACGACGCGCTGTGGACCGCGCTCGGCCGCGACCAGTTCGTCGTCTCCGACGACGTGCAGCGGCAGCTCGGCCTCCGCTCCGGCATGCAGTACGCGATCCAGGGGCGCACGCAGCTCATGACGACGATGGGCGGGGCCGGGTCGCTCGGCCTGCCCGGCATCAACGTGCTCGTCGGGCGCACGACCGGGCGCCGGATCGGCCTGGTCCCCGACATCGGGCTCCTCGTCAACGCCCCCGGCGCCGACCTCGACACCCTGCAGGGCGGGCTGCGCCGTGCCGTCGGCGCGCAGAGCCAGATCATCAACCTGCACGAGAAGCAGTACCAGCCGCAGGCGAACAAGAAGGCGCCCCGCGGCCGGCCGACCAGCTACCTGCAGCTGTACCAGCAGGCCGCGGGCACCTGCCCGGGCCTGTCGTGGACCGTGCTGGCGGCCATCGGCCAGATCGAGAGCGACCACGGGCGCAACGTCGGGCCCTCCAGCGCCGGAGCGCTCGGACCCATGCAGTTCATGCCGGCCACCTGGCGCTCGTACGGCGTGGACGGCGACGGTGACGGCAAGGCCGACATCATGGACCCCTTCGACGCCGTGCCCGCCGCCGCCAAGTACCTGTGCGCGAACGGCGCCGGACGCGGCTCGCTGTCCAGGGCGATCTGGGCCTACAACCACTCGCAGGCGTACGTGAACGCGGTCCTGAACCTCGCCCACTCCTACGCGCGCCGTTTCTCGTGAGCCCCGGAGCGGGCACGCGCGCGCGGCTGGTTTGATGGAGGCATGGCCTACGATGCGTTGCTCCTGCTGTCCTTCGGCGGTCCCGAGGGGCCGGACGAGGTGATGCCGTTCCTGGAGAACGTCACGCGTGGCCGTGGCGTGCCGCGCGCGCGGCTGGAGGCCGTGGCCGAGCACTACCACCACTTCGGCGGCGTCAGCCCGATCAACCAGCAGTGCCGCGACCTGAAGGCCGCGATCGAGGCCGACCTCACCGGCCACGGGCTCGACGTGCCGGTCTACTGGGGCAACCGCAACTGGCGGCCGTTCCTCGCCGACACGCTGCGCGAGATGAAGGCCGACGGCGTACGCCGGGCGGCGGCCTTCGTCACCTCCGCCTACAGCGGCTACTCCTGCTGCCGCCAGTACATCGAGGACATCGAGCGTGCCCGCGCCGAGGTCGACGGCGCGCCCGAGATCGACAAGCTGCGCACCTACTTCAACCATCCGGGCTTCGTCGAGCCGGTGATCGAGAACACCCGCGCCGCGTACGCGCGCCTCCCCGAGAACCTGCGCGACGAGGCGTCCCTGGTCTTCACCGCGCACAGCGTGCCGATGGCCCAGCCCGGCCGGGAGGCCTACGTCGAGGAGCTGAACGACGTGTCGGCCCTCGTCGCGGCGTCGGTCGCGCCCGAGCGGCCCTGGGCGCTGGTGTACCAGAGCCGCAGCGGGCCGCCCACGGTGCCCTGGCTCGAACCCGACGTCGGCGACCACCTGGAGAAGCTCCGCGCCGGCGGCACGCGCGCCGCGGTGATCGTGCCCATCGGCTTCGTCTCCGACCACATGGAGGTCAAGTTCGACCTCGACGTCGAGGCGGCCGAGCTGGCGACGCGCATCGGGCTGCGGATCGAGCGGGCCGCCACCGCCGGCACCCACCCGCGGTTCGTCGCGATGGTCCGCGAGCTCCTCCTCGAACGCGACGGCGCCGAACGCCCGGCGCTGGGCACGCTGGGACCCCGTCCGGACACGTGCGCCGAGACCTGCTGCCGCAGGCCGGCGTGAGCACGCGGACGGGCACGTACGACGGGCCATCAGGGGGAGACGTGCACGACCTGCTCGAACTCGCGATCACCACGGCCGGCGCCGCGGGCACCATGCTCATCGACAAGCGCCCGGCCGACCTTCAGGTCGCGCACACCAAGTCGAGTCCGACCGACGTGGTCACCGAGATGGACCAGGCGGCCGAGCGGCTCATCATCGACCGGATCCGCGCCTCGCGTCCCGCCGACGCGTTCCTCGGCGAGGAGGGCGGTGCCGCGGCGGGCGCCAGCGGCGTGCGCTGGATCATCGATCCGATCGACGGCACCGTCAACTACCTCTACGGCCTGCCCGACTGGGCGGTGAGCATCGCGGCCGAGGTCGACGGCGAGGTCGTGGCCGGGGTCGTCGCCGTGCCGACACGCGGCGAGCTCTACACCGCGGCCCGCGGCGAGGGCGCCTACCTCGTCCGCCGCGACGGCTCCACCGAGAAGCTCCAGTGCAACGCGGGTGTGCCGCTGGAGCGCGCCCTCATCGCGACCGGCTTCGGCTACTCCGCGCAGCGCCGAGCCCACCAGGCCGAGGTGCTGCTCGGCGTGCTGCCCCGCGTACGCGACATCCGGCGGGCCGGCTCGGCCGCCGTCGACCTGTGCTCGGTGGCCACGGGACGCGTCGACGGCTACTTCGAACGCGGACCGCACGAATGGGACATCGCCGCCGGCGGGCTGATCGTACGGGAGGCCGGCGGCGCCATCGGCGGCCTGAACGGTCGGCCGGCGAGCGTCGAGATGACCATCTCGGCCGGGCCGGGCCTGTACGAGGAGCTGCACGACCTGCTCGTTCCGCTGGGGCCCGAGCGCGACTGACGCCCGATCGGCGGCCTGGCCAGGCCGGACACGTAAGACGGCTCCGGGCGCGGCCCCATGTGCACGTGCACGTGGGGCCGCGCCCGTTCGATCAATGCGCCGGCGGTGGTCCCTCCGCTCTGGGGCCGCCGGCCGATGACCGTTCGCCGGGACCGTCTCGGTCTCGTCCTTCGGGGCGCCTCAGGCGCAGCGCGGGACGTCGATGCCGTGGCTCGCGGCGGTACGGCGAAGATCGTCGATCTCGGCCCGCTGGGCCTCGGCCAAGAGATCGTCGCCGGTGTCGTGGGCCGCTCGTAGCGACTCGTACGCGTCGTTCAGACGCTGGTGGATCGTCGTCGACAACTCGCCCACACGGTCTCCCTTCAAAAAAGAGGTGAAGAGCGGTCTACCCATGTCACGGTCGCCGCTAAACCTGCGAATACCCTGGACTTGCTTATCGGACACTTACGCCGCGTGTGACATAACAGATACCGCCGGTCCAGCGCGCGGCTGTCCAAGGGGGTGGATACAGGTGAGGGTCCTGGTCGTCGAGGACGAACGCGTGCTCGCGGACACCATCGCCACCGGGCTGAGGCGTGAGGCGATGGCCGTGGACGTCGCGTACGACGGCGCCGCCGCGCTGGAGCGGACCAGTGTCAACGACTACGACGTCGTCGTGCTCGACCGCGACCTGCCGCGGGTGCACGGCGACGAGGTGTGCCGCCGCATCGTGGCCGACGGCACCAGCACGCGGGTGCTCATGCTCACCGCGGCCGGGGAGCTCGACGACAAGGTCGAGGGGCTCACCATCGGCGCCGACGACTACCTGGCCAAACCGTTCGCGTTCGCCGAGCTGATCGCCCGCATCCGCGCCCTCGGCCGCCGCTCCGCGCCGCCGCTGCCGCCCGTGCTCGAACGCGCGGACGTGCGCCTCGACCCGGCGCGTCGCGTGGTCACGCGCGGCGGGCGGCCGATCGAGCTGACCCCCAAGGAGTTCGCCGTCCTGGAGGTGCTGATGCGCGGGCAGGGCACCGTGATCAGCGCCGAGCACCTGCTGGAGAAGGCCTGGGACGAGAACATCGACCCGTTCACCAATGTCGTACGCGTGACGATGATGACGCTTCGCAAGAAGCTCGGTGACCCGCAGGTCATCGAGACCGTGCCGGGCGCGGGGTACCGCCTTTGAGCCCCTCGCCGAACGCCGTGACCCGCCGGATGACGGTGCGCCTCCGCCTGACGCTGCTGTACGGCGGCCTCTTCTTCGCCGCCGGGTTCCTGCTGCTGACGGTCGCGTACGTGCTGGTGACCAACATCCTGGAGGGGCTGCCGATCGAGGTCCGCACCACCGACCCGTTCGGCATCTCCCAGCAGGAGCAGCAGGCGATCCGGCAGAGCTTCATCGACAACGCCCAGCACCGGCTCATCACGCAGTCCGCGTTCGCGCTGATCGGCGTGGGGCTCATCGCGCTGGCCCTCGGCTGGTTCGTGGCGGACCGGGCGCTCGCCCCGCTGCAGAAGGTCACCGCGACCGCGCGCAAGCTGTCAGAGAGCACCCTGCACGAGCGCATCGCCCTGCAGGGCCCCGAAGACGAGATCAAGGAGCTGGCCGACACCTTCGACGCGATGCTGGAGCGCCTCAACGAGGCGTTCGACGCGCAACGCCGCTTCGTCGGCAACGCCTCGCACGAGCTGCGCACCCCGCTGGCGATCAATCGCACCCTGCTCGAGGTGGCGCTCACCGATCCGGAGGCGTCGGAGGACCTGCGCAGCGTGGGCCGTACGCTGCTCGCCAACAACGCGCGGCACGAACGGTTGATCGAGGGGCTGCTCCTGCTGGCCCGCAGCGAGCGCGAGCTGACCACGCGCACCGCCGTCGACCTGAGCGACGTCGCCACGATGGTGCTGAAGACCTCCGTGCGCGAGGACCGGCCGGACGTCGAGATCGTCACCGAGCTCACCTCCGGGCCCACCATGGGCGACCCGGTCCTGCTCGAACATCTCGTCTCGAACCTGATCGACAACGCGGTCCGCTACAACGCCGACGACGGCATGGTCGTCGTCCGCACCGGGGTTCTCGACGGCTGGGCCACCTGCCAGGTGGAGAACACCGGTCCGGTGGTGCCCGCGTACGAGGTGCAGAGCCTCTTCGAACCCTTCCGCCGCCTCAACACCGACCGGATCGAGTCCTCCAAGGGCGCCGGCCTGGGCCTGTCGATCGTGCGCTCGGTCGCCGCCGCGCACGGCGGCACCGTCGTGGCCACGCCGCGCGAGGGCGGCGGCCTGATCGTGACCGTACGCCTGCCGAAGGCCTGAGGTTTCCAGGCCCGTGACCGCGTGACGCCCCCCGAGTGGCACCACGCGGTCACGGGAGTGCGGGGTCAACCGGTGTAGGCGGCGAAGATCTTCGAGAACTCGTACGGCTGCTGCGTGATGTTCGTGCACTGGTAGAGCGCGCCGTTGCAGGCGTTACGGTCCCGGGTCTCCTCCCAGAACCCCAGCGTGCCGACGTGGTGCTGCTTGGCGAAGGACACGAGCTGCCGTGCGTCGTTCTGGTCGAAGACGCTGCCGTCGTCGTTCTTGCCGAGCATCGGCGTGACGCCGACCATCGCCCAGATCTGCGCGTCGGACTTCCCGGTGAAGATCGTCTTGAGCTGGTCGTGCGTGGACTGGGCGGCCTGCGTCGCCGCGTCGCCGTCGTCGGTCCCGCTGCGGTAGTAGTCCATCGCCATGACGTTCACGGCGTCGGGACCGGCTCCGGCGTTCTTGGCCGAGGTCACGACGTTGAGGCCGTCGGCGGTCAGCCCCTCGGGCAGCACCGGCAGGGTGAGGGAGATCTTCAGGTTCGGATGGGTCTGCTTGAGCCGCGCCAGGGCCTGCGAGCGCCGGGAGATCGACGCGGAGTCGGCCGTGGCGGCGCCCTCGATGTCGAAGTCGGCGTAGTTCGCGCCGTACGCGTCCACGACCGCGGCGTACTCGGTGTAGAGCGCGTCGACGCTGGAGCAGGCCTGGGCGAGCTCGATCCCGGACGCGCCGCCGAAGGAGATCCGTACGTCGCCGCCGGCCGAGCGGAGCGCGGCGATCTCGTCCTTCTGCCAGGCCGTACGCGGATCGTAGGCGTTGAACCAGCTGGCCTTGCAGCCCGCGCCGGTCACGAAGCCGAGGGTGAACCCCTTGATCCCGGACGCCTGGGACATCTGGGTGAGCGAGGGCGTGGGCCAGGCGCCCATGTCGACGTAGGGGGAGACGGAC
Organism: Actinoallomurus oryzae; assembly: GCF_039541955.1. Lineage (NCBI taxonomy): Bacteria > Bacillati > Actinomycetota > Actinomycetes > Streptosporangiales > Thermomonosporaceae > Actinoallomurus > Actinoallomurus oryzae. The sequence continues at coordinate 202,333 of NZ_BAABHF010000049.1, read as the reverse complement.
GGCCAGTTGCCCGTGGCGGCGGAGGCGGAGGACGGCCCGACGGCGAGAACGGCCGGAGCGAGGGCGAGGCCGGCCAGCAGTCCGGCGGGCACCACCCTCGCGGCGAAGGGCTTGGCCGGGACCGCCGGGGAAGAACCGGCCCTGCGGGAGACGAACTTGGTCGAGGTGGCGGCGAGCTTGGTGAACAGGCGGATCACGTCGCACTCCTGGCGGGGAGAGGGATGGACGGACGGCCCCCGAAAAAGCTATTAGTAAGCTTTCCTATTGATTCCTATCGCGCCTTGACCGCGCGAGTCAAGCCGGGGAAGAGTGGTTACTTGCGGGCCGTCGTCGACAGGTCCGGGTAGCCGATGGAGTCCAAGCCCATGCCCACGAAGGCCTTGGTGTTGGCCACCCGGTACTGCACATGGGAGTACAGCGGGATCAGCGCCATGTCGTCGAGCGCGATCTTCTCCGCGGCCTGGAGCTGCCTGGTCCGCTGCGCGGCGTCGGCCGTCGAGCGGGCGGCCTTCATCGCGTTGTCGAAGGCCGTGCTGCTGTAGCGCGCGTAGTTGCTGCCGCCCACCGACCCGTCGTCGCGGCGCTGGATCGAGTCGCTCGACAGGAGCGAGTCCAGGAAGTTCTCCGCCGACGGATAGTCGGCGACCCACGAGAACGGGTACAGGTCCTCGGCCTTGGCGCTCGCCTCGTCCTGGTAGAACTTCGTGATCGACAGTTTCCGCAGCTTGACGTTCCAGCCCAGCTCCGACTTCAGCTGCTGCTGCACCACCGAGGCGAGCTGCGTGTAGGAGCTGCTGTCGCCGAGCGTCAGCGTCACCGACGCGCCGGGGCCGAGACCCGCCTGCTTGGCCAGTGACTTGGCCTTCGCCGTGTCGTGGACGCACGCCGTGCACCCGTTGGTCAGCGCGCCCGGGATCGCGGGAGGCACCATGGAGTTCGCGACCGGATACATCCCCTGGTAGGCGCCGGCGACGATGGCCTGGCGGTCCAGGGCGTACGACACCGCCTGGCGCGCCTCCTTGGTCTTCATCGCGCCCTTGTCGCCGATCGGCAGCAGGAACGTCATACCGCCGATCGGGCCCTTGACCAGCTCGCCGTCGGAGGAGTGGCGGGCGACGGCGGCCGGGATGGAGGCCGACTGCAGCTCCGCCCAGTCGTACCGGCCGGAGTCGAAGCCGCTCAGCGCCACGCTGAGGTCGGAGACGAAGGTCGCGTCGACCTGGTCGAGCTTGGGCCTGGTGAACGCGTACGAGCCGTTCCGTACGAGCGTGAGCCGCGCGTTCGGGGTGTAGGCACCGATCTTGAACGGCCCGTTCCCGATCGGCATCCGGTTGTAGCCGTCGTTGGACGCGTCGCCGGCCGCCGACGGCATCGGGACGAAGACCGGGGCCGCGACCCGCTTCTCGAAGTCGCAGTCCGGCCGGGTCAACTTGACCTGGAGCACGTTCCCGCTCGCCGTGACGCCCGACATCGTCTGCGCCTTGCCCGCGATCACGTCGGCGTAGCCCTGGATGTCGTTCATCAGGTAGCCCTCGCCGCCGGTCTTGTTGCCGGCGGTGCGGTTCCAGCTCCGCGCGAACGCGGCGGCGTCGACGGGCTCGCCGTTGCTGAACGTCGTGCCCGAGCGGATGACGAACTTCCACTGCTCGCACGCCGGATCCGAGGTGACCTGGCCGGCGAGCGCACGGACGACCGAGCCGTCCGGCCTGATCCGGCCCAGCCCGGTGTAGAGGTTCTCCACGACGAAGAAGTCGGCCGTGGTGATGGCGTTCGACGGGTCGATGTACTCCGGCGGCGACAGCGCCATTCGGAACGTTCCGCCGACCTTCCCGGCGGCCGTCGGGGTGGGGTTCGGGGAGTGACCGCCGCCGGTGAGCTTGACGGCCGCGACCGTGCCGGCCGCGGCGAGCAGCACCAGCGCGGCGCCCGCGGCGGCCAGCACGCCCGGCCGGGTCCGGCGGCGCGGCGTGCGGCCGGGGTCGGTGTAACCGTTCGTGCCAGGCCCGGGCGGACGGTCGGCGGGCTGCGTGTCGGCGTTCCGCCCGTACGGCGGCGGAGTGTCCTGCCCAGACCCGTACGGCGGCGGCGTGTCGTGGCCCGGCCCGTACGGCGGCGGGTTGGCGCCCAGTCCGTAGGGCGGCGGGGTGCTGGAACCCGGGCCGTACGGTGGCGGGGTATTGGCGCCCGGCCCGTACGGCGGTGGCGTGTCGCGGCCGGGTGGGTACCCGCCCGGCGGGTACGCGGCGTACGGGGCGCCCGGCGGCGTCCACGGCGGCGGGTCGGTGTTCTGGGCCGCGACCTGGGCGCCCTGGTTGAGGACCTCGGTGGCGGGAGCCGGGTGGGCGCCCGGGAGCGAGACCCCGTCGTTGCTGAGCAGCCGGAGCAGCATCTGCTGGGCGGTCGGCCGCCGCCGGGGGTCCTTGGCCAGGCACGACGCCACGACGTCCCGCAGCGGGCCCATGAGCATGCCGAGGGCCGGCTCCTGGTGGACGATGCGGTTCATCACGGCCGGGATGGAGTCCTGGCCGAACGGGGGGCTCCCCGTCGCAGCGTACACGATCGTGCCGGCCCAGGCGAAGACGTCGGTGGGCGGCCCGGCGACCTCACCGGAGATCTGCTCGGGTGACATGTACGACGGCGTGCCCACGGTCGTGCTGGTCAGCGTGCCGCCGGCGTCCAGAGCGCGCGCGATGCCGAAGTCGATCACCCGCGGCCCGTCCGCCGCGAGCAGGACGTTCGTCGGCTTGAAGTCGCGATGGACCACGCCGGCCTCGTGGATGGCCGCGAGCGCGGTCGCCGTGCCGATCGCCAGCCGCTGCAGCACGCCGCCCGAACGCGGGCCGTGCTCGTCCACGACCTCGCGCAGCGACGGGCCCTCGATGTACTCGCTCACCAGGTACGGGGCGTCGCCCTCGACGTCGGAGTCGATGATGCGCGCCGTGCAGAACGGCGCGACCCGCTTGGCGTTGGCCAGTTCCGCGGCGAACCTGGCTCGCGCCTTCACGTCACCGCTGAACTGCGCGTGCAGGAGCTTGACGGCCACCTGCTCGCCGTCCGGGTCCTCGCCGAGGTAGACGGTCCCCTGACCGCCCTCGCCGATACGCCCGGTCAGGCGGTAGGAGCCGAGCCGCTCGGGGTCGTTCGCCCGGAGAGGAGCGATCTCCGGCATGGGCGTCCCTCCCCAGGGTCACTGCTTGGTGAGCGTCCCGTTCGCGAACGAGCTTCCGAGTTCGGTCTTGCTGATCTCCCAGTTCATGGAGGAGCCGTTCAGCGTCATCGTCACGTACGAGGACGTCGGGCAGGTGCCGCCGGACTGGTTGAACAGGGTCTGGCTGAAGACGACCTTGGTGTCGGTCGAGCTGTCGGCCTCCTCGAACATCGAGCCGGAGCAGTTGCCGTAGTCCGCCTTGCCGATCCGCGAGTCGGAGTTCAGCGTGATCGTGATGTTGAACGGCCGCTTGTCCGCACCGGAGTCGGTGTTGGTGCCGGTGCCCTTCCACGTGCCGACGTAGGAGTCCGGCACACCGTAGTGCGACGGGCTGTAGGTCGGCAGGGTGGACAGGTCGTGCTTGGTCTTGGACAGGAAACCGGCGGCGAGCGCGATCGGCAGGCCCACGACGAGCAGCAGGAACACCACGCAGCCGATGCCGATGAAGATCGGGACGTTCTTGTTCTTACGCCGGGGCGGCGGCGGTGTGAACTGCGGGGCCGGCGCCTGCCGCTGCTGCTGCCACGGCGGCGGCGTCTGCGGCCCCGGCATCATCATCGGCGGGTTCGGCGTCGCGGGGCCCGGCATCATCGGGGGCGGGGTGTTCACCAGCGGCGGCGGCGGTGGCGTGTGGACGATCGGCGGCGGAGGCGGCAGCTCGGCCGCGACCTGCGTGCCCTTGTCCAGCAGGTCCGCGCGGTCGCTCGAGGGGCCGGGCGTCGCGCCGACCTGGCCGAGCAGGCGCAGCAGCAGCTGGTGCGCGGCCGGCCTGCGCCGGGGGTTCTTGTCCAGCGCCGCGCCGACCAGCTCGCGCATCGTGCCGGTGAGGCGGGACAGGTCCGGCTCCTCGTTGAGGATCCGGTTGATGATCACCGGGAGGGTCTCGGCCTCGAACGGCGAGTGGCCCGTCGCGGCGAACATCATCGTGGCGCCCCAGGCGAAGATGTCCACGGCGGGTGTCAGGGGCTCGCCCGTGAGCTGCTCGGGCGCGAGGTATCCGGGGGTCCCGACCACCATGCCGGTGGCGGTGACGGAGCTCTGCTGGGAGTTGACCGAACGCGCGATGCCGAAGTCGACGACCCGCGGGCCGTCGGAGGCGAGGAGCACGTTGTTGGGCTTGAAGTCGCGGTGGACGATGCCGGCCTCGTGGATCGCGGCGAGCGCGGTCGCGGTGCCGATCGCGAGGCGCTCCAGGGCGGCGCCGCGGAAGGCGCCCTCCTGCAGGACCACGTCGTACAGCGGAGGACCGTCGATGAACTCGCTGATGATGTAGGGCGGCCGGCCGTGCAGGTCATAGTCCAGGACCTGGGCGGTACAGAAAGGTGAGACCTTCTGCGCCGATTCGACCTCGCGGGCGAACCTCGTACGGGCAGACGAGTCGGCGTTCATCTGCTCGTGCAGAAGTTTGATCGCGACAGGGTCGCCGGAGCGCGACCGGCCGAGATAGACGGCCCCCTGGCCACCTTCCCCGAGCCTTCCGACTACTTGGTACTGCCCCAGCGAGGTCGGATCGCCCGGCTCCAGGGGAGCGGCATCCGGCATGTGTGACCCCCTCCAACAACCCTTATTCTTTGCACCCGCCAGGTCTATCCCGGCGGGAACGATATCGCGTTACCTGTGACGCACGTCGTGCTTATCCGGTTCATGGTTGTGAGAGGGGGAGCTGACGCCCGCCTGCTGCTGTGATGTCCGACACATCGGACATCCCCGGGCGCGGGCGAGGGAAGAGGCCGTGTGACGCGACGTGGCTTGCGTGTTGCAGGGCAAATCCCGTGACAGAATTTCCCGCCCGGATCGGGCACAAGATGGGCTTCCCAAGCGTTAGACCCGCGCGACGGGGCGCATAACTATGGACCGAGGGGGATGGAGATAGAAGATGGCCACCGACTACGACAGTCCACGTAAGACCGACGACGACCTCAACGAGGACAGCCTGCAGGAGCTGCAGGCGCGCCGGGCTGACAAGAGCACGGGTGTCATCGACGAGGATCTGGACGCCGGTGAGGTCACTGAACTGCCAGGTGCCGACCTTTCGAACGAGGAGCTCAGCCTTCGCGTCCTGCCTCGGCAGGCGGATGAGTTCACCTGCGCCCGCTGCTTCCTCGTGCACCACCGCAGCCAGCTGGCCGAGGAGAAGAACGGCCAGTTGATCTGCCGTGAGTGCGCGGCCTGAGGCCGGGAGCGGTGGTGTCGGAGGGACCGGAGAGGGAGGTCGCCCGCTGGGGGGACGGAGACGACCGGCTCGGCCATGAGATGGCGGAGCTGGTCGGCCGGTTGTCCGCCGAGGATGACATGGACCGCGAGACCCGCGGCCGCCTGCTCGGACGCATCGCGCGCCTGATGGCCGCGAGCGCGCGCCGGGCAGGGGCCGCGGGCGTCGGACGGGGACGGTGGCTCACCGACACCTTCATGGAGATCGCTCCGCACGTTCCCGTGCGCGATCTCGAGACGCTGAGCCGCCACCACGACGGCCTGCGGGGCGAGGCCCTGGCCGACTCACTCGTACGCGCCGCGCAGCGGGCCACGACCGGCGTGGGCGCCGCGGGCGGAGCGCTCGCCGCGATCCAGTTCGCCGCGCCTCCGCTCCTGCTGAGCGCGCCGGCGCAGATCGTGGCCGAAACCGTGGTCGTCGCGACGATCGAGGTCAAGCTCATCGCGGAGCTGCACGAGGTCTACGGCGTCCAGGTCCCCGGCACCGGCACCGCCCGCGGCATGGTCTTCCTGCAGCTGTGGGCGCAGCAGCGGGGCTTCGACCCGATGCAGCCGGGCAGCGTGACGGCCGCGCTCGGCGTGGCGGCAAAGGCCGGCCTGCGCAAACGCCTGCTCCGCGTGTTCGGCCGTCACTTCACGACTCTCGGTCCGTTCCTGACCGGCGCCGTCGCGGGCGGGGCGCTCAACAACGCGGCGACCAAGCGGCTGGCCGAGAAGATCCGCGACGACCTGCGCGGCCGCCACGTCGAACAGGTGCACCGCCCGTCCATCGAAGGCGGACGCTAGCCCCGGTCCGAACCCGGGCCGACTCCCTGCTCCGCTTTGCGACGCGACGCCCGGACCCTGGCCGTCAGGCCTTCTTGACCTTGTCGGCGGCGCTTCGCAGGGCGGCGGGCAGCTCGCCGGTGCTGCTGTGCCAGCGCTTGGCCGCGGCGCGCGTCGCCAGCAGCCGCGCGACCTCCATGCCGACGCCGGTGACGACGGCCCAGCCGATCGCCTCCGCCAGCGCGACCTCCGGCGACTCGGGGTTGGTCGGCGGCTCCTTACCGGTGATCTGCTTCCAGCCGATCGTGATCGTCTTCCGGGCCACGAAGCCCGCGCCGAAAGCCGCCGCGCCGGCCAGCAGCCGCCAGCCCAGATCGCCCTTGTCCGCCATACCCGTCCCTCTCAGTGTTCCACCGGCCGGTGTCAGCTCCGAGCCTCTCACAGACGATCAACATAATGACGTCGGACCTGCCGTGGTCGGCCAATACCATTGGCGGCATGACAGAAAAGCCGCGTCCACCGGAGAAACCCACCCTCGACGGACTCGAGGCCAAGTGGGTAGACCTCTGGGACGAGAGCGGCGTCTACCGCTTCGACCGCTCGAAGCGGCGTGCGGAGATCTACTCGATCGACACCCCGCCGCCGACCGTCAGCGGCTCACTGCACGTCGGTCACGTCTTCTCCTACACCCACACCGACGCGATCGCCCGCTTCCAGCGCATGCGCGGCCGTGAGGTCTTCTACCCGATCGGCTGGGACGACAACGGACTGCCCACCGAGCGCCGCGTGCAGAACTACTTCGGCGTGCGCTGTGATCCCTCGCTGCCGTACGACCCGTCGTTCGAGCCCCCGGACAAGCCCGGAAAGCAGATCCCGGTCTCGCGGCGCAACTTCGTCGAGCTGTGCAACCGGCTCACCGAGATCGACGAGAAGGCCTTCGAGGACGTCTGGCGCCGCGTCGGGCTCTCGGTGGACTGGTCGCTGCTCTACACCACGATCGGCGACGAGTCCCGCGCGACGGCCCAGCGGGCCTTCCTGCGCAACCTCGCGCGCGGCGAGGCGTACGTCGCCGAGGCGCCGACCCTGTGGGACGTCACGTTCCGTACGGCGGTGGCCCAGGCCGAGCTGGAGGACCGCGAGCAGCCGGGCGCCTTCCACCGCATCCGCTTCCACGCCGGCGGCCGGCCGGTTTACATCGAGACCACCCGGCCCGAGCTCCTGCCCGCCTGCGTCGCGCTGGTGGCCCATCCCGACGACGAGCGCTACCGCGAGCTGGTCGGCACCACCGTGCGCACCCCGCTGTTCGGCGTCGAGGTGCCCGTCGTCGCCCACCACCTCGCCGAGCCGGACAAGGGCTCGGGCATCGCGATGATCTGCACGTTCGGCGACCTCACCGACGTGACCTGGTGGCGCGAGCTGAACCTCCCGACCCGGGCCGTCCTCGACTGGAACGGCCGCCTCCAGCCCGAGCCGCCCGAGGGCGTCGCCCCCGGCCCGTACACCGAGCTGGCGGGCAAGACGGTCCACTCGGCCCGCGAGCGGGTGGTCGAGCTGCTGCGCGAGTCCGGCGACCTGGACGGCGAGCCCCGGCCGATCAGCCGGCCGGTCAAGTTCTACGAGAAGGGCACCAAACCGCTCGAGATCGTCACCACCCGCCAGTGGTACATCCGCAACGGCGGGCGCGACGCGTCGCTGCGCGAGCGGCTCCTGGCGCGCGGCGCCGAGCTGACCTGGTACCCGCAGTACATGAAGGCCCGCTACGACAACTGGGTCGAGGGCCTCGCGGGCGACTGGCTGATCTCGCGGCAGCGGTTCTTCGGCGTGCCGATCCCGGTCTGGTACCCGCTCGACGCCGACGGCGAGCCGGTCCACTCCGCGCCGATCATCCCGGCGGAGGACACCCTGCCGGTCGACCCCTCCTCCGACGTGCCGCCCGGCTACACCGAGGACCAGCGCGGCAAGCCCGAGGGCTTCATCGGCGACCCGGACGTCATGGACACCTGGGCGACCTCCTCGCTGACCCCGCAGATCGCCGGCGGCTGGGAGCGCGACCCCGACCTGTTCGCGGCCGTCTTCCCGTACGACCTGCGGCCCCAGGCGCACGACATCATCCGCACCTGGCTGTTCTCCACGGTGGTGCGGGCGCACCTCGAGCACGACTCGCTGCCGTGGGCCGGCACCGCGCTGTCCGGCTGGATCCTCGACCCGGACCGCAAGAAGATGTCCAAGTCCAAGGGCAACGTCGTCACGCCGATGGACCTGCTGACCCAGCACGGCTCCGACGCGGTGCGCTACTGGGCGGCCAGCGGGCGGCTCGGCACCGACACCGCCTTCGACACCGGCCAGATCAAGGTCGGCCGGCGGCTGGCCATCAAGATCCTCAACGCCTCCAAGTTCGTGCTGGGGCTGGGCGAGGTTCCGGCGGGCACGCCGGTCACCGAGCCGCTCGACCTGTCGATGCTCGCCACCCTCGCCGAGGTCGTCCGCGAGGCCACGGCCGCGTTCGAGGCCAACGACTACACCCGCGCGCTGGAGCGCACCGAGCGGTTCTTCTGGAACCTCTGCGACGACTACCTGGAGCTGGTCAAGGCCCGCGCGTACGGCGAGGCGGACGACGACCCGGCCGCGGCGGCGTCGGCCCGCGCGGCGCTGCGCACGGCGCTGTCGGTCGTGCTCCGGCTGTTCGCGCCGGTCCTGCCGTTCGTCACCGAGGAGGTCTGGTCGTGGTGGCGGGAGGGTTCGGTGCACCGCGCCGCGTGGCCGGCCGAGGACGAGCTGCCCGGGGGCGGTGACCCCGCGGTGCTGGCCGCCACCTCCGACGTCCTCCGCCAGGTCCGGCGGGCCAAGTCCGCGGCGAAGGTCTCCATGCGGGCCGAGGTCGAGCGCGCCGAGGTCCGCGGCACCGACGTGGGCAAGCTGGCCCAGGCCGACCTGCGCGCCGCCGGCCGCATCGCGGATCTGCATCTGGAGGCGGCGCCGGAGGAGGGCTTCTCCGTCGACGTCACCCTGGCTCCCGCCGGCTGATCCTTCGTTTCCGGCCGCGCGCCGATGAGTTCCGGTGCGCCGGGAGGTCTGAAGGGGCGAAGGCCGGACCGAGGAGGACCGAGATGGGTGTTTCGCCAGGGCTGTCCCGTACGGGGCTGGACCGGATGCGGGAGGTGCTCGGGCGCGCGGTCGAGCGCGCCGAGGTGCCCGGGCTGGTCGCGCTGGTGCACCGGCGCGGGGAGACGCACGTGATCGCGCTCGGCACGACCGAGCTCGGTGGCGACACGCCGATGGGGCGCGACACGATCTTCCGCATCGCGTCACTGACCAAGCCGGTCGTCGCCGTGGCCGGCCTCATCCTCATCGAGGAGTGCCGGCTGCGCCTGGACGATCCGGTGGACGACCTGCTGCCGGAGCTGGCCGACCGCCGTGTCCTGCGGCGGGTCGACGGTCCGCTGGATGACACCGTGCCCGCCGAACGGCCGATCACCGTACGCGACCTGATGACGTTCCGGCTCGGGCTCGGTGCGATCTTCGCCCCGCCGGGGACGTACCCGATCCAGCGCGCCCTCGCCGAGACCGGGGTGGACAGCGGCCCGGAGGGGCCGTCCGTGGACCCCGACGAATGGATCAAGCGGCTCGGCACGCTGCCGCTCGCACACCAGCCGGGCACGACGTGGATGTACCACACGTCGGCCGACGTGCTCGGGGTGCTGATCGCGCGTGCCGCCGGCCGGCCGCTGGGGGAGTTCCTGCGCGAGCGCGTCTTCGCGCCGCTCGGCATGGACGACACCGGCTACCACCTGCCCGCCGGAAAACTCGGCCGGCTGGCGGCGAGCTACACGACCGATCCGCGGACCGGCGCGCTGGTCCGCCGCTCCGACCCGCGCGACGACGCGTGGGACCGCCCGCCGGCCTTCCCCTCCGGCGGCGGCGGACCGGGCCTGCTCTCGACCGTGGACGACTACCTGGCGTTCTGCCGGATGCTGCTGAACAAGGGCCGGCACGACGGTGGCACCCGCATCCTGTCCCGGCCGGCGGTGGAGCTGATGACCACCGACCACCTCACGCCGGAGCAGAAGGCGGGCAGCGAGGTGTTCTTGGGCTCGGGGGGCTGGGGGTTCGGCATCGCGGTGGACGGGGGCCGCGACGACCTGGCGACGCGGCCGGGCCGCTTCGGCTGGACCGGAGGGCTGGGCACGACGGCCTGCGCCGATCCGTCCGAGGATCTCGTGGGCGTCCTGTTCACCCAGGCCGCGATGACGTCGCCGCGACCGCCACGGGTGTTCCAGGACTTCTGGACCTCCGCGTACGCGGCCATCGACGACTGAGCAGGAGCGCGCGGCCCGGTTCACGTGCCGCGTACGGACAGCAGGACCAGGGCGATGAGCACGGTCACGCCGATCGCGTTCGTCAGGAACGGCATGCGGGTCACGCGGCGGTCGTCCCACTCGTCGTGGCGGCTGGCATAACGTGCCGCCGCGGTCGCCGCGCGGCCGACTCCGAAGCCCGTGCCGGTCAGGATCGTCGGCACCGGTCCCTGGTGGGCGAGCAGCAACCCGAGCGCGACGACGTACGGGGCGCTCGCGGACACGAAGGTGCGTACGCCGGTGCCGAGCTCGAAGCCGAACTGCAGCGCGCCCCGCCGAATCCGGGCGCGCAGCACCTCCTGCGGGATCTGCCGGGCGTTCTGCGGCATCGGGATCCGTACCCACCCGGCCTCGCGTGCGACGCCGAGGGCCGCCACGGCGATGAGGAGTCCGGTGCGCACCGCGCCCGGAAGGGGCGCTGCGAGGCCGGACAGCAGCCACAGCACGGTCGCGGTGAGCGTGCCGCCGAGCAGCAGCCCGACGGAGAAGACGGCGAGGACCTGGCCCTGCCGTACGGGAGCCCGCCAACCTGGCGAGAACAGCACGAAGTCGCTGTTACGCGTTCAAACCGAGCCGGACAGCGAATAGCCCGCGAGCGCCCCGACCGAGGCCCAGCACAGCACCGCGTGGCCGGCGGCGGCCGCCGCGACGGCCAGCAGGGCCAGCGCGGCGAACGGCAGCAACGGCTCGGTCAGGCCACGGCGCAGGCGTCCCGCGGGCAACGCCTCAGCTGCAGGCATACGCCCACCGGCAGATCGACTTGTACCAGGTGCCGGTGGCGCTCTTGGTCCAGCCGTCGTGGCAGCGCCAGGTCACGGACGTGGGGCAGTCTCCGCAGGGGTTCGCGTAGTGCCAGATCCAGCCGTCGTACTTGGAGCCGTAGCACTCGTTCGGCCGCAGCTTGTACTGGCCCGGGTCCGAGACGCCCGACTTGTGATAGCCGCGGTACTTGCCGCTCGTCCGGCACGCGTTCGGGTCGACGGTGCTGGGCCCGCAGCCGGGGGAGCAGTTGTGCGACGACGCGTACGACGGGCATTTGCTGTAGATGTCGTAGTAGCCCGGGGTCAGGCCGTGCGTGTAGGTGCCCGGGGTCCAGCCCGTCGTGCCGGGTCCCGAGGCCGCCAGGGCCTTGCGCGCCGGGGAGAAGACCCCCACGGCGACCAGCCCGGCCGTGGTGCCGGCGGCGATCACTCCGCCGAGCATGGACCGGCGGCCGACGCCTTCGGCGGTCGCCGCGGGCGCGCGGCGGCGTACGCGCTCGGCGCCCTCCGGGCGGGGGCCGCGCAGTGGGGGGACGCTGTCGAGATCGAGCATGGCCACTCCTCGTTCCGGCGGCCGGTCGTGGCCGCCTCAGACTTCAGCGCGTGCTGGGGTCCAGCTCCGCGTCGTCGTGCAGTCGTCCACCGGCGTCGGTGACCAGGGTGTGCAGGCCGCGGATCGACCCGACCGGCTCGGCCGTGCGCACCCGCCCGTCCGCGCCGATGATCACCGCGTACGGCGTGGCCGGCACCTGGTACGCCGTGAAGAGCTCGGCCTGGTGCGGCAGGATCGTCAGGTTCGCCGGCGGGTCCGCGCCGATCGGCTCCTCGGCGAAGATCGCCCTGGTCGCCGGGCCGCCGCGGAGGCCGAGCGCCTCCTGGAAGACGTCGTGGCAGACCGGGCAGTCCTCATTCAGGAACAGCAGGAGGGTCGCCTCACCGGGCTCGGCCCGTACGACGTCCAGGGCGGGCGCGGGCGTGCCGGCCCGCAGGCCGATGTCGCGGCTGCGCGGCCCCCGCGTGAGATGGTGCACCTGACGCACCAGGCCGGAGACGACCAGCGCGAGCAGCACGAGCGCCACCCACGTCAGGAGCAGTGCGGTGGTCTCGAAACTCATGAGACGGCCTGCCTTTCGGGATCGAACATGGCCTGGGGCAGCAGCGAGAGCAGCACCGCGAACACGACGGAGGCCAGCACCGCGATCGCGATGTGGCTGCCGTGCTCCGGCGTCGTTCCGGTGACCGCCACGAGGGACGCGAGCGCGAGCGCGGCGGCGCGTCCGGCCACCCAGCCGCTCATCGGCGTGTCCCCGCCCGGACCGGTCGCACAGCCGCACGGCACGCTCGGCCGGGTGCGCAGGACGTACAGGCCATAGCCCGCGTAGCCGGCGAACAGGACCACGGCGCAGCCCGCCGCGAGCGTGAGCGTGTGCGGGCGCCCGGCCGCCACGGCGTAGCCCACGGCGGCCCCGAGCACGCCTTCGAGCGCGATGACGACGACCGCGACCGGCCACCGCAGCGGGCCGGGCACGACCCGGTGGGCGGCCAGCGCGGCCGGCAGCGTACGCGGGGCGCGCAGGTGCCCCGCGAACGCCAGCAGCAGGACGAGTGCGACGGTGCCGGCGCAGACGCCCGTGAGCATCTCGGTCATCAGGCGACGGTCTCGACCTTGAGCGCGGACAGCCGTGCCGGAACCTTGCTGGACACGTCCTCGTGCGGCAGCACGGTGACCATCGCGGAGGGCGTGGCGAGCACGAAGTAGGTGCTGTCGTCGTCGAGCGTGTCGCGGAACAGCTCGCCGTGCGGCAGCTTCGCGCCACGCCAGGTGGGGAGCCGTCGCGCGGTCGTCTTGTTGAGCGCCGTCATCTGCAGCAGGCCGAGGTCGGGCACCTCCTTGACCATCTCGGCGGGTTCGGCGATGCCCGCGCGCTTGGGGTTGCGCGAGGCGACGGTGAGGCCGTCGGTGTGCTCGGTCACCCCGAGGAGCTGGAAGAGATGGACGGCCTCGGCGGGTTTGGCGTTGTACATCGGTACGAACAGCGAGAACCGCTTGCCCTCCCAGACCACGGCGAGCAGCTGGTCCTCCAGACCGGAGCGCTTGTCGTAGTCGGTGACCCGTACGGTGCGCAGCCGCCCGTTCGGCAGGGAGAACTCATCGTCGAACCGGCTGACACCGAGGTCGCGGGTCCATCCCGTCGCCACGGAATGCCCCCCGGAGGTCAGCTCATAGAGCCGGCCGTCGACGGCGTACCGGCCGACCGAGGTGAACGGCTCCCTGAGGTCGAGCCCCCCGGAGATCTGAAAGCGGTACCCGTCGAGGGACCGGTGTACGACGCTCGCGGGCCTCGCGTCGGCCATGACGAACCTCCCCGGAGGATGATGAACGAGACGTGCGAAGAACGGGATGTAAATCCGTGTACGTCTGGATCCCCGGCCGCGTCACCGCCGAACCGCGGCTGCCCGTATGTGGCCAAGGTCCGCCGTCGAGTGAACACCCAGGGCCACCAAGGCGTCGTCCCTGACGCGCCGGACATGACACGATGGGCCCGCCCGAGTTGACACGGGGAGTTCGGGTAGGGCCAGCGTCGGAGGAGAGACGTGACGGAACGGGATCCGCGGGTGCCACCGGCCCTGGCCGCCGCCGCGGCGTGGTGCTGGCGGCTCATCGTGATCGGCATCGTGGTCTACGCGGTCGTCAACATCATCGACCGGCTGCGGCTCGTGGTCCTGCCCTGCGCGGTCGCCCTGCTCCTGTGCGCCCTGCTGCAACCGGTGACCGACCGGCTGCGCCGCTGGATGCCGTCCCTGGCCGCCACCTGGCTGACCATGCTGCTGGCGTTCGCCGTGCTCGGCGGCGTCGGCACGTTCGTCGGCATCCAGGCCAACGACCAGTTCCCCCACCTCGTCGACCGCATCCAGCACACCGTCAAACAGGGGCAGCACTGGCTCGTCACCGGGCCGCTCCACCTGAAGAACTCCCAGCTGCAGTCGGCCATCGACGAGCTGCTCAAACAGCTCCAGCAGCAGCGCGGCAAGGTCGTGAACACCGTCTTCACCGGCGCCACCGTCGCCGGTGAGGTGATCGCGTCCATCGTGTTCCTGTTCTTCGTCACGTTCTTCCTGCTCAAGGACGGACGCGGCATCTGGAACTGGCTCATCCGCGGCTTCGGCCAGTACCGCGAGCGCTTCGACCGGGCCGGCCGCGCGGCGTGGGAGACGCTGTCGCAGTACGTCCACGGCACGGTGATCGTGGCGCTCATCCACTCGGTGGTCATCGCGATCGTGCTGATCATCATGGGAGTGCCGCTGGTCGCGCCGCTCGCGGTCATCGTCTTCTTCGGCAGCTTCATCCCGATCGTCGGCATCCTGGTCGCCGGTGCGCTGGCGGTCCTCGTCGTCTTCAGCGTCAAGGGCGGCATCGCCGCGCTCGTCTTCCTCGGCATCCTGGTCCTCGAACAGCAGCTGGAGGGGCACGTCCTGCAGCCGCTCGTGGTCGGCCGGTGGGTGCGCTTCCACCCGCTCGCGATCATCCTCGCGATCACGATCGGCGGGGTGGTCGGCGGCATCCCGGGCGCCGCGGTCGCCGTGCCCACGGCCGCCGTCCTCTACCGCGCGGTGCCGGCGCTGCGCGACTCCTCCGAGCCGACGCCCGCCGATTCCCCGGCCAAGCCGCCGTCCCTCGCCGGTGGACGCCTGCGTGCGCCGGGCACGCGTCGGGGCGCGCCGGCGCCCGAGGATCCGTCCGCCTCACCTGAGGAGACGCGGTCCGAGGAGGCGCCGCCCGACGAATCGCGAGAGGAGGAGCCGCGCCCGGACGGGCCGCGGCCCACCTGAAAGGGGGCGGCGGTGCGCGCTCTCGGGCCCGGCGCCGTACGCCGCGCACCGGCATCCGGTGCGCAGCGCCGGATGCCGGTCAGTCCTCGCTTCTGGCCGTCGTTCCGGGCGTGGTCACCGGAAACAGTCCGTGCAGGCGGTAATGTCACGCCCTGTGACGTGCCGAAGGGCCCATGACGACGAGGTGAGACGTTGACCGTGGACGTACTGATCCAGCGACTGGACCCGGGCCTGCCCGCGCCCGCGTACGCGCATCCCGGTGACGCCGGGGCCGACCTGTGCGCCGCGCAGGACGTCGAGCTCGCGCCCGGTGAGCGCCAGATGGTGCCGACGGGGATCGCGATCGCCCTGCCCGACGGCTACGCGGCCTTCGTGCATCCGCGGTCCGGACTGGGGGCTAGATTGGGAGTGACGATCGTCAATGCCCCGGGCACCGTCGACGCGGGTTACCGGGGAGAGATCAAGGTCACCCTGCTGAACACCGATATCCGGAACACCGTCCGCCTGAAGCGCGGCGACCGCATCGCGCAGCTGGTCATCCAGCGTGTGGAGCGGGCGGTCTTCCATGAGGTCGAGACCCTGCCGGGGTCGGCCCGCGGAGACGGTGGATTCGGGTCCACCGGCGGGTACGCGGGGACAGTCCAAGGTCGCGTCGCGGGCGCGTCCGTCCAGCACAGCAGTGAAGGAGCGTGAGTCGTGTTTCGACGCCGTCGTCGGGACGATGAGCCCGAGAACGTCGAGCCGACCGAGGAGGAGACCGTCGCGGACGAGCAGGCCGAGCCCGACGATGAGCCCGCGGTCGTGTCGCACGGTGGCCCGTGGGACTCCGAGGCCGAAGGGGTTCCGGAGATGGAGCGCGTCGATTTCGGCGCGATCCAGGTGCCCATCGGGGAGGGCATCGAGATCCAGGTGAACGTCGAGGCCGTCGAGCAGGACGCCCAGGGCAACCCCGTGGGCGGCCGCATCGTCGCGATCACGATCGTGCACGGGGAGAGCGGGCTGCAGGTGCAGCCCTTCGCCGCGCCGAAGAAGAACGGGATCTGGGACGAGGTCCGCAAGGAGACCGCCGACGAGATCAAGCAGGCCGAGGGGGAGACCCAGGAGGCCGAGGGCCCGTTCGGCAAGGAGCTGCACGGCATGGTCCCGGTGGCCATCCCGGAGGAGATGCGCGACCAGGTCCCGGCCGAGATCGCCGAGCAGGGCTTCGGCTGGCAGCCGGTCCGCTTCATCGGCGTCGACGGCCCTCGCTGGTTCCTGCGCGGCGTGCTGAGCGGTGCCGCCCTGGAGGACCCGGAGCAGGCGGCGATCATGGAGCAGGTGTTCCAGCAGATCGTCGTGGTCCGGGGCGACGCCCCGATGCCGCCGCGTGAGCTGCTCGAGCTCTCGCTGCCGGCCGAGGCCCAGCAGGCGATGAACCCCGAGCAAGAGGGCGAGGGCGACCGTCCGCCGCTCAACCCCTTCGAGCGCGGCCCGGAGATCACCGAGGTCCGCTGAGCCCGACAAGAAGACCCGCCACCGACGAAACCACCGGTGGCGGGTTTTCTCGAACTCATGTTCCCGTAATCATTCGATCGCATAGGGTAGTCACCGCTCGGCATGTGACACTGGCAACGTGTACGGAGGTGACCCACCGATGACCGAGGTGCTCGCCATGCCGCAGGACGTTCACTCAGAGCCTTGGACGATCGACGATGTGCTCGCGGCGCCGCCGAAGAACGGCATGCGGTATGAGCTCATCGAGGGAAGACTGGTGGTATCCCCCGTGCCTCCTCCGCCTCACCAGGCCGCGGGTAAGCGGCTGATCCGAATCCTCGACTCTGCGGCGCCACGCGAGCTGGAGGCCAGCCCAGAGACGAACCTCCGCGTCGGCGCCGACATGTTCATTCCGGACGTGATGGTGGCGAAATCAGAGGCCCTCTTCGCAAGCGGCAGCATGTACGTCGCACCCGAGGACGTCCTCATGGTCGTGGAGATCATCAGTCCGGGAAACTCCACCTTCGAGCGTGCGTGGAAGCCGCAGCAGTACGCCAAGGGCGGGATCCCCTTCTACATGGAGATCGAGCTCCCGGCGGGGCCTCGGGTCCTGGCCTCTGAGCTTCGCGACGGAAAGTACGAGCGCGTCGCCGAGGCGAGGGCGGGAGAGACGCTCAAGCTCGCCGAGCCCTTCCCGGTGAGCTTCGATCCGGGGGATCTCGTCGGGCCGCGGCGGTCAGCGGGTTAGCAGGACGCCGGCGTAGGAGACGCCGGCGATCAGCACCCAGGACGTCAGACCCAGCAGCAGGGCGCGGTGGCCGGTCCGCACCAGGAGGCGCACGCGTACGGCGGTGCCCAGGCCGAACAGGGCGGCGGCGAACAGCAGGTCCTTCACGACGCTCACGTCGTTCAGGAGGTCCGCGGGCACCTTGCCGGTCGAGCGGATCAGGACCATCGCCACGAATGCGATCAGGAAGACCGGCAGCACCGCGGGGCGACGGGTCCCGGACGCGGCGCCACGGCGGGCACGCAGGCCGATCACGGTCGTCACCGGGGCGAGCATGGCCACCCGGACCAGCTTGACCGTGATCGCCGGGACGACGGCCGCCGGGCCCAGGGCCGTGGCCGTCGCGACGACCTGGCCCACGTCGTGCACGCTGGCGCCGGCCCAGCGGCCCTCGTCGTAGGCGGACAGGCCGAGCAGATGACCCAGCACCGGCATCACCGCGATCGCCAGGGTGCCGCACAGCATGACCACCGCGACCGCCGTCGCCGCATCGCCCTCCCTTTCACCGTCGTCGGTGCGGTCCCCGGTCTTGCGGTCGTCGCGGGCGCCGAGCACGCCGTCCACGGCCGCGACGGCCGACGCTCCGCAGATCGCACAACCGGCGGCGACCAGCAGCGACAGCCGGTGAGACAGGCCCATCAGCCGCCCCAGCCACGGCGTGCCGAGCAGGGTCGCGAGCAGCACGGCCACCGTCATGGCGATCGTCTGCCAGCCCAGCCCCGCGATGTCGCTCAGCGACACCTGGAGCCCGAGCAGCACCACGCCCGCCCGCATCAGCGTTCGCGCCGCGAACCGCGTCCCCGCCCGTGTCGCGTCGGGAAGGACCCCGGTGTTGACCGCGACGATGCCCAGCAGCAGGGCCGCCGTCAGCATCGGCACCGGGCCCGCCAGCCGATGCACGCACCAGGCCACCACGACCGCGACCGCGGACACCGCGAGGCCCGGCGCGACGTTCCGTACGCGACGCGACCCGGTCGCCGGCGAGGTGCGGTGGGCATGGGGGCGCGTCGTCGAAGTGGTCATGATCTTCAGCATCGGGCCCGTACGGAGGACGCACTAGCAGGTGTTGCGCTGGCAGGCCATAGGGTTTCTCTATGAGTCAACGTCTGCCGGACCTGGAGGCGCTCGAACTGCTCGTCGCCGTCGCCGAGACGGGCAGCCTCGGGCAGGCGGCCGCGCGGCAGCGGATCAGCCAGCCGTCCGCCAGCGCCCGCATGCGCACGCTCGAACGCCGGCTGGGCGTCCGCCTGCTCGTACGCTCGCCCAGCGGTTCCCGGCTCACCTCGGCCGGGCTCGTGGTGACCGACTGGGCGAGGACCGTGCTCGAATCGGCGTACGCGCTGGTCGAGGGCGTCTCCGCGCTCCGCGCCCGCCAGCACGGCCGGCTACGCGTGGCCGCGAGCCTGACCATCGCCGAGAACCTGATGCCGGGCTGGCTCGTCACACTGCGGGACGTCGATCCGGACGTGCACGTCGAGCTGAACGTCGCCAACAGCGCCCACGTGATCGAGCGTCTGCGCGGCGGCGAGGCAGACCTGGGGTTCATCGAGGGCCGGGGCGCGCCGCGCGACCTGCACAGCCGCGCCGTGGCGCGCGACCGGCTCGTCGTCGTGGCCTCCCCGGCCCACCCGTGGTCGCGTAAACGCCGCCCGCTGCGCCCCGTCGAACTCGCCACGACGCCGCTGCTGCTGCGCGAGGCGGGCTCGGGCACCCGCGAGACCCTGGAGGCGGCCCTGGCGCCGTACGGGGGAGTGACCGAGCCCGCGCTGGAGCTGGGCGGCACCGCGCCCCTGCGCATCGCGGCGGTCTCCGGCACGGCCCCGGCCGTACTGAGCGCCCTGGCCGTCGCGGACGAGATCGCGGCGGGCCGCCTGGTCGAGGTCCCCACCGAACTGAACCTGAACCGCGTCCTGCGCGCCGTCTGGCCCCGAGGCCGCGAACTGCCCGACACCGCCGTCCGCCTCCTCCGCGTCACCCGCGGCTGACCGCTCGGCGGCCGTCGTTCAGTGGCCGGCCGGGATGCGGTGGGTGGGGCGTGGGTAGGCGGGGCGGAAGGCGGGGGTGTCCGGCTCGGGCGCCGCGTGTGTCCCGCAGGCCAGGTCCGCGGCGCGTACGGCGTCGGTGGTCGCCCGGTCCAGGGCCTCCGGTGTCCACGCGATCCGCAGGTTGAACACCGCCCGGCCTCCGGACGCGCGTCCCGGGCCGGTGGTGTCCAGCCGGGGTGTCCCGCCGGCCTCCGTCAGGCTCGCCTTCGTCAGGCCGCCGGGCGTGTCCAGGCTGAGCTTGGCGTGGCCGATCAGCGCGCCGGCGGACGCGCAGGCCGACGACAGTGTCACCAGCGCCGTCGTCGCCCATCGTCCCGGGTGGAAGCCGGACCCCGGCGCGGTCAGCGTCACCGCGTGGTTGAGCCAGGCCAGCGCCGCCTCCGCCGCGGCGTACCGGTCATAGTCCAGCTTCGGGTCCTCGTCGGTGTCGGCGACCGGGTCCGCCAGGGCCGCCAGCAGCTCGCCGACCTCGCCGGACGCGGCCGAGTACGGCACCACGCGTGCGGCCGGGTGGCGTCGGCGGACGTCGGCCAGGAGGGCGGGCAGCCGGTCCTCCGGCACGGTGTCGGTCTTGTTCACGGCGATGACGTCCGCCTCGGCGAGCTGGTGGGCGTACAGGTACGCCAGGTCGGACTCCGCGCCGACGTCCCAGGCGCGGGCGAACAGCCGGTAGCGGTCCGGGTCGACGACCGCGGTCAGCGGCGCGACGCGGAGCCGGTCGCCGTGGTCGCGGCGGAGCGGGCGGACCACGGTGGCCCGCAGGTCGGTGCAGCTGCCGACGGCCTCGGCCAGTACGACGTCCACTCCGTCGTCCAGCAGAGAGGTCACGACCGTCGCCAGGTCCTCGAACCGGCAGCAGAAGCACCCGTCGGTCACCTCGGACACGCGCGACACCTCGGCGCGGGCGAGCCGGGTGTCGACGAGGTCGCGTCCCTGGTCGTTGGTGACCACCGCGACACGGCGGCCCTCGCCGGAGAACCGCCGGGCCGCCGCGAGCAGTGTGGTCGTCTTGCCAGCACCGAGGAAACCGCCGAAGGGGACGAACGTCGCCATGTCACGCTCCAAGAGTCGTTGACAGCGAGCCGAGGCTAACTTATTTTGCCCGAGAAATCGATTTCAGAAATCGATTTCTCGGAGAGGGTGGGGAGCATGAACGATCACCACACGGACTGTTGCGGCGGCCGGTGCGGCGGCCACGGTGGCGGCGACGGCGGGCGCGTAAGCCGCCGTGGCTTCCTCAGCCTGTCGGCCGCCGCGGCGAGCGCCGCCGTACTCGCCGCGCACACCCGGGACGCGCTCGCGGCGGGCACGCTGCCGAACCGCTCGCTCGTGCCCGCCGCCAAGCCCGTCCCCGCCGGCCTGCGCGAACGCGGCGTGCCGACCCGCTACACCGGCTCCGACCTGCGCTACATCGGCATGCCGGTGGGCGGCGGCTGCTGCGGTCAGGTCTACCTCGGCGGCGACGGCCGGCTCTGGTACTGGGACATCGACAACGGCCCGGCCGCGCCCGGCGCCGAGGCCGGCGGCAGCACCTACACCGCGCCGCGCGACCCGTTCTCCCCGTTCGGCCAGGGCGTCGTGATCAAGACCACCGGCGACCGGGCGCGCCGCATCGACGGCGACGGGTTCGACGACGTCGCCTTCACCGGCCAGTACCCGATCGGCCGCGTCGACTACCGCGCCCAGAACTCTCCGGTCCGGGTCCACCTCGACGCCTACTCGCCGTTCGTGCCCGGGGAGGCCGACGACTCGACGCTGCCGGTCACCGTCCTCGCCTACACCGTCACCAACACGTCCTCGCGTCCCGTGCGCGCCGAGCTCACCGCCTGGGCCGAGAACCCCGTCTGCCTGCGCGCCCGCTCACAGCAGCCGATCACGCTGTCCGGCGAGCGGGTCGGCGGCGAGGGCTTCGCGGGCGTGGAGTTCACCGCAGCCGCGGGCGAGGCCGCCCAGCCCCGGCCGGACATCGTGTTCGAGGACTGGGAGCGCACCACGTACGAGGGCTGGACCGTCGAGGGCGACGCGTTCGGCGCCGGACCGGTGCTCGCCGACCAGGTGCCGGACTACATGAAGCGCTTCGGCGACCTGCGCGTCTCCGGGCAGCGGTTCGTCACCTCGCACAACTTCCAGGCCGCGAACGGTGACGCGGGCCGGGCCGACGCGTACACCGGCAAGCTGACCAGCCAGGACTTCACCATCGAGCGCCGCTACGTCACCGTACGGGTGGGCGGCGGCGCCGACGCCGCGCACACCTGCGCCCGCGTCGTCGTGGACGGCGCCGTGGTCGCCTCCGTCACCGGCGACAACACCGAGCCGCTCACCGTACGCGGCATGGACCTGATCCGCCATCAGGGCCGCACGGCCCGCATCGAGATCGTCGACGAGGCCACCGGCGGCTGGGGCCACGTGAACGTCGACCGGATCGTCTTCACCGACGTGCCGCCCTCCCACCAGCCGATCGACACGCTCACCGACGGCGGCACGGTGACGCTCGCCGCGCTCGAGGCGGACGCCCGCGTACGCCCGTCGCTCGCGAAGTGGAGCACGCCGGAGGAGATCGCCGAGGCGGGCGCCGGGCCCGGCGAGATCGACGGCGGCCTGGGCACGATCGCCGGCGCGGTGACCGTGCCCGTACGGCTCCGCCCCGGGCAGAGCCGCACCGTACGGTTCGCCTACGCCTGGTACTTCCCGGTGCCGGACCGCGTCGCCCTGGCGTTCCTGTCCGGGAGTGCGACGCTGCGCCGCCACTACGCCGAGCGGTTCGACTCCGCGTCCGAGGTCATGCGCCATCTCGCCCGGGAGATCGGGCGGCTGGAGAAGGCCACCCGGAGCTGGGTGGACACCTGGTACACCGACGCGACACTGCCGCACTGGCTCCTCGAACGCACGCTCGCCACGGCGTCGACCCTGGCCACCTCCACCTGCCTGAAGTTCGCCGGCGGACGGTTCTACGCGTGGGAGGGCGTCGGCTGCTGCGCGGGCACCTGCGAGCACGTGTGGAACTACGCGCAGGCGATCGGCCGCCTGTTCCCCTCGCTGGAGCGCGACACGCGCGAACGCGTCGACCTGGGCGTCGGCTTCCACGCCGGCACGGGGGAGATCGGAAACCGGGCCGAGGCCGACATGGGCTGGGCCACCGACGGCCAGTGCGGCACGATCCTGCGGATCTACCGCGAACACCAGATGACGCGCGACACGGCGTTCCTGCGGCGCGTCTGGCCACGGACCAAGCAGGCACTGGGCTGGGTGATGAGCCGCGACGACCGGCAGGACGGCACGCTCGAAGGCCCGCAGCCCAACACGCTCGACGCCGTCTGGTACGGCGAGATCGCCTGGATGACCGGCATGTACGCCGCGGCGCTGTACGCCGGGGCGGAGATGGCCGATGAGATGGGCGACACGGCGTTCGCCAAGCGGTGCCGCTCGCTCGCCGACTCCGGCTGCCGCTCGCTCGCCACCGACCTGTGGACGGGGGAGTACTTCATCCAGATCGTCGACCAGCACCATCCCGAGGCGGTCAACACCAACATCGGCTGCCACATCGACCAGATGTTCGGCCAGAGCCTGGCGCTCCAGCTCGGCCTGCCCCGGGTGTTCCCCGAGGACAAGGCGAAGACCGCCCTGGCCGGCATCTACCGGTACAACTACGTGCCCGACCCGGCGGCGTACCGTACGGACCATCCGCAGATCCCGGGCGGCCGGTGGTTCGCGGCGGCGCACGAGCCCGCCGTGGTGATGACGACCTTCCCGCACGGCGGCGCCGACCAGGCGAACGGCGACCCGCCGAGCTGGTCGGCGAGTTACTTCAACGAGTCGTGGACCGGCCAGGAGTACCAGCTCGCCACGCAGATGGTCTACGAGGGGCTCGTCGACGAGGGCCTGACGGTCACGCGCGCCGTCCACGACCGGTACGCCGCGGGCAAGCGGAACCCGTACAACGAGATCGAGTGCAGCGAGCACTACGCGCGGGCGATGGCGGGATACGGCGTGTACCTGGCCGCGTGCGGCTACTCCCACCACGGCCCGGCGGGCCGCCTCGGCTTCGCGCCGAAGGTGAGGCCCGAGGACTTCGCCGCGGCCTTCACCGCCGCCGGAGGCTGGGGCCTGTACCGG
Source organism: Actinoallomurus oryzae (assembly GCF_039541955.1). Taxonomy (NCBI): domain Bacteria; kingdom Bacillati; phylum Actinomycetota; class Actinomycetes; order Streptosporangiales; family Thermomonosporaceae; genus Actinoallomurus; species Actinoallomurus oryzae. Next base: position 178,784 of record NZ_BAABHF010000049.1, on the reverse strand, counting down.
CAGCGCCGCGACGGACACCGGCAGACGTGCGAGGTCGAGGTACGGCACGGCGAGGTGACCGTCCGCACCTTCACACTGGAACTGGCCACCCCGCCGGACCCCGCGCGCCTGACGGTCACCGCCCACGGCCCGCGGGGCGACGTACACGTCGCGTCGGTCCGCGTCGAGGGCACGACCGCGGAGGTCACCTTCACCGCCCCTCTCACGATCGGCGCGGGACACCACCTCCGCGTCGAGGTCGCCGCCGACCGGTAGCCGCCGGGCTTCCACCAGCGCTTCACCGGAACGCTGCACGGCGACACGATCGACGCCGCTGGGACGCCTGCCCCTCGCGTCGAGCTGGTCGGCCACGCCCGCTGATTTGCCAGGCTGGCAAGCTCCCTTGCCGCCTATGGGAAGGCGTCCCACTCTTTGAGCATGACGAACATTCAGGAAGCCTCACCCAGGCGCGCCGCGCTCGGCGGGCAAGAGGAGTACGACGTTCTGGTGGTCGGCGGCGGCCTGTCGGGCTTGGGCGCCGCCCTCACGCTGGTTCGGGCGCGCCGTTCGGTCCTCGTCGTGGACGCCGGTCATCCGCGCAACGCCCCGGCGGCGCACGCCCACGGGTATCTCACCCGCGACGGCGTGCCCCCGCTCGACCTGTTGAAGATCGGCCGAAGCGAAGTGCGTGGCTACGGCGGCACGATCATCGAGGGCGAGGTCACCTCGCTGGAGCGGCCGGCAGACGGCGGGTTCCAGGTCGCCCTGTCCGACGGCACCGGCTACCGGGCGCGCCGGGTGCTGGTGACCACCGGCCTGGCCGACGAATTGCCCGACATCCCGGGGCTGCGCGATCGGTGGGGGCGCGATGTGGTGCACTGCCCGTACTGCTTCGGCTGGGAGGTGCGCGACCGGCCGCTCGCCGTGCTTGCCACCGGTCCGGTGGCCGCGATGCAGGCACTGATGTGGCGGCAGTGGAGCGACGATGTGATCCTCTTGCAGCACACCGCACCCGAACCGACCAGTGAGCAGCGGGAACAGCTGACCGCCCGCGGCATCAGTGTGGTGGAGGGCGAGGTGGTCGGCATCGAGGTCAAGGACGACGGCATCACCGGGGTGCGCTTGGGCTCGGGGGAGATCATCCCGCGTGGTGTCGTGGTGGTCGGTCCGTGGTTCGCCGCCCGGCACGGGCTGCTCGACGGGTTGGGCGTCACCGTTGTGGAACACCCGGCCGGCATCGGCGAACAGGTGAAGGCCGAGCCGACCGGGCTTGCGGCACCAGGGGTGTATGTCGCGGGCAACGTCACCGACGTCACCGCCGGCGTGATGCAGTCCGCCGCGTCCGGTGTGACCGCGGCGGCGGCGATCAACGCCGACCTGACCACCGAGGACACCGCCCGCGCGGTCGCCCACTCCTGATGCCATAACGCCACACGCCTGCCTTCTCGCCGGGCGGACTGATGACCGCCTAGCCGTCCGGCACGTTGATCTCAGACCCTCTTCAACACCTTTGCGAGTATCGCCATGCCCGAAAACAGCAGTCCAGTCCCGGACGCTCTGTCCGCGGGACCGGCCGCCCGGCCGCAAGCACCGGCGGCCGACCCGCGCCGGTGGTTGGCTCTGGCCCTTATCGCCGTCTCGACCCTGATGGTCGTGCTCGACTCCTCAATCGTCACCATCGCCATGCCGCACGCGCAGGCTGATCTGCACATCTCTGCCAACAGCCGGCAGTGGGTGGTCACCGCCTACACGCTCGCGTTCGGCGGACTACTGCTGATCGGCGGGCGGATCGCCGACTTCGCCGGACGCAAGCGCGCCTTCCTGATCGGCCTGCTCGGGTTCGCCGCGGCTTCGGCGATCGGCGGCGCCGCGGTCAACGAGGCGATGCTGTTCGGCGCGCGAGCTCTGCAGGGAGCATTCGCCGCTTTGCTCGCTCCCGCTGCCCTGTCCCTGGTCGCGGTCACCTTCACCGAGCCGGCCGAGCGGGCCAGGGCCTTCGGCGTGTACGGCGCGGTGCAGGGCGCCGGAGGCGCCGTCGGATTGATCCTCGGCGGGGTTCTGACCGAGTACGCGGACTGGCGCTGGTGCCTGTTCGTCAATGTTCCGCTCGCGATCGCCGTGGCGGTGTTCGCGCCGTCGACCATTCGCGAGAGCCGTGCCGAGGGCGATCGCCGCTACGACGTGCCCGGCGCGATCCTTGCCACCGGCGGGCTCACCGCGCTGGTGTACGGGCTCACCGAGGCCGCGAGCAGCGGCGTGGGCCGGCTCGCTCCCGTGACCGTGATCCTGCTCGCGTCCGCCGTGGTGTTGCTGGCCGCCTTCGTCGTACGCGAGGCGCGCACCAGCCACCCTCTGCTGCCGCTGCGGGTGGTGCTGGACCGGAACCGGGGCGGCATGCTGCTGGCCTCGCTGCTCATCTTCGCGGGAATGTTCGGGATCTTCCTGTTCCTGACGTACTTCTTCCAGGTCAATCTCGGCTACAACCCGCTCGTGGCGGCCCTGGCGTTCCTGCCGTTCAGTAGCGGCATCATCTTGACCGCGACCCTCGTCTCCAGGCTGCTGAATCGCTTCGGGCCCAAACCGCTGCTGGTGACGGGAACGGCGCTCGGCACGGCAGGCCTGCTGCTGCTGACCACTCTGGACGAGGGTTCGGGCTGGGTCGGCGGGGTGCTGCCGTCAGAAATCGTGATGAGCATCGGCCTGGGCATGGTCTTCGTTCCCATCTCCACCGTCGCGATGCACGGCATCGCGCCGCATGACGCGGGCGTCGCCAGCGCGGTGATCAACGCCACTCAGCAGGTGGGCGGTGCGCTGGGAACGGCGCTGCTCAACACCCTGTACGTCGCGGCGTTCAGCGGTTACCTGGCCTCCCATGCCCCCGCCAACGCCCAGAAGGTGCAACTGGGCGCGTACCTGCACGGCTACCACGTCGCGTTCGCCGCAGGCGGCGGCATCCTCGCGTTGGCGCTGGTGGTCTTCATCGTCTCGATCAACGCCGACCGCACCACCCCCGCCGACACCGTGTAACGGCACGCGACCGCACGACACATTTCGCGCCTTCCATGATTTTTCACCGACTTTCGGGAGCTCGGGAGGAGCGTCGATGACCAATACGCAAACGAGCTACTCGAGAGACTTCGCTCCATCGAGAGAGAGGTATCACCATGACAACCACCAACGCCGACAACAACGCCCAGTTCGTCCAGGAGTGGCGCGAATGGAGGGCAGGCTGGGAACAGTTCCTGACGGCGCCCTTCGGCTGGCTCGCTGCGACCGCCTTGAACTGGGTGGATGCGGAGCCGCGGCAATACCCTAGCCTGCCGGGCCTGTGGTGGCAGGAAGGCAAGAAGCTCTTCGTCGATCCGCAAGGGCAGACGATGTCCTACGAAGGCGAGTCCTTCACCGAGGTCCGCGGTCTGGATCTGAGTGAGGCTCCGGATGACGTCCGGATCACCGTCGGCGATCTACAGGTAGGAGTCACCTACCGGGATCAGTACCTGGTCGTGACGTACGACCCGCAAGCGCCGGCGCGTAACGATTTCCGCGGTGTGCCGGTCTACGAGCCCGAACCTCGCTTTGTACTGAAGGGGCGATTCGAACCCTATGAAGAAACGAAGTCGGTGTCACTCGACAGTGTGGAGACCGACAGTCACGTCTACGACTCGCCCGGCATCGTCAGGTTCTCCTATGGCGACGAGGAGTACGCCCTCTCTCTCACCAGTTCGGTGAACGGGATGGCGGCGGTGTTCACCGACGCGACCAGTGGTGTCACCACCTACGGCGCGTGCCGATCGCTGCTGATTCCCGAGCCTGACGGGGACGGAACGGTCGTGCTGGACTTCAATCGCGCGCTCAACCTCCCGTGCGCGTTCAATTACCTGCCCGTCTGCCCGGTGGCTCCGCCGGAGAACCGACTTCCCTTCGCCATCGAGGCGGGCGAGCAGACCCCTTACGAAACATCGAAGTGAATCTCGCGCCGAGCACCGTTGGTCCTCGGTGCACATTCGGCCTGTAATCTTCACCGGGAAAGTGCCTTCCGGTCTCGGCATGGTTTAGGCGTCGCAATCCAAACCCTTCCAGGTCGGAGGCACTTTTCTCATGTAAACGATCAGACTGGTCTAACTTCCTGTGACATCACAAGGTTGAGGTGGGCGCGCTGGCCGGCCGTAGCGCCAAAGCGGCTGCGCATGCCGATTCCGCAGCGGAGTCGATCAGGACCAACGGGGGGAACATGCTCGGCTGTTCATCTGTCCCGGGCTTATTACGAACTATATTGGGACGATCGAGTGTTGATACTCTGCCGACATTCCGGTCAGTGTGCGAGCGAACCTGGCGTCGGAACCATCAATAGATAGATAGCCACAAGAGACACGGCGATTATGACTATCGACCACAGCGGGAATGCGTTCATAAAGGCGAACTGGCCGGCGATGGCAAGCAGCATGAGTGCGATTCCTGCCGTTCTCGCCCACGCTCGTCTTGTAAAAATAGAAACACCGACGAAGATCTGCAAGATTCCCATAATGATCCAGATCCAGCCCCAGGCAGTGAAATCAAAGATGAGTAGCTTGCTCGATGGGACCAGATAGAGGGTCCTCTTAGTCAAAGAGGTAAGGCCATCCACTATGTTGAAGAAGCCAACTATCCCAATCAGAAAACCGGCGAATGACAACAAGCCCGATGTGAGCGGTTCGCGGGAAGTGTGACCTCCGGCAGTACCCGGCATGGCAGCCCTCCGTCGACAGGCCTGTACAGCAACCCCGTTCCCTGCCCGCTGTCCGCCCTAAACGGCACCAGTCATTAGATAGCCGATTCCATGGGATGGTCTTGACACATCGAGACGATCCGCGGGCAGCCGACCAGCGGCGCGGCCACCGCGGGCAAGATCGTGACGCCGTTCGAAAATCGCTCGGTAGCTGGGCACCGTGTCAGATGCTCCGAAATGCTCGCCGATCCAGGTGCGCGTCTTCGGGATCACTAGCCTCGATGTTTCGTGAGTCCGGTTGGTCACGTAGCGTCCCGACGGGCCCTTGTTTTCAGTGGGTTAGTCGTGCTGGTGGCCCAGCTGTCGCGCCGGGTAGGCGGGGTTCCGGGGTCCGAGGTGTTTCCTTCCTGGGGTTGTTGGGACGTTGAGGCTGGTCACTGCGCTGGTAGCGCCTGTAGAGAGGCGATCGCCGAGTCGATCAGGTCGGCCCACGGCCAGGCGGGACAGACGGAGCGTCGTCCGTCCTTGACCAGGCGTCCGGCGGCAGAGAAAAGGCGAAGGCGTAGCCGTTCGGGATCCCAACGCCGTCCTGGCTGGTCGGATCATGCAACCGCCCGCGGCGACCGCCAACCGCTGCAACACCGCCTACAAGCCCTGCTCCGGGCCGGTCGCCCGCAGGTCTTCAGCAACAGCAGGCCGCCGCCTGGCAGACGATGCCAGTACCGTCCGATGACACAACGACCTTGGCTTTCCGGCCGATTTTTTCCCCCGAAAAGTGCGTTCCCGGCATGGGCTGCATCGTGACTTTGCAATCCCGATCTTTCCAGGCCAGAGTCGCTTTTCTCATGTCAACGATCAGACACTGCCCGCCTCAGATGAAAGCGTGAGGTTAGTCACAAGCGTGCACCGCCGCGCGGAGTTCAGGGCGCCCAAGATCGCGCCCGCGCGAACAACAAGATTCGGCGACACCCGCGAACTGATCCGGTCCGCAGGCAGGTGGGGGGAATCCGAAGTTGTAGTTCGTGAACCGGCAGGTCGGCGCACCGTTCCAGCCACTGCGGCGCCATCCGAGGTGAGAGAGGATCTCCGACCTGGTGCTCCAGCCGCAACTTGGAGATCTTGGGCTGGTGATGGCCGACGTGAGACGGCCATCGCTGTGCCTGGTGCGGGATGCGCTGTGCCGGCAGGCGGGCGAGCGGCTGCTGTCGCTCGGGTGGGTCACCGGGGGTCGCCCACACCCGCCTGACATTCCTCACCGCGCCGGCGACGCCGCCACCAAGCCCGTACCCGCCGCTGCCACTACCACCGCCGGCAACGCCTCATCGATCATTGAACACGGCTGAAGTACTAGCCGCCCGCGACGCTTCACTGTGCTGAATTCCCCACAAGGCACCGTGCCCTTCCGAGGTCGGCGGGCCGGTGCCCATGCCGTTAAAAGGGCGTTAAGGGGGCGAGGGGCGGCGCTAAGAGAGTGTCAACGACCGTCTTAGCGGCCTATTTCAGCAGTTAACTCCTGGCTTAGCCCCCCGATGAGGGGACCGATGGGCGGCATGTCCATCGTCACGTCCAGGAGGGTGCGATGACGCGCCTCGAATGTTCCGCGTGGCCGCTCGCGGGTGGCAGTGCGAGTGTGTTCGCGCTTGCCGTCGTGCTGGATCGGCTGCCGTGGCAGGTGGCGTTCGGTGCCGTGACCCTGGCGGTCGCGGCCTGGGCATGGCCGAGTCCGCCGGTCGCGGGTGCCGGTGTCGGCGCCGTCGCCTGGCTGTGCGTCACCGGCTTCGACGTGCACCACTTCGGCGACATCGAGATAACCGGGAGCGGCGACGCCGCGCGCGCCGGGGTGCTCGTGCTCGCCGGTGTTCTGGTGGCCTCGGTGCGCGTGCTCGCCGAGGCGTACGGCCGGCGCCGGCGCACGGACCCGCTCTGGGCCGAGTTTCACGCGACCGCGCCGAAGCCCGAGGACGTCCCCGCGATCGGGCGCGAAGAGGCCGCACCCCGTACATCCGACAGAGGAACCGAGTGATGGCCGACCTGGTCTACGTCGTGCTGACAGTGGCGATCTTCGCGCTGTTCACCCTGGTCGTGAAGGCGGTGGAGCGGCTGTGAGACTCATGAGCCGCGACCTGAACCGATCGCACACGGTGGCGGCGCGATGACCGCGGAGAACCTGATCGGGCTCGTCCTGTCCGTCGCGCTGTTCGTCTTCATGATCGTCGCCCTACTGTTCCCGGAGCGCTTCTAGATGAGCACCACGACCGCGGGGATCTGTTTCGCCGGATCCCTCGTCCTCGCTCTGGCCGTCGCGTACCGGCCGCTGGGCGACCACATGTACCGGGTGTTCACCGGCACCAGGCACGCGCGCGCCGAGAAGCTGATCTACCGGCTGATCGGCGTACGGCCCGACGCCGAGCAGACCTGGGGCGTGTACGCCCGTGGAGTGCTGGCCTTCTCGGTCGTCTCCATCCTGTTCCTGTACGTCCTGCAGCGCGTGCAGAACCATCTCATGCTGAGCCTCGGCTTCAAGCCGGTCGTGGCGCACCAGGCCTGGAACACCGCGATCAGCTTCACCACCAACACGAACTGGCAGTCCTACTCCGGCGAGTCGACCATGGGCCATCTGGTGCAGATGGCCGGGCTGGCGGTGCAGAACTTCGTCTCGGCCGCCGTCGGCATCGCCGTCGCGATCGCCCTGGTCCGCGGGTTCGCCCGCAAGCGGACCGAGCACCTCGGCAACTTCTGGGTGGACCTCGTACGGGCCAACCTGCGCATCCTGCTGCCGATCGCCGTCGTCGGCGCGATCGTGCTGGTCGCGGGCGGCGCCGTGCAGAACTTCCACGACCCGCACACGATCCAGACCCTCACCGGCGCCAAGCAGACGATCACCGGCGGTCCGGTGGCCTCGCAGGAGGTCATCAAGGAGCTCGGCACGAACGGCGGCGGCTTCTACAACGCCAACTCCGCCCACCCGTTCGAGAACCCGGCGACCTGGACGAACTGGATCGAGATCTTCCTGATCCTGGTGATCGGCTTCAGCCTGCCCCGGACGTTCGGCCGGATGGTCGGCAGCAACAGGCAGGGCTACGCGATCGTCTCGGTGATGGGCGCGCTGGCGGTCGTCAGCATGTCGCTGATCATGTGGTTCCAGCTCGCGCACCACGGCACCGTGCCGACGGCGATCGGCTCGTCCATGGAGGGCGTCGAGACGAGGTTCGGCGTGGCGAACTCCGCGACGTTCGCCGACGCGACCACGCTGACCTCCACCGGAGCCGTCGACTCCTTCCACGACTCCTACACCAGCCTCGGCGGCATGATGACGATGTTCAACATGATGCTGGGCGAGGTCGCGCCCGGCGGCACGGGCTCGGGCCTGTACGGCATGCTCATCCTGGCCGTGATCACGGTGTTCGTCGCCGGCCTGATGGTCGGCCGCACGCCGGAGTACCTCGGCAAGAGGATCGGCAGCCGTGAGATCAAGTTCGCCGCGACGTACTTCCTGGTCACGCCGGTCTGCGTGCTCGTCGGCACCGCCTTCGCGATGGCCCTCCCCGGCGAGCGCGCGGGGATGCTGAACGGCGGCCCGCACGGTCTGTCCGAGGTGCTGTACGCCTTCACCTCCGCCTCGAACAACAACGGGTCGGCGTTCGCCGGCCTCACCGTCAACACGCCCTGGTACGACACCGCCCTCGGACTCGCGATGGTCTTCGGGCGATTCCTGCCGATGATCTTCGTCCTGGCGCTGGCCGGGTCGCTGGCGAAGCAGGGCCTGACCCCCGCGTCGGAGGGCACGCTGCCCACGCACCGGCCGCAGTTCGTGGCCATGGTCGCGGGCGTCACGGTCGTCCTCGTCGCTCTCACGTTCCTCCCGGCGCTCGCGCTCGGGCCGTTGGCCGAAGGAATCCACTGATGTCCACCCAAGTCGCCGAACCGCAGACGCCCGCCCCCGAGCCGCCACCGGCGCAGCCGCACCGGGTCCAGGGCGGGCTGCTGGACCCCGCGCAGCTCGTGCGGTCGCTCCCGAACGCGGTGCGCAAGCTCGACCCGCGCACCATGTGGCGCAACCCCGTCATGTTCATCGTCGAGATCGGCGCGGTGTGGAGCACCGTGCTGGCGATCACCGACCCGACCTGGTTCGGCTGGCTGATCGTGGTCTGGCTCTGGCTGACGGTGATCTTCGCGAACCTCGCCGAGGCGGTCGCGGAGGGGCGGGGAAAAGCCCAGGCCGACGCGCTGCGCCGGGCCAAGACCGACACGATGGCACGCCGCCTGACCGGCTGGGCCCCGGGCCGGGCGGGCGAGGAGGAGCCCGTCCCGGCGCCCGAGCTGCGGCAGGGCGACCACGTGGTGGTCGAGGCGGGCCAGATCATCCCCGGTGACGGCGACGTCGTCGAGGGCATCGCCAGCGTGGACGAGTCGGCCATCACCGGTGAGTCGGCCCCGGTCATCCGCGAGTCGGGCGGCGACCGCAGCGCGGTCACCGGCGGCACGAAGGTGCTGTCCGACCGGATCGTCGTAAAGATCACCCAGCGGCCGGGGGAGAGCTTCATCGACAAGATGATCGGGCTGGTCGAGGGGGCGAACCGGCAGAAGACGCCGAACGAGGTCGCCCTCAACATCCTGCTCGCCTCGCTGACGATCATCTTCGTGATGGCGGTGGCCACGCTGCAGCCGCTGGCGATCTTCAGCAAGGCGACCCGGCCGGGCGTGCCGGACTCCCCGGCCCTGAACGCCCACGGCGTGACCGGCATCGTCCTGGTCTCGCTGCTGGTCTGCCTGATCCCCACGACGATCGGCGCGCTGCTGAGTGCGATCGGCATCGCCGGCATGGACCGGCTGGTCCAGCGGAACGTCCTCGCGATGAGCGGCCGGGCGGTCGAGGCGGCCGGCGACGTGAACACCCTGCTGCTGGACAAGACCGGCACCATCACGCTCGGCAACCGGCAGGCCGCGGAGTTCACCCCGGTCGACGGCGTGACCGCGGACCGGCTCGCCGACGCGGCCCAGCTGTCCAGCCTCGCGGACGAGACGCCCGAGGGCCGCTCGATCGTGGTGTTCGCCAAGACCGGGTACGGGCTGCGGGAGCGTACGCCGGGCGAGCTCGGCCACGCGAGCTGGATCGAGTTCACCGCCCAGACCCGGATGTCCGGCGTCGACCTGGCGACCGGGAACGGCGGCCACCGGTCCCTGCGCAAGGGCGCCGCCACGGCGGTGATGAAGTGGGTCCGCGACAACGGCGGGCACCCCACGGACGAGGTCGGCCACATCGTCGACGGCATCTCGGCCGGCGGCGGGACACCGCTGGTGGTCGGCGAGGTCGTCGAGGAGTACGGGAGAACGACCGCGCACGTGCTCGGCGCCATCCACCTCAAGGACGTCGTCAAGGCCGGCATGCGCGAGCGCTTCGACGAGATGCGCCGCATGGGCATCCGCACCGTGATGATCACGGGCGACAACCCGCTCACCGCGAAGGCCATCGCGGACGAGGCCGGCGTCGACGACTTCCTCGCCGAGGCCAAGCCCGAGGACAAGATGGCGCTGATCAAAAGGGAGCAGGAGGGCGGCAAGCTCGTCGCCATGACCGGCGACGGCACCAACGACGCCCCCGCGCTCGCGCAGGCCGACGTCGGCGTCGCCATGAACACCGGCACGTCGGCCGCCAAGGAGGCCGGCAACATGGTCGACCTCGACTCCAACCCCACGAAGCTCATCGAGATCGTGGAGATCGGCAAGCAGCTGCTGATCACCCGGGGCGCGCTGACGACGTTCTCCATCGCCAACGACATCGCCAAGTACTTCGCGATCATCCCGGCGATGTTCGCCGCGGTCTACCCGGGCCTGGACCGGCTCAACGTCATGCGGCTCTCCAGCCCGCAGTCGGCGATCCTGTCCGCGGTCGTCTTCAACGCGATCATCATCGTGCTGCTGATCCCGCTGGCCCTGCGCGGCGTGAAGTACCGCCCCTCCAGCGCCTCGAAGCTGCTGTCGCGCAACCTCTGCCTGTACGGCGTGGGCGGCATCGTCGCGCCGTTCGTCGGCATCAAGCTCATCGACCTGCTCATCCAGTACCTGCCGGGAATGTGACCATGCGACTCCCCAGCCCTGTACGCCGGCACCTGGCGGCTCTCCGGGCCCTCCTCGTCCTCACCGTGATCCTCGGGATCGGTTACCCGGTCGCCATCTGGGCCGTGGCGTTCCTCCCGGGCCTGCACCACAGGGCGGAGGGCTCGATGGTCCGGACCGCCGACGGCAGGGTCGTCGGCAGCCGGATCGTCGGCCAGGCCTTCACCGACGCGAACGGCGACCCGCTGAAGCAGTACTTCCAGAGCCGTCCCTCGAACGCCGGCGACGGCTACGACCCCAGGTCGACCGGTGCGAGCAATCTGGGCCCGGAGGACGTCGTGGACACCCTCCCGGACCCGGCGCTCGTCAAGGCCGGCAAGGAGGACGAGAACGCCAGGATCAGCCTGCTCACCCAGGTCTGCGCCCGCAGCAAGGCCGTGGGCGAGCTGGAGGGCGTCAGCGGCGCCCGGCCGTTCTGCACCCCCGGCGGCGTCGGCGCGGTCCTCGCCCTCATCGGCCCGCGCGACCGCCAGGGCCACGTGACGCACCCGGCCCGGGTCGTCAGCCTCAACGAGGAGTGCGGCGTGGTCGCCAAGCCGTTCGTCGCCGCGTACGCCGGGGTGCGCGTCGAGTGCGCGACGTACGGTGAGGACTACGCGAAGGGCGAGGTCGTGCCGGTCCGCGGCGGCGCGCCGGCCCACCCGGCGGTGCCCGCCGACGCGGTGACCGCGGGCGGCAGCGGCCTGGACCCGCACATCTCACCGGCGTACGCGCGGCTCCAGGCCCCGCGGATCGCCCAAACGCGCGGCGTGCCCGAGCGGCAGGTGCTCCAGGTGATCGAGCACAACGAGGACGGCCGGACGCTCGGCTTCCTCGGCGAGCCCCGCGTCGACGTCCTCACGCTCAACGCCGAGCTCGACCAGAAGTATCCGTACCGCGCTTGAGACCGGGGCGCGGCGCGCCTGGGCGCGCCGCGTCTCACCGAAGGAGGGATGCGACCATGGCACGCGGGCGGCTGCGCGTGTACCTGGGGGCCGCCCCCGGCGTGGGCAAGACCTACGCCATGCTCGGCGAGGGCCGGCGCCGGCGCGAACGCGGCACCGACGTGGTGATCGGGTTCGTGGAGTGCCACGGCCGTCCCCGGACGGTCGAGCTGGTGGAGGGGCTGGAGACGGTGCCCCGCAAGACGATGGAGTACCGCGGCGCGAACTTCACCGAGCTCGACGTGGACGCCGTCATCGCCCGGGCCCCGCGCGTGGCGCTGATCGACGAGCTGGCGCACACCAACGTCCCCGGCTCGCGGAACACCAAGCGCTGGCAGGACATCGAGGAGATCCTCGCGGCCGGCATCACCGTGATCACCACGGTGAACATCCAGCACCTCGACTCGCTGAACGACGTCGTCGAGCAGATCACCGGCGTGCCGCAGCGCGAGACCGTGCCCGACGAGGTCGTGCGCCGGGCCGACCAGGTCGAGCTCGTCGACATGACGCCGGAAGCGCTGCGCCGCCGGATGGCGCACGGCAACGTCTACCAGGCCGAGAAGATCGACGCCGCGCTGTCGAACTACTTCCGCGTCGGCAACCTCACGGCGCTGCGCGAGCTGGCCCTGCTCTGGCTGGCCGACAAGGTCGACGACCAGCTCGACCGCTACCGCGCCGACCACCGCATCAGCCGCACCTGGGAGGCCCGCGAGCGCGTCGTCGTCGCGCTGACCGGCGGGCCGGAGGGCGACACGCTGATCCGCCGAGCGGCGCGGATCGCCGACCGGGCCAAGGGGGCGGACCTGTTCGCCGTGCACGTGACCGCCGGCGACGGGCTCACCGGCGCGAGCCCGGCCGAACTCGCCCGCCGGCGCGCCCTCGTGGAGAGCCTCGGCGGCACGTACCACCAGGTCGTCGGGGACGACATCCCGCAGGCGCTGCTCGACTTCGCGCGCGGGGTGAACGCGACCCAGCTCGTGCTCGGCGCCTCCCGCCGGGGCCGGTTCGCCCAGATCCTCTCGCGCGGCGTCGGGGTGACCACGACCGCGATGTCCGGCGCGATCGACGTGCACATGGTCACGCACGAGGAGGCCGGCCGGGGGCGCCGCCGGTCGCCGCGCGGCGGCGGCCTGACGTGGACCCGGCAGGGCGTGGGGTTCGGGCTGGCCGTGGCCGGGCTGCCGCTGCTCACCCTCCTGCTGGCGAACCTGCGCGGACGGCTCTCCCTCGCCAGCGACATCCTGCTGTTCCTCGTGGCGGTGGTCGCGGTGGCCCTGGCCGGGGGCCGGTACGCGGCGCTGTTCGCCGCCGTGTCCGGCTCACTGCTGCTCAACTACTACTTCACCCCGCCGATCCACCGGTTCACCATCGGCGAGTGGGAGAACGCGCTCGCGCTCGCCGCGTTCGTCCTCGTGGCGGTCGCGGTGAGCGTGGTGGTCGACTCCGCCGCCCGGCGCACCCGCGAGGCGGCTCGCGCCGGCGCGGACGCCGCGATGGTCTCCAATCTCGCGGGCAGCGTGCTGCGCGGCGAGAGCACCCCCGGCGACCTGCTCGAACGCCTGCGCGTCGCCTTCGGGCTGGACTCGGTGACCCTGCTCGAACGGCGTCCCGACGCCCCGATGACGCCGGGCCGCCAGGGCGATCCGGGCTGCTGGCGGATCGCGGCGACCGTCGGCGGCGACCCCTGCCGCAGCCCGGACGAGGGCGCCGCCGAGGTCGCCGTCGACGACGACCTCAGCCTCGTGCTGCGGGGCCGTACGCCGTCGGCGGCCGACCAGCGCGTGCTGGAGGCGTTCGCCGCGCAGGCCGGGCTGGCGCTGCGCCAGCACCGGCTCGCCGAGGAGGCCGAGCAGGCGCGCCCGCTCGCCGCCGCCGACCGGATGCGCTCCGCCCTGCTCGCCGCCGTCAGCCACGACCTGCGCTCGCCGCTGTCGTCGGCCAAGGCCGCGGTGGAGAGCCTGCGCACCGGCGACGTGGCCTGGACCGCGGGCGAGCGCGACGAACTGCTCGCCACCGCGGACGAGTCGCTGGAGCGCCTCGCCCGGCTCGTGGCCAACCTCCTGGACATGAGCCGGCTGCAGGCCGGCCTGCTCGGCGTCGCGGCCCAGCCGGTCGCCGCCGAGGAGATCGTGCCGCGCGCCGTCGCCGGCGTGGGCCCGGCCGGCGAGGGCGTACGGGTGCGGATCCCCGCCGGGCTGCCCGACGCGCTCGCCGACCCGGCGCTGCTCGAACGGGTCCTGGTGAACCTGGTCGCCAACGCGGTCCGGTACGCGCCGCCCGGCCGGCCCGTCCTCGTGGCGGCCAGCGCGCTCGCCGACCGGGTCGAGCTGCGCGTGATCGACCGCGGGCCGGGCATCCCCGACGCCGACCGCGGCCGGGTCTTCCTGCCGTTCCAGCGGCTCGGCGACCACGACAACGACACCGGCGTCGGCCTGGGGCTGGCCCTGTCGCGCGGCCTCGTGGAGGCCATGGGCGGCACGCTCGACCCCGACGACACGCCGGGCGGCGGCCTGACCATGATCGTCACGCTGCCCGCGTACACGCCGGACCTGGCCGACCCCGTCCTGACCTCCCACCTGGACGCCGTACGGGAGAGGCGACCCGGCGCGTGACCGGGGTCCTGCCCGCGCGGCGCGGCGAGACGGACGAGATGGGGGAGCGGCACCGCCTGTCCGTGCTCGGCGGCCTGGCCGCGCTCTCCCTCGACGCCATGGCCTCGGTGGCGTACGGGCCGGAGGCGATCGTCATCGTGCTGGCCGCCGGCGGGGGAGCGGCGCTCGGCTACACGGTCCCGGTCACGCTCGCGATCGCGGCCCTGCTCGGCGTGCTCACGCTGTCGTACCGGCAGGTGATCGCGGCCTTCCCGCAGGGCGGCGGCGCGTACGGCGTGGCCAGGACCTACCTCGGCCCGCGTGCCTCGCTGGTCGCCGCCGCGTCGCTGGTCGTCGACTACGTGCTCAACGTCGCCGTGTCGATCGCGGCGGGCGTGGCCGCGCTCACCTCGGCGATGCCGGGCCTGCTGCCGTACACGGTCCGGCTGTGCCTCGGGGCGCTCGCCCTGATCACCGCCTACTACGTCGTCCAGCTCGCCACCGTCGTGCTGCTGGCGCCGGCCGCCAACACCTCCTTCGGCGGCATGCCCGTCCTGACGCACCTGCTCGCCCGCGACAACAACCTGCCGCACCTGTTCGCGCTGCGGGCCGAACGCCAGGTGCACCGCTACGGCATCCTCTTCCTCACCGTCACCGCCGCCCTCCTGATCGTCGGTACGGGCGGCGCCATGAACACCCTCGTGCCGCTGTTCGCCATCGGTGTGTTCGTCGTGAACCGGCTGACCCAGGAGGCGATCTCGGCCGCAATGTCCCTCGGCGACAGGGTCGTCGCCGTCCGGGTCGTCCACCCGGACGAGCCGGAGGAGACCACGAGGTTCATCGGGGCGTGGGAGCGCTGGGCGCCCGACGCCGGCCTCGCCCTGGTGAACGACCGGCACCGCCGGCTCGTGCATCCGATCGTGGAGTACGTGCGGGGCGTCGGCGAGCCGCACGTCTTCGTCCTGATCCCCGAGGTCGAGCCCGCCCACCTCTGGCAGCGGGTCCTGCAGAACCAGCGCGGGGCCGTGCTCGCCCACGCCCTGCGCCGCGACACCGACGCCGTGGTCTGCCGCCTGCGCTTCCGCCTCGATGACGGATCGGCCCGCCTGCGGGGACACAATGCGTAGTGGGGGGTGAGTGCGATGACGGGGCGAGGCAGGCTGAAGATCTACTTCGGCTCGGCGCCCGGCGTCGGCAAGACGTACGCGATGCTCGGCGAGGCGGCACGGCGCCGGGAGCGCGGCACCGACCTGGTCGTCGGCTTCGCCGATCCCCACGGGCGTCCCCGCACCGCCGCACTGCTGGACGGTCTGGAGATCGTGCCGCCACGGCAGGGAGAGATGGACGTCGACGCGGTGATCGCGCGGGCCCCCCAGGTCGCCTTCGTCGACGAGATCGCGCACACCAACGCGCCCGGCGCGCGCAACGCCAAGCGCTGGCAGGACGTCGAGGAGATCCTCGCCGCCGGCATCGACGTGGTCTCGACCGTCAACGTCGAGCACCTGGAGTCGCTGGCCGACGTGGTCGAGCGGATCACGGGGGTGCGCCGGCGCGAGACGGTGCCCGACGGGGTCGTCCGCCGGGCCGACCAGATCGAGCTGGTCGACATCTCACCGGAGTCGCTGCGCCGCCGCCTCGCGCACGGCGACGTCTACCCGCCCGAGCGGGTCGACGCCGCGCTGGCCGACTACTTCCGCGTCGGCAACCTGACCGCGCTGCGCGAGCTGGCCCTGCTGTGGGTCGCCGACCGCGTCGATGACGCCCTCGCGCGCTATCGCGACGAGAAGGGCATCACGCGGACCTGGGAGGCCCGCGAGCGGGTCGTCGTCGGGTTGACCGGCGGGCCGGAGGGCGACACGCTCATCCGGCGCGCCGCGCGGATCGCCGCCCGCGCCGGCCGCGGCGACCTGGTCGCGGTGCACGTCGCCCGGCTGAACGACCGCCCGGCCCGGCTCGCGGACGGCTCGCCCGAGGCCCTGGCACGCCAGCGGGCCCTGGTCGAGGGAATGGGCGGCTCGTACCACCAGGTGACCGGGGACGACGTGCCCGGAGCGCTGATCGAGTTCGCGCAGGCGGTGAACGCCACCCAGATCGTGCTCGGGTCCAGCCGCCGGAGCCGGTGGCAGTACATCTCCGGCCCCGGCGTCGGCGCGACCGTGGCGGACCGGTCCGGCGACGTCGACGTGCACATCGTCACGCACGACTACGCCGGCAAGGGCCGCGGTCTGACGACGGTCGCCCGCACCTCGCTGGGGCACCGGCGGCTGACCACGGGCTGGCTGCTGGCCGTGTGCGGGCCGCCGGTGCTCACCGGCGTGCTGTCGCTCCCGGGGGCCCGGCTGGGCCTGCCCACCGAGCTGCTGTTCTTCCTCGCCCTGACCGTCGGCGTGGCCCTGGTCGGCGGCCTGTGGCCGGCGATCGTGGCGGCCGTGGCGGGCTTCCTGCTGCTCAACTGGTTCTTCACGCCGCCGCTGCACACGCTGACGGTCGCCGAGCTGGAGAACGGCTTCGCGCTGCTCGTCTTCGTGGCGGTGGCGGTCGCCGTGGCCACCGTGGTCGACCTCGCCGCCCGCCGCAGCTCGCAGGCCGCGCGGGCGCGCTCGGAGGCGACCACCCTGAGCATGCTCGCGACGAGCGTGCTGCGGGGTGAGGACGCCCTGCCCGAGCTGCTCGAACGCGTGCGGGAGACGTTCGGGCTGGCCTCGGTGTCCCTCTTGGAGCGGACCGGTGACACCTGGGGGCCGATCGCCTCGGCCGGCGCCGATCCCTGCGGGCGGCCGGATGATGCCGACGTCCGCGTGCAGGTCAGCGACGTCCTGACGCTGGCGCTGCGCGGCCGGGTGCTACCCGCCGCGGACCGCCGCGTCCTGGCCGCCTTCGCCTACCAGGCCGCCGCGGCGCTCGACCGGCAGCGGCTCGCCGACCAGGCGCGCCAGGCCCGCAGCCTCGCCGAGGGCAACAAGATCCGTACCGCCCTGCTCGCCGCGGTCTCCCACGACCTGCGCACGCCGCTCGCCTCGATCAAGGCCGGTGTCAGCAGCCTGCGGTCGGACGACGTCCAGTGGGACCCCGCCGACGAGGCCGAGCTCCTCGCCACGATCGAGGAGTCGGCCGACCGCCTCGACCGCCTGGTCGCCAACCTGCTCGACATGAGCCGCCTGCAGACCGGGGCGGTGCGGCCGCTCACCCGTCCGATGTCGATCGATGAGGTGCTCGTGCCCTCGCTGGCCAACGTGCCGGGCGACCAGGTGAAGATCGAGGTTCCGGAGGATCTCCCGCCGGTCCTGACCGACCCGGGCCTGCTGGAGCGGTCCCTGGCCAACGTGGTGGAGAACGCCGTACGGCACGGCGGCGACGAACCGGTGCGGATCTCGGCGAGCGAGCACGGCGGCATGGTCGAACTGAGGATCACCGACCGCGGGCCGGGCGTGCCGGACTCGGCCAAGAGCCAGATGTTCGAGCCGTTCCAGCGGCTCGGCGACCGTCCGCGCGGAGACGGCGTCGGCCTGGGCCTCGCCGTGGCGCGCGGCTTCGCCGAGGCGATCGGCGGCGACCTGCACGCCGAGGACACCCCGGGAGGCGGGCTGACCATGATCTTCACACTGCCGACCAAGGAGGGCCCGTGAGCGCGGGAGCCGATGAGCCGGGCCTCCCGGTCACTCCGCCGACGAAGGAGGGCTCATGACTCGGGTGCTGGTGGTGGACGATGAGCCGCAGATCGTCCGTGCGCTGCGCATCAACCTGCGCGCCCGCGGCTACGAGGTGGACGCCGCGCCGGACGGCCGTACCGCCCTGGACCTGGCCGCACGCCGGCACCCCGACGTGATCGTCCTGGACCTCGGCCTGCCCGACATGGAGGGCGCCGAGGTGATAAAGGGCCTGCGCGGCTGGAGCAGCGTGCCGATCATCGTGCTGACCGCGCGGCACGCCTCGGAGGAGAAGGTCGAGACGCTCGACGTCGGCGCGGACGACTACGTGACCAAGCCGTTCGGCATGGACGAACTGCTGGCCCGGCTGCGCGCCGCCGTACGCCGTTCCCAGCCGCCCGAGGAGGACGCCGTGGTCGTCACCGAGGACTTCACCGTCGACCTGGCGGCCAAGAAGGCCACCCGCGACGGCTCCGACGTGCGCCTGACGCCGACCGAGTGGCACGTCCTGGAGGTCCTGGTCCGCAACGCGGGACGCCTGGTGAGCCAGCAGCAGCTCCTCCGTGAGGTGTGGGGGCCCTCGTACGCTAACGAGACCGGGTACCTGCGGGTCTACCTCGCCCAGCTGCGCCGCAAGCTGGAGGCCGACCCCTCCCGCCCCCGGCACCTGATCACCGAGCCGGGCATGGGGTACCGCTTCGAGCGATGAGTCCCGGGGCACAGTGACGCCTGAGAACGCGCGCGTTAGGGATGCGTTAAGAACGCGGGGAGCGCCGTTAAGGCGGCGTTAGGGATGCCCGAACACGACCCCTTCGCCGTATTTGCTGGCGATTGTGAAGCAAGCCGTCCTCCACGCCCCCAAGCGGGTCCTCGTGGGCCGTCCGCTCCGCACCGGGCAGATGGGGGAGACACTCCTGCCCAAGAAGCTGGCCCTGCCGGTCTTCTGCAGCGACCCCCTGTCGTCCGTGGCGTACGCGACGGAGGAGATCCTGCTCGCGCTCAGCCTCGGCGGGCTGGCCATGCTCACCCTGTCGTGGTGGGTGGGCGCCGGTGTCGTGTTCCTGCTGCTCGTGGTGGTGGCGTCGTACCGGCAGACGTGCCACGCCTATCCGGGCGGCGGCGGGGCGTACGCGGTCAGCCGGGCCAACCTCGGCGAGAACGCCTCGCTGATCGCGGCGAGCGCGCTGCTGATCGACTACGTGATGACCGTCGCGGTCTCGGTCGCCGCGGGCGTCGCCAACGTCGTCTCGGCCATCCCCGTGCTGGCCCCGCACGCGGTGGGCATCGCGCTCAGCCTGATCGCGGTGATCGCGGTGATGAACCTGCGCGGCGTCAAGGAGTCCGGCCGCGCCTTCGCGATCCCTACGTACGGCTTCGTGGCCAGCGTGTTCGTCATGGTGGGCGCCGGGCTCGTACGTGCCGCGCTCGGGCACGCGCCGTCCGCCGAGTCGGCGTCGCTGACCGTCCACGCCTCGCACGGGACGGCCGGGGCCGCCGCGCTGCTGCTGGCCCTGCGCGCCTTCGCACAGGGCTGTACGGCGCTGACCGGCGTCGAGGCGGTCAGCAACGGCGTGCCGAACTTCAAGCCGCCCAAGAGCAGGAACGCCGCCACCACCCTGACGGTCATGGGCCTGCTCGCGGTGACGATGTTCGGCGGCATCACCGCGCTCGCCTCGATCGCCCACGTGCACATCGCCGAGGATCCGGCGCAGCTCGTCGGCGCCCCGCGCGGCTACGAGCAGAAGACGGTGGTCGCCCAGCTCGGCGGCGCGGTGTTCGGCCACGGATCGTTCCTGTTCTTCCTGATCCAGGCGTTCACCGCCGCGATCCTGGTGCTGGCGGCCAACACGGCGTTCAACGGCTTCCCGATCCTCGCCTCGATCCTCGGCGGCGACGGGTACCTGCCGCGCCAGTTCGCCCGGCGCGGCGACCGGCTCGTCTTCAGCAACGGCATCGTGATCCTGTCGCTGCTCGCCGGCGCGCTGATCTGGGCGTTCAACGCCAGCACCACGCGCCTCATCCAGCTCTACATCATCGGCGTGTTCGTGTCGTTCACGCTGAGCCAGAGCGGGATGGTCAAGCACTGGGGCGACGAGCTGCGCCGTACGGCCGATCCGGCGCGGAGACGCGCGATCCACCGGTCGCGGGCGATCAACCTCGTCGGCGCGGTCCTCACCGGCCTGGTCCTGGTGATCGTGCTGCTCACCAAGTTCCTGCACGGCGCCTGGATCGTGGTCGTCACGCTGCCGCTGGTCTTCTTGATGATGAAGGCGATCAACCGGCACTACCGGCGGGTGGCCGCCGAGCTCGCGCCGGGCGAGGAGGGCGTCCCGCTGCCCAGCCGGATCCACGCGATCGTGCTGGTCTCCAAGCTGCACACGCCGACGTTGCGGGCGCTGGCGTTCGCGCGTGCGACCCGGCCGCACACGCTGACCGCGCTGTCGGTGGCGACGAGCGAGGAGGAGGCGGCGACGCTGGAGCGTGAGTGGAGCGAACGTGACATTCCGGTACCACTGAAGATCCTCGACTCCCCGTACCGGGACATCACCGGGCCGGTGCTCGACTACGTCGGGCGGGTACGTACCAAGAGCCCGCGCGACGTGGTGTGCGTGTTCATCCCCGAGTACGTCGTCGGGCGCTGGTGGGAGCAACTGCTGCACAACCAGAGCGCCCTCCGGCTGAAGGCGCGGCTGCTCTTCCGCGCCGGCGTCATGGTCACGAGCGTTCCGTGGCAGCTCGGATCGGCCAAGGCGGCCCTCGCCCGGCGCCCGGAGGACGCGGGGTTCGCGGCGCGGCGGAAGGTGCGTTCGGGTGCGGCGTAATGTCGTTATTTCCGCCGCTTTCAATCTGAGGTGGATGGCTTAGTCTTGCCAAACATGGAAGACGTGCCCGGCACGGGCGACGAGGACTCAGGGTCACGGGGCCTGCGCGGGTTCCTGCGCCGGCTGACGTCGAGCAAGGCCGAGCTCGAAGCCCAGGAACTCCAGAAGACCAGCGGATCCGAGGGCGCCACCCCCATCAAGGCGTGCGCCACTCGTCGGCGTGCCTGCGTAGCAGGTACGCTACGCACTGTGACACTGCGGCCGCGGGGTGGAGCCCCCGCGCTCGAGGCCGAGCTCTACGACGGATCCGACGTGATCGATCTCGTCTGGCTCGGCCGCCGGCGCATCGCCGGCATCGAGCCGGGCCGTCTCGTGCGCGCCGAGGGTCTCGTCAGCGTGCAGGACGGTCGTAAGGTCATGTTCAACCCGCGTTACGAGCTGCGGGGCAGCGCGTGATCGACGATGCGGGCGCCCCGCGAGGAGGTCAGGTGAACGACCCGACCCGGCGGGACTCGGGGTCTGCGGACCCGGCGCCCGCGCAGGCCACGCCCGAAGACGCGGTGCCCGAGGACGCCGCGCCCGAGGAGGCGGCGCCGGAGAAGGCCGCGTACGACACGGTCGAAGAGGCCGTCCGCGCCCAGCTCTCCAAGGCGCTCGGCGGTGCCCGCGGGGTCGTCGAGGCGGCCATCCCGACGATCGGCTTCACCGTCTCCTGGATCGTGACCAAGGAGCTGAAGCTCTCGCTCGGCATCGGCGCGGGGCTCGCCGTGGTGCTGTTGTTCGTGCGCCTGGTCCAGCGGTCCACCGTGCAGTTCGTGCTCAACAGCATCGTCGGCATCGCGATCGCGGCCCTGTTCGCGCTGCGGTCGGGCAAGGCCCAGGACGCGTTCCTGCCGGGCATCCTCTACAACGCCGGCTACGCCGCCGCGCTGCTCCTGTCGATCGTGGTGCGCTGGCCTCTCGTCGGCTTCATCATCGGCTCGGTCACGGGCGATCCGACCGCCTGGCACCGCGACCGCGACATCGTCCGGCTCTGCTCCCGGCTCACCTGGCTGCTGGTGATCCCGTGTCTGGTGCGCGTCGCGGTGCAGTACCCGCTCTACCTGGCCGGCCACGTGGCGTGGCTGGGAGCCGCCAAGGTCCTCATGGGCTGGCCGCTGCAGGTCGCCGGCCTGGCCGTGATGGTCTGGCTGCTGGCCCGCGGCCGCACCCCCCTGGAGCGTCCGACGTCATCGTCCGCGTGACGAGTCGTGACTGTGCGTGACCATATGCGGGTAGGAGTCCGTCTGGAGCGTGCAATCCGGACTCTTCACCCGGGAGCTGTCGTATGGCAGGCAAATACCATCTGCTCGCGGTCGTCGCGCTGGGCGCGGGCGCGACCGCACTCGGCGCCGCGGTGGCCGAGCGGCTGACCGCCGCCGACCAGCGTGGCGAGGCCGTCATCAAGGACGCCGACGGCAACAAGGTCGGCTCCCTCCGCGTCGAGGAGCGGGACGGCAAGACCAGGATCACCGTCACGGCACAGGGCCTGCCGCCGGGGTACCACGGTTTCCACATCCACGCGAAGGGCGTCTGCGACCCCGCGTCCAAGGACCCGGCGACGGGCAGCCCGTTCTTCAGCGCGGGCCCCCACTTCGACCTGGACTCCCACTCCCACCCGGAGCACTCGGGCGACCTGCCGCCCCTGCTGGTCAACGGGGACGGCACGGGCAGCGCGACGGTGACGACCGACCGCTTCCGGCCCGGCCGGCTGTTCGACCGCGACGGCAGCGCGATCATCATTCACGCGGCACCGGACAACCAGGCCAACATCCCCAAGCGCTACGCGAAGTCCGGCCCGGACGCCGAGACCCTCAAGACCGGCGACTCCGGCGCCCGCATCGCCTGCGGCGTCATCACCAAGCACGGGCCCGGGCGCGCGTAGCGCCGAGCCGGCCAGAGCGGCCCCATCCAGGCTCAGGCCCTGACCGGGCTATCGGCACCACCGCCTCCGAGGCCCGCTATGATCTCGTCATCGCTTAGGCCTTCCTGATCCGTCGGGGAGGCTTTTTTCATGCCCAGGGCCGCCCTGCGCGGGCGCGATCGGCTGCACGCTGCGTTCGTCGACGCCGGCTGGGCGCCCGATGTCGAGATCTCGTTCGCCGTTCCGGCGAGAGGGGACTGCTGATCATGACCTTGCACACCGGCGGCGCGGCGGCCGCAGGTACCTGGAAACTCGGTGACCTGACGGTCAATCGCATCGGATTCGGCTCGATGCGCCTCACGGGCAGTGCCGCCTTCGACCTCGGCACGCCCAGCGACCGCGAGCGGTCGATCAGCGTGCTCCGGCGCGCGGTCGAGCTGGGCGTCAACCACATCGACACGGCCGC
The DNA here is from genome assembly GCF_039541955.1 of Actinoallomurus oryzae. Taxonomy (NCBI): domain Bacteria; kingdom Bacillati; phylum Actinomycetota; class Actinomycetes; order Streptosporangiales; family Thermomonosporaceae; genus Actinoallomurus; species Actinoallomurus oryzae. The sequence goes on along the minus strand of NZ_BAABHF010000049.1, from coordinate 155,631 downwards.
GTTCTACTTCTCCTCACGCCGCTCGGCCAACGAGCTGATCAACCATGCACTGGCGCCGTATCCCGAGGACCTGGTCATCGCCACCAAGGTCTGGCCGGGCCGGGATCCCTCGGGCGAGTGGTGGTGGGCCACGCCCGGGCAGTTGCGCGGCCAGGTCGAGGAGAACGTGCGGCAGCTCGGCCGTGACCACCTTGACCTGGTGAACCTGCGCATCCCCCCGAGCCGGCGGACCGAGTCGATCGCCGAGCACTTCGGGGCGCTGGCCGATCTCCGCGACGCCGGTCTCATCCGGCACCTGGGCGTCTCCAACGCCACACCTGAACACCTGGCCGAGGCGCAGTCCATTGCTCCGGTGGTCTGCGTCCAGAACGCCTACGGCATCGGTGCACCGCCCGAGGCCGAGGCCGTGCTGCGCGCCTGTGGAGAGCAGGACGTGGCATTCGTGCCCTTCTTCACCATCGCCGGTGAAGGGCGCGAAGCCGGCGCCGGCACCGGCGACAGCCCCCAGGTCCTTTCGGTCGCACGCGCGCACGGCGCGACAGCAGCCCAGGTACGACTGGCGTGGACACTACAGCAGGGTGCGCATGTGCTGGTCATTCCGGGGACCGGCGATCCGGACCATCTCGCCCAGAATGTGGCCGCGGGCGCACTGCGCCTCTCCGCCGACGAAATGGCGCGCCTCTCGTCCGACGATCGGCGGAGTGAGGCCGGTCCGGAGCTGATCTAGGATCCTGCTGATCTTGGTCCTCCGGAAGGGAAGGCGTTCATGCACCGATCTGCCGGATTCGCCCTCGCCGCACTTCTCCTGACGATCGGTACCTCCGCGACGGCCGTCGCCGGGACCCCGCCCCGCGCTGCGGAACCGGCGCGGGCCGCCGCGCTCACCCGGCTGCACGCCACGAGCGCGCACGCGTTCGTCGACTCCACCGGTGCGCAGCACCTGTTGATCGGCCCGAACCTCCAGCCGGTCTGGGACGCCAACGAAACGGACACCTGGGACCAGGGCACGTACGACTCGATCAAGGCCAAGGGCTTCACCGCGGTCCGCATGGTCCTGTTCTGGGACATGTTCCAGCCGACCGAGGCGGAGTGGAACGAGACGGCGTTCGACACCCTCGCCACGGCGGTCGAGAGGGCGAAGGCCGCCGGCCTGTACGTCATCCTCGACTGCGTCCACATGTCCGGCGACCCCGACGGCCAGGAGCACGTGCCGGACTGGGCGCGGGTGGACCCCGACGACACGACCGAGGGCCTGGACGCGGTCGTCGAGAACGGCCTGGGCTTCCTGCAGACCATCGCCAACCGGTACAAGGACGAGCCGGCCATCGCGGCGTACGACCCGGTCAACGAGCCGTTCCGCACCTCCACCCGGTCGGCGCGGCTGATGTCGGACTACACGCGGATCGTGAACGCGATCCGTGCCAAGGACGTCGTCACCAGCATCATGCTGGAGCCGTCGTACGGTGACGCGAAGGTGCCCGCCTCGTCGTTCTCCTCCCTCACCCCGACGAGCCGCACCAACCTCATCTGGTCGATTCACGACTACTACAACGGCGCCTCGAAGAGCGGCTACACGGCCGGCTACAACGACGCCACCGGGCTGGGCATGGACCCGAACCCCTCCGACGGGACCACCGGCTACGACCCGGCGAACAAGGCCGCGCTCGCCGCGCACCTGCAGGTGCAGATCGACACGGCCTCGGAACAGGGCATGCCGGTCTGGATCGGGGAGTTCGGTATCGGCAACGGCGCCACCGGCCACGACCAGTACATCAAGGACAAGGTCGCGCTCTACAAGTCCAAGGGCATCGACTACGCCTGGTGGGAGTACTACTCCGACGGCGGGAACGGCCCGTTCAGCATGGTCGACGAGAACGACGCCTGGCGCTCCTGGGTCAGCCTGATCCCGTAGAACGCCGGGGCCCGGCCGGAAGGGTGATCGCGCTCGAGTGTCGTCAGGCCGCGTGGCCGACCCCGCCACCGTCCCCGGCCGGTACGTACCGCGGTAGCCGGGCCGGGTTGAGGTTGGCCAGTTCGTCGAAGGTGGCCCGCTCGTAGGACTTGGCCCAGGACAGGTCCGCATCGGACAGTTCGCCATCGGCGAGCCCGGCGACCAGCCGTGCGCCGTAGTCGGTGTGGTCGTGCGCGGTGAGGATGACCAGTTCGGGAAATTGGCGGCGCAGCCATTGGATCCGTCGTACCGAGTCGACGTACTGCCCCTCGTCACCGGTCTGGATCGCCCGCACCTGGTCCACCGCGAGGTGCCGGATGGTGTACATCGCGTCCCCGGTCAGCAGGAACCGGTGGTCCACCAGCACGCTGGTGCTGCCCGGGCTGTGCCCGGGCGTGGGCAGCGCGAGCACGCTCCCGTCGCCGAACAGGTCGGCCGAGCCGGTGAACCCGCCGACGGCCGGGCCGGTGAACTCGATCGGCCGCCAGTCGGTGATCGCCGCGATCGACGGCGGATAGGCCAGCGGTACCAGGCCGAACACCTTCTCCTCCCGCGCGGCGTACTCGGCCGCCCCCAGATACACCGGGGCGTGCGCGAACAGGTTCAGCGGACCGACGTGGTCCTCGTGGAAGTGGGTGATGATCACCGCGCGGATGTCCTGCGGCCGGTAGCCCAGTCGCGCCAACTGCGCCGGCATGGTCTGGTCGGCCGGCAGGTCGTACTCGTCGACGTCCATCACGTGCTCCATGATCGAACCGCGGTAGTAGTCGACGTGCGCGACCTGCTCCGGGCTGATCCCCGTGTCGACCAGCACCGGGCCGGCGGTCGGGTGCTCGATCAGGTACGCGTGGATCGGCACCCAGATGAAATGGTCCTTGTCCGCGGCGAACTCACGCAGCGAAAACCCGTGCAGGCCCCCGTAGAACTGGCCGAACGGCACCTTGGTGCGGCCGATGCGCAGCGGGTAGATCTTCATGGCGCCTCCTTCGGATTTCGACGGAACGGAACGGTTCCGTCGTTTTCGGAGCCTAGTCGCGCTCACGATGGAACGCAACCGTTCCGTCGTGTATGCTCCGAGCATGTCGAACGGGCGGCAACCGGCAGGGGCGGCGATACTCCAGGAATCCGTCACCGCCGCCATCACCAGTGCGATGTTCGACCAGCTCGCCGAGACGGGCTACGCGCGCATGTCGATGGACGCGGTGGCGCGCCGGGCCGGGGTCGGCAAGGCGGCCGTGTACCGCCGCTGGCCGTCCAAACAGGCGATGCTGATCGACCTGGTCGAGGCCGCGATACTCCGGAACCTGCCAGAGGTGCCGGACACCGGTTCACTGGCCGGCGATGTGCGCAAGTTCCTGGACGTGATCGTCGAACAGGCCGCCGATCCGCGGATCAGGCGGATCGCACTGGACGTCCTGGTCGAGACCACGCGCACCGCCGAACTGGCCACCGCCCTGAACGACGTGGTGGCCCAGCCGCGCCGCACCACCGCGGCCACGGTGCTCACCCGCGCGATCGACCGTGGCGAACTGTCCGCCGACCTCGATCGCGAACTCGCCCTCGACCTGCTGATCTCACCGTTGATCATGCGCCTGCTCCTCGCCGCCGACCAGGTCGACGACGCCTATCTCACCCGGCTGACCAAGGTGATCGTGACCGGCCTCAACGCGATCTGACAACGGCCGAATCCGGCTCCAGAGCGTTCCGTGGTGCACCCGACGTCTCTCTCGATGCCTTCCGCGCCGACCACGGTGCCACGGCCGATCAAACCTTCGAGCCTGATCGATTTCGAACGCCGGTAGCCGGCGTCACGAGGCGCAGGCGCCCGCCGCCCGGTGCTCGCTCGCCATCTGCTGCACGGTCTTCGTCCGGTAGTCCCGCATGTTGTCCGCGGGCGGCTGGAAGCGCCAGTGGCCGTTCTCGTAGACGAACTGGTAGGTGATGACGGCGATCAGGCGGGTCACGCGGACGCGCGCCGAATGGTTGCTGTCCATGGTGATCTTTCGATGTTGAACCGGACCCCCTCCGCCAGCGGAGGGCACAGCTTCAGCAGGCGCTGGTAGTTCGCCCGACTGATGGCCCGCTGCCCGGCGGCAGAGAAAACGTCCCAGGCGCCGCCGTAGTCACCGGAGGAGTAGCTGTCGAACTCCTCCTGAGCGGCGGCGCGGACGCCCGCATCGGTACGCGGCTCTGCGGCCTGGTGGGTTGTCGGTGCGCTGTCGGGAGGGGCGGTAGCGCCGGGCGGCTCGGCGGTGCCACCGGCCGAGGAGCAGCCGGCCAGACCGAGGCAGGCCGCCGTGACAATGAGAGCGATGCGCATGAGGGGCCCCGTTCTGTGCGGTGTGCGTGTTGGACGCGGGTGTGTGCGTCAGAGGTGACGATGTGCGGTGGCCGGATGCGGTGACGCAGAGGACGTAACGCCCGCGCTCGGAGGCGGCGGGTCGGTGAAGTGCCGTACGGTCGTGGCCTCGCGGACCACGAGGGCGAATAGGCCGATGCCTGCGATGGCGTGGTGGATGGCGATGAGGCGGATGGCGCGTTTGGCGACCCGCGCCCAGTCGACCGCCGAGGCCCGCTCGGGCTCCGCGTCGGCGCGGCCGTAGTCCATGGCGGTGCTCACCGGCACAACCACCGGACGCGCAGGCACATCGCGTACACGTCATCGTGAAAGGCGCAGACCAGCGACCGTTCCGGATGCTTGGTGAGGCCTTCAAGATCGTGCGTTGCTCGTGCGTCACGAGGTCGGCAGATCCGCGAGGATGCCTGAGGTTCCCTGAAGATTACGAAAAGTAACGGTGTAGGCCAGAGCTATTTCAGCCTCTGACCAGCGTCGCCACGAGCTCCACGTGCTGGGTCATCGGGAAGGCGTCGAAGGCGCGCAGGGCGGACAGGGTCCAGCCCTGTTCGCCGAACAGCGCCAGGTCGCGGGCCAGGGTGGCCGGGTCGCATGAGACGTACGCGATGCGGCGGCCTGCCAGCTCCGCGACCCGCTTGACCACCTCCGGGCCCGCGCCCGTGCGGGGTGGGTCCAGGACGACCAGGTCGGCGCGGTTCAGGCGGGTCTTGCCGCGGCCGAAGCTGATCTCGTCCAGGACGCTCTCCACCTCGCCGCGCTCCACCGAGACGTGAGGCATGTCGCGGAGGTTGAAGCGGGCGTCGCGGACCGACTGGGCGTCCGACTCGATGCCCACGACCAGGCCGTCGGAGCCGACGCGCTCGCCGAGGACACCGGCGAACAGGCCCGCGCCGCAGTACAGGTCGACCGCGATCTCGCCGCGGCGGGGCTCCAGGGTGTCCAGGACCGCGTCGGCCAGGGTCTGCGCGGCGCCCGGGTGGACCTGCCAGAATCCGCTGCCGCTCACCTGCCACAGCCGGCCCGCGACGTCTTCGCGGACGAACGGTGGCTTCTCCTGGTTGCGGTCGCTGACCAGCCGTACGGGCGCGTCCATGCGCGGGACGCGGGCGCGGCCCCGGGCGGACAGGACGGCCAGGCGGTCGCCCGTGCCGGCCGAGGCGATCGCCTCGACGCCGGACGCGCCGGGCCAGCGCTTGCGTTCGATGCCGAGGGCCTCCACCTCGGGGTGGGCGATCAGGCACTCGTCGATCGGCTCGATCGTGTGGGAACGGTGCCGGCGGAGGCCGATCGCGCCGTCGCGGCGTACGGAGAACTGCACGCGGGTGCGCCAGCCGAGGCCGTCCGGTGCGCCCGGCACCTCCTCGACCACCACCTCGCGGGAGATTCCGGCCACCCGGCGGAGCTGCTCCTCGATCACCGCGGCCTTGAGACCCCGCTGCGCCGGGACCGCCACGTGCTGCCAGTCGCACCCGCCGCAGCGCCCCGGGCCGGAGAACGGACAGGGCGCCGGGACGCGGTCGGGCGAGGCCTCGAGGATCTCCACGGCGTCGGCGCGCAGGAAGTGCTTGGTCTCCTGGGTGACGCGGGCGAGCACCAGCTCACCCGGCAGGGTGTGCCGGACGAAGACGACGCGGCCCTCGTGCCGGGCCACGCACGAGCCGCCGTTGGCGACGGCGTCGATCCGCAGCTCGATCGGTTCAGACGATTCCACCGGCGGCACGGGACCCCTTCGATTCGGCGTTCTGTTCGGCGTACGGACGGCGCGCCGCGCCCGGCGCGGCCGGCTCCGGGCGCCCCTTGAGGCGGTCGGAGGAGGCGAGCTGCCACGGGACGCTCGTCACCATCACACCGGGCACGAAGAGCAGGCGCGTCTTGAGCCGCAGCGCGCTCTGGTTGTGCAGCAGGTGCTCCCACCAGTGTCCCACGACATATTCGGGCAGGAACACGGTCACGACGTCGCGCGGGCTGCGCCGCCGGACGCTCTTGACGTACTCCAGGATCGGCCGGGTGATCTCCCGGTACGGCGAGTCGAGGATCTTCAGCGGCACCGGCAGCTCGTGCGCCTCCCAGGCCTCCTGCAGCTCGACGGACTCCTCCGGGTCGACCGCGACGGTGACCGCCTCGATCGTGGAGGGGCGGGTGGCCCGGGCGTACGACAGGGCGCGCAGCGTCGGCTTGTGGATCTTGGAGACGAGGACGATGGCGTGGTTGCGGGGCGGCAGCGCGACGTCCTCGCCGGTGACGACCAGCTCGGTGGCGACCCGGTCGTAGTGGCGCCGGATGCCCCGCATCATCAGGAACAGCACGATCATGGCCACGCACGCGATCCAGGCGCCGAGCAGGAACTTCGTGATGAGGACCACGACCAGCACGATGCCGGTGACCACGCCGCCGAAGGCGTTGATCGCACGCGACGTCTTCATCCGGCGGCGCTTGCCGCGGTCGGTCTCGGTGCGCAGCAGGCGGTTCCAGTGGCGGACCATGCCGGTCTGGCTGACGGTGAAGGACACGAACACGCCGACGATGTACAGCTGGATCAGCGCGGTCACCGACGCGTCGTACGCGTAGATGAGCAGGCCCGCCAGGGTGCCCAGGATGATGATCCCGTTGCTGTACGCGAGCCGGTCGCCCCGGGTGTGCAGCTGCCGGGGGAGGTAGCGGTTCTGGGCGAGCACCGAGCCGAGCACGGGGAAGCCGTTGAACGCCGTGTTGGCGGCCAGGGCGAGGATCAGCGCGGTCATCACGGTCACGTACGCGAAGCCGAGCGGGAAGTTGCTGAACACCGTGTGGGCGACCTGCGCGACGACCGGGTCCTGGTCCGAGACGTCCCGCCCGGCCTTGTCGACCAGATGAGTGCCGAGGTTCGGGTCGGCGAACTTGGCCTTGGTGATGTACGCGAGCGCGACGATGCCGGCGAACATCGAGGCCGCCACGGAACCGAGCAGCAGCAGCGTCGTCGCGGCGTTCTTGCCCTTGGGGTTGCGGAACGCCGGGACCCCGTTGCTGATCGCCTCGACGCCCGTCAGGGCCGCGCAGCCGGAGGAGAACGCGCGCAGCAGCAAAAAGACGAGCGCGAAGCCGGCGACGCCGACCTCGTGCCCCTTGATGGTGAGGTCGGCAGTCTCGGCGTGCAGGTGCGCGCCGAGCGCCAGGCGGGTGAAACCCCACAGCAGCATGAGGAAGACGCCGAACATGAACAGATACGTGGGAATCGCGAAGGCGACCCCGGACTCCCGGATTCCCCGCAAATTCATGATCGTCAAAATCGCGACGATGGCGATCGCGGCGAGGACCTTGTGGGGCTGGAGAAAGTGGATGAGGGCGCCGAGATTCTCGACTCCCGAGGACACCGACACCGCGACCGTCATCACGTAGTCAACGAGCAGGGCGCTCGCCACCACGATGCCGGAGTTGCTGCCGAGGTTGGTGGTGGCGACCTCGAAGTCGCCGCCGCCGCTCGTGTAGGCACGGACGTTCTGCCGGTACGACGCCACGACCGTGAGAAGGATCACGACGACGGCGCCGGCCACCCACGGGGTGAAGTGATAGGTCGCCAGCCCCGCGATACCGAGGGCGATCAGGATCTCCTGCGGCGCGTACGCCACGGAGGAGAGCGCGTCGCTGGCGAAGACGGGCAGGGCGACCGTCTTGGGGAGGGTTTGCTCGTGCTGCTGGGCGCTGCGGAGCGCCCTGCCAAGCAGGAGCCTCTTGACGAGGTCGGGAGCCTTCGACACGTCGGTGATGGTAGTCGGTAACGGGACTGTGAAAACCCATCGTGGCATGGGCAAGTAAAACAGTGGAACCCAGGGACGGGTTCAGGAGTTCTACCCCGCGTCCGGCCATGTGTAGGTTTCTCAGGTCAAGACGGAGCCAAGCCGACCGGACGGCGCCGGAAAGGACGACCGTGCACATCGTGATCATGGGGTGCGGGCGTGTCGGATCGACACTCGCCCACATCCTTGAGGATAAAGGCCACAGCGTGGCCATCATCGATCAGAGCCCTGAGGCGTTCCGGCGGCTGCGCGGAGGTTTCAAGGGCCGCCGTGTCACCGGTTTCGGCTTCGACCGCGACGTGCTCGTCGACGCCGGGATCGAACAGGCGTCCGCGTTCGTCGCGGTGAGCAGTGGCGACAATTCCAACATTATTTCCGCACGCGTGGCGCGGGAGACCTTCGGCGTGGAGAACGTCGTGGCCCGCATCTACGACCCCCGCCGCGCCGAGGTGTACCAGCGCCTCGGCATCCCCACGGTCGCGACCGTGCGCTGGACCGCCGACCAGATGCTGCGCCGGCTCCTTCCCGAGGGCCCCGCGCCGCTGTGGCGCGACCCGACCGGCGAGGTCGTGCTCGCCGAGGTGCAGATCGACCCCAAGTGGGTGGGCGCGAAGGTGTCCGCGCTCGAGGACGCCGCGCAGACCCGGGTGACCTTCCTCAACCGGATGGGCGAGGCGGTGGTCCCCGACGCCGACACGGTCATCCAGGACGGCGACGTGGTCCACGTGATGGCCGTCGCGAGCGAGATGGAGCGCATCAACGACGCCGTGTCACAGCGGCCCGAGGAGAAGGCGGAGTAATGCGGGTCGCCATCGCCGGTGCCGGAGCGGTCGGCCGCTCCATCGCCCAGGAGCTCCTGGAGAACGGCCACGAGGTCCTTCTCATCGACAAGAACCCCCGCTCGATCAAGGTCGAGGCCGTCTCGCAGGCGGAGTGGCTGCTCGCCGACGCGTGCGAGATCGCCTCGCTGGACGACGCCGGGCTCGAACGCTGCCACGTCGTCGTGGCCGCGAGCGGAGACGACAAGGTCAACCTCGTGGTCTCGCTGCTGGCCAAGACCGAGTACGGCGTCCCGCGCGTCGTCGCCCGGATCAACCACCCCAAGAACGAATGGCTCTTCAACGAGTCCTGGGGCGTGGACGTCGCGGTCTCGACCCCACGCCTGATGTCGGCGCTCGTCGAGGAGGCCGTGAGCGTCGGCGACCTCGTGCGCCTGATGACGTTCCGCCAGGGCGAGGCCAACCTGGTCGAGCTGACGCTGCCCGAGGACGCGCCGCTCGTCGGGCAGCTCGTCGGCTCGGTCTCCTGGCCGCAGGACACGGCGCTGGTCGCGATCCTGCGCGAGGGCCGGGTGCTGGTGCCCAGCCCCGACGACACGCTGGAGGGCGGCGACGAGCTGATGTTCGTCGCCAACCAGGACGTCGAGGACGAGCTGGGGGACCTGCTCTCGGCCCGCTGACCCGATTCGCGCGAAGCGGCCGTCCCGGATCCTCGGACGGCCGCACGAGGGCGGCCCGCCGCGTGCGGGTCGCCCTTGTCGTCGGCAGGCAGTACGCGGCGGGTCTCGCCGCCCCGGAGGCCGCCGGTGCCGCTCCGGCATCGGGCGGCTACACTCGGTAGTCACTCCAGTACGGCGATGCGCGCGTTTTGGAGAGGGCTATGCGGATCATCTTCGTGGTTTTGGTGTTGGCGCTCAGCGCGTGTTCTTCGGGTGGCCATTCGGCGGGCGGACCGAATGGCCATTCTTTGTCATCGGCGCCCACGCCGGCGGCGACGGGCCCCGCATTCGGTTCTCCCCGTGCCACCGCACCCGTCACGACACCGCCACCGGATGACGAGCCCGGTGAAGAGGCGCCCGAACATCCCGAGGCGCACAAGGTGACGTTCGCCCTCCGCGGCAGCGGGCGCGTCTCCGTCTCCTTCACCACGCCGGACGGCCACCGCCGGCGCATGGTGGTGTCGCCGCCCTGGAGCCGGACCTTCACCGTCAATGACGGCCAGAGCGTCGACGTGAACGCCCACGGCAAAGGTTCCGGCGAGCTGACCTGCACGCTCAGCGTCGACGGCGAACTGGTCAAGAGCGCCAGCAGCTCCGGCGGCTCCGCGAGTGTCGACTGCGGGGACAGTCTCGGGTTCTGAGCGGGGTCAGGCGGACGGCTGGGTGTCCCCGGCCGGGCGGGCGAGGTCGGCCCGGTGGCTGTGGGGGGTCAGGTAGGCGGAGGCGGCGACGAGGACCGTCGTGATCGCGGCCGCCACTTCGCCGGGAATGTCGATGCCGGCCAGGCTCAGGACCCACACGAGGATCGTCACGATGGCGCCGGCGAGAGTTGCCGCGGTGACCTTTTTCTCGGGCACTGGTCTCTTCCTTTTGGTCGAAAGGCCGTCAAAGGAAACTATCGCCGAGCGCCGTTGGCGTTACGCGCCTTCGTTGTGCAGGCGGTTTTTTACCATCACTCTTTGTGACGACACGCCGACGCGCTGCTATGAGATCGCCTCCCGGGACGGCTACAACGGGGCGTTGACAACAGCGTCTGAGCAGGTCACGGGGGACACGAATGATCGACATTTCTGGCCGCGCCGTGCGTGCCGGAATCCGGAGTATCACCGCGGTGGCGGCGGCCTCATGCTTCGCCGTCATGCCGCAGGTGACGAGTAGCGCGTCCGCGCAGACCGGCGGCAAAGCCGGGAGAGCGCACGACCGTACGACTCCGAACCGGGACCACGACGGCCACGGCCACGGCGGGCACGCCGCGCGTGATCACGCGCGCGGCCGTGCCGACGTCGTGGTCGACACCAAGGGCCCACGCGGGGCGATCGTCCCGGGCAAGACCTACAACTGGCCGTTCGAGGTGACGAACCGGGGCACCGTCCCGGCGCGGGACGTCGCCCTGACGACCACACCGGACAAGAACCTCAAGGTGCTGGCCGCACCGCCGAAGTGCCACTGGCGTAAGGCCGGCCCGCTCGTCTGCCACATCGGCCTGCTCCCGCAGGGCAAGACCCGGCACGGGGTCATCACCGCCACGGTCGTCCCGCCGGCCCGCACCGGCAAGGCGCGGAAGGAGCACGTCCAGCTGCGGAACCCCGTCCAGGTGTCGTGGCACAACGCACCGACACCGGAACGGCGGCTCGCCGCCTTCCCGCCGGTCGAGGTCTCACCGGACGGCTCGGACACCGGCGCCGCGCCGCAGACGGCCGCGGACGAGCTTCCGTACCCGCTCATGGTGACCGAGCACGGTCCGGGAACCGCCGAGTCCGTCGTCGTACGGAGCCCGATCGGGGCGCCCGCCGCCGATGGTCCGTGCTCGCTCGGCGCGCTGCCGGGCAGGACCGCCGGCAAGTCCATGCCGATCAAGCCGGAGTTCGGCTCCTGCGCCGCCAAGCAGGATGATCCGGCGGCCTGCGGGTGCGGCACCGCCGCGCAGCAGCGGCCCACCTCGGACCTGCCGACGGAGAACGCGGTCATCCCGGCCCGTCCTTCCCGGTCCGATGTCCCGGCCTCGACGCCGTGCGGCGCGGTGCCGACACGTCCGGACGTCTTCCCGAGTCGTCCGGCGACGTCCTCGTGCGCCGGTGCGCAGGACCGGCCCGAGAGCGGGTCGGGCACTTCCGCGCAGACGCCGTCCGCGACGGCCGCCGAAGAGCCGGCGACGACGCCGTGCGGCGCGGCCAGGCCGGTCGTGGTGCCCGAGCGTCCGGCGTCGCTTCCGCCGTGCGCCCAGGCCGGGCAGGCCGCGCAGGACCGGCCCGCCGCCGTGCCGTCCACGGCCACCGCGGACAAGGCGCAGGACAAGACCGCCGACAAGGCGCAGGCCAAGACGGTTGACCAGGCGCAGGACCGGCCGGCCGGCACACCGTGCGGAGCGGCGGCCGACCGCCCGGTCATCCTGCCCGCTCGCCCGGTGATCGTGCCGGAGAGCCCGGTGGCGGTGCCGCCGTGCGCCGCCGGCAAGCCCGCGGCGGCGCCGTCCACGGCGTCCGTGGGGCACGCCGACCAGCCGGCCACCGACAAGTCCGCGCCGGCCACGGCCGTCGACAAGTCCACTCCGGCCGCCGGCACGTCCACTCCGGCCACGGACAAGGCGTCCACTCCGGCCGCGGACAAGGGGGAGAAGGCCACGGACAAGACCGGGGTGCCCGCCGCCACGCCGTGCGGCGCGACGGCCGCCCGGCCGGTGGTCGTTCCCGGACAGCCGGTCGTCGTGCCGGACATGCCGGCGATCCCGCCGTGCGCACAGAAGTGGCCGAGCTCCTGCGGCTGCCTGCACTCCGCCGGTGTCCCGGCGGCACCCGCCGCCGAACCCGCGGCTCCGGCCGCATCGGACACCCCGGCCGCTCCGGTCGACTCCGACACCGCACCGTGCGCCGCGGCGGACAAGCCGATGGCGGGTAAGGCCATCGCTGAGCGGCCCGCCGGCTCGTCCTGCGCGCAGGAGACTCCGGCCGCCGTGCACGAGGAACCGGGCAGCACGCCCGAGACCATCGCGCCGATGACGCCGCTGACCGGTCCGGGCAAGGCCGCGCGCCACCCGCTCGCCCGGCCGCACCACCCGCACCACCCGCTGGGCTCGGGCCGCGCACGTCGCGACTGCGTCCGGCAGGGCGCGGGCTTCGTCTGCCCGCTCGGCTCCGGGCCGCACCACCCGCAGGTGCACAACCTTGGGGCGCCCGGTCACCCGCACGGGCTCCACTGCGGGAGCGCCGGCGGTGCCGCCTGCCACGTCCGGGCCGCGCGTCCGGTTCCGGTGAGGGAGGCCCCGGGCAGCGAGCTGCCGACCACCGGTAGCTCCTCGGCGCTGTTCGCCCTGGCGGGCCTCGGCCTCGCCGGTGCCGGCGTGGTGCTGTACCGGCTCAGCCGGACGCGTCGCGAGGAGAGCTGAAAGAGGCCCGGGAACCCCGCGCACGGGTGCGTGAGGGTTCCCGGGCGACCGGGGAGACCGCCCGGAACCCCGCCCGTACGGCAAGGGCACGAGGGGTCCCGGGCGGTCCGCCGGAGACGGGAGCACCGACCCGAAGGTGCGGGCCGAGGTGACGGGGGAGCAGGATGGGAACCATGCTTTTGCGGATCTTCACCGAGCCCCAGCAGGGAGCCGGATACGAAACCCTGCTCCGCGTCGCCAAGGCCACCGAGGAGTACGGCTTCGACGCGTTCTTCCGTTCCGACCACTACCTGAAGATGGGGGACGTCAGCGGGCTGCCGGGTCCGTCGGACGCCTGGATCACCCTGGCCGGCCTGGCCCGGGAGACCCGGCGCATCCGGCTGGGCACCCTGGTGACCGCCGCGACGTTCCGGCTCCCCGGCCCGCTCGCCATCTCCGTGGCGGGCGTCGACGAGATGAGCGGAGGCCGCGTCGAGCTGGGTCTGGGCACCGGCTGGTACGACGGCGAGCACACGGCGTACGGGATCCCGTTCCCCGGTCTGGCCGAGCGGTTCGACCGGCTCGAGGAGCAACTGGCGATCGTCACGGGCCTGTGGGAGACGCCCGAGAACGAGACGTTCGACTTCCAGGGCACCCACTACCAGGTGACCGACTCCCCGGCGCTGCCGAAGCCGGCCCAGCGGCCGCGCCCGCCGATCATCATCGGCGGGGTGGGCGCCAAGCGCACGCCGCGGCTCGCCGCGCGCTACGCCGACGAGTACAACGTGCCGTTCCACTCGATCGCCGACACCGGGGCGGCGTACGAGCGGGTCCGCACCGCCTGCGAGAGCGGCGGACGGAAGCCCGGGGACATCGTCCTTTCGGCCGCGCAGGTCGTCTGCTGTGGGCGCGACGAGGCGGAGCTGAGCCGGCGCGCCGACGCGATCGGCCGCTCGGTCGAGGACCTTCGGGCGAACGGGCTGGCCGGCACCCCGGCCGAGATCGTCGACAAGATCGGCCGGTTCGGCGAGCTCGGCGCCGCGCGGATCTACCTCCAGACCCTGGACCTGGAGGACCTGGACCACCTCGAACTGCTCGCGAGCGACGTCCTTCCCCAGGTCTGAGCGCCGTCGGCATGGTCGCGCCGGGGCAGGTCGCGAGCCTCCCCGGCGTGGCGATCAGAACATCGTTCGTGACAGGTACTCTGTTCGCGAAAAGGAGCGTTCCGTGACCGAGGCGACCGAGATCCCGCCACCGCCGTGGCGGCGTCCCAAGAAGTCCACGCGGCAGCGCCGGCCTCTCAGCCAGGAGCTCATCGTCGACACGGCGATGCGGATCCTCGACGCCGAGGGCCTCGACGCGCTGAGCATGCGCCGGGTGGCGCTGGAGCTCCAGACGGGTCCGGCGTCCCTGTACGCGCACGTCGCGAACAAGGACGAGCTGCTGGAGCTGATGATCGACCGGATCACCGGCGAGCTGGACGTTCCGGTCCCCGATCCGGACCGCTGGCAGGAGCAGATCGTCGAGGCGGGCATGGAGGCCCACCGGGTCTGGACCCGGCATCCCGGCATCGCCCGCGCCGCGCTCGCCAACATTCCCCTCGGTCCCAACTCCCTGCGCTACTCCGAGGCCCTCCTGTCCGTCCTGCGCGCCGGGGGCGTGCCGGACGAACGGGCGGGCTGGTTCGTCGACCGGCTGTCGCTCTACGTCCTCGCGGACGCCTTCGAGGATTCCCTGCACCACGAGCGCGGACGCCGCACCGAGGAGGACGCGCGGGAGTACTTCGAGCAGGTCCGCACGTACTTCCACAGCCTGCCGCCCGGCCGCTTCCCGGTCATCACCTCGATGGTCGACGCGTTGGTCGGCGGCGACGGCGACGAACGCCTGCGGTACGGCCTGGAGCTCCTGGTCCGCGGCCTCGCCTCGTACGTCCCCGACCGGCCGGGGACCTCGACCGGCCAAGCCGGCTGACCGGTCCGGCGAGCCGGTTAATTCGATAGGTCCTGTTCGCCGGTGTCCGCGACACTGTGCGGGTGCTTCTGACGATCACCACGACCGCGCGCCCGGCGACCGACCTCGGCTACCTGCTGGTCAAGCATCCCGGCCGGGTGCAGGCGTTCGAGCAGTCGTTCGGCACCGCTCACGTCTTCTATCCCGAGGCGGGCGAGGACCGCTGCACGGCGGCGCTGCTGCTCGACGTCGACCCGATCCGGCTGGCCCGGACCCGGCGGACGCCGGACCTGTCCCTCGGCCAGTACGTCAACGACCGGCCGTACGCCGCGTCGTCCCTGCTCGCGTCGGCGATGGCGAACGTCTTCCGCACGGCCATGCGCGGCCAGAGCCGGGAGCGCCCGGAGCTGGCGGGCACCCCGATCCCGCTGCGCATCACGCTGCCCGCGCTGCCCTGCCGGGGCGGGCCCGAGCTGGCCGAGACCCTGTTCGCGCCGCTCGGCTGGCGGGTGGAGGCGTGCCCGGTCCCGCTCGACGAGCGGTTCCCCGAGTGGGGCGACTCGCGGTACGTCACGCTCACGATCGAGGGTGAGGCCACCCTCGCGTCCGCGCTGAACCAGCTCTACGTCCTGCTGCCGGTCCTGGACGACTCCAAGCACTACTGGGTGGCGGCGGACGAGGTCGACAAGCTCGTCCGCGCGGGCGAGGGATGGCTCGCGGCGCACCCCGCCCGGGCCCGGATCACCCGCCGCTACCTCGCGAACCGCCACCGCCTGGTCCGTACGGCCCTGGCCCGGCTCGCCGACGCCGACGACGCTCCCGACGACGCGCTCCAGCGCCACCCCATCGACGAGGAGCCCCCGGCCGCCGACCCGACGGCCGCCGAGCCCGGGTCCGCGGAGCCGGCCGAGGACGTGGCCGCGCCGCCGGTGCCGCTCGCCGAACTCCGCGTCCAGGCCGTGCTCGACGCGCTGCGCGCCGAGCACGCGGCCACGGTCATCGACCTCGGCTGCGGTACGGGCCGGCTGCTCTCCCGGCTGCTGCAGGATCCGTTCTTCGAGTTCGTGGCCGGCGCCGACGTGTCCGCCCGTGCGATCGAGGCGGCCCAGCGCCGGCTGTCGCCGGGCCTGCTCCCGCGCGCCCAGGCCGACCGCCTCAACCTGTTCACGGCCGCGCTGACGTACGCCGACCAGCGTTTCCACGGGCACGAGGCCGCGGTGCTGATGGAGGTCATCGAGCACGTGGACCTGCCCCGGCTCCCGGCCGTCGAGCGCGTGGTCTTCGGCGACGCCGCGCCGCGCGTGGTGGTCGTGACCACGCCGAACGCCGAGTACAACGTGCGCTACGAGAGCCTCACCGGCTTCCGCCACCCGGATCACCGGTTCGAGTGGACGCGCGCGGAGTTCGGCGCGTGGACCGCACGGGTGGCCGAGGCGTACGGCTACCGGGTCCGCCACGTACCCGTCGGCGACGACGACCCGTCCGTCGGCGCGCCGACCCAGATGGGGGTGTTCGTCAAGTGACCGAGCGAAGCGAGGGAATCGGAAGGCACGCCCCTGTGGTCACTCCCTCCGACGAAGGAGGACGCATGACCGAGCTGAGGCTTCCGGAGATGGGGCTCGTCGTTCTGGTCGGTGTGTCCGGGGCGGGCAAGTCCCACTTCGCGCGCAGGCACTTCGCGCCGACGCAGGTGGTCTCCTCCGACCACTGCCGGGCGCTCGTGTCCGACGACGAGAACGACCAGTCGGCCACCGCCGACGCCTTCGACCTGCTGCACCACATCGTCCGTACGCGGCTGCGGCGCGGCCTGCTCACCGTCGTCGACGCGACCAACGTGCAGCCGGGGCCGCGGTCCCAGCTCGTCCGGATCGCCAAGGAGCAGGACGTCCTGTCCGTCGCGATCGTCCTCGACGTGCCCGAGTCGGTCGCGATGGCGCGCAACGCCGCCCGTACCGACCGCGACCTGCCGGACCACGTCGTGCCCCGGCAGCGGCGCGAGCTGCGGCGCGGCATGCGCGACCTGCACCGCGTCTTCAAGCGCGCGTACGTGTTGAAGGGCGAGGAGATCGACGAGGCGACCGTCACGTACGAGAAGAGCTGGTCGGACCGGCGCGAGCTGACCGGGCCGTTCGACCTGATCGGCGACGTGCACGGCTGCCGGGCCGAGCTGGAGGAGCTGCTCACGACGCTCGGGTACGTCATCGAGCGCGACGCCCTCGGCCGTGCCGCCGGCGCCGCGCACCCGGACGGCCGTACCGCGCTGCTGCTCGGCGACCTCGTCGACCGCGGCCCGGACACCCCGGGCGTGCTCCGCCTGGTCATGGGCATGGTGAACGCCGGTAACGCGCTGTGTGTCCCCGGCAACCACGAGAACAAGCTCGTCCGCGCGCTGCGGGGACGGCGCGTCACGGTCGCCCACGGGCTCGCCGAGTCGCTCGAACAGCTCGCGGCCGAGCCGGAGGAGTTCCGTGCCGAGGCGCTGGCGTTCATGGACGGGCTGGTCAGCCACCTCGTCCTTGACGGCGGGCGTCTCGTGGCCGCGCACGCCGGGCTCAAGGAGGAGTACCACGGCCGCGCGTCGGGCCGCGTGCGCTCCTTCGCCCTGTACGGCGAGACCACCGGTGAGACCGACGAGTACGGACTGCCGGTGCGTTACGCCTGGGCGAACGACTACCGGGGCGGCGCCATGGTCGTCTACGGGCACACGCCGATCGTCGAGCCCGAATGGGTCAACAACACGCTCTGCCTGGACACCGGTTGCGTCTTCGGCGGCCGGCTCACCGCGCTCCGCTACCCGGAGAAGGAGATCGTCTCGGTCCCGGCGCACCAGGTCTGGTACGCGCCGGTCCGCCCGCTGGAGGCCGAGCCGCCGGCGTCGCGCGGCGGCCACCGGGAGTCGGGCGTGCTGCGGATCGCGGACGTGGAGGAGGCCGTCGAGACCCGGCTGATGGGCCGGATCAACCTGCGCGCGGAGAACGTCTGGCCGGCGCTGGAGGCGATGAGCCGCTTCGCGGTGGACCCGCGCTGGCTGGTGTACCTGCCGCCCACGATGGCGCCCGCCGACACCTCGTCGCTGGAGGACCACCTGGAGCACCCGGCGGAGGCGTTCGCGGCGTACCGCAGGCAGGGCGTCGGCCAGGTCGTGTGCGAGGAGAAGCACATGGGCTCGCGCGCCGTCGTCGTCGTGACGCGGGACGCCGGCGTCGCCGCGGCGAGGTTCGGCGTGGACGACGGCACCACCGGCGCGGTCTACACCCGGACCGGGCGCCCGTTCTTCGCCGACCCGGAGCGGACGGAGAGGTTCCTCGCGCGGGTGCGCGAGGCGGCCGGATTCCTGTTCGAGGAGCTGGAGACCGGCTGGCTGGTGCTGGACTGCGAGCTGATGCCGTGGTCGGCCAAGGCGGTCGAGCTGCTGCGCCGGCAGTACGCCGCGACCGGCGCGGCGGCGCGCGCCGCCCTGCCGGCCGCCGCGGACGCCCTGGCCCGCGCCGAGGCCCGCGGCCTGGACGTCGGCGGCCTGCGCGCCCGGACCGAACGCCGGGCGGAGAACGCCGCGCTGTTCCGCGACGCGTACGCCCGCTACTGCTGGCCGGTGGACGGGCTGACCGGGCTGCGGCTCGCGCCGTTCCAGGTGCTGGCGGGGGAGGGGTCCTCCTACGCCGCGCGCGACCACCGGTGGCACCTGGAGACCGCCGACCGGCTGGCCGCCGCCGACGACCTGATCGTCTCGACGCGGTCGCGCGTCGTCGACCTGACCGCCGACGACGAGGCGGACGCGGTCGCCTGGTGGCAGAACCTGACCGCGACCGGCGGCGAGGGCATGGTGGTCAAGCCGCTGGGACCCGGTCCGGAGGGGCGGCTCGTGCAGCCGGGGCTGAAGTGCCGGGGCCGGGAGTACCTGCGGATCATCTACGGCCCCGACTACACCGAACCCGAGCACCTCGAACGGCTGCGGCAGCGCTCCCTCGGCCGCAAGCGGTCGCTCGCGATGCGGGAGTACGCCCTGGGCCTGGAGTCCCTGGACCGCCTGGCCGCCGGCGAACCGCTGTGGCGCGTCCACCAGCCCGTCTTCGGCGTGCTGGCCCTGGAGTCGGAGCCGGTCGACCCGCGCCTGTGAACGCCGCGGAGCGGGTCGGCCCGCGCCGGTGAGCAGGCGGAGTGGGCCGGCCCGCGCCGGTGACGCGGGCCGAGCGTCGTGTATCGGAATTGGCCGGTCCAATGTTACGCGTGCGATACGGATGTCCGGCGGTCCGCGTTTTTCCCGTGCATGTACAGGGAGCGGTTCACCGCGATAATCTCCGGAAACGCACCGGCTCGTATACCGGGGAGCTCTTGATGGGCGATTTTTTCGACGTCGACGACGCCCGGTCACGGTTAACCGAGCAAATTGCCTTCTACGACGAAACAATCCTCACGCCCGGAGACGCCGGTGCCCAGGGCGAGCTGCGCCGGGTCGAGGAATATTTCGCCGGTCAAACCCTGAGCGGTGACGTTCTGGAGATCGCCTGTGGCACGGGTTTCTGGACCGGGCGGCTCCTGGACCGCGCGACGACGCTCACCGCGGTCGACGCCTCCGCGCGCCGGCTGCGCCTGTGCGCGGACCGTCTCGGCGGCGATCCGCGCCTCGAACTCGTCCACGCGGACGTGTTCGACTGGACGCCTGATTCGACCTACGACGCCATTTTTCTCGGTTTCTGGCTGTCGCACGTCCCCGGTCGGCTGCTCGGGGAATTCCTCGGCCGGCTGAGAAAGTGGCTGAGGGCCGGTGGCGTCGTCCACCTCGTCGACCACAAGGCCGGCGCGACCGGAGAGACCGTGCTCGGCGGCGAGATGGTCCGCCGGATCGGCGATTCCGGCCGGAGCTACCGCGTCGTCAAGGCCCAGTACGACCGGGCAGGCCTCGAACAACGGATTCACCGCCTCGGCTGGTCGGCCGTTCTGCGCGAGACCCCGGAGCATTTCCTATTCGGCTCGCTCACCGACGGCGCCGGCGCGCCGGCCGGTGATCCTGTACGGGAGGCGGACGTGTAGTGAAGAGCGTGAGCACACAGGCGTATCTGCTCTATCCGTTCCCGCATTCGATATCCGGGGCGAGACTGGCCACCGATCCCGTACGCGCCGACAGCCCGTGGAAGCACTGGTTCGTGCGCTCGGCGGACAGCCTGGACAAGATCAATCTGCTCACCGACCACTCGTACTCGTTCCTTCCGCACGTGCGCCGGATGCTCTATCCGGAGCTGTACGGCCTCACCTCCGACGCGAGCAAGCAGGCGCTCCACAGCGTGCAGGGCATGGAGGTCGCGGCGGTGCGCCGGGCGATCGACGACGCGGCGGGCAAGGACGACGGCGACCGGTTCCGCAACGCCGCGGTCCGCCTGACCTGGACCGGGAAGCAGCTGGCGCCCGGCAGCAAGATCACCGTTCGCATTCCCGGCGCCCAGGGCATCGAGGAGGACTACAAGTGTGATCTGCGCTGGATCGACGCGGTGCTCTTCCCGGTCGGGGTCGGCGTTCTGGTGGCGGCGCTCGACCCGCCCGGCGACATGCCCACGGCCGTGGCCGCCCGGTTGATGCGGTTCGCCAAGAAGGTCGAATACCGGCGGCGTCTCTCTCTGGAGGTCGCCCAGCTGAGCCTCGAGGCGAGCGGTTTCCCGGCCAGCGGCGGGCGGGGGAGTACCTGGCTGGAGGTCCTGCCCACGTTGCTGCGGGACCTGGCCGTCGCGTCACCGCTCGACTCGCGCGACAACATCTCCGAGCTCACCGGAACCCTCGGGGTGAACTGGCGGCTGGCGATCACGTCGCAGGTGAGGCGGGACGGCGACGAGCAGCCGCCGCCCGGCCCCTTCGAGTCCGGCGCCCAGCTCGCGTGCTTCGCGCTGGCCACGGGCCGGACACCGGTGGCCGGGCAGCACGCGGAGTGTCCCTCGGAGGACCAGTGGCAGCGACTCCGCTCGAAGCGGTGTCTCTCCCTCTGGCAGGACTGGATGATGCTCTACCACTACGACAACCTCGTGCAGGTGGTCGAGTCGGCCGACGACCGGTACGTCGCCCAGCAGTTCGAGCTCTTCGAGTACGAGTACGTCACCCTCTTCATCTACGCGATCGCGCAGCGGCATCTCCTCGACATCATGGAATCGGACCTGGCCCAGGTGGCCGGGCTCCTCGAAGTGGCCTCCGCGAAGCTCCAGCGCTTCGACGAGGCGGTGATCCGGTTCAACACCCGGCTCTGGCATCGCGACGTCAGCACCACCCCGGTCGGCGGACCGCTGTACTCCCTGCTGAGGTCCGGACTCGAACTCTCCGAGTCGTTCGCCTCGATCCGGGAGGCGAGCGCGGCCCTCCAATCCCACCTTCAGCTCCGTGCCTCCCAGGGGCTGGCGCGCTCGACGACCCGGACACGTCAGCTCATCGAACTCGTCGCGGTCGTGGGCGTGCCGCTCGGTGTCATGAGCTCCGCGATGCAGACCCGGTTGGGTAATCTCAGACCGCTGAAAGCCGTGCCGCCGTACATGGCGTGGCTTCTGGTGCTCGGCGTTCTGCTGATAACCACCCTCATTTATGTGGTCATCCGTCGTACAAATACGAGGAAAAAAGATGAGTTCTAGCCATTTCGGCTATGACGTTCCCCGGGGTCCGCTCGTGGTGAATCTGGTCCGTCACGGCAACGCGCCGTGGGTGCGCGACGGGGTCACGGTGGACGATCCCGAGCTCGGGCAGCGGGGCGTCGACCAGTGCGCCGCGCTCGCCGCCGAGCTCTCGGGAGCCAAGTTCGACCTCGTCGTGGCCTCCCCCGTGAAGAGGGCGCGGGAGACGGTGGCGCTCGCGTGCGGCGGCCTGGAGACCCCTGCCGTCGAGGACTGGCTGGCCGAGATGCGCTACCCGGTCTGGCAAGGTCAGCCGCCCGAACTCGCCGCCCGCGCCCTGGCCGACGCGCGGACCCTGCCCGCGGAGGAGCGCTGGAACGCCTTCGAGGAGTCGGGCGAGGGCATCCGCTCGTTCACCGACCGGGTCCGGTCGGGCCTGCGCCGCTTCCTCGCCGGCCTCGACGTGCGCCCCGTGACGGACGGCGGCCCGGCGCTGTGGGAGATGGACGGCGTCGAGCGCCAGATCCTCATGGTGGCGCACGCCGGAAGCATCAGCACGGTCCTGTCGATGCTGCTCGGCTTCGAGCCCACGCCGTGGGAATGGGAGAGATTCCAGATCGCGCACTGCTCGATCACCCGCCTCATCACCATTCCTGTCGGGACGAGATATGCCTTCTCCGTCGAATGCCTGGGGTACATGGAATACATTCCCGAACATCTCCGAAGTTGGTAGCGCATGAGGATCATCGGCGTATCCGGTGGATTCGGCCACGAAGCCAGTGCGACGCTCATCGTGGACGGGAAGATCGAACTCATCGTCGAGGAAGAACGCCTCTCGCGGCGTAAGTACGCGCGTGAGGAGGCCGCGACGCGGTCCGTCCTGGCGTGCCTGCGGCGCTTCGACCTCGCCCCCCGCGACCTCGACGCGCTCGCGATCTCGTGGGACTCGTCGCTGGACCCGAGCAACGACCGGATGATCGCCGCCGACCGGGCCCTGGCGGCGGCCCGCGGCGAGCTGGGGCTCGATGACACTCCCGCGTTCGTCTTCGACCATCACCGGTGTCACGCCGTGACCGGCCAGTACATGAGCGGCACGGCGGAGCGATGCGTCGTGGTCGTCATGGACGGCCGTGGCGAGAACGCCTCCACGACCGTCTACCTCGTGGGCGGAGGTGAGGACGAGGACGTCGTGGCCGCGTCTCCGCTGACGGCGTCGCTGGGCACGCTGTTCGCCGCGGTGACGACCTACTGCGGGTTCGGCTACGGCGGCCAGGGCAAGACGATGGGCCTGGCCGCGTTCGGCACACCGCGCCACGACTTCCCCGAGCTCTCCCCGGACGGGCTGGGATTCCGCTGCTCCCTTCCCGCCCCCGGCGACCCGACGGCCGGACACCGCGCGGTCTACCGGCAGTGGAACGACATCTGCGCCGAGGTCTTCGGCCCGCCGCGCAGGCCCGCGCTGTCCCTGTCTGACCGGCTGCGGCCCTTGCGCTCCGGCGACTTCGCGCCGCACCACGCGGACGCCGCGGCATCGGTGCAGGCGATGGTCGAGGCGAGGATCGAGACTCTCGTCCGCCGCCTCGCGAGCGAGTACCCCGGCCTGCCGGTCGTCCTGGCCGGCGGCGTCGCCCTCAACTGCTCCGCCAACGGGCGCCTCCGCCGGGTCCTGCCGGACGTGGATCTGCGTTACCTGCCGATCCCGCAGGACGCCGGGGTCTCGGTGGGCGCGGCCGTGCTCGCGGCGCGGCGGCTGGGAGAGGCCACCCGGCTCCCGGCCGGGCCCTACCAGGGCCTGGGCTGGTCCGACGCGGAGCTGGCCGACCTGCTCCGGCGTTACGGCATCGGTTACCACGAGCCACCCGACCTCGCGGCGGAGGTCGCCGACCGGCTGCTGGCCGGCGAGGTCATCGGCTGGTTCCAGGGCCGGGCCGAGGTCGGCCCGCGCGCGCTGGGACACCGCTCGATCCTCGCCTCGCCCCTGGACGCCGCCGTCGTCGACCGCCTGAACCTGGAGATCAAACAGCGGGAGGCGTGGCGTCCGTTCGGGCCGTCGTTGCTGCCGGACGCCATGGACAAGTGGTTCCCGGTCGCCGACGCCCCGTTCATGATCGAGGCGCATGAGGTCAGGGACGCGGCCATGTTGCCCGCCGTCGTGCACGTGGACGGCACGAGCCGGCCCCACTGCGTCGACGACCGCGTGTGCAGCCCGCGTTACGTCGCGGTGCTGGAGGCGATGCGGAGGCGCACCGGACACGGCGTCGTCCTGAACACCTCCTTCAACATCGACGGCGAGCCGATCGTCTACACCCCCGACGACGCGCTGCGAACGTACTTCTCCTCCACGCTGGACGGGCTCGCCCTGGGCCCGTTCCTGCTGCACCGATCGGGCTGACCGTGGCGGCGTTCATCGTGCAGCCGCCGGCGTACCGGACCCGGCGGCGAACGCTCGGCGACGCCGTGGTGTCCGCCGTGACCGCGGCCGGCCCCGGCCTGACCCTCGCGGGCTCGTTCCGCTTCGGCGACTTCCACCTCGACGCCGACGCCGACGTGGCCCATTCGCTCAGCGACGTCGACCTGGTGGCCGACGGCGCCGGTGACGAGGCCCGCGCGCTGATGGCCCGGAAGGTCGAGGAGGGTCTGGCCGAGCGTGTGGGCATGCGGCTGCGGGTCTCGGTGCACCCGGGCGCGAAGTTCGCGGCGCTGAGCCCCGCGGACGCGCGGTTCCTGGCGATCGGCGAGTACCTCCGCCACCGCGACGACGGGCCGGGCACGCTCTACCACGACTTCCTGCTGGCCAAGGTGACGCTCCTGGTGCTGCGCGAGCACCAGGGCGAGCGTTACCTGGAGGTCGCCGGCCGTCTGGCCACCGACGAAGCGGCCCTCGCCGCGCGGATCAAACTCGGGGTCGCCCACGGCGGCTTCCTCCCGGCCGCGCGTACGCTCCTCGGCCGGGCCCCGTATCCGGAGGCGAGGCTCCTGGCCGAGCGGTTCCTGCCGCGGGCCGACGCGGCCGAGGTCCGGGCGTACACCCGGGAGCTCCGGCGGCGGCCGGGCATCGACCCGTGGCTTCGCGAGTACGTCGCCGGAAAGGTCGACGCCGCCGCTACACCGCTTCGCTGATCCTGCGGGTGAGGTGTTCGGCGCATCGATCCGCGCTGCGGACCGGTGACTCATCAGTGGTGTCGATCCGGAAATACGGCCGGGCCCGCAGCGCGCGGGCCCGCGCGAGGCAGTCCGCGATGCCGTCGTCGTCCCAGCCCCGCCAGGGCGGGCGCGCCTCCAGCCGTGACACCCGGGCCCGGTCGCCGCAGTCGAGCAGGACGATCTCCAGGCCGCTCACGAGATACCGGGCCGGCGCCGCGGCCAGCAGGTCGGGGTCGATGCAGCCGAAGAGCACCATCACGGTGTCGTTCTCGCCGAGCGCGTGGGCCAGCAGCAGCCAGTCGTTGCACCAGGCGGCCCAGCCCCGGTCCAGGTGGTGGAGGAACAGGTCGGCGTCGAAGACCGCACTACGCCGGTACACCGACAGGCGCTCCCGGACGATGGGCGCGATCGTGCTCTTGCCGGCCCCGCTCTCCCCGGTGACCAGCACCAGCGGGTACGGCGAGACGGCGCGCTCCCAGCCACACGATCGGCAGCGGACGGACCTCGCCGCGGGCTCCGGCCGGAGTGGCGTCCGGTCCGGGCAGCGCATGCAGACCGGAACCTGGATCGGATCCATGATCCACCTCACGTCGGATTCCAGCACTGTAGGCCAACGTGGGGGAATCGTCCGGTGCGGTGATCCGGGGGCCGGTGCGGTGCGTCCTATCAGTACCGCGCCGGAGAACGGGGGTGCCGGTGATGAGGACCGCGAGAACGCGCACGCCGTTGCTGCCGCCCACGGCCATCGGGCTGAGCCCGGCGACGGCCCGGGCCCGCTACCGGCTCCACACGGTGCTCGTGGCCGGCCTGTTGCTGCTGAGCTGGGCGCTGTATCTCCGGTTGAACCTGAGCGACATGGAGAGCACGCTGCGGCTGGCCCGGGCGCCGGCGTACACGGCGACGGTGCAGGCACCCGCCCCGGAGACACACGCGCCGACCCTCGTCTGGACCGACAAGGACGGCGCGGTCCGGTACGGCACCGCCGACCGGGACGACCCGTACCGGCCCGGCGAGCGCGTGCGGGTGCTGGAGTACTCGACCTTCACCTGCTGGACGTGGGAGACCTACGACGACCGGCGCGACGAGCTGATCGGAATGGTGCTGTTCCTGTTCGCCGTCCCCGGCGCCGCGATCGTCGGCTACCTCATCCACCGGCGCCGCCGATGGCTCGGCGTCCTGCGCGCGGCGCGGTCGTCCGGGACCGAGGGTCGCGTGCTGGGGACGTATCGGTTCGGTCACCGGACCGGCCTGAAGGTCGACCTGGGGGACCGGACGGTCTACGTGCCGCTCATGCGCGACCAGTTCGTCGACGCGCTGACGTCGCTGGACGCGCTCAGGCCCGTACGCGGCGGAGGGCGGTTCGTGGTGTTCCGGGTCGCCGCCGCGGGTCGCACCGTCTGGCCCGGCGGTCCCTACCGCACGCGGTTCGTGCCGGTCGGGGCCATCGTGCGCGGCCTCCTGTGGGTCGGCCCTCCGCTGGTGACCCTGGCCGTCCACCTGTCCACGGCACCGATCTCGCCGTGCTGAGGTGATCGGCCAGGGTCCTGTCGTCAATCGGCGTAACTCTGTAGAGGAAAGCCAAGTCCTCCGACCACAGGGTGTGGAAGACGCCGTCGCGGTCGACGCGGCGGTAGGTGTGGGCGCCGAAGAAGTCGCGCAGGCCCTGGATCAGCGACGCCGGCCCGCGCCGCGCCGAAGACGCCCGCCCCCGCCACGATGTCCCTGGCCGGTGGACGGCGCGCCGCCCTGGCACTGCGGGCGGGCACCGGAGTGACCTGTTCCGCCGACGCGGCGATCGACAAGGTGATCACCTCGGTGCCGGGCCTGCAGACGGAGACCCTCGCGTTCGCCCATAGATACGCCGAACAGGTGACCAGCGACTGCCAGGTGTACGTGACCGCGAAGAACAGCGACCGCCCTTCGTTCGGAAGGACGAGACGGCCTTCATCGTGAGGTCCGGTCAAGGAGCGCCAGCAACATGTTCCAGTGGCGTGCGGTGGCTTCGGCGTTGTATTGATGTGTGTCCGCCTGGGTGTAGCCGTGTCGCGCACCGGAGTAGACGTCCGCCTGATAGCGGATACCTGCCAACGTGAGGGCCCTGTCGAGTCGCTCGATCTGCTCGGGCGGCATGGAGGGGTCTTCGTCGGCGTGGCCGAAGTAGAGCTCCGCGGTGATCCGGTCGGCTAGCAGGTGCGGGCTGTCCGGGGCGTCGGTGGC
Organism: Actinoallomurus oryzae; assembly: GCF_039541955.1. NCBI lineage: Bacteria > Bacillati > Actinomycetota > Actinomycetes > Streptosporangiales > Thermomonosporaceae > Actinoallomurus > Actinoallomurus oryzae. The sequence goes on along the minus strand of NZ_BAABHF010000049.1, from coordinate 128,797 downwards.
CAGGTTGCCGCCATGGAAACCGGCGGCCGCGGCGACCCGGTCGGGGAAGGTACCGGCGGTGCGCAGGGCCAGGGCGGCTCCCACGCAGTAGCCGGTGATGGCGACAGGGCCGTCGGTGGTCCGTGGGCAGGCCGTCAGCCAGGACAGGTACGCGTCGGCGTCGCGCATGGCCCGTTCGGGGGTCAGTTCTCCCACGAGAGGAAAGAGCTGCTGGAGCAGCGCGCGCCGGCGGGTGTCGGTGATGTGGACGGGCAGTTCCACGACCGGTGCCCGCCCGTGGCGGTAGAGGACGTTGGGTACCAGGACGGTGTAGCCGTGTTCGGCGAGCCGGTCGGCCATGCGCGTCAGGCTTGGGCGTACGCCGAAGGCATCCATGTAGAGCAGCACGGCGGGATGGGCGGCATGATCGTTGGGATGGGTCAGGTAGGCGTCGGCGGTGCCGTCGGAGGTGACGATGTCCACGATGGTTCCGGATACAGCGGTCATTCAGTGTTCTCCCATCAATGACCCGGCGTGCTCGGGCTTCTCGGCCGCGGCACAGGTGTGGGTCAGGTCAGCGGAGTGCAGGCGGGCGGTCAGCCGGGCCAGGCGTACGCCCTGGTAGCGAGCCGCCTGCAGCAATGCCGGCGGGGGCAGCAGGCCGTCGGGTCCGCTCGGGTGGCTGGTTCCGTAGGGGTTGCCGCCCGCGCCGTGCACGGCGTCGTCGGTATAGCCGGGCGGCACGAGGACCGCACCCATGTGATAGGCCGAGTTGTAGAGAGCCAGCAGGGTGGACTCCTGACCGCCATGCCGAGACTGGCCACTGACGAAGCCGGTGAAGGTCTTGTTCGCCAGCCGGCCGGCCGCCCACAGGCCGCCGCAGGTGTCGAGGAACTGCTTGAGCTGAGAGGCGATATTGCCGAACCGGACCGGGGTACCGAAGGCCAGGCCGTGCGCCCACAGCACATCGTTGTGGCCGACCTCGGGGATGCGCGACGAGACCTGCTGATGGTGGGCGGTCCAGGCGGGGTCGGCGGCGATCGCGGAGGCCGGGGCAAGTTCGGGGACTCGGCGGAGTCTGACCTGTGCGCCTTCGGCCCGCGCGCCCTCGGCCAGTGCCTCGGCGAGCGCGTACACGTTTCCGGTGGCTGAGTAGTAGACGACGGTGATATTGACGGTCATCGCGCAGGTTCTTCCTTCCAATGCGCAGGGGGTTGTCGGTCGGTCAGGAGCACTCAGCTGCCTGATGCGGCACGGACCGCATCTTGGCCGGATGGTCGGGAGACCCTGGTTCGCTCCATCACCCACAGGACGAAGGTTCCGCAGGCCAGCGAGCCACCCAGAACGCTCACCGCCGTCCAGCCGCCGTGCACCCACACCACCGCGGCCAGCGCCGATCCGGCGGCGCCGCCGGTGAAGAAGGCCGTCATCAACGCGGAGTTGAGCCGGTTGCGGATCTCCGAGTGCAGTGCGTAGATGACGTTCTGGTTGCTGTTGAGCACCGCCCGGTGCGCCAGGTTGAGGACGATCGCCCCGCCGAGGAGCCACCCCAGCGAACTCTCGCCTGCGCCGATCAGCCACCAGGAAGCGGCGAACGCGGCGGTGCCGACGCCGGTGACCCACTGCACGTAGCCGCGGTCGGCCAGCCGACCGGTCACCGTCGCCCCCACCGTGCCCACCGCACCCACGAGCCCGAACAGCCCGATGGCCGCCTCGGACCAACCGTACGATGGGCCGGCGAAAAGGAAGGTCACCGCCGTCCACAGCACGTTGAACGACGCGAGCGACAGGGCGGCGATGCCGGCCCGCCACCGCAGCACCGGCTCGTGGCGGAACAGCGCGAACGTTGAGCGCAGCAGCGCCGGGTACGACAGCCCGATCGGGGTGTGCAGAGGCGGCAGGAAGCGCCACAGCAGCACGGTCACCCCGGCGACCAGGACCGCACTCACCCAGTAGACCGTCCGCCAGCCGCCGAGTTCGGCGAGCCCTCCCGAGACCGTACGGGACAACACCGTGCCCAGCAGCAGCCCGCTCGTCACCGTGCCGATCACCCGGCCGCGCTTCCCCGGTGCCGCGAGCGTGACGGCGTACGGCACCACGACCTGGGCGCCCACCGAGGTGAACGCGGTGAGCACGGTTCCCACGAGCAACAGGGCTCCGTTGGGCGCGGTCGCCGAGATCAGCAGGAACGCCGCGGTGGCCGCGTACAGGAGTACCGCGAGCCGGCGGCGTTCGACCAGGTCGCCGAGCGGGACGAGCAGGATCAGCCCCAGCCCGTAACCGACCTGCGCGGCCGTCACGACCATTCCGGCCATCGTGGTGCTGAGCCGAAGCTCCCGGCCGAGCAGGTCGAGCAGCGGCTGGGCGAAGTAGTTGTTGGCGACCGAAAGCCCCGTCGCCACGGCCATCAGGAGAAGCAGCCCTCGGCTCAGTGGCGGGCCGCCGTCCGGCGCATCGGTGATCTTGCGGCGCGCCGTCCGGCGCGGTGCCCCCGACCCGACTGTCATGATCCGGCCTCCCATCAGTCACTCAACATTGAGAATGTCAACGTTGAGATAACAGCATGAGAGTATTCTCTTCGTCAAGTAGATGAACGTTGAGATTGTTTGCGCTGAGAGAGGCCGGCCGATGAGCGATGCGGTGGATCAGTTGCTCACCCAGTGGGGGAGGGAGCGCCCCGACGTCGACGTCGGGCCCATGGGGGTCATCGGGCGGATCACCCGGTTGTCCCGGCTGCTGGACCGGGAGCTGAAGGAGTTCTTCGCCGGGCACGGACTCGAGCGCTGGGAGTTCGACGTGCTGGCCACTCTCCGCCGGTCCGGGCCACCGTACGAGCTGACGGCGGGGGCCCTCAACCGGGCCGCCATGGTGACTTCCGGTGCGATCACCAACCGGATCGACCGGCTGGCGGCCCGGGGGCTCGTCGAGCGCGTGCACGACGAGGAGGACCGGCGCTCCGTACGCGTCCGCCTGACCGATCAGGGCCGGACGATGGTCGACGAGATGGTCGGGCCGCACGTGGCGAACGAGGCGCGCCTGCTCGCCGCGCTGACCTCAGAGGAACGGGATCGGCTGGCCGGCCTGCTCCGCGGCCTCCTTGAGTCGCTGGGTGATACTTCCATCGGTTAGGGCACGTCAGGAAAACGCCGGAGGCCGGTCGCGCGCCGTGATCAGACGCTCGGAGGTCTGGTCGGCTGTCACCGTGGCGACATCCCCCCGGTAGGACCCGCCGCCGAGCGCGATTCGCCGGAGCGACCCTGGCCGTGCGCCGGGCGGGCGCGCGGCCAGGGGACGCCTCGTCAGTCGGCGGAGATCTCGCGCCCGTCCTCCGACCACAGCGTGTGGAAGACGCCGTCGCGGTCGACGCGGCGGTAGGTGTGGGCGCCGAAGAAGTCGCGCAGGCCCTGGATCAGCGACGCGGGCCCGCGTTCGCGGCGGAAGCCGTCGTAGTAGGCCAGCGACGCCGAGAAGGCCGGTGTCGGGACGCCGAGGTCGGCCGCGGTGCGCACGACCTTGCGCCAGGCGTCCTGTGCGCCCGCGACCGCGTCGCGGAAGTAGTCGTCGAGCAGGAGGTTGGGCAGCTCCGGGCTGCGTTCGTACGCCTCCTTGATGCGGTCGAGGAAGCGCGCCCGGATGATGCAGCCGCCGCGCCAGATGGTGGCGAGCGTGCCGGGGTCGATGTTCCAGTCGTACTCGTCGGAGGCCGCGCGCATCTGCTCGAAGCCCTGGGCGTACGCGACCACCTTGGAGGCGTACAGCGCGTCGCGCACGGCGTCCACGAAGCCGTCCGGGGTCGAGCCGCCGGACGGGCCGGGCAGGACGCCGGCGGCGCGTGTGCGCTGCTCCTTGCGGGCCGACAGCGCGCGGGCGTACACGGCTTCGGTGATCGCGGTGACCGGCACGCCGAGCTCCAGCGCCGACTGGGCGGTCCAGCGGCCGGTGCCCTTCTGCTCGGCCTCGTCGAGGATCACGTCGACGAGCGGGCGGCCCGTCGTGGCGTCGGTGTGCCCGAGCACCGTGGCGGTCGTCTCGATGAGGAACGACTCCAGGTCGCCCTCGTTCCACTGCGCGAACGTCTGCCCGATCTCGGGCGCGGACATCCCGGCCGCGCTCGTGAGCAGGTCGTACGCCTCGGCGATGAGCTGCATGTCGGCGTACTCGATGCCGTTGTGCGCCATCTTGACGTAGTGGCCCGCGCCATCGGGACCGATGTGGGCGGCGCACGGCGTGCCGTCCACCTGCGCCGCGATCGTGGTGAGGATCTCCGCGACCGGGGCGTACGCGTCGTCGGGGCCGCCGGGCATGATGCTCGGGCCGTTCAGCGCGCCCTCCTCACCGCCGGAGACGCCGGTGCCGAGGAAGTGCAGGCCGCGCTCGGCCAGCGCCTTCTCACGCCGCCGCGTGTCCTCGAAGTGAGAGTTGCCGCCGTCGATCAGAATGTCGCCCCTGTCGAGCAGGGGCACCAGCTCGTCGATCACCGCGTCGACGGGCCCGCCCGCCTTCACCATGATCACGATCCGGCGCGGCCGGTCGAGCGAGGACACGAAGTCCTCCAGCGAGGTCGCCGGCGTGAAGTCGCCTTCGTTCCCATAGCGCTCGATCAGCTGTTTCGTCCGGCTCTCACTGCGGTTGTGCACGGCCACCGGGAATCCGTGGCGCGCGATGTTGCGCGCGAGGTTCTGTCCCATGACGGCGAGGCCGGTGACACCGATCTGACTTCCCACATCATCACCCCGTCGCCCAGGTTAACCCGCTCCGGTCCGGCCCAAACCGGCCGGGCGTCCGGTGCCCGCCTCGGCGGCAGCAGAAAGTCCGATCTTTTGGGCGAATAACGGTTGACGTACCGGCGATATTCGACAGTCTTCTTCCTCGTGGATGATCTTTCGCTGGTGCGCGACCACACGGTGCTGTCCGTCGTGGTCGGCTCCCGCGCCTACGGTCTCGCCACGGAGGCCAGCGACGTCGACCGGCGCGGCGTGTACGCGGCGCCGACGCCGCTGTTCTGGGGCTTCACCAAGCCGCCGACGCACGTGGACGAGCCGGACGCCGAGCGCTTCTCCTGGGAGCTGGAGCGCTTCCTCGGGCTCGCGCTGGCGGCCAACCCGACCGCGCTGGAGTGTCTCTGGTCGCCCCTCGTGGAGAAGGTCACCGATCGGGGAGAGGAACTGCTCGCGCTGCGCGAGGCCTTCCTGTCCCGCCGGGCGCACACGACGTTCCTGCGGTACGCCGACAGCCAGTTCCGCAAGCTCACCGGCGACCTGCGCACCCGTGGCGAGCCCCGCTGGAAGCATGTGATGCACATGCTGCGCCTGCTGATCAGCGGACGGCATCTCCTGTCGTACGGGGAGCCGCTCGTCGGTGTGCGGGAACACCGCGAACGGCTGCTCGCGGTGCGCCGGGGCGAGGTGCCGTGGGCGGAGATCGAGGACTGGCGGGAGTCGCTGACCCGCGACCTGGACACCGCCGTGGAGCGCAGCGCGCTGCCCGCCGAGCCGGACCGGGCGCGGGTGGAGGAGTTCCTGGTGTCGGTACGGCGGAGGGACGCGCGATGACCCGTACGCTGCCGCCCTGGCTCGGCGAGGTGACCGGCGACGTCGTGTTCGCGACCGTCAGCGGCGCCCACCTGTACGGGTTCCCGTCCGTCGACTCCGACGTCGACCTGCGCGGCGTCCACCTGATGCCGATCGAGGACGTCGTCGGCCTGCGGACCGGGGACGAGACCGTCGACCGCACCTGGACGCGCGACGGCGTGGAGGTCGACCTCGTCACCCACGACCTGGCCAAGTTCGCCCGCCTGCTGCTGCGCCGCAACGGCTACGTTCTGGAACAGCTCCTCTCGCCGCTCGTCGTCGCGTCCTCACCGCTGCACGAGGAGATGGTCGCGCTCGCGCCGGAGTGCCTGACGCGTCACCACGCGCACCACTACCTCGGCTTCGCGCGCACCCAGTGGGGGTTCTTCGAGCGCACCGGAGAGCTCAAGCCGCTGCTCTACACGTTCCGCGTGCTGTCGACCGGCATCCACCTCATGCGGACGGGCGAGGTCGTCGCCGATCTGACCGCCCTCGGCCACGGGCCGGCGTATCTGCCGGAGCTCATCGCGGCCAAGCGGGAGGCCGAGCACGGCACGCCGCCCGCGGACGCGCCGGGCCGCGAACGCCTCGCCGCCGACGTCGCGGCGATGACGGCGCGGCTGGAGGAGGAGCGGGACCACTCGGCGCTGCCCGAACGCCCCTCCGCCGAGCCGGCGCTGCACGACCTGGTCGTGCGCGCACGTCTCGGCGGCTCGCATGTCAATTCTCGGTAGAAAAGGGTAGATCGGTACGTCGTGGACACCCCTCGTCTGCTCAAGAACCGGTATCGGCTCGGCAGGGTCATCGGGCGTGGCGGGATGGGCGTGGTCTGGCTCGCCACCGACGAGGTGCTCGACCGCAGGGTCGCGGTGAAGGAGGTCGCCTTCCCGCCGGGGCTGTCGGAGGAGGAGCAGGAGACGCTGCGCCGCCGTACGCTCCGCGAGGCGCGGACCAACGCGCGGCTCAACCATCCCAACGTCGTCGGCCTGTACGACATCGTCGAGGACGAGGACCGGCCGTGGATCGTGATGGAGTACGTCCCGTCGCGGTCGCTCGCCGAGACCGTACGCGCCGACGGCCCCTTCAGCCCGGAGCGCACCGCCGCGATCGGCCTGCAGCTGCTCGGCGGCCTGCGGGCCGCCCACGCGGCGGGCGTCCTGCACCGCGACGTGAAGCCGAGCAACGTCCTGCTCGCCGAGGACGGCCGGGTGGTGCTGGGCGACTTCGGGATCGCCACCGCCAAGGGCGGCTCGACCGTCACCTCTTCGGGGGTCCTGATCGGCTCGCCGTCGTACATGGCGCCCGAGCGGGCACGCGGGCACACGGCGGGACCGGAGTCGGACCTGTGGTCACTCGGAGGCACGCTGTACACGGCCGTGGAGGGCCGCCCGCCGTTCGACCGCGACAGCGCGGTGGCCACCCTGGCCGCGCTCGTCATGGACGACCCGGACGAACCCGAACGCGCGGGCCCGCTGTGGCCCCTGATCCGCGCCCTGCTCCAGCGCGACCCGTCGGCGCGCCCGTCGGTGGAGACGGTGGCGGCCGGTCTGCGCGAGATCGCCGAGGGCGCCACGGAGCCGGCCGAGGCGCCGCCCGCCGACCCCGCGGACGCCGGGGCGGACGTGGATGCCGCGGCGCCACCGACCGGCGAGGCCGCCCGCGTGGCGTCGGACGGATCCGCGGAACCGGCCACCGCCGACACGGCGACCGCCCTCACGGCGACGGCCGGAACAGCGACGGCCGGAACAGCGACGGCCGGAACAGCGACGGCCGGGTCGGGCGGCACCGTCCCGGCCACCGGCGACCGGTCCCGGCGCGCGCTCGCCGGCATGATGGTCGCCGCCGCAGTGGTCGCCGTGACACTGCTGGCCTGGGCCGCCGTCGGCGTGTTCGGCGGCGGGAACGCCCACGAGCGCCGGTCCGCGAACCACGCGGGCACGACCCCGGGCCACGCGCCGGCCGGCGCGTCCTCGACCGGGTCGCCGCCGGCGTCACCGTCCGCGACGACCGCCTCCCCGACGACGTCGCCGACGGCCGCCGCGCCGCCGGACGGCTACCACTGGCACCACGACCGCACCGGTTTCTCCATCGCCGTACCGGACGGGTGGTCGGCCACCCATCACGGTCACTACCTGTACGTCGAGGACCCGCACAGCCCGCGGCTCCTCATCGTCGACCAGTCGGACCATCCCAAGTCCGACCCGCTGGCCGACTGGAGGAAACAGGAGGCCGCCCGGCGCGGCGGCTTCTCGGACTACCACCGGGTCCGTCTTGAGTCGGTCGACTACCCGCAGGCCCGAAAGGCCGCCGACTGGGAGTTCACCTATCGGGGCTCCAGCGGCCGTACGCACGTGCTCAACCGGAACATTCTGGCCAACAGCAAGCACGCCTACGCCCTGTACTGGCAGGTTCCGGACAGCCGATGGAAGGCGAGCAAGCCCATCTTCGCGGCCTTCGCCACGACGTTCCGTCCCGCCAAGGCCTGATGCCCCGCGTCCCCGTCGCCCGGCCTTTGTGCGAAATTAATGGACTAACCAGTACGAATCGGCAGCACGTTAGTGATTCGACCGGAGTTACCCACGCGTAACCTACTGGTGAGTTACTTGGCGGTGACGGGCGCTGTTAATTTGCGGCCACTTCCCCGTAGCAGAGCGAGGAGAGTCCCGTGCGTCGCATCATCCCCCGTCTCCGTGCCCCCGCCCACTCCCCGTCTCCGGAGGACTCCGCCGCCGCCCGGCGAAGGCCGGGCGGCACGAGGGCATCGGCCGTCATCGCCGCCGTCGCGGCATGCGTCGGCCTGACCGCCGCACCCGCACCCGCGTCCGCCGCCGTCGTGTCCCCCGACGAGGTGTCCCGTGGAGTGACCATCCCGGCCTTCTACGACCCGCCCGCGACGCTGCCGTCCGCCAACGGCGCGCTGGTCCGTACCGAGCCTCTGCCGCTCGGATTGAGCCTGCCGGGCCTGGACGGCCGTCCGCTGCCGGGCACGGCGACCCGGCTGATGTACAAGTCCACCGACTCGAACGGGCAGCCGGTCGCGGTGACCGGCGCCTACATCGAACCCTCGGCCGCCTGGCACGGCGGGGGCTCCCGGCCGCTCGTGGCGTTCGCCTCGGGCACCATGGGCCAGGGCGACCAGTGCTCGGCCTCGATGGCGCTGCAGTACCCGCTGACCCTGACCGGCCAGACACTGTCGATCGGCTATGACGACCTCGCCATCTACCGGCTGCTCTCCGCCGGTGCGGCGGTCGTCGTCACCGACTACGTCGGCCTGGGCGCGACCGACCGGCTCCACACCTACGTCAACCGCGTCGACCAGGGGCACGCCCTGCTGGACGCGGCCCGCGCGGCGCACGCCGTGCCGGGAGCGTCGATCGCCGGCGACTCGCGCGTCGGCCTGTACGGCTACAGCCAGGGCGGTGGCGCCGGCGCCGCAGCCGCCGAGCTGCAGCCGTCGTACGCGCCCGACGTGAAGGTGGCCGGCACCTACGCCGGCGCGCCACCCGCCGACCTGACCTCGGTCATGAAGGGCATCGACGGCAGCGCCCTCGCCGGTGCGCTCGGCTGGTCGATCAACGGCTTCACCCAGTCCGACCCGGCCCTCAAGGCCATTCTCGACGCCAACACCAACGCCGCCGGCAAGGCCGCGCTGCAGGACCTGTCGACGATGTGCATCGGAGAGGCGATCCTCACCTACGGCTTCGCCACGAGCACCACGTGGACCAGCAGCGGCGAGTCCCTCGCCGCCGTCATCGCCGCCAACCCCGCGGCGCAGGCCACGCTCGACGCGCAGCGCATCGGCACGCTCAAGCCCGCCGGCCCCGTACGGCTCGCCACCGGGACCGAGGACGACATCGTCCCGCACGCCCAGGCCCGGCAGCTGGCCGTGGACTGGTGCCGGAAGGGCGGCAACGTCACCTATCGGCCCATCGTTCTGCCGAACCTCGGCGACAAGATCCTCACCAACCACCTGACGCCGCTGCTCACCGACCAGGCCGACGCGATCTCCTGGCTGACCGACCGCCTGTCGGGCAAGGCGGCCATCTCCAACTGCTGGACCATGCCCGTCCAGCCCTGACGAACCACCCGCGCCCCCGGACCGCCCGGCCCGGGGGGCGGGAGGCGTTCTCGTGAAGTGGCGGCGACCACCGCCGAGGAGACCGATTTCGATCACTTAGCGTGACCGTTGCTGGGGTACCTTCGCCGGTCCGGATCGCCTTCGGCGGCCGGCCGCCGAGAGGCCATTTCTGTCTTACGTTGTCATCCCGTACGGCCTGCGAAAACGTCGCCATCCTTGGCCTGTCCTGGGCACCCTTGGACGGCCATCGCTAAGGGCGACGCGGCGACCCCGGACCGTAATGTGACGATCAGATTTCGATGTCGTAACCGTCCCATGTCTCCGCCTTTCGGGCCCTATACGTGGCAGCTCACGAGGAATACGTTGTGCGGCCAAACAAACTGTTCCTTGGGGAGCTCGGAGAAGGTGTCGACGTGAGACTGAAGCGCACGGCGTGTATCGCGGCGATCGCTGCCATGGCCACCGCGGGCCTCGCGGCCTGTGGTAACGGAGATGACAACAACAGCAAGGGCGACGGTGGTTCCGGCGGCGGCAAGATCAAGGGCAAGGTCGGGATCATCCTTCCCGACACGAAGTCCTCGGTCCGCTGGGAGAGCTTCGACCGTCCGGTCCTGACCCAGGCGTTCAAGCAGGCCGGTATCCCCGCCGACATCCAGAACGCCGAGGGCGACAAGCAGCGGATGCAGACCATCGCCGACCAGATGATCACGAGTGGTGTGACCATCCTGGCGATCGTCAACCTCGACTCCGCCTCCGGGGCCGCCATCGAGAGCAAGGCCAAGCAGCAGGGTGTCCAGACGATCGATTACGACCGCCTGACGCTCGGCGGCTCCGCGGACTACTACGTGTCCTTCGACGGCACGCAGGTCGGCCGGGTCCAGGGCCAGGGCCTGCAGAAGTGCCTGGGTGACAAGAAGTCGAACATCGTCTACCTCGACGGCTCCCCGACCGACAACAACGCCACCCTCTTCAAGAACGGTGCGCACGAGGTCCTCGACAAGGTGACCAACTACACCAAGGTCGCCGAGCAGGCCGTGCCCGACTGGGACAACCAGCAGGCCGCGACGATCTTCGAGCAGATGTACACCCAGCAGAAGGGCAAGATCGACGGCGTGCTCGCCGCGAACGACGGCCTGGGCCAGGCGGCCATCTCGATCCTCAAGAAGAACAGCGTGGCCGGCAAGGTTCCCGTCACCGGCCAGGACGCCACGCCACAGGGTCTGCAGAACATCCTCGACGGCACCCAGTGCATGACCGTCTACAAGCCGAACAAGCAGGAGGCCGACGCCCTCGTCAACGTCGTGACGGCGCTGGCCAAGGGCCAGAAGCCGCAGACGAACGGCACGTCCGACGACCCGACCGGCAAGCGGCAGGTGCCCTCGATCCTGCTCCAGCCGATCGGCATCTTCAAGGACAACGTCAAGCAGGTCGTCACCGACGGTGGCGTCAAGGCCACCGAACTGTGCAAGGGCGCCTACGCCGCCAAGTGCAAGGCGGCCGGCATCCAGTGACCGCCGAGGGCGCCCGCGCCAGCGGGCGCCCCGCTCGCCGCTCTAGGGGGAATGGGAACCTTGTCCGATAACGAGCCCCCCACGCTCGAGCTCGTGGGGATCAACAAAAGCTTCGGAGCCATCCATGTGCTCCACGACGTCAACCTGGCTGTGCGTCCCGGCCAGGTGACCGCGCTGGTCGGTGACAACGGCGCGGGCAAGTCGACCTTGATCAAGTGCATCGCCGGCATCCACCCGGTCGACTCGGGCAGCATCCTGTTCGAGGGCCGCCAGGTCAGCATCAACAGCCCGAAGGACGCCGCCGCGCTCGGCATCGAGGTCGTCTACCAGGACCTCGCGTTGGCCGACAACCTGGACATCGCGCAGAACATGTTCCTCGGGCGTGAGCGGACGAAGGGCGTCGTCCTGGATGAGGCGTCGATGGAGCAGGCCGCCCGCGAGACCCTGGCGAGGTTGTCCGTTCGCACCGTCAAGTCGGTCCGCCAGCAGGTGGCCAGCCTGTCCGGTGGTCAGCGGCAGACCGTGGCGATAGCCAAGGCGGTGCTGTGGGACTCGAAGGTCGTGATCCTCGACGAGCCGACCGCCGCGCTGGGCGTCGCGCAGACGCGCCAGGTCCTCGACCTGGTCCGCCGTCTCGCGGAGACCGGCCACGGGGTGCTGCTGATCTCGCACAACATGAACGACGTGTTCGAGGTCGCCGACCGGATCACGGCCCTCTTCCTGGGCCGGGTCGCCGCCGATGTCAAGCGCGCCGACGTCACCCACAGCCAGGTGGTCGAGCTCATCACCAGTGGCCGTTCGGGTGATCTTGGTCTTGCGTCCTCGACCGCCGCCGAAAGCATCTGAGGTTCACGATGTCTACCGAAACACCCGAGCCGGTCGACACGGTCCCCGGCACGGCGACCGTCGCCGGCTCCGACTTCTCCAACGACACCCGCACGCAGTCGGTGTCGGAGGCCATCCGCGACTACGGCGTCACCCTGCGCTCCGGCGATCTCGGTGCGCTGCCGGCGCTCTTCGGGCTGCTCGCGCTGGTCATCCTGTTCTGGGTGCTGAGCCCGGATCTGTTCCTCAGCAAGGCCAACATTGCGAACCTGCTGGTTCAGGCGCTTCCAGTGTCGATCCTCGCGATGGGCCTGGTGTTCGTGCTGCTGCTCGGTGAGATCGACCTCTCCGCCGGCGTGGCCAGTGGCGCCTGCGCTGCCGTCATGGGCCGGCTGCTCGTGGATGCGGGCTGGGGCTGGGAGATCTCCGTCCTCTTCGCGGTGATCGTCGGTGTCGCGATAGGCGCGTTCATCGGCATCCTCGTGGCGTTCATGCGCATCCCGTCCTTCGTCGTGACGCTCGCGCTGTTTCTCGGCCTGCAGGGCATCGCACTCCGGTTGATCGGTGAGGGCGGAACGGTCCCGATCCACGACAAGTTCATTATCGCGTTGGCCAACGAGCAGATGCCGATCTGGCTTGGCTGGACGTGTGCGGGCGCGACCACCGCCGGCTACGCGATCGTCCAGCTGCTCCGCTGGCAACGGCAGAACGCGCGGAAGCTGGCACGCCGCCCCTTCCCTCTGGTGGTCGGCCAGATCATCTTCGTCGCCGTGATGATCCTCGGCGGCACCTACTTCCTGAGTCTTGACCGGGCCGCCAACCCGAATGTCTTCTTCGGCGGCGTACCGTGGGGAGTGCCGCTCGTCGGGGCGTTGCTGATCATTTGCTCGTTCGTGCTGGGCCGGACAAAGTACGGGCGGCACATCTACGCGGTCGGCGGCAACTCCGAGGCGGCGCGCCGCGCGGGCATTCGGGTGGGCTCGGTCCGCATGTCCGTCTTCATGATCTGCTCGGTGCTGGCGGCGTTCAGCGGGATCATCGCCGCCTCCCGGCTCAACTCCGTGACCCCGGACGCCGGCGCGGGCAATACGCTGCTCTATGCGGTGGGTGCCGCCGTCATCGGGGGCACCAGCCTGTTCGGTGGCCGGGGGAAGATCCGGGACGGGATCCTGGGCGGGGTCGTCATCGCGACGATCATCAACGGCCTGCTGCTGCTGCACAAGCCCGCGTACTGGAACTACATCATCACGGGTGGCTTCTTGCTTTTCGCCGCGAGCATCGACGCGCTGGCCCGGCGTCGCCGCTCCGCGTCCGGCCGCTGAACCCCGGAAGCGATCCCGTGACGCGTCGACGCATCCGCGGGTCGACCCAGGACGACGTACGCCGGCACAACCTCGGCACGATCCTCACCGAGGTGCACCGGCACGGTCACCGGTCGCGCGCACTGCTCACCGCGGAGATGGGGCTGAACCGGAGCACCATCGGCGACCTGGTCGCCGAGCTGACGGAGGCCGGGCTCGTCCTGCAGCGCTCAGCGAGCGCCCAGGGACGGGCCGGCCGCCCGTCGCTGGAGGTGGTGCCCTCTCCGGAGGGCGTGTACGTCCTGGCGGTCGACCTGGGCGTACGGCACCTGGTCGTGGCGAGGGTCGGGCTCGGCGGTGACGTGCTCGACCGCGTCGACGTGGAGCCCGAGCGCGACTGGAGCGACCTGGACGTCACCGTCGACGCGATCGCGGGCACGTGTGACCGGTTGCGCCGGGCGGCCCCGTCCGGCGCCCGGTGCGTGGGGGTCGGGCTGTCCGTGCCGGGCGTGGTCCGGCACGAGGACGGCCTGCTCCGGTTCGCGCCGAACCTCGGCTGGACCGACGTGCCGTTCGGCGCCCGGCTGGGGGAGCGGCTGGACCTGCCGGCCGTGATCGCCAACGACGCCGACCTGGGCGCCCTCGCCGAGCACTGGCGCGGCGTGGCGGCCGGGTACGAGCACGTCGTCGTGATGTCCGGCGAGATCGGCATCGGCGGCGGCATCCTCGTCGGCGGGCGCCCCCTGCGCGGCCGAGGCGGGTACGCGGGAGAGATCGGCCATCTCCGGGTGAACCCCGACGGCCGGCCCTGCCGATGCGGCGCGACCGGATGCCTGGAGACCGAGGTCGGCGCGGACGCGCTGCTGCGGGAGGCGGGCCGGGAGCCGGGCAGCGGCATGGACGCCTACCGCGACGTGCTGGCCAGAGCCGCCGCGGGGGAGCGTGAGTACATGGACGCCGCCGCCCGCGTCGCGCGCTGGCTCGGCGTCGGCGTCGGCATGCTCGTGAACACCTTCAACCCCGACATCGTCATCCTCGGCGGCCCGCTCGGCGAGCTGTACGAGGCGACCGCGGAGATCGTGGCGGACGCGGCCTCGCGGTCCTCGCTCGTGGCGCCGCGCGAGCAGGTGCGCCTGGCCGCCTCGGCGCTGGGCCCCGACGCCCAGATCGTCGGCGCCGCCGAACTGGCCTTCGAGCCCCTCCTCGAGGACCCGATCGGTACGCTCTCCCGTCATGCCGCCTGAGCCTCCGCCCATCCCATACGAGCCGGCGGGGCCGGACCCGAGGACCGGTCTCGTGGGCCTGCTCGACGGGCTCCGCCCCGCCGACGGCATCGAGGCCGCGCACCGCCGGTACGCACGGGACTGGGCGGTCGGCGGCGCCCCGCTCTACCGGGTCCGCAAGCCGGACGTGCCGGCCGTCCACCTGGTCGCGTACTTCACCGTCGTCGACCCGCGTACGGGCCGTCTCCTGCTGACCGACCACCGGGGCGCGGGACTGCGGCTGCCGCCGGGCGGGCATGTCGAGCCGGCCGACCGCGATCCGTGGGCGACGGTCGTCCGAGAGTGCCGGGAGGAGCTGTTCGCCGAGGCGATCCCGCTGGAGCCCACCGGCCGGACGCCGTTCTTCGTCTCCGTGGCACGAACCCGCGGCGCCGGCAGCCACACGGACGTCTCTCTCTGGTACGCCGTCCAGGCGGGAGCCGAGGAGATCACCCGTTATGACACGCGCGAGTTCGCCGGGATCGGCTGGGTGCCGCCGGGGGACGCTCGCGCCCTGGCGCCGGACACCACCGACCCGAACCTCGACCGCGCCGTCCGCAGGCTCACCACCCTTCTGGAGGCCTGATCGTCCCGGGGTCCGTCTCACAGCGGGGCTTCGAGGCAGACCCTAACGCCGGGCGCTCAGGTGGCGGCGGGCGTGGCGGACTCCCCTGACCGCGACCGCTCCCCTGACCGCGACCGCGAGCCACAGGCAGGCCAGCAGGGGGAGGAGCACCCACCAGCCGCCGGTGACGGCGGCGACGATCAGGGCGACGAGCAGCAGCGGGCCGAAGGGCCGGCCGCGCGGCGGCCCCCAGCCGCTCCAGGCGGGCCCCCACCCGCCGTACGCCGCCCACCCCTGCCGCGCCCGGGCCGGTCCCCGGCGGCTCACCGGAAGCCCGGCGCCCACCGCCCAGGGGACGTCCTCCTCATCATCATCGGAGGTCCGGGCGAGATGTCCCCGGCCGTGCGGGCCCCCGCCGCCGCGCGGCCACGGTGCCATGAGCGGGCCCCGGCCCCAGTACGCCGTGCCCATCTCCCACGGTCCCCGGCCGCGCGGTCCCGCGGGGCGTTCGGTGGCGGCCAGGGCGCCGGGCAGGTCGCGGGTGATCTCCCGCAGGTCGCCGACGGTCCGGGCGGACAGGGCCGCGGTCAGGCGTTCGTCCAGTTCCTCGCGGGTGAGCCGGCCCTGCGCGAAGTGCTCGTGCAGGGCCGTGGTCACCTCGTCGCGTTCCGCGTCACCGACGCGGAGCTGCTCGGCGCTCATCTCGTCTCGAGCCTCACTCGTCGTCGGCGAGCAGCCGGTACAGCCGGCGCCGCGTCTCGGTCAGGATCTGCCTGGCCTCGGCCACCTGGTTCTCGTCGCCGGTGTGGACGATCTGCATGACGGCCGAGCCGGTCTTGGCGGCGGTCGTGAGCAGGTCGCGCACGTCGTCGCGCACGTCGGAGGTCATCGCCTCCCAGGGGGCGTTCACCTCGTCCGGGTGGGCCTCCACGTACGCCCGTCCGCCGTCGGACAGGCGGAACACGCGGCGGCCCTCCTGCTCCTCGGCCTCGATCAGCCCCTCGTCGGTGAGCTGCTGGAGCGCGGGGTAGACGGCGCCGGGGCTCGGCCGCCACTCGCCGCCGCTGCGCTCCTCGATCTCCTGGATGAGCTGGTAGCCGTTGCGGGGCTCCTCGGCGAGCAGCGCCAGGATCGCCGCCCGCACGTTTCCGCGCCGTGCCTTGCCTCGGCGGTCCGCCCAGGGCGGGGGACCGCCGAACGGACCACCGAACCGGCCGAACGGACCGGGGAAACCGCCTCGCCGGTCGAAGCCGCCGCGGCGGCCGCCCCGCTGTCTGCGTGATGCGTCGAATGTCGCGTGCATGATTCTGCACTCCCTTCTGAGATCGCTCTTCGACCTCTCTCGATACGCTAACGATATATCGAAAGAGTTCGTTGTCAACACCCTACGGCAGGTACCTCGATGTCGAGATACCTGTGGTACCTTGACGTCGAGAGAAAATCGCACGGGAAGTTAGGTGAGCCTCAGTTCTCGCCGTCGTGCCCCGTTGCGGCAAAATTCGGGACGTAGACCACCGCCCCGCGCTCGCCACAAGGGGGGATCCCGCGGCGAGCGCGCATGAGGAGGAGACGACTTGGACACCTTCGGCAGCCGACAGACGCTTCGTGTCGGCGACGCGTCCTATGAGATTTTCCGGCTGGATGCCGTCGAGGGTTCGGCGCGCCTCCCGTACAGCCTGAAGGTCCTGCTGGAAAACCTCCTGCGCACCGAGGACGGCGCGAACATCACCGCGGACCAGATCCGCGCCGTCGCCGGCTGGGACCCGAACGCCCAGCCGAACCAGGAGATCCAGTTCACGCCCGCCCGCGTGATCATGCAGGACTTCACCGGTGTGCCCTGCGTCGTGGACCTCGCCACGATGCGCGAGGCCGTACGCGACCTCGGCGGCGACCCGGAGAAGATCAACCCGCTCAACCCGGCCGAGATGGTCATCGACCACTCCGTGCAGGTCGACGTGTTCGGCCGCGAGGACGCCTTCGAGCGCAACGTGGAGTTCGAGTACGGCCGCAACCGCGAGCGCTACCAGTTCCTCAAGTGGGGCCAGCAGGGCTTCGACAACTTCAAGGTCGTGCCGCCCGGCACCGGCATCGTGCACCAGGTCAACATCGAGCACCTGGCCCGCGTCGTCTTCGACAACGAGGGCAGTGATGGAAAACGCCGTGCGTACCCCGACACCTGTGTCGGCACCGACTCCCACACGACGATGCAGAACGGCCTCGGCGTCCTCGGCTGGGGCGTGGGCGGCATCGAGGCCGAGGCGGCCATGCTCGGCCAGCCGATCTCGATGCTCATCCCGCGCGTCGTCGGCTTCAAGCTCACCGGCGAGCTGCCCGCCGGCACCACCGCCACCGACCTCGTGCTCACGATCACCGAGATGCTGCGCAAGCACGGCGTCGTCGGCAAGTTCGTGGAGTTCTACGGCGACGGCGTCGGCGCGGTGCCGCTGGCCAACCGCGCGACCATCGGCAACATGAGCCCCGAGTTCGGCTCGACCTGCGCGATCTTCCCGATCGACGGTGAGACCGTGAAGTACCTCGAGCTCACCGGGCGCCCGGCCGAGCAGGTCGCGCTCGTCGAGGCGTACGCCAAGGAGCAGGGCCTGTGGCACGACCCGGCCCGTGAGGCGGAGTACTCCGAATACCTCGAGCTGGACCTGTCCACGGTCGTCCCGTCCATCGCCGGCCCCAAGCGCCCGCAGGACCGCATCGCGCTGTCCGACGCCAAGCAGGCCTGGCGCACCGCGGTCCGCGACTACGTCGCCGACGACAGCATCCGGGGCCCGCTGGACGAGGCGTCCGCCGAGTCGTTCCCGGCCTCCGACTCCCCGGCCATCGCCCAGAACGGCAACGGCGACAAGCCCGTCGAGAGCGCGGCCGACTCCGCCGCGGGCCGGCCGAGCAACCCGGTCACGGTCAGCGTCGACGGCAACGAGTTCGAGCTGGACCACGGCGCGGTGGTGATCGCCGCGATCACCTCCTGCACCAACACCTCCAACCCGTCGGTCATGATCGGCGCCGCGCTGCTCGCCAAGAAGGCGGTCGAGCGCGGCCTGTCCCGCAAGCCGTGGGTGAAGACCTCGCTCGCCCCGGGCTCGAAGGTCGTCATGGACTACTACGACCGCGCGGGCCTCACGCCGTACCTGGAGAAGCTCGGCTTCAACCTCGTCGGCTACGGCTGCACGACGTGCATCGGCAACTCCGGCCCGCTGCCGGAGGAGATCAGCGCCGCGGTGAACGAGGGTGACCTGGCCGTCACCTCGGTGCTCTCGGGCAACCGCAACTTCGAGGGCCGCATCAACCCCGACGTCAAGATGAACTACCTCGCCTCACCGCCGCTCGTCGTCGCCTACGCCCTCGCCGGCTCCATGGACGTCGACATCGCGAACGGCCCAATCGGCACCGGGTCCGACGGTGAGCCGGTGTACCTGAAGGACATCTGGCCCTCGCCGCAGGAGGTCGAGGAGGTCGTCGAGTCGGCGATCGCGCAGGAGATGTTCAGCCGCGACTACGCCGACGTGTTCGCCGGCGGGCAGCGCTGGCAGGCCCTGTCGGCGCCGGGCGGCACCACCTTCGAGTGGGACCCCGACTCGACGTACGTGCGCAAGGCGCCGTACTTCGACGGCATGGGGGAGCAGCCGGAGCCGGTCGCCGACATCACCGGCGCCAAGGTCCTCGCGCTGCTCGGCGACTCGGTCACCACCGACCACATCTCACCCGCCGGCGCGATCAAGGCCGACAGCCCGGCCGGCCGCTACCTCACCGAGCACGGCGTCGAGCGCCGCGACTTCAACTCCTACGGCTCGCGCCGCGGCAACCACGAGGTGATGATCCGCGGCACCTTCGCCAACATCCGCCTGCGCAACCTGCTCGCCCCCGGCACCGAGGGCGGGGTCACCGTCAAGGACGGCGAGGAGATGTCGATCTACGACGCCGCGCAGGCGTACGCCGTGGAGGGCACGCCGCTGATCGTGCTCGGCGGCAAGGAGTACGGCTCCGGCTCCTCGCGCGACTGGGCGGCCAAGGGCACCAGCCTGCTCGGTGTCCGCGCGGTGCTGGCCGAGTCGTTCGAGCGCATCCACCGCTCGAACCTCATCGGCATGGGCGTCCTGCCGCTGCAGTTCCGCGACGGCGAGACGGTCGAGTCCCTGGGCCTGACCGGCAAGGAGACCTACGACATCGTCGGCGTCGAGCGCCTGAACGACGGCGAGACGCCTCGCGAGGTCACCGTGAAGGCCGGCGACAAGGAGTTCCAGGCGGTCGTCCGCATCGACACCCCGGGAGAGGCCGACTACTACCGCCACGGCGGGATCATGCAGTACGTCCTGCGCTCCCTGCTGCGCAAGTAGGAAGGACGGCACGCGGTCACGGGCGGGCGTCCAGGGGCTCGCAGTCCAGGGTGACGCACGTGCGACGGGCCGCCTCCGCGCGAGGCGGCCCCTAGCGTGCGCACGGTAAAACCGTCACTACCGTGAGTAATATATGATCCATGGTCAGGTCACCGCGCCGCGCGCCCGCCGGGATACCGTTCGTCAATGACGTCTCGACCGACCGCCGCCGAGCTCGCGGCCGCGAAGGACCGCACGATCCCCGACGTCGTGCCGCCCCGCGGCGGCGTGCTGCTCTGCGGCATCAACCCCGGGCTCTACTCCGCCGCGACCGGGTTCCACTTCGCCCGGCCGGGCAACCGGTTCTGGCCGGCGCTGCACCGCTCCGGCTTCACCGACCGGCTCCTGGCGCCGCCCGAGCAGCACCTGCTGCCCTCCTACGGCCTGGGCATCACCAATCTCGCCGCGCGGGCCACCGCGCAGGCGGCCGAGCTGACGGCGGACGAGCTGGCCGAGGGCGGGGCGCTGCTCGAGGCGTTCGCGGAGCGTCATGCGCCGCGGGCGGTGGCGATCCTCGGCGTGACCGCCTACCGCACGGCCTTCGGCGACCGGTCGGCCCGCATCGGCCCGCAGAGCCGTACGCTCGGCGGTGCGCGCCTGTGGATCCTGCCCAACCCGTCCGGGCTGAACGCCCACTACACCGTCGACACCCTCGCCGCGGAGTTTCGCACCCTGCGCACGGCGGCCGCCGACGAGCCGGTCACCACGTGATGGCGGGCGGCAGTAGCGACGGGTGCGCGGCGGGCCAGTCCGCCGGAGCGCCGAGCGGCGCGAGCCGTTCCATCTGCGAGCGGAACCACGGGGAGGCCGACGGGTGACCGGCGAGAGCCACGCAGGCGTCCCAGTCGCGCCAGTCGGCCGCCTCGACCTCGTCCGGGTGCGGCCGCAGCTCGCCGGTCGCGGTCGCGCGGACCACCGGGCACAGCTCGTTCTCGACGAGGCCGTTCGCCGCCGTCGCGCGGTAGCGAAACTCCGGCAGCACGAGCGTGAGCGCCTCGGCCTGCAGGCCCAGCTCGGTCGCCACGCGCCGGCGCACCGCCTCGCGGAGGCTCTCGCCGGGCGCCGGGTGGCCGCAGCAGCTGTTGGTCCACACCGAGGGGAACGACGTCTTGTCGTGCGCCCGCTGAGTGATCAGGACTCGCCCCGCGCCGTCCGTGAGATAACAGGAGAAGGCCAGGTGCAGGGGCGTGCTCTCGTGGTGGCTGGGCGCCTTGGGCGCCGTGCCGGCCGCCCGCCCCTCGGCGTCGAGCAGCACGATCAGTTCGTCTGTCGTCACTCTCTGTTCGCTCATCCCGTTCTTTATATCCGATCGTTACGGCGCGCTACACGAACTTCGCCCGGGACCGCCCGCGTCCCACCGGTTGGCAGCACCATTAAAATCGGCATCCGCAGAAACACGAGGAGATGACCCGGGTGACCCTACTTGAGTCGATTGAACGGCCCGAAGACCTCAAGCGCCTGGAGCCGGAACAGCTCGCCCAGCTCGCAGGCGAGATCCGTGACGTCCTCGTCTCCGTCGTGTCGACGAACGGCGGTCACCTCGGGCCCAACCTCGGGGCGGTGGAGCTGACCATCGCCCTGCACCGGGTCTTCGACTCGCCGCGCGACCGGATCCTCTTCGACACCGGCCACCAGGCGTACGTCCACAAGCTGCTCACCGGACGCCACGACTTCGACGGCCTGCGCCGGCGCGGCGGCCTGTCCGGCTACCCGAGCCAGGCCGAGTCCGAGCACGACGTCATCGAGAACTCCCACGCCTCGACCGCCCTGTCCTACGCCGACGGCATCGCCAAGGCGTTCCAGCTGCGCGGCGAGGGCGACCGGTTCGTGGTGCCGTTCATCGGCGACGGCGCGCTCACCGGCGGCATGGCCTGGGAGGCGCTCAACAACATCGCCGCGGGCAAGGACCGGCGGGTCGTCATCGTCGTCAACGACAACGGCCGCTCCTACTCCCCGACCATCGGCGGCCTGGCGAGCCACCTCGCCGACCTGCGCATGACCCGCGGCTACGAGCACGCGCTCGACCTGATCAAGCGCACCGTGCCGAAGGCCCCGGTCGTGGGCGGCATGGCGTACGACGCCCTGCACGGCATCAAGAAGGGCATCAAGGACATCCTGCAGCCGCAGGCGATGTTCGAGGACCTCGGCCTGAAATACGTCGGGCCGATCGACGGCCACGACGAGGCCGCCGTCGAGCACGCGCTCCGCAAGGCCAAGGCGTTCGGCGGCCCGGTCATCGTGCACTGCATCACGCGCAAGGGCTACGGCTACGCGCCCGCCGAGAACGACGACGAGGAGCACTTCCACTCTCCGGGGCTGTTCGACCCGGCCACCGGCCGCAAGCTCGCCAAGAGCGGCGGCCCGAGCTGGACCAAGGTCTTCAGCGACGAGATGGTCCGGCTCGGCGCGGAGCGGCCCGACATCGTCGCCATCACCGCGGCGATGCTGCACCCGACCGGCCTGGCGGCCTTCGCCGAGGTCTACCCCGAGCGCACCTACGACGTCGGCATCGCCGAGCAGCACGCCGTGACCTCGGCGGCGGGTCTGGCGTTCGGCGGCATGCACCCGGTCGTCGCGGTGTACTCCACGTTCCTCAACCGGGCCTTCGACCAGCTGCTGATGGACGTCGCGCTGCACAGGCTGCCCGTCACCGTCGTGCTCGACCGCGCGGGCGTCACCGGCGACGACGGGCCGAGCCACAACGGCATGTGGGACATGTCGATCCTGCAGGTCGTGCCGGGCCTGCGGATCGCCGCTCCGCGCGACGGCGCCCGGCTCACCGAGCAGCTCCGTGAGGCGGTCGAGGTCACCGACGGCCCGACGGTCGTGCGCTTCCCCAAGGGCCCCGCCGGCGACGACGTCCCGGCGATCGAGCGCACCGGCGGCGTCGACGTGCTGTCGCGTTCGGAGGACAGCGACGTGCTGCTGGTGGCCGTCGGCGCCATGGCGGGCACCGCCGTGGAGGCGGCCAAGCTGATCGGCGCGCACGGCATCGGGGTGACGGTCGTCGACCCCCGCTGGGTCAAGCCGCTCGACGAGAAGCTCGTCGGCCTGGCCGCCGAACACCGCCTCGTCGCGGTCGTCGAGGACAACGTCCGGGTCGGCGGGGTCGGTGACGCGGTGGCGCGGCTGCTCCGCGACGGCGACGTCGACGTGCCGGTTCGCACGTTCGGCATCCCGCAGCGGTTCCTCGACCACGCCAAGCGCGCGCAGATCCTCACCGACATCGGCCTGACCCCCCAGGGGCTGGCCCGCGACATCACCGCCGCCATCGCCCGCGACTCGGTCCTCGAACCCACCGAGTGACGACCGCCGTCGGCCCGCCGGCTCCGGCCGGGCGGGTCGGCGGTTCGGCGGCTCCGGCCGGGCGGTTCGGCGGCCTTCTCCGGCTCCTGAGGCACTCGGAACACGCCGTGACCAGCGAACTCGGGCGGGAAGACCCGCTCCACGGCGTTTCGCGGCGGTTCTCGTGGTGATCAAACGGTCACCCTTCGAACGAGGACTGTGATGAGTGTTCTCCGTACCAAGTCGGTGGAACGATCCATCCGCGAGACCGACGAGCCGGAATCCCGGCTCCGCCGGGAACTGAGCGCGCTCGACCTCACCGTCTTCGGCGTCGGCGTCATCGTCGGTACCGGCATCTTCGTGCTCACCGGCAAAGTGGCCAAGGAGAACGCCGGGCCGGCCGTGGCGCTGTCGTTCGTGGCGGCCGGCATCGCCTGCGCGCTCGCCGCGCTCTGCTACGCGGAGTTCGCCTCCACCGTCCCGGTGGCCGGCTCGGCGTACACCTTCTCCTACGCCACCATCGGCGAGCTGCCCGCCTGGATCATCGGCTGGGACCTCATGCTCGAACTGGCGCTCGGCGCGGCGACCGTCGCGGTGGGCTGGTCGGGTTATGCCGAGATCCTTCTCGACGACATGGGCCTCCACCTGCCCGCCTCGCTGGTGGGGGAGAAGGCGGCGTTCAACGTGCCCGCGATGCTCATCGTGCTGGCCGTCACCGCGCTGCTCGTCCTCGGCGTGAAGATCTCCTCGCGCGTCAACGCCGTCATCGTCGCCGTCAAGATCGCCGTGGTCCTGCTCGTCATCGTCGCGGGCCTGTTCTTCGTCAAGGGCGTGAACTACCACCCGTTCGTGCCGAAGGCGACGGCCACGCCCGAGGTGCACGGCGGCAAGGCGCCGCTGATCCAGGTGCTCTTCGGCTACACCCCG
Source organism: Actinoallomurus oryzae (assembly GCF_039541955.1). Lineage (NCBI taxonomy): Bacteria > Bacillati > Actinomycetota > Actinomycetes > Streptosporangiales > Thermomonosporaceae > Actinoallomurus > Actinoallomurus oryzae. The sequence goes on along the minus strand of NZ_BAABHF010000049.1, from coordinate 105,109 downwards.
TCGACGTACGGGTGGGCGGGCGTCTTCGCCGGGGCCGCGATCGTCTTCTTCGCCTTCATCGGCTTCGACGTGGTCGCCACCGCCGCCGAGGAGACCAAGAGGCCCAAGCGTGACCTGCCGATCGGCATCATCGCCTCCCTGCTGGTCTGCACCGCCCTGTACGTCGCGGTCTCGCTGGTCGTCACCGGCATGCGGGACTACCGCCACCTGAGCGTCGACGCGCCGCTGGCCCAGGCGTTCAAGGACGTCGGGCACCCGGCGTTCGCCACCGTCGTCAGCGTCGGCGCCCTGGCCGGGCTCACCACGGTCGTGCTCATCCTCATGCTGGGCCAGAGCCGGGTGTTCTTCGCGATGAGCCGGGACGGCCTCCTGCCGCCGTGGCTGGGGAAGGTCCACCCCCGGTACGGCACCCCGTACCGGATCACGATCGTCATCGGGGTCGTCGTGGCCCTCATCGCCGGCCTCGTCCCGCTCTCGGCGCTCGCCGAACTGGTGAACATCGGCACGCTGTTCGCCTTCGTGGTGGTCGCGATCGGCGTGGTGATCCTGCGGCGCACCCATCCGGACCTGCCGCGTTCCTTCCGCGTGCCCGCCTCGCCGGTGCTGCCCTTCCTCGCCGTCGTGGCCTGCGGTTACCTCATGCTCAACCTGCCGGTCGAGACCTGGCTGCGGTTCTTGGTCTGGATGGTCGTCGGCTTCGGCGTGTACTTCCTGTACGGCCGTGGCCACAGCCGGGTGGGCGAGCCGGCCGGGCGGACGGAGGTGACAAGGGGCTGATGGCACCGGACATGGGAATCCGGCCGTGATCTGGGAACAATGTCGGCGTGGCGGACGCATCTGATCATCACGTGGCGGTCATCGGATCCGGCCCGGCGGGCATCTACGCCGCCGAGGCCCTGGTGAAGCAGGCGCAAGGGGGTGTCCAGGTCGACATCTTCGACCGCCTGCCGACCCCCTACGGCCTGGTGCGCTACGGCGTGGCGCCCGACCATACGTCGATCAAGTCGATCGCGCGTTACCTGCAGCGGGTGCTGGAGCATCCCGACGTGCGGTTCCTCGGCGGCGTGGAGTTCGGCAAGGACGTCACGCGCGAGGAGCTGCTGGACTGCTACGACGCGGTGATCTACGCGACCGGCGCGATGGTCGACCGCCACCTGGGCATCCCGGGTGAGGACCTGACCGGCAGCGTCGCCGCGACCGACTTCGTCAACTGGTACTGCGGCCATCCCGACGCGACGAACCTCGCGGTGGACCTGTCGGCGGACGCCGTCGCGGTCATCGGCGTCGGCAACGTCGCGGTCGACGTCGTACGGATCCTCGCCAAGACCGCCGGCGAACTGCGCGCCACCGACGTGCCCGATCCGGTCCTCACCCTGCTCGGCGGCAGTGGCGTGCGTCACATCCACATGATCGGACGCCGGGGGCCGGCGCAGGCGAAGTTCACCACCAAAGAACTCCGCGAGCTCGGCGCGCTGCCGGGCGCCGAGGTGCACGTCCGCGAGGAGGACCTGCGGCTCGACCCGGCGAGCGCCGCGCTGGCCGAGTCCGACCGGCACGTGCGCGCCAACGTCGCGGTCATGCGCGAGTGGGCCGGCCGTCCGGCCGGTGATCTGCCGCGCCGCCTCGACCTGCGGTTCTGGCTGCGCCCGGTGGAGATCCTGGGCACCGGCCGGGTCGAGGGCCTGCGGCTGGAGCACACCACGCTGAACGCCGAGGGCCGGGTCGTGGGCACCGGGGAGTTCGAGACGCTGCCCGTGGGCCTGGTGCTGCGCTCGGTCGGGTACCAGAGCGTGCCCCTGCCCGGGGTGCCGTTCGACGCGCGGGCGTACGTCGTGCCGAACGAGGGCGGCCGGGTCCTCGGCGAGGACGGCACACCGCTGCCGGGGGAGTACGTCGCGGGCTGGGTCAAGCGCGGTCCCACCGGCGTGATCGGCACGAACAAGGCCGACGCGGCGGAGACCGTCCGTGCGCTACTCGCCGACCAGGGCGAACGCCAGGGAAACCGGCGGTCGATCGAGACGCTGCTGGAGTCGCGCGGCGTGCGGGTCGTGACGTACGACGACTGGCTCGGCATCGACGCGGGTGAGATCGAGCTGGCGCGCACCCTCGATCGCGGCGAACGCGTGAAGCTGGCGGGCTGGGAGGCGCTGCGCCGGGCGTACGGTCACTAGGACGCGTCTTCTGGTTCCCTCGCTGCGCTCGGTCATGACTCGGGAGGCTGACCGGCGTCCCGGCGTCCGCTCATGACTCTCTAAGCTGACTTTAAGAAAGCCCCCATCGAACCCTTAGACGCGCGATCCGCCGGTTTGGTTGCTGTGAAATTGTCGATATGGCCGTAACTTGCCAGTATGTCCCACTGATCAGTACTTTCCCCATGCGTACCACTAACGTGCTGCGCTGAAACGTCGTGGCGACGCTCCGGCCACCTTCGACCCGACGCCACGCACTCTCTGAGGGGAAACTGAATGAACATCGCACGTCTGGGGGCGGCGGGCGGCGCGGCCGCGATCGTCGCGCTGTGCATGGCGGGACCTGCCTTCGCCACGGACACGCCGGGACCGGTTTCCGGCGGCGTCACCAAGAACGCCCCGGCGTCGCCGGTGAAGCCGGGTGGCAAGGAGCCCACCGCCGACGTGACGCCGAAGTCCTTCTACGGCGGGGACACCCTCACCTGGACGGTCGAGAACTGCGCGGTCGTGCCGACGATCGTGGACGTGAACCACCTCTTCGTCACGACCAACCCCTTCAAGCCGACGGGCACCGAGGGCAGCTACGCGGCCAAGGAGACCACCCGCAAGAAGCTGGTCGACGGCAAGGAGTACAAGGTCGAGGTCCACTGCGGGCGCTGGACCGACACGTTCACCACCAAGCCGCACAAGCGGCCGAAGCCCACCCCGACGCCGACCAAGTCCGGCACCCCGACGCCGACCTCGTCCGGCACCCCGACCGGGCTGCCCAGCGGCGCCCCGCAGACCGGTGACGGCTCGAGCAACGGCGGCGGGAACACCGGCCTGATCGCCGGTGGCGCTGCCGTCGTCGTCGTGGGCCTCGCGGGCGGCACCTTCCTCTACACCCGCCGGCGTTCGTCGGCTGGAGCCTGAGTGCTTCCTGAGCGGTACCGTGCCGGCCGTCACGTCCTGGGCGTGGCGGCCGGTGCCCTGCTCGCGGTGACCGCGGCCGGATGCGGGGGAGGCGGCGGAAAGCCGCCCGCGAAGGTGGGGACGCCCGCTCCGTCCGTGTCGAGCAGCGCGCCGGTGAAGCCGCTGGCCCGCTCGGTACCCTCCCGCCTGCGCATCCCGAAGCTCAACATCAACTCACCGATCATGAAGCTCGGCCTCAACGCCGACCACACGATCCAGGTGCCGCCGCTGAGCAAGCCGAACATGACCGGCTGGTGGGACGGCGGCCCGACGCCCGGAGAGAAGGGCGCATCGGTCATCCTGGGGCACAACGTCGGCAACGGCCGCCCCTCGGTGTTCGAGAAGCTCGGTACTCTGAAGCCCGGCGACACGGTCCAGGTGACGCGCGCCAACGGCAGCGTCGCCACCTTCCAGATCACCAAACTCGAACAGATCCCCAAGAGCCGATTCCCGACGCAGAAGGTGTACGGCAAGCTGCCCTACCCGGGCATCCGCCTGATCACCTGCGGCGGCCGGTTCGACGCGTCGTGGGGGCACCACGTCGACAACATCATCGCGTACGGCAAGTTGGTGAACGGCACCTGAGCGAACGGCCCGGACGGCACCGCCGGCGAGACTACGGGGACGGGGTACCGATGGCGTCGCAGATGGCAGACGTCACGGTCCCCGATCTCCGCATGCCCCCGATCGACGCGACCGTCCCCGACCTCGGTACGTACACCGGCACGGGCTGGACTCCTCCGGGGGAGCCGGATCTCCCGGAGGAGCCGAGCCCGCCACGGAAACGACGCCGCCGGCGCTCGAACGTCCTCGTCGCGGGCGGCATGGTCGTCGTGGTGGGCGCGGGCGTGACGATGATCGTCGTCGGCTCGAACGGAAGCGGCCCGCCGCAGCCGCCGAAGACGAAGTCGGTCAACGCGCCCGAACCGGTGGTGAAGGCCCGGCCGATGAGCCGGGCGCTGCCGGTGCGCATCACCATCCCGCGCATCCACGTCAACGCCCCGATCGAGCCGCTCGGCCAGAACCCCGACGGCACGGTCGAGGTTCCGACGCTGAGCCGGCCGAACCTCGCGGGCTGGTACAAATACGGCCCGACACCCGGCCAGAAGGGCGCGGCGGTCGTGCTGGGACACGTCGACGCCCACCGCCAGCAGGCGGTGTTCTTCCGGCTGGGCAGCCTGCACCGCGGCGACCGCATCCACGTGTGGCGTACGGGCGGCAGCGTGGCGAAGTTCGCCGTCGACAGCGTCGTGCCGGTCGCCAAGGACCGCTTCCCGACGCAGAGCGTGTACGGCAAGACCAAGTACGCGGCCCTGCGCGTCATCACGTGCGGCGGCAAGTACGACAAGAAGACGATGCACTACCTGGGCAACATCATCGTCTACGCCCACCTCGTCCCCTGACCGCGGCGGGAGCGCTCCGCTGCGAGGGCGGGCGACGCGCGTGGCCGATATCGTGACGGGGTGGCTGATCGCCGGCTGTATCGGGTCGAGTCGCCGGACGGCGACGTCCAGACCACGATGACCGTCGTGCGGCGTGTCCTCGCCCGCTGTGCCCGTCCCCCCATCTCCCTCTCGGCCCGGGGGACCCTGACAGGGCCGGCGGCGGTGGCGGCGATCGCCGCGGCGGCGCCGGAGATGCGTGCCGAGGCCGTTCTGGACGTACCGCCCGCTGAGCTCGGGCGGCTGGCCGCGACATTGCGCGAGCGGCCGCTCGACGCCTGGTTGGCCGAGCAGGGCGCATCGGGCTTCGGATCGGCCTTCTGGATCGGAAGCGACCGGGACGAACCGCGGGCGTCGCAGCTGACGCTGAGCTTCACCGCCGAACCCGGCCAGGAGCAGGCCGAACGGCCCCGCGCCGAGCGGTGGCTGGCGGCGCTCGCCGAGGCGGGCCTGCTTCCGCCCGCCGCGTCACCCGAACGCGTCGCCGCGTGGTTCTTCACCCATGTGAAGGCAGAACCCGGTCTCCCGCCCCCGAACCCGTCGCCCGGCACCGTGCAGAACGACGTGCGGATCCGGAGCTTCGGCTGGCGCGGTACGGCGGATCGCCCACCTGTCTACGGGCCCGCCGCCATCGAACTCACCGTGCCGCTGCCACCGCCGGTCGCCCTGGCCCGCGCCGTGCCCCTGCTCGCCGCCGGCGGGCCGATCCGCTTCAACGGATACTTCACCGCCGACCCGCGGATCGCGGCGGCGCTCGCGGACCTCGGCGAGTGCCACTTCGACTTCGAGATCGACCCGCTTCCCGAGCCCGTACCGGACGCGTTGCTCACGGCGGCGGACGACGATCTGATCATCGTCGAGTGGTGCTGTGACCGGCCGGGCGAATCCAGCGCGCTCAACGGCGTCGTGCTCGGCGTCAACGCCACCTACGACGGCAGCCCGTACGACCCGCTTGCCCTACCGGGAGCGGCGACGGTCCACCTCGGCCTCCACCCGCGCGCCAACGACCGCGACCCCGACGCCTGCGCCCGGCAGCTGGCCGAACTCGCCGGCGTCCGGCTCGCGGCCGGCTAGAACTCCAGCGCGCACCACTGTCTCGGCGCCTGCGGTGCCGAGGAGCCGAGGCCGGAACGCCGCTGCCCGGCCAGGGGACGGCGGCGTTCCGGCCCGGTGTGGTCATGGCAGTGAGGCGACTCCCGGCTCGAGGAAGCGGGAGCCGGTCACGCGTTCCGCGACGCCCGTGCGGTCCAGGTACGGGGTGACACCGCCGAGGTGGAACGGCCAGCCCGCGCCCAGGATCATGCACAGGTCGATGTCCTGCGGGGCCGCGACGACGCCCTCGTCCAGCATGATGCGGATCTCCTCGGCCAGCGCGTCGAGCGCCCGCGTCAGCACCTGTTCCTCCGTGGACGGTGAGGTGCCGCCCGCGAAGATCTCCACGGCCTCCGGGTCGAGCGTGCTCTGCTGTCCACCACTGGCCGGCCGGTACACGCCGGACTTGCCGGCCGCGACCAGCTTCGCCAGCTTGCCCGACAGCGGGAAGCGGTCCGGGAACGCCTCGTGCAGGGTCTCGTTCACGTGCAGCGCGATCGCGGGGCCGACCAGCCCCATCAGGACGAACGGCGGCATCGGCAGGCCCAGCGGCGCCGCCGCGCGCTCGGCCACGTCGATCGGCGTGCCCTCCTCCACGGTCTGCACGATCTCGGCGAGCATCCGCAGCAGGACGCGGTTGACCACGAACGCCGGGGCGTCCTTGACCAGCACGCAGGACTTCTTCAGCGCCTTGCCGGTAGCGAACGCCGTGGCCAGTGTCGCGTCGTCGGTGCGCTCGCCACGGACGATCTCCAGCAGCGGCAGTACCGCGACCGGGTTGAAGAAGTGGAAGCCGACGACCCGTTCGGGGTGCCGCAGCTTGGCCGCCATCTCCGAGACCGACAGCGACGAGGTGTTCGTCGCCAGCACGCACTCGGGCGAGACCACGGCCTCGACCTCGGCGAAGACCTGCTGCTTGACGCCCATCTCCTCGAAGACGGCCTCGATGACGAAGTCGGCGTCCGCGAACGCGTCCTTGGTCAGCGAGCCGGTCACCAGGCCCTTGAGCTTGGCCGCCTCGTCGGCGGAGATCCGTCCCTTGCCGAGCAGCTTGTCCACCTCGGCGTGCACGTACGCCACGCCCTTGTCGAGCCGCTCCTGGTCGAGGTCGGTCAGCACGACCGGCACACCGAGCCGGCGGGCGAACAGCAGGCCGAGCTGGGAGGCCATCAGCCCGGCGCCGACGACGCCGACCTTCGTCACCGGACGGGCCAGGGCCTTGTCCGGGGCGCCGGCCGGGCGCTTGGCCCGCTTCTGCACCAGGTCGAAGGAGTACAGCCCCGACCGCAGCTCGTCGCTCATGATCAGGTCGGCGAGCGCCTCGTCCTCGGCCGCGAACCCCTCGTCACGCGTACGGTCCTTGGCCGCCGCGACCAGGTCCAGGGCCCGCAGCGGGGCGGGTGCCGCGCCGTGCAGCCTGCCCTCCACCCGCCAGCGCGCCTGGGCGACCGCCTCGTCCCACGCCGCGCCCGTGTCGACCGGCGCGCGCTCGACCGTCACCTCGCCGGTCAGCACGCGGGCCGCCCAGCGCAGCGACTCCTCCAGGAAGTCGGCCGGCTCGAACATCGCGTCGGCGATGCCCAGCTCGAAGGCCTGCGGGCCACGCAGCATCTTGTTCTGGTTCAGCGGGTTGTCGATGATGACCTTGAGGGCGTTCTCCGCGCCGACCAGGCGCGGCAGCAGGTACGTGCCGCCCCAGCCGGGCACCAGGCCGAGGAAGCACTCCGGCAGCGCCACCGCGGGCACGCCCGAGGAGATCGTCCGGTACGCGCAGTGCAGCGCCACCTCGACGCCGCCGCCCATCGCCGCGCCGTTCACGAACGCGAACGAGGGCACCGCCAGCTCGCCCAGCCGGCGGAACACGGCGTGCCCCAGCCGCGCGATCTCCAGCGCCTGCTCGCGGCCGGTGATCAGCGGCACGCCGTTCAGGTCCGCGCCGACCGCGAAGATGAACGGCTTGCCGGTCACGCCGACGGCCGCCAGGTCGTCACGGGCCGCGACCGCGTCCAGGGCGGCGTTCAACTCCGTCAGGCCGCCCGGCCCGAACGTGCTCGGCTTCGTGTGGTCGAACCCGTTGTCGAGCGTGATCAGCGCCATCGTGCCCGCGCCGTACGGCAACTCGACGTCCCGCACGCGAGCGTGCGTGATCACCTCGTCGGAAAAGATGTCCGTGACGCTCATCACACACGCTCCCAAAGAACAGTGCCACCCATGCCCATGCCGACGCACATCGTGGTGAGGCCGTACCGGACGTCGGGCCGCTCCTCGAAGTGCCGGGCGAGCTGCGTCATGAGGCGTACGCCCGAGGACGCGAGCGGATGGCCGATGGCGATCGCGCCGCCCCAGGGGTTCACGCGCGGGTCGTCGTCGGCGATCTTGAAGTGGTCGAGGAAGGCGAGCACCTGCACCGCGAACGCCTCGTTGATCTCGATCAGGCCGATGTCGTCCATCGTCAGCGAGTTGCGGGCGAGGAGCTTCTCGGTGGCCGGGACCGGGCCGATGCCCATGACCTCCGGCTCGACGCCGGCGAACGAGTAGTCGACGAGCCGCATCCGCGCGGTCAGGCCCAGCTCGGCGGCGACCTCCTCGGCCGCGACGACGCAGCCCGTGGCGCCGTCGTTGAGCCCGGCGGCGTTGCCGGCCGTGACGCGGCCGTGCGGGCGGAACGGCGTCTTCAGCCCGGCGAGGTTCTCCATGGTCGTGCCGGGACGCGGCGGCTCGTCGCGCGTCGCGAGGCCGTACCCCTTCTCGCCGGACCGGATCGCCATCGGCACGAGGTCCTGCTGGAACCGGCCGGCCTCGTACGCCTCGGCGACCTTCTGCTGGCTCCGCACCGCGTACGCGTCGGCGCGCTCCTTGGTGATCTGCGGATACCGGTCGTGCAGGTTCTCCGCGGTCATGCCCATGATCAGCGCGGATCCATCGACGAGCTTCTCGGCGAGGAACCGCGGGTTGGGGTCGACGCCCTCGCCCATGGGGTGGCGGCCCATGTGCTCGACCCCGCCGGCGATGGCCACGTCGTACGCGCCGAACGCGATGCCGCCGGCGACCGTCGTGACGGCGGTCATCGCGCCCGCGCACATGCGGTCGATGGCGTACCCGGGGACGCTCTTGGGCAGCCCGGCCAGCACCGCGGCCGAACGGCCGATGGTGAGGCCCTGGTCGCCGGTCTGGGTGGTCGCCGCGATGGCGACCTCGTCGATGCGCTCGGCGGGCAGCGAGGGGTTGCGCCTCCGCAGCTCGCGGATCACCCGGACGACGAGGTCGTCGGCGCGGGTCTCGGCGTACAGCCCCTTGGGGCCGGCCTTGCCGAACGGCGTGCGTACGCCGTCGACGAAGACCACGTCACGCGCGATACGAGGCACGGTCGGTCCTCCTTCTGGTGCGGTGCTGATGGGTTCTTACGCCTATAGGTTACTCGCCAGTAACAGCTGGCGCGAAAGCGGGTCTTGCTGGAGACGTGTCCCCGCCGTAGCCTGACCGGAATCACGGGATCGCAGGGAGTGACACGTCAGTGGTGCACGCCAGACCGGAGTACCGCTCCGGCCCCGGACGCTGGGCGGGTCAGGCCCTCAACGTTCCGCTGACCATGGCGAGAAGAGGCCTGCTGTGGCCATGGCGGCCACTGCGCGCCACCCGCCAGCTCACCGCGCTGCTGCACTGGGGCACCACGCTGGCCGGCGGCCTGGCCGCCGCGACGGCGCGCGACCCCGACCGTACGGCGCTGGTGGACGAGAAGGGCGCGCTGAGCTACGCCGAGCTGCACGACCGCACCGACCGGCTCGCCGCCGCGCTGATCCCCGACTGCCGTGGCCGCCGCCTCCGGGTCGGCGTGCTGTGCCGCAACCACCGCGGTCTGGTCGAGTCGCTGATCGCCTGCAGCAAGCGCGGGGCCGAGGTCGTGCTGCTGGGCACCGGGCTCGGGCGTGGCCAGCTCAACAGCGTGATGCGCGAGCTGTGGGCCGACATCGTCATCGCGGACGTGGAGTTCGCCGACCTGCTGCCGCGCGGCGGCCGCCGGTTCACCAAGGTGACCGCCTGGACGGGGGAGGACGACCGGCCCGGGCCCGGGCCCACCATCGACGAGCTGATCGAGGCGACCCCCGCGCCCGCGCTCGAGCCGCCGCCGATCCAGGGGCGCATCGTCTTCCTCAGCTCCGGCACCTCCGGACGGCCGAAGGGCGCGCGCCGACCGCCGCGGCCGGGGTTCGTGCCGCTCACCGCCATGCTCTCGCGCACCCCGCTGCGCGTCGGCGAGCGGATGCTCATCGAGGCGCCCCTGTACCACGCGTGGGGCTACTCCTCGTTCCAGCTCGCCCTGGCGATGCGGGGCACCGTCGTGCTCGGGCGGCACTTCGACCCCGAGCGCACGCTGGCGACGATCCAGGAACGCTCCTGCACCACGCTGATCACCGTGCCGATCATGCTGCAGCGCATCCTGGCGCTGCCGAAGCGCACGCGCGCGGCGTACGACACCTCGTCCCTGCGCCTCACCGCGGTCAGCGGCTCCCGGCTGCCGGGCGATCTGGCCACGGCCTTCATGGACGCCTTCCCGGTCGAGCTGTGCAACGTCTACGGCTCCACCGAGGCGGGCTGGGTGAGCATCGCCACCGGTGCCGACCTGCGCGCGCACCCGCACACCGCGGGCCGTCCGGCGAGCGGCGCGAAGGTGGCGATCCTGGACGCGGACGGGCGCCCCGTGCCGCGCGGCGCCACCGGCCGCATCTACGTCGCGGGCAGCACGCGCTTCGAGGGCTACACGGGCGGCGTGCCGGTGGAGACCCGTGACGGCATGCTCTTCATGGGCGACGTCGGCCACCTCGACGACGAGGGGCTGCTCTACATCGACGGCCGCGCCGACGAGATGATCGTCTCCGGCGGCGAGAACGTCTTTCCGGCCGCGGCCGAGGACGTGATCGCCCGGCTGCCGCAGGTGCGCGAGGTCGCGGTGACGGGGGTGCCGGACGAGGAGTACGGCGAACGCCTGGCGGCCTACATCGTCACGGCACCGGGCGCGCGGCTCGACGCCGACACGGTCCGCGGGCACGTCCGCGAACGGCTGGCCCGGTACGCCGTGCCACGCGACGTCCACTTCCGCGCGCACCTGCCCCGCAACGCGATGGGCAAGGTCGTGCCGCACCGCCTCCCCGAGGCGGCCGGCGCCTGACGGACCGCCCGCCACCGACGAGCCTCGGCCGCGCCGGCGGTCAGCCCGCGCCCGCGGTCTGCTTCCGCGGCGTGGTCGCGACCGGCGCCTTGGGCGCGCGCAGGAAGAAGAACATCACCGGGATGATGTAGACCACCCACGCGATCGCCTGCGCCACCGTGACCTGCGGGGTCAGGTTGAACACGCCCTGGAGCGCGGTCTGCAGCCACTGGCCGACCTGGCCCAGGCCGGCGAACCAGCTGCTCGGCTCGAAGGCGAGCGTGGTCAGGCCGGGCAGGATCGAGGCCTCCTGCAGGTCGTGGAAGCCGTACCCGAACACACCGGCGGCCACGATGATGAGGGCCGCTCCGGTGATCGTGAAGAACTTCTTGAGGTTGAGCCGGAGCCCGCCCCGGTAGAGCAGGTAGCCGAGCAGCGCCGCGGTGAGCAGCCCGAGCACGGCGCCGATGATCGGCTCGGTGGAGTTGTTCGCGTTGCTGATGTTGGTCCACAGGAACAGGGCGGTCTCCAGGCCCTCCCGGCCGACGGCCAGGAACGCGACCGCGAACAGCGCCCCGCGGCCCATCGACAGCGCGCCCTGCAGCTTGCCCTCCAGCTCGGCCTTCATGAACCGCGCGGTGCGGCGCATCCAGAAGACCATCCAGGTCACGAGGCCGACCGCGATGATCGACAGGATGCCGCCGAAGGACTCCTGCGTCTTGAACTGCATCTCGCCGGAGGCGACGCTCAGCGCGATGCCGAAACCGACGGCGAGCGCGATGGCGGTGCCCACACCTCCCCAGACCGGTGCCAGCGCGGTGCGGTTGCCCGACTTCACCAGATACGCGATCAGGATGCTGACGACGAGTGAGGCTTCGAGCCCTTCGCGCAGGCCGATGAGGTAGTTGCCGAGCAACAAGGGGGGCGCACCTCCTCTAGGGGGCTCCGGGAGCGGAGCCGGATGTTTCGGGCCTAGGCCATTAGGTAAACCTAACCTAATCGCGATTCTGCGGCCCAGGAGGGGTCGACGCAAGCCCCTGGCCTGTGACGCTTGCGAGTGAGTCGTCCCGAGTGCCGAACGATGATCCATTTGGTACTGCATTGCCGTTGATTTGGTGGGGCCACATGTACCCGAAGTGCCTCTAGAGGGCATAGCGTTTGACATGTGGAGTTTCGGGACGTGATGACTCGCCGTCGGATGCTCGCTCTGGGCGCCGCCGGCCTTGGGGCGCTGGCCGTGGGCGACGACGGCCGAGTGACGACCGTCCCCACCCGGCCCTTAGCGCAGGGACGGGAGCCGGTCCGGTCGGTCCCGCCGGTCAAGAGGAGGAGACCGACACCCGGCCCGCGGCCGGGCGTCATACCCCCGCCCAACGCGCCGGTGCACGCGCGCACCGACGCGGTCCACCGGGTGCACGACGTGTTCCCGACGGCCCCGCCGAACACCATCGCGCTGACCATCGACGACGGCCCGCAGCCGGAGTGGACGCCGAAGATGCTCGACCTGCTGGCCGAGTTCGAGGTGAAGGCGACCTTCTCGCTCATCGGCATCCAGGTGAAGCAGTTCCCCAAGCTGGCGGAGCGGATCGTCCAGGCCGGTCACCAGCTGTGCAACCACACGATGAACCACCCGCTCTACATCGCCGAGATGTCGCGGAAGAAGGTCGACCGGGAGATCACCGAGGCGCACGACCGCATCGGCGAGGCGACCGGGATCGCGCCGAAGTTCTTCCGCTCGCCCGGCGGCGCCTGGTCGCACGCGGTGTTCCATTCGGCCGCCCGGCACGGCATGATCCCCATCGACTGGGACATCGACCCCCGCGACTGGGCACGTCCGGGCACCGGGCACATCAAGCGCGCGATGCTGAAGGCCAAGGGCGGCGACATCCTGCTCTGCCACGACGGCGGCGGCGACCGCTCAGAGACCATCAAGGCCCTGCGCAAGGTCATCCCCGCGCTGAAGAAACGCGGCCTGACCTTCGTGGCCCTGTGAGCGTGCACAGGCCGATGAGAAGGGGAGCCCCCGGCCGTACGATCAGCACGTGAACTGGCGATCGACCACAGTGGCAGGACTGGTCGACGCGCTGGGCCCCACGCTCCCCGCCGCGGCGTTCGTCGCGGCGATCGCCGCCGACGATGGCGGGTGCGCGGTCCGGCTCAGCGACGGCTGCCCGTTGGAGGGCCGCTTCGAGATGGGAAGTCCGGTCCGGCCCTGGACCCACCACCTCTGGGGCGCGGGCGGCGTCGCGAGGCCACCGCAGAGGACCTGGCCCGGTACCTGTCGGCCTGCCTGACCCCGCCGGCCAGAGCTGAGCCGACCGATCGCGGCGGCCTCACTGAGCGGGGCGTACGGGGCGGGTGTACCAGACGTACGGGGAGGACAGGTGGTCGATGGTGAAGTTCAGCCGTTCGAGCAGCCGTCTTGAGGCGAGGTTGCTTTCGTGTACCTCGGCGGTCACCCGCCGGCATGACGTGAGGTTCGGTAGCCACTCCACGAGGCCGCGGACCGCTTCGGTGCCGTAGCCGTTCGCCCGCCAGGCCGCGCCCACGCCGTACCCGATCTCCGCCGACCCGTCCGGGCCCGGTGCGTGCTTCAGGCCGCACTCGCCGATCACCATGCCGCGGCGGGCGATCAGCCAGGTCAGCGCGCCCGGGTCCACAGCGGCGCGCATCGCCACGATCGGCGTCGCCGACATGGGCCAGTCGGCGCCGGCGCGTACGCCGGAGTAGTCGCCGTCCGCGAGGTCGCGTGCGGCTCCGGCGGTCAGCGGCCGCAGCTCCAGCCGCGGGGTGCGGATCGCCGCCGAGACCGCCGGCGAACCCTCCTGCGGGTCTTCTGGCAATCCCTCAGGACTCACTCTTGGTCGCCAGCCTGACCAGCGCCTTGGCCAGCGGCTTCGCCGTCAGGGTCACCTGCCACGACCGGGCTCCGAGCGCGGTCAGCACGACGCCGACCGAGTCCTCGGTGACCGTCTCCGGCGGGCTCCACGCCAGCCGCCGTACGGCGTCGGGCTGCAGGAGGTTCTCCGTCGGCATGGTGTGCTCGTCGGCGAGGGCGGCGACCACGGCGCGGGTGGCGGTCAGGCGCTCGGCGGCGGCCGGGTCGCGCTCCGCCCAGCGGTGCGCGGGCGGCGGGCCCTCGCCGGGCAGGCTGTGCTCGGGCAGTGAGGCGTCCGGCAGCGTACGGCCCTTCTGCACGGCGCGGAACCACGCCGCGGCGTGACGCCGGGGGTTGCGTCCGCGGAAGGCGGGCAGCGCGGCCAGGTCGTCGGGCGTACGCGGAAGCTGGAGCGCGGCCTCGACGATGGCCGCGTCGGGCAGGACCCGCCCGGGGGACAGGTCGCGCTCGCGGGCGATCCGGTCGCGCGTCGTCCACAGCTCCCGTACGACCGCGAGGCCGCGGCGGGTGCGGAGCCGGTGGATGCCGGAGGTGCGGCGCCAGGGGTCCTGCCGGGGCTCCTTGGGCGGGGCGGCCAAGATCGCGGCGAACTCCTCCTCGGCCCAGGTGAGCTTGCCCGCGTCGTCCAGCTCGGTGCGCAGCGCGTCACGGAGCTCGACGAGGAGCTCGACGTCGAGCGCGGCGTACCGCAGCCAGTCGGCGGGCAGCGGGCGCGTGGACCAGTCGGCGGCCGAGTGGCCCTTCTCCAGGGTGAAGCCCAGCACGGTCTCGACCATGGTGCCCAGCCCCACCCGGGGGTAGCCGAGCAGCCGCCCGGCCAGTTCGGTGTCGAACAGCCGGTCCGGCACCAGACCGAGCTCCGAGAGGCACGGCAGGTCCTGGGTGGCGGCGTGCAGCACCATCTCGGTGCCGGCGAGCGCGGTGTTCAGCGCGGACAGGTCACAGCAGGGCACGGGGTCGAGGAGGACCGTTCCGGCGCCCTTGCGGCGGAGCTGCACCAGGTAGGCACGCTGACCGTAGCGGTAGCCCGAGGCGCGCTCGGCGTCGACCGCGACCGGTCCGTCACCACCGGCGAGCCGCTCGACCGCGGCCGCGAGCGCCTCCGAGGTCTGGCAGACCGGGGGAATGCCTTCCCGTGGTTCGAGGAGAGGTACTACTTCTGCTTCCGACAATCCCACGCGCCTACCGTACGTCGTCAAACACCTGAACCCGGCAGCGAGGTGACTCCTGCCGGCGGCAATCCAGCCGCAAGACACAGAACATCACACCAGGCGTTGATATGCCCGGACATGTTGTCATCCGTCGGCGACCAGGACGCCCGCAGCTCGAGTTCGGTCGTCTCGGGGTCGTCGTTCTTGTCGCCGAAGCTTTCGGAGACCGCCCGGGTGATCGTCCCGGAGGCGGCCTTGTACCCCGCGCAGTGCTGGTCGAGCGCCTCCGTCAGCCAGCTCCAGCCGACCGGGCCGATCAGCGGATCGGCCGCGATCTCCGGCTCCAGGTCGGCGCGGACGTAGGCGACCACGCGGAAGTCGCCGTGCCAGCCGCGCTGGCCCTCGGGGTCGTACAGCAGGATGAGCCGGCCGACGCCCAGCTCGCTGTCGTCGTCGCGGTAGACGGTCGCCATGATCGCCGCGGCGTACGGCGCCAGGCGCTGCGGCGCCGGCATGTCCTCGATCACGAGCTCGGAGCGGGCCGGCTCGGCCTCGACGAACGCGCGCATGGTCTCGACGGCTCGCCGGAACGGCTCCGGCGGGCGCGCGTCCCGGGGAGTCATCGGTCCACCGGGCGATCCGCCGGACGCATGTCCTCGGTGGGGAGATGGGGACGCATGGTACGGGACGGCCCTAAGCGGCCTGGGAGCGTACGACCACCGGCACCTCGGGAGCGTCGCCGATCACGATCGCCATGCCGCACACCGAGCACATCAGGTCGGGGCAGTCGGCACCGTGACCGTCGTCGCACGGCGGCTGCTCAAAGACGCGGTCGTCGTCACAGACGGAACAATGACGGGTGAGGGTCATCCGCTGACAGCCTCCCTCAACTCGGCTTCGGGGTGGAGCGTTCACACGCTCGCACGACGTCCGGCACGATCGCGGGATGTCGCTCGGCGTGTCCCGAAGATTCTCATAACGGACGTGCGGACCTTGTCGCCGTACGGACTTGGGGGTCGGGGCCCGGCCTGCGAGGTTTCGTGGGACCATCCAAGTGTGCCCGACGTCGAGAACCCCCAGAACGGCGCTGCTCCGCGGCCCGCCGCCGCACCCGGCGGCACACCGGACAACGGTCGCGCGCATCTGCCCGCCGCCCGTCGTGACGGCCCGTTCCTCAACGCGTGCCGCCGTCTGCCGGTGCCGCACACGCCGGTGTGGTTCATGCGGCAGGCGGGCCGGTCGCTGCCGGAGTACCGCGAGGCGCGCGGCACCGTGCCGATGCTCGAGGCGTGCGCGATCCCCGACCTGATCGTGGAGATCACGATGCAGCCGCTGCGCCGCTACGCGGTCGACGCGGCCATCTTCTTCAGCGACATCGTGGTGCCGCTCAAGGCGATCGGCGTCGACCTGGACATCAAGCCGGGCGTCGGCCCGGTGATCGCCGAGCCGATCCGCGACGCCGCCGCGGTCGGCCGCCTGCGCCCGCTGTGGCCGGACGACGTGCCGTACGTCACCGAGGCCGTGCGCTCCCTCGAGGCCGAGCTGGGCGACATCCCGCTGATCGGCTTCGCCGGCGGGCCGTTCACGCTGGCCTCCTACCTCATCGAGGGCGGCCCGTCGAAGAACCACGAGCGCACCAAGGCGATGATGTACGGCGAGCCGGAGCTGTGGGCGCGGCTGCTCGACCGCCTCGCCGACATCGCGATCGCCTACCTCAAGGTGCAGGTCGAGGCGGGGGCGCGGGCGATCCAGCTGTTCGACTCGTGGGTCGGCGGCGTGGCGCCGGCCGACTACCGCCGTTCGGTGCTGCCGCACAGCACGAAGATCTTCTCCGCCCTGGAGGCGTACGGCGTGCCGCGGATCCACTTCGGCGTCGGCACGGGTGAGCTCCTGGGGCTGATGGGCGAGGCGGGCGCGGACGTCGTCGGCGTCGACTGGCGGGTCCCGCTCGACGAGGCCGTACGCCGCGTCGACGCCGGCAAGGCCCTGCAGGGCAACCTCGACCCGGCCGTCCTGCTGGCCCCGTGGGAGATCGCGGCCGAACGCGCCCGCGAGGTTCTCGCCCAGGGCCGTACGGCGGAGGGCCACGTGTTCAACCTGGGCCACGGGGTCCTGCCGTCGACGGACCCGGGCGCGCTGGCCCGCCTCGCCGACCTGGTCCACGAGGAGTCCGCGGTCCACGCCGGCACCCGCTGAGCGACGCGCCCGGGGGCGCGCGGTCAGGCGGTGCTCGACCGGGACGAGCGGCGGCGGCGCCACAGCCACCAGGCCGGCAGGCCGATCACCACGGCGAGCCCCAGGAACGGCAGGACCCAGCCGACCACGATCGCCACTCCCTTCACGAACACCGCGAACGCGTGCCAGCCCGACGACACGGCGCCCGAGAAGCCCGTCGACCGGTGGTGTTCACGGCGCGTCGGCGTCGTGCCCTCCAGCCGCAGCGTCACGGTGGCGTAGCTCGTCTGGGCGGCCAGCGACTTCTGGCGTGCCTGCAGGGACTCGAGGTCGGCCTCCCTGCCGGCGATCTCCTGTTCCAGCTGCACGATGTCGTCGACGTCGGAGGCCTTGGCCAGCAGTTTCCGGAAGGACGCCAGGGTCGCCTTGGCCGACTTGACCCGGCTGTCGACGTCGGCGACCTCCTGGGTCACGTCGTCGGCCTGCTGGCGCAGCGAGACACGGGTGCCGATGCGCGAGGACGCGAGCTGGTCCAGCACGCCCTGGTACCGCGCCGACGGGATCTTGAAGGTGATCGTGGCCGACGGGCGGGAACCGGGGTTCTCGGTCGCGTTCTCGTTGCCGACATAGCCGCCCGCGGCGGCGACCACGCTCTTCGCCTGGCCCGCGGCGCGGGTGACGTCGCCGGACCGCATCGTGAGGTCCGCGGTGTAGACGATGGCCTGGGCGGGCGCGAGGCGTACGTTCTGGGCCTGGGCGCCGCCGGCCTGCTTGCCCGGTGCGCGCGCGACGGCGGCGCGGCCGTTCGAGCCGGAGGACGCTCCGCCACTGGCGCCGCCACAGGCCGTGAGGAGCACGAGCGCGGCGGCCGATACGACGATGAACGGTCTCATATGACTGGGACGCCGTGACGTACGTCACCGTTCGCGGCCGGCCGTCGCGATCGGATCACGATGACGACGCGCCCCGATCACGACGGTGGTCACGGGGAGGGAGTGACCACGGGGGCGTGCCTTTCGGTTCCCTCACTCCGCTCGGTCACGGGCGGGTGGTGTGCCGGTCGTGCGGGGTTCTGGGATCGTGGAGCCATGACCGATGCGCCGATCCGTGCCCATGTCGCCGTCGTCGGCGGCGGGATCGCCGGGCTGACCGCCGCGTACCACGCCGCCAAGGGCGGCGCCCGCGTCACGCTCCTGGAGGGGTCCGCCGACGTCGGCGGCAAGCTCCGTGCCGGCGAGGTCGCCGGCCTGGCGGTGGACGAGGGCGCCGAGGCGATGCTCGCGCGGCGGCCCGAGGGGCTCGAGCTCGTCCGCGAACTCGGCATCGGCGACCGGCTGGCCTTCCCCGGGACGACCTCATCGGCGATCTGGAGCCGGGGCGCGCTCCACGCCATGCCGGCCGGGCACATCATGGGCGTCCCCGCCGACCTGGTCGCGCTGGCCCGCTCCGGTGTGCTGTCGGCCGCCGGGTTGGCCCGCGTCCCGCTCGACCTCATGCGCCCCGCGACGCCGCGCGGCGAGGACGTGTCCGTGGCCGGGCTGATCGGCGCGCGGATGGGCGCCGAAGTGGTGGACCGGCTGGTCGAACCCCTGCTGGGCGGCGTGTACGCCGGGCGGGCCGACGACCTGTCCTTCGAGGCGACGATGCCGGGCCTGGCCGACGCCTCGCGCACCCGCCGGTCCCTGATCGCCGCCGCGCGGGCCGTACGCGAGGCGACGCCGGCGAGCTCCGGCCCGGTGTTCACCACGCTCACCGGCGGCATGGGAGCGCTGGCGCAGGCCCTCGCGAGCCGGGTCACCGAGCTGGAGGTGACCCTGCGCACGGAGACGATGGTGCGCGAGTTGAGCCGCGGGCCGGCGGGCTGGCGGCTCACCGTCGGCCCGGCGCGGGAGCCGGAGCTGGTCGAGGCCGACGCGGTGATCCTCGCGGTGCCGGCCCGCGCGGCCCGGCGTCTCCTGCGGGATGAGGTGCCCGCGGCGTCGGCCGAGCTGGGCCGGATCGAGTACGCGAGCATGGCGATCGTCACTCTGGCCTACTCCGCGACGGCGTTTCCCCGGCCACCGCGCCGCAGCGGCTACCTCGTGCCCGCGGTGGAGTCCGAGGGCGTCAAGGCGGTCACGTTCAGCACGACCAAGTGGCCGCACCTCCTCGACGACGCGCCCGGCATGGTGGTCGTCCGCTGCTCGATCGGCCGGTATGGCGAGGAGCAGGTCCTCCAGCGCCCCGACGAGGAGCTGAAGGCCATGGCCATGACCGAGCTGGCCCGGACGACCGGGGTGATCGAGCTGCCCGTCGACTGGCGGGTGACCCGCTGGGGCGGCGCACTCCCGCAGTACTCCGTCGGCCATCTCGACCGGGTCGCGCGGATCCGCGGCGCCGTCGCGAGCGTGCCCGGCCTGGCGGTCTGCGGCGCGGCGTACGACGGCGTGGGCGTCCCGGCGTGCATCGGGTCGGCGCGCGCGGCGGTGGCCCGGGTGACGGGGGATCTGAGGGGTCGGGGAGAATCGGAGAGGACCGGGCAACGCCGGCCGGTGCCGGAGCAGAAGGGGAACTGACCGTGAGTGGCGACAAGCCGAAGGCACGCGACCTCAACCAGGTGATCCGCTACACGATGTGGTCGGTCTTCCGGGTGCGGAACCTCGCCGACGCCGACCGCGACGCCGTCGCCCGTGAGGTCGAGGACCTGCTCGAACAGGCCGCGGCCAAGGACGTCACGACCCGTGGTGTCTACGACGTGGCGGGCCTGCGGGCCGACGCCGACTACATGTTCTGGTGGCACGCGGCCTCCTCCGACGACCTCCAGGAGATCTACAACCGGTTCCGCCGTACGACGCTGGGCCGGGCGTCGGAGCCGGTGTGGTCGGTGATGGCGCTGCACCGCCCGGCGGAGTTCAACAAGAGTCACGTCCCGGCGTTCCTCGCCGAGGAACAGGCCCGCGCGTACGTCTGCGTGTACCCGTTCGTCCGCTCCTATGAGTGGTACCTGCTGCCGGACCAGGAACGGCGGGCGCTGCTCGCCGAGCACGGCCGGATGGCGCGGGAGTACCCCGACGTGCGGGCCAACACGGTCTCCTCGTTCGCCCTGGGCGACTACGAGTGGATCCTCGCCTTCGAGGGCGACGAGCTGCACCGCATCGTCGACCTGATGCGTCATCTGCGGGGCTCGGAGACCCGCCGGCACGTCCGCGCGGAGACGCCGTTCTACACCGGTTCCCGCAAGCCGGTCGCCGAGCTCGTCGCCGCCCTGCCCTGAGCGACCGTCCCGCGGCGGCAGGGTTCCGGTCGGTCTCTGGAGGCTTCCCTGAGGGACAGAGCCTTGTTCCGCCGGTAAAGAGTTCGCCATCGGCGTCACCTCGCGTACCGGCCGTGCACGAGGATCCGTGACGCGGCGACCGCCGCGGGCCCGGGGGAGCCGGAGGATCAAGGTGAGCGGAGCACGGCGGATAAGGGGGCGGCACGCGCGGGCCGTCGCGCGCATGCCGGGCGCGGTGAGCGCCGTACGCGCGGCCCTGGCGCCGCGCCGCACGCAGGTCGCCGTGGCCGGGGGCACCGGCCTGTCCGTGGCCCTGACCGGCGCGGTGGTCGCGTTCGTCACACTGGTCCCGGCGGACACGCGGCGACCGGACACCGGACCGAAGGCCGCCGCGGTGAACGTCCTCGGCGACCGGCCCGCCCAGGCGCCGGTCGCGCGGTCGCGCCCCGAGAGCCCGGGGCGGCCTGGCGACCAGGCGGCACTGGCGTTCTACGAGCGGAAGGACCCGGTCCGCGCCGCGCACGTCACCGAGGTGATCTGGACCGGCCCCATGCTGCGCGTCTACACGGACCTGCCCGCCTCCGACGCGAACTCCCGTACGGCCATGGCCCTGTGCGAGATCGCCACGGCGTACGCCGAGGACCAGGGCCATCTTCCGGAGGTGTTCGTGCACGCCGACCGGGCGGCCGGCTATCCCGTCCTGGCCAACAAGATGAACGACCGGGACGACTGCCGCCTCGACCGCGTGCCCTGAGGGGTCGGCAGACGTCAGCCGGACGCCCTCCGTTGAACCGCCGCAGGCCCGGCCGCCGCCGGGCCGTGCGCGTCCTCGCGTGGCCTTGCGGAGTACGCGGTTATTCGGCCGGGGCGAGGGCCAGGGAGACGCTGTTGATGCAGTACCTCTGGTCCGTCGGCGTGGGGTAGCCCTCGCCTTCGAACACGTGGCCGAGGTGCGAGCCGCAGTTCGCGCAGCGCACCTCCGTACGGATCATGCCGAGGCTCCGGTCCTCGATGAGCGTGACCGCGTCGGACTCGGTCGGCTGGTAGAAGCTCGGCCAGCCGCAGTGGGAGTCGAACTTGGTCTCCGAGCGGAACAGCTCGGTGTCGCAGGCCCGGCAGCGGTAGACGCCCACCGTCTTGGTGGAGACGTACTCACCGGTCCACGGGGCCTCGGTGCCGGCCTCGCGAAGGACGTGGTATTCCTCGGGCGAAAGCTGGGCCTTCCATTCCTCGTCGCTCTTGCGTATCGCTGTCACACCGAGAACAACGATCGCCGGCGAGGCGTCATTCCACGGCGGAGACCGACCGGATGTCGGCCCCGGCGGGTACGGTGCGCTTATGGCGTCACCATTCGTGGAGCTCGAGGTCGGCGACCGCGTCGTCAAGGTCACCAACCCGGACAAGGTGTACTTCCCGGCCCGGGGAGAGACCAAGCTGGACCTGGTCAACTACTACCTGTCCGTGGGCGAGGGCGTCCTGCGGGCCCTGCGCGAGCGGCCGACCACGCTGGAGCGCTGGCCCGGCGGGGTCTTCGAGGGCGCCAGGCTGTCCACCCGAGCGGACAACCGCGGTGACGCCTTCTTCCAGAAGCGCATACCCAAGAACGCCCCGGAGTGGATCGAGACGGCGCGCATCGCCTTCCCGAGCGGCCGGTACGCCGATGAGCTGTGCCCGGTGCACCTCGCGGACGTCGCCTGGGCGGCCAACCTCGGCACCGTGACGTTCCACCCCTGGCCCGTACGCCGGGCCGACGTCGACCACCCCGACGAGCTGCGCATCGACCTGGACCCGCAGCCCGGCACCGACTTCGACGACGCGAAGAAGATCGCACTCGGCCCGGTGCGCGACATGCTCGCCGAGCTCGGCTACACCGGCCATCCCAAGACCTCCGGCAGCCGCGGCGTCCACATCTACGTGCGCGTCGAGCCGCGCTGGACCTTCACCGAGGTGCGCCGCTGCGCGCTGGCGTTCGCCCGCGAGGCGGAGCGGCGGATGCCCGACCTGGTCACCGCCAACTGGTGGAAGGAAGAGCGCGGCGAGAAGGTCTTCATCGACTTCAACCAGAACGCCCGCGACCGGACGATCGCCTCGGCCTACAGCGTGCGCCCGAAGCCGCACGCGCCGGTCTCCGCGCCGGTGACCTGGGACGAGCTGCCCGACGTCGACACCGACGACTTCACCATCGCGACCGTGCCGGAGCGCTTCGCCAAGATCGGCGACCCGCACGCCACCATCGACGACGAGGCGTTCTCCCTGGAGCCGTTGCTGGAGTGGGCCGACCGCGACGAGCGTGACCGTGGTCTCGGCGACATGCCCTACCCGCCCAACTACCCGAAGATGGCGGGCGAGCCTAAACGCGTCCAGCCCAGCAAGGCCCGCAAGGACTGATCCGGATCAGCTCAGAAACAGCTCCTGTACGACGTCGAGGGCCAGGCATCTTCCACCATCCAGCGGCGCACCCCCGACGGGACGGCCTACCGGATCGTGAAGGTTCCATACGAGCCGGCGGAGCTGGAAAAGCAGCTTCGCGAGCTCAGCCGGGACATCACGGTTACGCCGACGGCCGGCCCGTTCTTCTGGGGCGCCGGAACCCGGGCAGGGGAGTCTCGCTAGGTACTGCCTTTCCGATCATGACCGGTGCCAGATCGTGACTGGGGCAGCGGTGACGGTGCCGAGGTTCACACCGATGATCCGACGCCGATCTCGCGTCCGCCCGGGCGGCCCCTCGACCACTCGCCAGGGCCCGGGTGGGGTGCGCCGGCTGCGCCGCCGGGCATGGACGGTCGGGCCCTCTGTCAGATCCATACGACAGAGCCAAGCGCGTACCGTGATCCCATGCAGCTTACCGGCGAGATCACCAATGACCGTCCGTTGCTCGTGCTGGCGGTCAAGGAAGAGGCCCAGTATCTCGACACCTCTCTGCCCGTCCTTCTGACCGGCATGGGCAAGATCAACGCCGCGACCGCGCTGGCCACAACGCTCGCCCGCGGCCCACTACCGTCGAGCGTCGTCAACCTCGGCACAGCCGGGGCCCTGCGCCCCGGCTGGACCGGAACCCACCTCATCGGCACGGTCATACAGCATGACCTGGACAGCGACACCCTGCGCAGCCTGACCGGTGAAACCTACGGCGCACCCCTGGTGCTCGAAGACACGGGCCCGACCCTGGCCACCGGAGACTCGTTCATCGCCGACGATGTTGCCCGAGCCCGCCTGGCGGCGCAGGCACCCCTGGTCGACATGGAGGCCTATGCCCTGGCGACCGCCGCGCGTCGAGCCGGTGTACCCGTTCGCATCGTCAAACACGTCAGCGACGAAGCTGGTGAAGGGGCCGCCAAGACCTGGCGGGAAACCGTCGCGGAGTGCGCCCGCGCTCTCGCACAATGGGCCGCCCGCAGTATTCCCGCCTACGCCTGAGCCGCCCGCCGGCCCTCTTGCCTGCGCCCGGTGGCCGTGGGCGCCGCCGAGGCGGTAGGGCTTCGCGACGTGCTGCCAGATGACCAGTACGGGTAGCAGCGCCGACCACACCGCTGAGGCGAGAGCGGCGGCGCCCCGCCTCTCCTTCTGGACCGGTGCGGGCAGGTCGTCGGGGTTCCAGGCGCGGGTGCCCGCCGTCGCGCCGCGGAGGTGCAGGGACCGTTCGACCAGGGCGAACACCAGGGTGACCCAAACGATCACCTGCGGTCCGACGGTCAGCGCCATCTAATGTCGAGCGCGCAGAGACTGGTCCGACGGAGTCGCGGTCGAATGTGAGAGGACCCCGAGCACGATGCGCTCGGGGTCCTCATCGGCCGCTCACGGACTCAGGCGAGGAGCGTGACCGGACCGATCGTCAGGGGATGATCTGCACGGTATCGCCGACCGCGCGTTCGCCGGTCGCGTCGGACGGCCTGTTGACCACGGTGCCGTTGATCGCCATCGCGGTCGAGCCTCCGCCGTCGAGGTTCAGCGCGTTCACCGCGCCGAGGCCGCGCATCAGCCTGGCGGCCTCCTCCAGTGTCGCGCCCTCGCTGACGCCCGGCTGGCGGCCGTCGACGGTGACGAGGATGAGCCGGCCACGGGCGTCCGTGCCCGCGAGGGTCCGGGGCTGGCGCTGTTCCGCCCAGGCGTAGCCGAAGGAGAGGTCCGCCGGGTCCACGACCCCTTCCGTTGCGGCGTCTATGGTCACCTTTCCGCCGCGCAGCAGGATCGGTCCGGCGCTCACGATGCCGGTCCGGCCGGTCAGCGGCACGGTACGGCCGGCGGAGTCACGGACTCGCTCGTCGACGGTCAGGCGCCGTCCCACGACAGCGTGGGCCTTCAGCCACGTCGCGGCCGTTCCGATGCCCTGGAGCACCTCGCCGCCGGTCGGGACCTTACCGCCGACGGTGTCCGCGTCGACCACTCGGCCGCGGCCGTCGAGCACGGCCTGCGCGTCGACGCCGGTGGGAAGGTCCGTGCCATAGTGCGACGTGAATTCCACCAGGTCATCGGCGCTGGTGCAGGTGAAGTCCTGACGCGGCTGCTCGGTCGGTGACACTCCTGGCCGCCCGCAGTCACGGATCTTGCCCGGCACCCGGTTGGTTCCGTTGATCGAGTACGACGACGCGCCGTCGCGGACGGTCGCGCGGGAGGTGAGATTCGCGACCTGGCTGTGGCGACCGCCGTCCTGCAGGATGAGAGCGGCCCGGCCGCCGGAGGACTGGGCGTCGAGCACGCCGCCGTAGACGCCGAGACCCGCCTGCGTTCCCTGGACGCCGTCGGCGTCGGAGGTGATGAAGAAACCGGCGTTGACCGCGAGGACGGAGCCGGCCGCGCGAGCCTGGGCCGAGGTCGTCGACCGTCCGGCGACCGCGTCGCCGTGGTCGGCGACGACGCTGCCGTGGAACACCGTGGGATCCACGATTCCGACATGGACGCTCTCCCGGTCGGGCGCCTGGTCGACGTCGTACCCGGTCCATTCGACCAGCGGGTGCAGACCGGCGGCGGTGACCGCCTCCGCCTGCTTCTTCGCGTCGGCCTGGGTGGGGAGGCCGCCGACGCGTACGCGCGAGCCCTCGATGCCGTGCGGGGTGTCGGTGAAGGCAGGCCAGGGCACCCGGTCGACGTGCGCCTCGATTCCCGCCGCGGCCAGCTGCGAGACGGACTTCGCGGCCCACCGCGCGTCTCCGAGCTCCGCCCAGGCGGCGGCGCCGGTCATCCGATTCACGGCGGGAGCCTGCACGGTGACGGTCCACACCGGGTGCGCCTGCGGTACGGAGATCGACGCGGTACGCACCTCCACGCCCGGAGCCGGTGAAGTGGACGTCCACGTCGCGGTCGCCGATCCCCACGGCAACACGGTGCCGCCCGGTCGCTCGGCCGCCATGGCCGGGCCGCCGACCGCTGCCGTGGACGCGGTGATCAGGGCGATGCCCGCGGACATCCATCTTCGACGCACCATTGAGGACCTCCAACTGGATATAAGTCGATGTTCTGGACACAGAAGATCATCCACGGCGGCCGATGTCAGAGGTGATCAGACAGGTGAACTGACGTTTAAAGCTGTAGTGCCCGGCCCCGGCGGTGCCAGGGACCGGTAGGGCCCGGCCTCGACGGTGCCCTGCCCGGAGGCGCCCGGGCCACGAAGTGTCTATGAAAGCGGGCGGCTTCGGATTATTCGCGGTCGGCGGGCGCGGTGATGCACCAGTGGCCGGTCGGGATGGTCCACAGGATGACGCCGGGCCAGAGGTGGTGGATACGCCAGCCTCTGGTCGCCTTCAACCCGTGATGTCCCCGGCAGAGCATGGCGAGCTTGTGGGGGCAGGTAGGGCCGCCTCGGCGGTAAGGGGTGGTGTGGTCGGCGTCGCAGTGGCGGACGGGGCGTCGGCAGCCGGGGTGGGGTGCATCGGCGGTACCGCTC
Source organism: Actinoallomurus oryzae (assembly GCF_039541955.1). NCBI lineage: Bacteria > Bacillati > Actinomycetota > Actinomycetes > Streptosporangiales > Thermomonosporaceae > Actinoallomurus > Actinoallomurus oryzae. The sequence goes on along the minus strand of NZ_BAABHF010000049.1, from coordinate 78,930 downwards.
GTACGTCGTTTTTGGGCTGAGGTGTCCAGCCTTGCCATTCAGGTGCCCAGGATGTCGTCCAGGTCGTAGGCGACCGGCACTTCGAGCTGGTCGTAGCCGCACGACTCGGGCGTACGGTCCGGTCGCCAGCGGCGGAACCGCGCCGTGTGCCGGAACCTCCGGCCCTCCATCTGATCGTAGGCGACCTCGCACACCAGCTCCGGGCGCACCGCGACCCACGACAGGTCTTTCTTGGCGTTCCAGCGGGTGATCGCGCCGGGCATCCGGTCGGCGGTGGCCTCGGTCTGGGCGGCCCACTCGGCCCACGGGTGCCCGTCGAGTTCGGTCATCCGGTACGGGGCCAGCTCGTCCACCAGCTCCGCGCGGCGTTTCATCGGGAAGGACGCCGAGACGCCCACGTGCTGGAGCCGCCCGTTGTCGTACAGACCGAGCAGCAGCGACCCGACGACCGGACCGGACTTGTGCCAGCGGAACCCGGCCACGACGCAGTCGGCGGTGCGCTCGGGCTTGACCTTGAACATCGCCCGCCGGTCCGGCTCGTACGGCCCATCCAGCGGTTTGGCGATCACACCGTCCAGCCCCGCGCCCTCGAACTCGGAGAACCACCGCAGGCCCATGTCGTACTGGTCGGTGGCCGGGGTCACGTGGACCGGCGCCTTGACGTCCGCCAGCACCTCGGTGAGCCGGGCCCGGCGCTCGCCGAAGGGCGTCTCCATGAGTGACTCGTCGCCCAGCGCGAGCAGGTCGAAGGTGACGTAGGACGCCGGGGTCTGCTCGGCGAGCAGCTTGATGCGCGAGGCCGCCGGATGGATGCGCTGCTGGAGCACCTCGAACTCCAGCACCTGTCCCTGCCGCAGGACGATCTCGCCGTCGAGCACGCAGCGTTCGGGCAGCTCGCAGCCGAACCCCTCGATCAGCTCGGGGAAGTAACGGCCGAGCGGCTTGCCGTTGCGGCCACGGATGTCGATCTCGTCGCCGTCGCGGAAGACGACCGCGCGGAACCCGTCCCACTTGGGCTCGTACAGCAGGTCGCCGCGCGGGAGCTCCTTGACGGCCTTGGCGAGCATCGGCGCGACCGGCGGACTCACCGGAAGATCCATGTGCTCATCCCCTTAGGTATCGGAGGAAGACGAAGCCGTCTTCTTCGAGGACATGCCCGAGGCGCAGCGGATCGGCGCCATCGCCGGGCCGTTCAGCACGCGTGCCGCGTCCCCGGCGGTGAGCTGGGGACTCATCGTAAGGCAGAGCTCGTCGAGACGCCCGGCCGCGGCGAGTTCGGCCCCTCTCCTGTACCTATGCTCAGCTCGAGGAGCCGGTCAACTTCGATCTCGCTGAGGTCCTTTCCACCAAGGCGCTGTGAGGCCCACCTCCGAGGCCCGCGGTCATGAGGTCAGGCCGGGTTGGTGGCGAGCACGCAGGCGACGGGCGGGTCGAGGTCGAGGGTCTCGACCCGGGGGTGGGTGAAGCCGGCCCGGGTGAGCAGGTCCTGGAGCTCTTGGGCGGCCCGGACCGTGGTGTCCCGGGTGGCGCCGGGACAGCGGGGCTGACTGACGAGCGCGATGCGTCCCTCGGGGCGGAGCAGGCGGCGCAGCTCGCGAAGCCGCTCCACCGAGTCGGGCCAGAACCCCACGGAGTTGACGGCGAGGACGGCATCGAGCGGATCGCCGAAGCTCGGCAACCGCTCCACGGAGGCGTGCGTGAGGTGCACGCGGTGGGCGCGGATGGCGGCGGCGTTGCGACGGGTGGCGTGCCGGACCATGGCCTGCGAGTGGTCGATGCCGAAGACGTGGCCCCGGGTGGCGCGGCGGGCGAGCGCGGCGATGGCGATGCCGGGGCCGAAGCCGATCTCGAGCACCCGGTCGGTGGGCCGCACGTCCAGCAGCGACACCGCCCAGAGGTTGCGCTGCCGGTTGGAGGGGCGAAGAGCGAACATCCAGCCGTTCGCCCACCCGACGACGCCCCGGGGGCGATGGGCCTGGCCCACCAGATATCTGATCGCGCGTTGCTTGAGAGACGCACCTGCTGTCTGCATGATCGCCAGTCAACGGCTTCAAGTACGCTTGAAGTCAAATGAGCGAGCGGTGCGAGCACGCGCGCCTGGTCTCTTCCCCCGACGAAGGATGGTCCGTGAGCGAGCGGCTGACGATCGGTGAGCTGGCGAGCCGCACCGGTGTCGCCACCTCCGCGCTGCGCTACTGGGAGGAGCTCGGCCTGCTGCCGGCGCCGGAGCGGGTCTCGGGCCAACGGCGTTATCCGCCGTCGGCGGCCGGGCTGGTCGGTGTGGTCCTGGCCCTGCGCAACGTCGGTTTCACGCTGCGGGAGGTCAAGGCGTTCGTCGCGTCTCGTTCGCCGGCCGGCGACGGCTGGCGGGAGCTGTACGAACGCAAGCTCACCGAGCTGGACCAACGGATCGCCCAGGCCCAGGCCGCACGCACCGCCATCGCCCATGGCCTGGCCTGCCCGCACGAGAACATCTCCGAGTGCCCCAACTTCGCCAGGGGAGTCGCGGCGATCCTGGCGGGATCTTCTCTCGAAGAGGCCCACGAAGCGGCTCATTCACGCTGAAGGCCGGGACGGCCGGCTCGGGTGCGCGCATGGTGATCAAGGCGTCACGCATATGTTCGGTCACATTTTGCGACAGGATGGCTGCGTTCAGCTTATCAAATCGCCGTTTTCCAGGAAGACTTGTCCCGGAACGGGAGAGGTCCGGGAGAAGGAGATGCGTTGGAGATCGCCGCTTTAGTCATGTGGGTGCTCACCGCGGTGGCGGGGCTGCGGCTCCTCGTGCGCTGGCTCGCCGAGGGCGGGCTCCGGCGGCAGGGCACCAAGGTCACCCGCTACCCGGCCGTGCTACTCCTCGGCCATCCCACGCTCGCCGTGCTGGCCCTGGCGACCTGGGTGGCGTTCCTGCTGACCCGCAGCTCCGTGTACGCCTGGGGCTCCTTCGGCGGCCTGGTGCTGGTGGCGCTGCTGGGGTTCACCATGTTCACGCGCTGGCTCACCGGTCAGGGCGGCAAGCACGCGCGGGACGGCGAGCAGGTCTTCCCGGTCGTCGCGGTCGTCGCCCACGGGGCGGTGGCGACGCTGACTTTCGTGCTCGTGCTGCTCACCGCCATCACGGTGAGCCGTCACTGAGCCTCCGCAGGAGCAGCAGGCCGCGGTCGATCACCTCGATCTCGTCGCGTGCCTTGAGCGGCTCGTGGCCGATCGCCAGGTCGGTGGCCGTGTCGAGGGCGATCTCCCAGCGCTCGCCGTACCCCTCCTCGGGCAGCCGGAAGACGATGCTTTCGGAATGGGCGTTGAACAGCAGCAGGAAGGAATCGTCGCGCACCCGCTGACCTCGGGTGTCCGGTTCGGTGATGGCGTCGCCGTTGAGGTAGACCGCGACCGCGCGGGCGTACCCGGTGTGCCAGTCCGACTCCGTCATCTCCTCACCGGCCGGCGTCAGCCAGACGAGGTCGCGCTCGCCGTCGAGGCCGGCGCCGTGCGTACGGCCCTCGAAGAAGCGGCGGCGCCGGAACACCGGATGGTCGCCGCGCAGCGCCGAGACCCGCTGGACGAAGTCGACGAGGTCGCGGTCGGTCCGCCACGGCATCCAGGCGAGCTCGTTGTCCTGGCAGTAGACGTTGTTGTTGCCGCGCTGCGTACGGCCGAGCTCGTCGCCGTGGGAGATCATCGGCACGCCCTGCGACAGGAATAGCGTGGCGATGAGGTTGCGCTTCTGGCGCATGCGCAGCGCGCGGATCCCCGGATCGTCGGTCTCGCCCTCGGCGCCGTGGTTCCACGAGCGGTTGTCGTCGGTGCCGTCGCGGTTGTCCTCGCCGTTGGCCTCGTTGTGCTTGTGGTCGTAGGAGACCAGGTCGTGCAGCGTGAAGCCGTCGTGGCAGGTGACGAAGTTGATCGAGGCGAGCGGCCGGCGGCCGTCGTCGGCGTACAGGTCGCTGGAGCCGGTCAGGCGCGAGGCGAACTCCGGCAGCACCGGCTCACCACGCCAGAAGTCGCGGACCGAGTCGCGGTACTTGCCGTTCCACTCGGTCCACAGTGGAGGGAAGTTGCCGACCTGGTAGCCGCCCTCGCCGACGTCCCACGGCTCGGCGATCAGCTTGACCTGGGAGACGACCGGGTCCTGCTGCACCAGGTCGAAGAAGGCGGACAGCCGGTCGACGTCGTGGAACTCCCGTGCCAGCGCCGACGCCAGGTCGAACCGGAAGCCGTCCACGTGCATCTCCAGCACCCAGTAACGCAGCGAGTCCATGATCAGCTGAAGCGCGTGCGGATGCCGGACGTTGAGGCTGTTGCCGCAGCCGGTGTAGTCGAGGTTGTAGCGCCGGTCGCTGTCGCTGAGCCGGTAGTACGCGGCGTTGTCGATGCCCCGGAAGCTGAGCGTCGGCCCCAGGTGGTCGCCCTCGGCGGTGTGGTTGTAGACCACGTCGAGGATCACCTCGATGCCCGCCTCGTGCAGGGTGCGCACCATCGCCTTGAACTCCAGCACCTGCTCGCCGCGCTGGCCGGAGGAGGAGTAGGCGTTGTGCGGGGCGAAGAAGCCGACCGTGTTGTAGCCCCAGTAGTTCGACAGCTCGCGTGCGACCAGCGCGTGCTCGGAGACGAACTGGTGCACCGGCATCAGCTCGAGCGCGGTCACGCCGAGTTCGATCAGGTGGTCGACCATCGCCGGGTGCGCGACGCCCGCGTACGTGCCGCGCTGGCTCTTCGGTATCTCCGGATGCAGCCGGGTGAGGCCCTTGACGTGCGCCTCGTAGATCACCGTCTCGTTGTACGGCGTGCGCGGCGGGCGGTCGTCGCCCCAGTCGAAGAACGGGTTGATCACGACGTTCTTCGGCATGTACGGCGCGCTGTCCGCGGTGTTCAGCTCCGACGGCGCGGCGAAATGGTAGGAGAAGACCGACTCGTGCCATTTCAGGGCGCCGTCGACCGCCTTGCCGTACGGGTCGAGCAGCAGCTTGGCCGGGTTGCACCGGTGGCCGTACTTCGGCTCGTGCGGCCCGTGGACCCGGTAGCCGTACCGCTGACCCGGCCCGACCCCGAGCACGTACCCGTGCCAGACGAAGCCGTCCACCTCGGGCAGCTCCAGCCGCGTCTCCCGCCCGCGCTGGTCGAACAGGCACAGCTCCACCCGCTGTGCGACCTCCGAGAACAGGGCGAAGTTGGTGCCGGTGCCGTCCCAGCTGGCACCCAGGGGGTACGGCGTTCCGGGCCACACCTCGTGCATCGCTCTCCTCGGCGTACGCGGACCAGATCACATGACAGATGGGTCGATTGTTGCCGCACCCGAAGAAATATGCGAACGGCCGGGCCGGGCGCGTGACACGATCGTGACGCCATGTACCCCGTGCTCTTCGTGATGCCGGTGGGACGGCCGGCCGCACCGCTGCCGGGGGCGGTCACTCGTCATCCGTCGCCGGGCCGTCCGCGGCGGGGCGACGCCGGCGCGAGGTGGTCGAGCAGGCGGCGCAGCCCCTCGCCGTAGCGGGCCTCGAACCCCGGAGCGCCGGGCTCGATCCCGAAGAGCCTGCTCACCACGTGCGGGAACACCACCGGGGCCGCGAGCGCGCCGGGCAGGACCAGCCGTACGGTGGCGGGGTCGAGGTCGGCGGCGAGCTCGCCCCGGCGCCGGCGGCGGCGCATGCCGGCCAGGTCATCGGCGCCGTCGGTGAGGGCGGGCGGCCGTTCGTCGGTGCCGGTCAGCCCGCGCCAGGCCAGCAGGCGCATCGGGCGCGGATCGTCGAGGGCGTCGTGCAGGTAGCGGATGAGGTTCTCGGCCAGGGGGAGCCGCGGGTCGGAGAAGGTGTCCTCGCGCCGTAGCCAGGCGCGCTGCACCTCGGCGTAGAGCCCCTCCTTGCCCCCGAAGTGGTAGTTGACCAGGTCCTTGCTGACACCGGCCCGTGCCGCGATATCGCGCACGCGGCCCGCCGATGTCGATGCGCTCAATGAGCCGCCGCGGCTTCGGCCGACGCTCCCGCGACCTCGCAGGTGGCCGCCCGCTCCAGCGGACCTGACGCCTCATCCGCCCAGTGCCGCGCGCAACGCGACCCGGTCGACCTTGCCCACGCCGTTGACGGGGAGGGCATCGACCATGGTGATCTCGGCGGGCACGTAGACGTGTGACAGCCGGGCCCGCACCAGCTCCTGGAGCTCTTCGGCCGCGAGGCCGGCCCGCGGATCGTGCAGCGCGACGAACGCCACCGGCACCTCGCCGAGGTCGGCGTCGGGCCTGCCGACGACGCAGCACTCACGAACCGCGGGATGCGTCGCCAGTTCGCCCTCGATGAGCGCGGGGGAGAGGTTCTCGCCTCCGCGGATGATGACGTCCTTGATACGTCCGGTGATGCTGAGGTAGCCGTCGGAGTCGAAGCGGCCCAGATCACCGGTGCGCAGCCAGCCGTCGACGATCGGGCCGTCCGTCTCCGCGCCGAGATATCCCGTCATCAGCGCCGGTCCGCCGATGCGGATCTCGCCGGACGCCCCCGGAGCGACGGGGCGGTCGGTGCCGGGATGGAAGAGCCGCACACGCTGGTCGCGCAGTACCGTGCCGACCGTGCCCACGCGCCGTGCGCCGGGCGGGTTCATCGTCGACGTGCAGGTCGCCTCGGACAGCCCGTAGGAAACGACCAGGGGTACTCCGAACGCCTCCTCGAAACGCTCGTGCTGCGCCACGGTGATCGGCGCCGAACCGCACCGGAGGAAACGCAGCGACGGGAACGCGTCGCCGGCACGCACGTACGGCAGCATCCGCGAGTACATGGTCGGGACCCCGGTCACATAGGTGGGCGAGTGGCGCCGTAGGTGCCCGATGACCTCCTCGGCCCGGAACCGCTCGGTCAGGACGATGGACGCGCCGGCGAGCAACGGGACGATCAGCTGGTTGTTGACGCCGTTGGTGTGGTGCAGCGGCATCAGGTGCAGGAGCCGGTCGGCCGGGGTCACACCGGTGTGCTCGAGAACCCCCGTCGCGTTCGTCCGGAGGTTCGTGTGGGACAGCACGACGCCTTTCGGGCGACCGGTGCTTCCCGAGGTGAAGAGCACCATCGCGCGATCGCCGCCGGTGATGCCGTCGTCGGCGTAGGAGGAGGACGGCGTGGCGGCGAGTGCGTGGACCGAGATCCCCTCCTCGGCGAGCGCCTCGCGGGACAGACCGGTGTGCCCGTCCAGCAGCAGGTGCCGCACGCCCACGGCCCGCATGCGCTCGGCGATCGCGCGGGCGCCGATGCGGGGTTCGACGAAGCACGGGCACGCCCCGGCCTGCATGGTGCCGAGGAACGCGCCGATCGAGTCGGCTCCCTTGACCGCGGCGATGCCCACGAGCTCGCCTCGCCGGATACCGCGTTCCCGGGTCGCCGCGGCATGGCGGTCGATCAGGCGGCCGAGCTCGGCGTACGTGACATCGCCGGATGAACCGAGGAACGCGGTGCGGCGCGCCTTCGCGTGCCCGTTGATCGCCTCACGCAGCAGATGACTCATCGACATCGTCGTGTCGCTCATGTTCGCCGCCTCACCTCAGCGGAGCCGGACGGCCGCGTCGCGCTCGAACCGGCCGTCGGGGTCCAGCGCGTGGAGCGCGGCGCGCTCGCGGTCGGTCGGCATCGGCGTCGGTCGCGCGTCGGTGGTGACGAGGTCGAAGCCCGTGCGCTCGACGACCTCCTCGACATCGACCTCCGGATGCCACGAGTCCAGCCGCAGCCGGCCCTCGCGCAGGACGAGGACGGCGATCGGCGTGACGACCCCGTACATCCCGCCGGCCGCGGTCACGAAGTCGAGCCGTTCGACCAAGGTCCTCCTGGAGTGCTCGGTACGCCAGGTGCAGGCGCGGCGAGCGGTCGGCAGCATCACCGCGCCGCCTCCCCCGCCCGGCAGCCGGACCTTCGGCCGGTGCCAGTCGCCGATGCAGGAGACGTTCGTCCGGCCGTACCCGTCGATCTGGGCCGCGCCGAGGAAGCACAGGTCCATGCGGCCGCGCGTGCACAGGTCGTAGAAGTCCTCATTGGCGAAGACGGCGGTAGAGCCTTCCGCGAGTACCGGGTCGGAGCTCGACAGCGGTACGTGCGACGGCTCGGGGTCGACGCCCCCCGCCACGTTCAGGTAGACGAAGTCGAAGTCGTAGGCCCGTTTGGCCAGGAGACAGGCGAGCATCGGCAGTGAGGAGTTCACGCCGCTGAACGTCACCTCGTCCGGCCGGACGAACCTCGCCAGGTTCGTGACGAGGTAGGAGAACGGTGACCAGCTCTCAGCCATGGACGACCTCCCTGGTGGGTTCCACCTCGGGTGCCTGCGCGAGGTGTTCGTCGAGTGCGTCGTCGCGGAGGTAGTGGCTGACCGCCGGATAGTCGACGCCGTAGTAGGGCGAACAGGACCCGGGCCACGCACCCTGGGGAACGACGGCGACGGCCTCGACCATGAAATGCGGGATCAGGGTGAGCTCGGGCCTGGCGCGGAACGTCTCGACGGGCGCGACCTTCTCGGCCACCACGAGGACGCGGCGCGCCGCGCGGCTCATGATCCTGTCCCAGTGCGGCGTCCCGAACACGCGGACGTCGCCCTGCGGACTGACCTCGTTGGCGTGTACGACCGCGACATCCGGCACGATCTCGGGGATGACCCAGACCGACCGGCCCGAGCCGTACGGGTCCTCGATCCGCTTCCACCCGTTCAACGCGGGGAGGTCGGAGCCGTGCAGGCCGCCGCAGGGTTGGAACGGAACCCCGAAGGCGGCGGCGCGCAACCCCGCGGTGAGGCTGGCGCAGGCGTGCTCCTCGAGCACGATGGCCCCGGTCTCCACCGCGCGGCGGTACCAGGGCGCCAGCCCGAAGTTGCCCTCCATCGCGACGATTCCGGCACGCGCGCGAGCGACGCAGCCGGCTCGGCACAGCAGGTCGATGTCGTAGCCGGGCGACTGTTTGATGATCTCCAGGCCGGTGCGTCGTTGCCGGACGAGCTCGCGTACCAGCGCGAACGGACCGCGGTGCAAGAAGCTTCCGCCGAGGGTCACCGAAGCGCCGGACGGTATGCGTCCGGCGAGGTCGGCCAGTGAGGTGATCTTTTCGTTGCCTGTCGAGGTCACTGCTGTCCCGCCTCCCCGTATCGGCGAATGCGCTCCCTGAGGCCTGGCTCCGCGGCCGACCGCACCAGGTCGGCCAGGTCGCCGTCCCTGGTGTCCGCGGTGAGGACGCGGCCGAGTTCGGCGCTCGTCCGTGGGGTCATGGTGGCCGCGGCACGCCGGCTCTCCTCGACATATGAGGGCCACGCGTCCGTCTCGCCGATGTCGGTGACGAGACCTGCGCCGTGCGCGGTCCCGGCGTCGACCGTGCGCAGGCCCGCCAGCGTGTGCCGGGCCCAGCCGGGGCCGGTGCGCGTCGCGAGGCGCCGACCGCCCAGCAGGAGCCCGAACGCCAGACCCGGGAAGCGGAAAGTGGTGTCCGGGGCCGCCACCCGGCGTTCGCACGCGACGAACAGATCCGCCCCGGCACCGAAGTTCCGGCCGTGCGCGAGCGCGAGCGTCGCGTAGGGCGCGTGGTGGATGGCCTGGAGCAGCAACTCCACGCGCACGAAGCGGCGAAGGAGATCTCCCTCGGACTGGGTGTCGTAGCCGGTGAGGTCGAAGCCGGCGCTGAGGTTCCTGCCGTTGCCGCGGAGGACGAGCAGCCGCGTCCCGTCGTCGTAGGCCGTGTGCACCTCGGACGCGAGCGCCTCGACGAGCCCGGGCGACAGCGCGTTACGTTTGTCCGGCCGGTTCAGTGTGAGCGTCAGCGTCCCGTCGTGCCGCTCGACCTCGAGCTCAGCCATCGGCTCGCTCCTCGCCCCGCGTGGAGCCTCCCAGCAGCGCGGCGTTGTCCGCGCCCAGCGCGGGCGGCCGACGGTAGATCGGGAACCGCTCGTCGCCGAACCGCAGGGGCGACCCGAACGTCCGGGTCCGCGAACCCGAGGGAAGCTCGATCTCCTCCACCCAGCCCATGTGCTCCACCTGGGGATCGGCCAGCGCCTGCGAGTAGCTGTTGATCGGCGCGCAGGGGACTCCCGCGTCGCGGAAGAGCTTCAGCAGGTCATCGCGCCTGCGGCCGGCGAACTCACGTTCGAGGATCGCGCGGAGCCGCGCCTGGTGCTGCGCACGTAGCGCCGTCGTCGCGAAGCGAGGGTCCTCGACGAGCTCCGGGCGTTCGATGGCGACGCAGGCCGCCCGCCACAGCGAGTCGTTGCCGGCGGCCATCGCGAAGTGACCGTCGCCGGCTCGGAACGCCTCGTACGGCGCGTTGCGCGGGTGCGCGGACCCCAGCTTCACCGGGTCCTCGCGCCGGCCGAAGTACTCGCTGGTCTGCAACGCCGCGATCGCGAGCGACGCGCCCAGCATGGACGTGTCGATGTGGGTTCCCCGGCCGGTCTCGCGCACCTGGAGGAGCGCGGTCGCGACGGCGAACGCCGCGTACAGTCCCGTGCTGAAGTCGGCGATCGGGACGCCGCACTTCACGGGTGCTCCGTCCGGCTCTCCGGTGACGCTCATGATGCCGCTGATGGCCTGGATCGTGAGGTCGAAACCGGCCTCGCCCGCACGCGGGCCCTCCTGGCCGAAAGCCGAGATGGAGCAGTACACGAGAGACGGTTTCCGCTCGCGGAACGCCTCGTAGTCGAGTCCGAGCCTGGCCATCACGCCCGGCCGGTTGTTCTCGACGACGACGTCGGAGCCGAGCACGAGCGAACGGGCGCTCTCCGCGTCCGCCGGGTCTTTGAGGTCCAGAGCGACGGAGCGTTTGTTGCGGTTGAGTGATGCGAAGTTCTCGCTGAAACCGTCCGTCAGGGGCGGCCAGTGCCGCAGGCCGTCACCCCCGCGGGGGTTCTCCACCTTGATGACGTCGGCGCCCATGTCGGCCAGCAACATGCCGCAGAAGGGGCCCGCGGCGACGTTGCAGAACTCGATGACTCGGACCCCGGCCAGTGGTCGCGGCACCAGATCAACCTCCTTTGTTCGGTTTCTTCGCGCCGCCCGCGTACTCGCGTACGACCTGGTCATAGCGCGTGCAGCCGAGTCGTTCGGAAAGGCTTCGCGCGGCATCGACCACGACGGGGGCGTATCTGCGCAACGCCGTGACGCGCAGCCGCTCGGCCGGACCCGAGATGCCGATCGCCGCCGTCGGCCGGCCGGCCGCGTCGAGGACGATCGCGGCCAGCCCGCAGACCGACTCACGCCACTCGCCACGGTTGATCGCGTATCCCTGCCGTCGTACGGAGGCGAACTCGCCGAGCAGCTCGTCGCGCCCGGTGATCGTCCTGCCGGTATGGCGCGGAAGCCGGTCCGGCAGCCCCGTCGGCCCCCCGCCGTCCTGGTAGGCGAGCAGCGCCTTTCCGGTCGCGACGCAGTGGGCCGGCGCCCTGCCGCCGATGGCCGAGTACGCGCGGACCGGCTGCTGGCTTTCGATCTTGTGCACGTAGATGACCTCGAGGCCGTCGAGCATCGCCAGGTGGACGGTCTCGTTCGTCTCACTCGCGAGCGCGTGCATGTAGGAATCGGCGGCGCTCGGTACGTCGAGCCGTGACATGACGGAACTGGCGAGCTCGAAGAGCTTGAGGGTGCATTCGTACGTGCCCGTGCCCTCCGAGGGACGTACGTAACCCGCGGCGACGAGCGTCTGCAGCGTGCGGTGAACGTTGCTCTTCGTGAGCTGGAGCTCGCCGGCGAGGTCGGAGATGCCTCTGGGCCCCGGGCTCTTCGCCAGAACCTCCAGCATCGTCAGCCCCTTGATGAGTGTTGAGTCCATCGTTCTAATATAAAGAACGTCGTTCTATTAAACAATACGGCCACCATGGAATGCCGGTCAACCCGTTGACACTCCGCGAGGGCTCTGCTCTCATGTTCTAAATCACAATACGGCGTTCTAAATAATAGAACGCAGCCGGGCCCCTGGAGATGCGATGGCAACCGCAGCGCGCAGTCCGTCCCGAGCCGGATCCGTCTTCCGTGCGGTCGGCGGCAACTTCCTCGAAATGTTCGACTTCTCCGTTTACGGGTTCTATGCCGCGGCGATCGCCGACGCGATCTTCCCGAGCGACAACGCCTACCTCTCGCTGATGTTGTCGCTGCTGACGTTCGGCATCGGTTTTCTCATGCGTCCGCTCGGAGCGATCGTCCTCGGCGCCTACATCGACCGTCACGGCCGTCGCGCGGGGCTGCTTCTCAGCCTGGGGCTGATGTCCGTCGGCGTGCTGCTCATCGCTCTGACGCCCGGCTACGCGACGATCGGCGTGGCCGCACCGGTCCTCGTGCTGGTCGGACGCCTGCTCCAGGGGTTCTCGGCGGGCGCCGAATCGGGCGGCGTCTCGGTCTACCTGGCCGAGATCTCGACGCCCGGCCGACGCGGCTTCTACGTCAGCTGGCAGTCGGCGAGCCAGCAGGTGTCGGTCGCGTTCGCGGCCGTCATCGGCATCACGCTGCGCTTCACGCTCAGCCCGGGCCAGATGCACGCCTGGGGATGGCGGGTGCCGTTCCTCATCGGTTCCCTGATCGTGCCGTTCCTCTTCTGGATCCGCGTGACGCTCCAGGAGACCGAGGACTTCGCGTCCCGCACGAAGCGGCGACGGCCCACGCTGCCCGAGATCTACGGCACGTTGCTGAGGAACTGGCGGACGGTCCTGGCGGCGATCCTGCTCGTGACCCTGACGAGTGTCATGTTCTACCTGATCACCGCGTACACGCCCACCTATGCCGAGCGGGAGCTCGGGCTGTCACCGACCGAAAGCTTCGTCGTGACGCTGTGCGTCGGTGTGTCGAACTTCGTCTGGATCCCGGTCATGGGAGCGGTGTCCGACCGGATCGGCCGGATGCGGGTGCTGACGGTGTTCGCGGCGCTGGTGGCCGTCACCGCGTACCCGCTCATGGCATGGCTGGTCGCCGGGCCGTCGTTCCCGCGGGCGCTCACCGTGCTGCTGCTGATGTCGTTCCTGTACGGCGGCTACCAAGGCGTCATGGTCGTGACGCTGACCGAGATCATGCCGGTTACGGTGCGAGCGGCCGGCTTCGCGCTCGCCTACAGCCTCGCCCAGGCGATCTTCGGCGGATTCACGCCCGCCGTCGCGACATGGCTCATCAAGACCACCGGCGACAAGGCCATACCGGGCGCCTGGCTCGCGGTGTCGGCCGTGGTGGCGCTGCTCGGCACCCTCCTCGTCCGGCACGGCCGCCTGCTCGTCCGCGCGGATGACGGCTTCCGCTCCGGCGCGGACGTCGCCGGCGAACCGGCCGGGTCGCCCGCCTCCCAGGGGTGAGCCGGCCGAGTCGCCGGCGGGCCGCCGGCTCACCCTCTAGGACTTCCAGGCGGGCATCACGTCGAACGGGGTGGCGATCTTGCTCGGGTCGCGTTCGGCGAGGTCTCCGTGAACCTCGTCGACGAGGGCGGCGTCGATGCGGTCCAGGACGTCCTGGTCGAGCGTTCGGCCGGCGGCCGCGGCGTTCTCGCGGAGCTGGGCGGGGCGGGACGCTCCGATGACGGCGGCGGACACCCCCGGGTTCTGCAGCACCCAGGCGATGGCGAGCTGGGACAGGCTGAGGCCCAGCTCGTCGGCGATCGGACGCAGGCGCTGCACCGCGGCCAGCACCGGGTCGCCGAGATAGCGGCCGACGAAGCGTGAGCCGCGGGACTGCGTGGCCCGGCTCTCGGCCGGTGGCCGCCCGCCGGACCGGTACTTACCGGTGAGCACGCCCTGCGCCACAGGAGAGAACACGATCTGGCCGATGCCGAGGCGGGTGCAGGTCGGCACGACCTCTTTCTCGATGACCCGCCACAGCAGGGAGTACTGCGGCTGGTTGGAGATCAGCGGCACCTTCAGCTCGGCCGCGTAGACGGCGGCCGCCTCGATCTGGGCGGGACTCCACTCGGACACCCCGAGGTAGAGGACCTTGCCCTGCCGGACCAGGTCCGCGAAGGCCGTCATGGTCTCTTCGAGGGGAGTGTTCTCGTCGTACCGGTGGGCCTGGTAGAGGTCGATGTAGTCGGTGCCGAGGTTGCGCAGGGAGGCGTTGCAGCTCTCGACGATGTGCTTGCGGGACAGTCCCCTGTCGTTGGGGCCGGGGCCGGTGGGCAGGCACACCTTGGTGAGGATCTCCACCGATGCCCGGCGTACGCCGGACAGGGCCGCGCCGAGCAGCCTCTCGGCGGAGCCGTACTCGGGGCTGCCGTAGACGTCGGCGGTGTCGAACGTCGTGATGCCCTCGTCCAGTGCCGCGGCCACGCACTCGCGTGCGAGGTCGGCGGCGTCGGGAGTGTGGGTGAGCCAGGTGCCGTAGGCGATCGCGCTGATGGTCAGGCCGCCGGTGCCGAGCCTGCGATATTCCATGCGCGGCACGCTAGCATAGACATCCAATGAGTGGATGTCTTGGAGTGTCATGCGCGCGGTGACCCGTACGTCATTGGTGGACCAGGCGATCGGCCGGCTGCGGGAGGCGATCGTCTCCGGCGAGTGGCCGGTGGGCGAACGCATCCCGTCCGAGCCGGAGCTGATCGACACGCTCGGCGTGGCCCGCAACACGATGCGCGAGGCGGTGCGCGCGCTCGCCCACAGCGGCATGCTCGAAGTGCGGCATGGCGACGGCACCTACGTGCGCGCCCGGAGCGAGACCGAAGGCGTGCTGCGACGGCGGCTCCGGCTGGCCGACCTGCTGGAGGTGGTGACCGTACGCCGGGGCCTCGAGGTGGAGGCGGCGCGGCAGGCCGCCGAACGGCACACCCCGGACGACCTGGCGCGGCTGACCACGCTGTCGCGCAGCCCCGACCGAGGAAGCCTCGATCACCGGGTCACCCGCGCGGTCGACTTCCACAACGCCCTCGTGGACGCCTCGCACAACCGGCTGCTCATCGAGCTGTACCAGGCGATCATCGGCGCGGTCGCGCTCGGCATCCGCCAGGCCACCGCCGATCCGGAGCTGTCGGACGTGGGCACCCGGGAGCACGAGGAGCTCCTCGCCGCGATCGCCGACCGCGACGCCGACCGGGCCGCGCAGGCCGCCGCCCGCCACCTGGATCCTTTGGTCGCCCAGGTGCGGGCCCGCCTGTAACGCGCCGGCCGTCAGGTGGCCTTCTGGGGGGTCGCCACGGGATCTCGGCCGAACTCCACGCTGTGAGCCTCCTTGCCGAAGGCGGTCAGCAGGACGACGGCCAGGAGCGTCGGCGCCACCACCACCGCGAACGCGAACGAATAGCTGTGGGAGTCGGCGAGGTGCTCCTGGAGCGGCAGGTTGAGCGCGGCGAGGAGGTTGCCGAGCTGGTACGTCACGCCCGGGTAGAAGCCGCGGATGGCGTCCGGCGACATCTCCGTCAGGTGCGCCGGGATCACGCCCCACGCGCCCTGCACGAAGAACTGCATCAGGAACGAGCTGATCAGCAGGAACGCCGTCGTCTTGGAGTAGGCGAACAGCGGCAGTGCGACCAGGGCCAGGATGGCGGACCCGACGATCGCGCGTCGCCGGCCGAAGCGCTGGGAGAGCGCGCCGACCAGCATGCCGCCGATGATGGCCCCGACGTTGTAGACCACGGCGACCCCGACCGCGTAGTGCGGGGAGTGATCGAGCCCCTTCTTCAGGAAGGTCGGGTAGACGTCCTGCGTGCCGTGGCTCATGAAGTTGAACGCCGTCATGAGCAGCACGAGGTAGACGAACCGGATCAGCACCTTGCGGTCGAAGAACACCCGGCGCAGCGGCGTGCGGGTGACCTGGAGGCGTTCGTTGGTGCGTTCCCAGGCCTCCGACTCGCCCACCCGGTAGCGGATGTAGAGCGCGATCAGTCCCGGTATGGCGCCGAACATGAACAGGCCCCGCCAGCCGAACAGCGGCGTGATCACGAAGTACGCGACGGCGGCGACCAGGTAGCCGAGGGAGTAGCCGACCTGGAGCAGCCCGGAGAAGAAGCCGCGCTTGGCGACCGGGATCTTCTCCATGGCCAGGGACGCGCCGAGCCCCCACTCGCCGCCCATGCCCAGGCCGTACAGGAAGCGCAGCACCAGCAGCATGGTGAGCGAGGTCGAGAACCCGGAGATGAACTCGACGGCGGAGTAGAACAGCACGTCGACCATGAGCGGCAAGCGCCGGCCGGCCTTGTCCGCCCAGACGCCGAACAGGTACGCGCCCACCGGCCGGGCGATCAGGGTCAGCGTCGTGGCGACGGTGACCTTCTCGGGGGAGGTGTCGAAGTCCTTCGCGACCTCGGTGATGACGAAGATGAGCAGGAAGTAGTCGAAGGCGTCCATCGTCCAGCCCAGCAGGGCGGCGAGGAATGCGTTCCGTTGGTCGCGGTCGAGGCCGGAGGCCTGGTCGCGGATGTCACTGAGCAGGGGGAGGCTCATGTCGATCCTTCGTCCGATCCGTCGCTCCCAGTGATCCACCAGATTAGACCGGCAGTCAAGATCTTCCTATCGGCGCGGTTCGGGCGTTGGTCAGTGACGTACGCGCCGCGCCCGACCCGGCTCGCCCCGGACGAACACCCCGACGCCGTTGGCGACGGCCCGTTCCGCGCCGGCGGACGGGGAGTTCCGTACGGACACGGCGGGCTCGCCGGGCGTCCGGAGCACGAGGGTGGACGAGCCTCCTCCGTCGAGGTCCATCGCGTCTTGCGCGCCCGCGCGCCGGAGCAGCCGGGCCAGGTCCGCGAGCGTCGCCCCACGGCCGGCGGGGGAGCGGCCGTCCACGACGACGAGGTACAGGTGCCGGCCGTTCGCGCTCACGCCGGCGGCCGTACGGGCGGCGCGAGTGACGGCGTCCAGGCCCGGCAGCGGTGCGCCGCCGCGCAGGATCGCGAAGCCGCCCACCGCGAACCGCAGGCGCGCCGGCCCGGTCAGGCCGTACGCGACGCTCACGTGGTCGCCCGGCCGCAGGCGCCGCAGCACGTCCGCCCCGGCCTCCCGTCCGGCCAGCACGGTCGTGCCCGGCGGGATCGTCCCTCCGCCGACCGCGGTGGCGGTCCGCGTCACCACTCCTCGCCGCACGGTCACCTCGGCGGTGTCGGTGCTGCAGGCGGCACGGCGTACGGTGTCGGTGCCGCAGACCGCGCGCCGCCGCGACGCCGAGCCCCAGTGGCTCGTGAACAGGCCGACGCCGCCGACCGGCAGGGCGTACTGGTTGAGACCGCGCAGCGGGATGCTCAGCCGCCCGTCGCGAGCGCGCCGTGCGGCGTGCCGCCGCCTCGGGCGCCGTGCGCGCAGTGCCGAATCGTCGGCCTCGTCCGCGTCGTCGTCCAGGTCGTCATCCAGATCGTCCTCGGGAGGTTCGGGCCCTTTCGGAGGCCCGGCCACCGGAGGCGCCGCCGGGGGCGCGAGCGGTCCCCGTACGGTGACGGTGCCGTCCAGGCGCAGCGTCGTCATCCGCCCGACGCGGTCGGCGCCGACGCCGATGACCTCCTCGGTCGTCGCGCCGAACGGGCGGCGCGGCCCGAACCGCTGCCCCTCGGGCACGGCCGCCTTCAGCGCCCGCCCGTCCGCCATCTCCGGGCCGACGGCCGCCCCGGTCGCCGGCACCCCGCGATGCCGCTCTCTGATGTTGAAGAAGTCCCCGTTGACCCCGGCCACCGCGTGCTGCGCGTCGGCCATCCGCGAAACGGGCCTCCGCGCCGCGACGACCGGTGGGTGCAGCAGCCCGACGGTGACCCGTGGCTCGCGCAGGTCGACGTCGAGCAGGTGCCCGCGGATCGGACCCTTCGCCCCGGCGGCCGTGAAGGCGCGGAACACCACGCCCGGCCACACCCGCGAGGTCGCGGTGAAGTGCAGCGGGCGCGTCGCGGCCGACGCGGCCGGCGACGCGGCGCCCGCAGCGACCGTCACGAGCAGCAGGGACAGCGTCCGTCTCGGCACCGGCCAACGCCTTTCACTCGGAGTTCACGCAGCTCACTCGGCTTTCCATCGGCGCCGGTCATCCTTCAGGGATCAGCGCCGTGGATCCAGCCGCGCGGGGGCGTGTCCCGGTTCCGGATCGGGCCTGGTGCGGTGGGGCGGACGACGATTTCCCCCACATCGGCACCGGCCGGTCGCTGCGAAGGCGAGAACTCCCGATCCCGGCCACGGCCGGGGGCGATCAGCCGGAGGAGCCCAGCTCCTCGGCCAGGGCCTCCTCTTCGGCCCGTTCCTCGGGGTTACGGCTCAGCTCGGCCTCCTGGGCGCGTTCGGCCTCGCCCAGCAGCCGGTGGCCGGTGGCCAGCACGACGATGCCGAGCGCGATGGCGGCCGAGCCCACGTAGAAGGGCACGTGCACGTTCGAGTGCTCGGCGATCTTTCCGGCCACGAAGGGGGCGAGGCCGCCGCCGATGAAGCGGACGAACCCGTACGCCGCCGACGCCACCGGCCGCTCCACCGGCGCGACGGTCATGACGGCCTGCGTGGTGATGGTGTTGTTCACGCCGATGAAGATCCCGGCGATGATCACGGCGATGATCAGGACCGTCTTCGAGGTGGTGAAGATCGCGATGATCAGCACGTCGATGGCGAACAGCGCGAGGTTCGCGTACAGCGCCTTCGCGATGCCGAGGCGGGCCTGCAGCCGCGGCGCACCGAAGATCGCGAAGATCGCGACGAACACGCCCCAGCCGGTGAAGACGTAGCCGAGCTCGTGGGCGCCCAGGTCCATCGGGAACGGCGCGTACCCCAGCACCGTGAAGAAGCCCCAGTTGTAGCAGAGGGCGGTCAGGGCCATCGTGAGCAGGCCGCGGTGCCGCAGCGCCTTGATCGGGTCGGCGATCGAGGTCCGGTGGGCAGGCCGGGGCGTGGGCTGCACCAGGACGATCGTGGCGATGAGCGCGATCGCCATCAGGACCGTCACGCCGAAGAACGGCCCGCGCCAGGTGATGGCGCCCAGCTCGCCGCCGAGCAGCGGGCCGATCGCGATGCCGATCCCGAGCGCGGTCTCGTACAGGATGATCGCCCCGGCGAACCCGCCGCTGGCCGAGCCGACGATCACCGCCAGGGACGTGGCGATGAACAGGGCGTTGCCCAGCCCCCAGCCGGCGCGGAAGCCGACGATGCCCGAGATCGAGTCCGCCGACCCGGCCAGTGCGCTGAACAGCACGATCAGGACGAGGCCGGCGACGAGCGTCCGCTTCGCCCCGATGCGGCTGGAGACGAAGCCGGTCACGAGCATCGCGACGGCCGTCACGACCAGATAGCTGGTGAACAGCAGCTCCACCTGGCTGGGGCTGGCGTGCAGCTTGGTCGACAGCGCGGGCAGGATCGGGTCCACCAGCCCGATGCCCATGAAGGAGATGACGCAGGCGAACGCCACGGCCCATACGGCGCGCGGCTGCCGGAACGGATTGGTCTGGGGGGCGTGCGAACTGCTGGAATGGCTCAACGGTCCCGTCCTGGGGTGAGGGGTTCGGCCGGGTTCGTGCGGCTTTCTGGTTGTTCTGTGGTCGGTTGTGCGGCCGGTTCTGTGGGTGTGGCAACGGGGCGCCGCTCGGCGAGTTTGCGGATGACCGGGAGGGCAGCGGCCACGGCGGCGCCGAGCGCCGCCTCCTCCTCGGGCGGCAGGGTGGCGAGCACCTCGGCCAGCTCCGCGGCCCGCGCACGCCGGCGGTCGGCGAGCAGCCGTCGTCCGGCGTCGGTGATGTTCACCCACACCAGCCGCCGGTCGCCGGGGTCGCGGTTGCGCTCGACGAGCCCCTGCCGCTCCAGGCGCTGTACGAGCTGCGTCATCGAGGGCTGGGCGACACTCTCCTCGACGGCGAGCGAGGTGAGGCGGCGGGGGCCGTCCTGCTCGAGCCGGGAGAGCGTCGAGGCGGTCGTGAAGCTGATGTCCCGCGGCGCGCCGTTACGGCGGAGCGCGAACCGGGTGAGCTCGTCCAGCCCCGCCGCCACGGAAGCCCGCACGGCGGAGGGCGACATATCAGACCTATCCGACTCCGCACACATAGCGCGAAATATAGCACGCCTATATAGGTAGCCTATGGGTGTGGGAGTGGTCCAGGTCCGGAGCGGGTCGCGTCAGGTAGGGAGCGGACCGTTTCGGCGCTCGCTGGGATGCCGCGTCCAGGACCGGAGCGGGTCGGTCGGATAGGGACGCGGACCGTGACGCCCGCCGGGGTGCCGCGTCCGGGCCCGGACGGCGCCCGGGCCCGGAGCGGGTCGCGTCAGGTATGGGCGACCGCGCTGCTGACGCGGTTGGGGCCGTCGTACTCGCCGTCCGGAAGCCGGGTCAGCTCATCCAGGACGTCCTTCGGCGCCCCCTTCTCCTTCGCGTGTTCCACGAGCTGTTCCTTCGTCGCCGGATAGCTCATGCCGGCCAGGTATTTCTGCACGTCGATGAAGTCCTGAGCCATGACGGACCCTCCTTTCTCGCGGACGAGGTAGGCCCTACCCGATGCGGCACGCCGGAACACGACCGGCCCCGTCGCGGGGCGGTCGGCGTTCCGCAGAGGCTCGGATCAGACCGGTGCGAGGGCGCGATGCGGCTCGGCCGGGAGCTCGACCTTGATCGGGTCGCCGGGCCGGACCGTGCCGCCCTCCCGTACGACGCTCATGACGCCGGCCTTGCGGACGACGTTCCCGTCCTCGTCGCGGCCGACGACCTGTTTGAGTAGACCGGCCTGGAAGTCGTCGATCTGGTGGCACGGGTTGCGCAGCCCCGTGACCTCCACGATCGCGCTGTCGCCGAGATGCAGCAGCGTGCCGGTCGGCAGCGCGAGCAGGTCCAGGCCGCGGGTGGTGACGTTCTCCCCGAGCCGGCCGGGTTCGACCGTGAAGCCCGCGCGTGCGACCTCGGCGAACAGCTCCTCGTGGATGAGGTGGACCTGGCGGAGGTTCGGCTGGGACGGGTCGCGTGCCACCCGGGAGCGGTGTTTGACCGTCGTGCCCGCGTGCGCGTCCCCCTCGACGCCGAGCCCGGTGAGCAGTGTGATCCCGTCGTGGGTCGGCTTCGTGAAGGAGTGCTCACCGCTGCGGCTGACCGCGACGACCGTGCCGTGCATGTTCCGAGCCCCCTCCCGTCGAGCCTCGATCAGCCTAGGGCCTGTCTCCCGGCGGCGCGCGTGTGAATCAGGCCACGCGCGCGGCGGCGCGCCGCCCTCCGTGCGCGATGTGATCACATGACGGGCCGCCCCTGGAGATGTGCGCGGTCATTGCGCGGTTATGAGCATTTGTGCTATCAAACCATCAGATCTGATCACAGCCGCCTCCACGCGCGGCTCAGAACGGAGTGACCGTGACGACGCACGTCGAGACAGAGATCGCGGACCAGCCGGCCTGCTGGCAACGGGCCGTGGAGCTCGCCGCCAC
Source organism: Actinoallomurus oryzae (assembly GCF_039541955.1). Taxonomy (NCBI): domain Bacteria; kingdom Bacillati; phylum Actinomycetota; class Actinomycetes; order Streptosporangiales; family Thermomonosporaceae; genus Actinoallomurus; species Actinoallomurus oryzae. Next base: position 57,684 of record NZ_BAABHF010000049.1, on the reverse strand, counting down.
GCCCCTGCCCGGGCTGCCCGAGCCCGGGGAGCGTGTCGCCGTGGTCGGCTGCGGCACCTCGTGGTTCGTCGCGCAGGCGTACGCCGCCCTGCGCGAGGGCGCGGGCCAGGGCGAGACCGACGCGTTCGCGGCGTCGGAGGCGCCGGCGGGCCGGCGGTACGACCGGGTCGTGGCGCTGAGCCGGTCCGGCACCACCACCGAGATCCTCGAGCTGCTGGGCGACCTGAGAGGCACGGTGCGCACCACCGCGGTCACCGGTGACCCCGCCACGCCGGTCATGACCGCCGCCGACGACGTGGTCGTCCTCGACTTCGCCGACGAGCGGTCGGTCGTGCAGACGCGGTTCGCCACCACCACGCTCGCGCTGCTGCGCGCCCACCTCGGGCTCGACGTCGCGCCGGCGGTCGCGGACGCGCGCCGGGCCGTCGCCGAGGCCCTGCCGCCGGGTGTCACCGACCGCACCCAGTTCACCTTCCTGGGCGCGGGCTGGACCGTCGGCCTGGCCGCCGAGGCCGCGCTGAAGATGCGGGAGGCGTCGCTGAGCTGGGCGGAGTCCTACCCGGCCAAGGAGTACCGGCACGGCCCGATCGCGATCACCGACGAGCGTTCGGCGGTCTGGATGTTCGGCCCGGCTCCGGAGGGCCTGGAGGAGCAGGTGCGGGAGACCGGCGGCCTGTGGGTCCAGCCGGACCTCGACCCCGCCGCGTCGCTCATCCTGGCGCAGCGCCTGGCCGTGACCCTGGCGGCCGCACGCGGGCTGGACCCCGACACCCCGCGCCACCTGACCCGTTCGGTCATCCTGCGTCCGGCCGCCGGCTGAGGAGCGCGCATGCCACTCGTTCCCACCGCGACCGTCGTCGGCGCCGCGCGCGCCGCCGGACGGGGCGCCGCCGCGTTCAACGTCATCCAGATCGAGCACGCCCAGGCGATCGTGGCCGGCGCCGAGCGAGCGGGCGCCCCGGTGATCCTGCAGCTCAGCCAGAACGCCGTGCGCTACCACGGCGCGCTCCGGCCGATCGCCGCGGCGGCACGCGCCGTCGCCGAACTCGCGGCGACCCCGGTCGCCCTCCACCTCGACCACGCCACCGAACGCTCCCTGGTGGAGGAGGCGGTCGAGCTCGGCTTCGGGTCGGTGATGTACGACGCCTCGGCGCTGCCGTACGAGGAGAACGTCGCCGCCACCGCCGACGTGGCGCGGGCCTGCCACGGCCACGACGTCTGGGTGGAGGCGGAGCTCGGAGAGATCGGCGGCAAGGACGGCGTGCACGCGCCCGGCGCGCGTACCGACCCCGGCGAGGCGGCCGCCTACGTGGCCGCCACGGGCGTCGACGGCCTGGCCGTGGCGGTGGGCACCTCGCACGCGATGCTCACCCGCGACGCCGCGCTGGACTTCGCACTGATCACCGCGCTGCGCGAGGCCGTGCCGGTGCCCCTGGTGCTGCACGGCTCCTCCGGCGTGGCCGACGCCGACCTGACGGCCGCCGTCACCGCCGGCATGACCAAGATCAACATTGCCACCCAGCTCAACAAGGTGTTCACCGGCGCCGCGCGCGAGCGCCTCGCCGCCGACCCCACCCTGGTCGACACCCGCAAGTACCTCGGCCCGGCGCGGGACGCCACCGCCGCCGAGGTGGCCCGCCTGCTCGGCGTGCTGCGCTCCGCTCCTCCCACGGGAGGTTCCACGACATGAGTGAGCGGAGCGAGCGAATCGAGAACACAGTGTCCCAGGTCACTCACCCGACGAAGGAGGACTCCGTGACTGAACCGTTCCGCGTCGCATTCGTCGGCGCCGGCTCGGTCGTCTTCACCCGGCAGCTGCTGCGCGACATCTTCTCCTTCCCCGAGCTGGCGAACGTCCGGATCGCCCTGCACGACATCGACCCCGACCGGCTCTCGGTGGCCGAGGCGCTGGCGCACCGTACGGCGTCACGCCACGGCGCGAAGCCGGAGATCGTCGCGAGCACCGACCGCCGGGCCGCCCTGGAGGGCGCGCAGGCCGTGGTGAACATGGTCGCCATCGGCGGTCACGCCGCGACCGTGACCGACTTCGAGGTGCCCGCGCGGTTCGGGCTCCGGCAGACGATCGGCGACACGCTCGGCATCGGCGGCATCTTCCGCGCGCTGCGCACGTTCCCGTTCCTGGAGGCGCTGGCCGCCGACATGGCCGCCGTGTGCCCGGACGCGTGGCTGCTCAACTACACGAACCCGATGGCCATGAACCTGCAGTACCTCGCGGCCGTCGCCCCCGGCCTGAAGGCCGCCGGGCTCTGCCACTCGGTCTACTGGACCGTACGCGACCTGTGCGGGCTCGTCGGCGTCCCGTACGAGGAGGTCGACGTCGTCTCGGCCGGCGTCAACCACCAGGCGTGGATCCTGCGCTGGGAGCACCGGGGACGCGACCTGTACCCGGCGCTGGACGCGGCGATCGCCGCCGACCCGCAACTGCTCCGCCGCGTACGGGTCGACATGTACCGGCGCCTCGGCCGCTACCCGACCGAGACCAGCGAGCACTCCTCGGAGTACGTGCCGTGGTACCTGCGCGACGCGACCGAGATCGAGCGGCTGCGCATCCCGGTCGACGACTATGTCGGGATCAGCGCCGCCAACCTCGCCGAGTACGAGTCCGTACGCGACGCGCTCGCGGCCGGTCGTGAGCCGGAGCCGGGCGAGGAGGAGGACGCCGCCGAGTACGCGCCCCAGGTGATCCACAGCCTCGCCACCGGCACCCTGCGCACCATCCAGGTCACGACGCCCAACACCGGGCTCATCACCAACCTGCCGGCCGGGGCCGGCGTCGAGGTGCCGGCGACGCTGGACCGGCTCGGCGTGCACCCCCACCACGTGGGGGCGCTGCCGCCGCAGCTCGCCGCGCTGAACCGGAGCTTCCTGAACGTGGTCGACCTGACCGTCGCCGCCGCGGTCGAGGGCGACCCGCGGCACATCCGCCACGCCGCCATGGCCGACCCCGCCACCGCCGCGGCGCTGAACGTCGAGGAGATCTGGTCGCTCTGCGACGCCATGGCCGAGGCGCACGGCGACGCCCTGCCGCCCGCGCTGCGCGGATCGCTCCGGCCGTGATCGACCTCCTCGTCGTCGGCGACGCCAACCCCGACGTACTGATCTCGGGCGCTCCCGAGACGCCGCCCGCGGGCCAGGCCGAGACGCTGGTGGACAGCGGCACGCTGGCCCTCGGCGGATCGGCCGCGATCGTGGCCTGCGGCGCGGCGCGCCTCGGCCTGTCCACCGCGCTCGCGGCCACGGTCGGCCGCGACGCCGCCGGCGACTTCGTCCTCGACACGCTGCGGACCGCGGGCGTGGACATCAGCGCCTGCGTGCGGCACGAGAGCCTGCCGACCGCGCTGACGGTGTGCCTCAACCGGGCCGACGGCGACCGGGCGATCCTGACCGCCCCCGGCTGCCTGCCCGCCTTCGACGCGTCGCAGGTGCCGGAGGTGAGCGCACGCCACGTGCACGCGGCGTCGTACTTCCTCCAGCCGAGGCTGGCCGCCGGGCTGCCCGGACTGCTGGCGCGCTTTCGGCGCGCGGGCGCGTCCACGTCGCTGGACACCAACGACGACCCGGCGGGGGAGTGGCGTCTCGCTCCCGGCCTCCTGGCCGCCTGCGACTTCCTCCTGCCGAACGAGGCCGAGGCACTCGCCCTGGCCGGGACCCTGACGGGTGAACCGGTGAGCGCCCTGCCGGCGGCTCTGACGGCGCTCGCGGGAGCCGGCCCGGTGCCCGTGGTGAAACGGGGCGGAGAGGGGGCCGTGGCCCGGTACGAGGGCGCCGACGTGAGCGCACGTGGTCCGCGCGTCACCCCGGTCGACACGGTCGGCGCCGGCGACGGCTTTGACGCGGGCTTCCTGGCAGGCTGGCTGGGGAAGCGGGACATCGCGGAGGCCCTGGCCTGGGGTTGCGCGTGCGGCGCACTGTCGACCCGCGCCGCCGGAGGCACCGCCGCCCAGCCGACCGCCGCCGAAGTGCAGGCCGTCGCGGGGGGTTAGGTACACCCCACTTCGGGGGCCGGCCGGCTGGGGCACGGTCGCCGTGCTCCGTGACCGCGCATGGTGTCGTTCGCGCACGGCACGCAGAGCTACAAGGAGGACGCCCCCTCGATCGGCGAGGACGACTTCTCGTCCGCTCCGGCGATCACCTTCGGCTCGGCCGGCTTCGCCGCGGTCACTCCGGACTATCTCGGGCTGGGAGAGGGCCCGGGAACCCACCCGTGGATGGACGTCCCGTCAGAGACCACGGCGTCGCTGGACATGCTGCGCGCCGCCCGCGCGTTCATGGCGCGTGAGGGGCGGACTCCGCAGCGCCGGGTCCTCGTCACCGGGTTCTCCCAGGGCGCTTCGGCGGCCCTCGGGCCGGCCGTTGCCTACACGACCTACCTGCTGGTCGCCTGGAACCGTCTGCACCATCTCTACGGCTCTCCCGCCGAGATTTTCCAGGCGGCGTACGCCGGCAAGGTGGGCAGGTTGTTCGACGGAACGACTCCGGGACAGGAGATGCTCGGAGCGCTGCCGGACGGCATCACCCGGCGACGAGCAGGCGGTCACCGCCAACACCGAACACTGCCGGGACGCCTTCCGCGCGAACGGCCTTGACCTGACGCCCATCGACCTCGGGCCACACGACTACGAGGGTTCCCGGCACCTCGGCACCGCGGTCAGCGGCACCGCGGCGATCGTTGACTGGTTCGCCCACCTGCCCGTCTGAGGACCGGATCCGCAGGCGGGGCAGGTCAGGCCGGGTCAGGCTGACACGGTGATGACCTCGACGCCGGCCGAGCGGAGGCGGTCCAGCTCCGCCGGGTCGGCGCCCGCGTCGGTGACGAGCATGGCGACCTCCTCGATCGGCGCGATGCGGGTGAACGCCCGGTTGCCCACCTTGGAGGAGTCGGCCAGGACGACGACGCGCGCGGCGGTGTGCATCAGGCAGTGGTCGGTCTGGGCCTCGACCTCGTCGTGCGTGCTGATGCCGCCGGTCGCGTCGATGCCGTCCACGCCCAGGAACACCAGGTCGAGGTGGATGCCGGCGAGGGCCCGGTCGGCGATCGGGCCGACCAGCTCGTACGACTCGGGCCGCACGCTGCCGCCCGTGACGACCAGGTCGATGGCCGAGCGTACGGAGAGGTCACCGGCGATGTTGAGGGCGTTGGTGACGACCTTCAGCGACCGGCCGAGGGACCCGAGCGCGCGGGCCAGCTCGGTCGTCGTGGTGCCGCCGCCGAGGCCGACCGAGTGCACCGACTCGGTGACCAGACGCACCGCGGCCTGCGCTATGCGGAGCTTCTCCTCCTGGTGGCGGCCGGTGCGGTAGCGCATCGGCAGTTCGTAGATCACTTCGGCCGCCACCGCGCCGCCGTGGGTGCGCTTGAGGAGCTGCTGCTCCTCCAGCGCCCGCAGGTCCCGCCGGATGGATGCGGGCGAGGCGTTCAGCTCGGTGGTGAGGTCGAGAACGGAGACCGTGCCGTGTTTCGCCAGCCGATCGAGGATCAGGCCTAGCCGCTCCTGTTGACGCATTCGATCACTATAATGCACAATTCACGCTTGTTAATAGCTGTTTTCGCGCGATATTTGGCAGCTGACCTGCTCATTCGCTCACTTTGCGCGTCCTCGGAAGTAACGGTGGAGTGGCGGCGCGTATTCGCTCGGCGCCGCCACTCCCGAAGGGATCACCCCGTCACTTGAAGCCGGACGACGCGATCGACCGTACGAAGAACCGCTGGGCGATCACGAACAGCACGAGTACCGGGATCTGGCTGGTCACGGTGCCGGCCATCAGCACCGGCCAGTTCGTCAGGTGGGCGCCCTGGAAGTTCTGCAGGCCCATCTGGATGGTCATGTTGCCCGGGCTCTGGATGGCGATCAGCGGCCACAGGAAGTCGTTCCAGACGTTGAGGAACGTCAGCACGGCCAGCGTCGCCAGGGTGGGGCCCATGAGCGGCAGCAGCACCCGTACGAGCGTGCGGAGGCGGCCGGCGCCATCGATACGGGCGGCCTCCTCCAGCTCGCGCGGCACGGTGGTGAAGAACTGGCGCATCAGGAAGACGCCGAATGGCGTCGCGAGGTTGGGCGCGATCAGCGCCCCGAGTGTGTCGGTCAGGTGCAGGTCGCGTACGACGATCAGCGTCGGCAGCATGACGATCTGGAACGGCACCATCAGCGTGGCGAGCACCAGGACGAACAGCACGCGGCTGCCGAAGAAGGGGATCCGCGCGAACGCGTACCCGGCGAGCGCGCAGAACACCAGGTTGCCGAGCACACAGGTGACCGAGACGATCGTGCTGTTGAGCAGCCAGTGTCCGAACGGTCCCTGCTGCCAGGCGTGGACGTAGTTCTGCCAGTGCACGCCGCCGGGCAGGCCGGGCGGGAAGCGCCGGGTCTCCTCCTGGGTGGAGATCGACAGCAGCACCATCCAGATGAGCGGCGCCAGCATCACCAGGGACAGCGGGACCAGCAGCAGGTGCAGCGGGCTGGGCCGGCGACGGGGCCGCAGCCGGCCGCCGTGCCTCGTACGGGTCGCCTGGCGCGGAAGGGCGAGGGTCATGGTCAGCCCGCCTCGTAGTGGGAGGTCCGCCGGCCGAGCCACAGCTGTACGACGGTCACGATGAGGATCACCACGAACAGCGCGCAGCCGATGGCGGCGGCGTAGCCGCCGTCGAAGACGACGAACGCCTGCTGGTAGAGGTAGTAGACGAGCACGGTGCTGGCGTGCAGCGGCCCGCCCTTGGTCGTCACGTACACCTCGTCGAACAGCTGCAGCGCGTTGATGGTGAGCCAGACGAGCAGGAACGACGAGGCCGGCGCGAGCAGCGGCAGCTCCACCTTCCAGAACGCCTTCACGCGCCCGCAGCCGTCGAGGGCGGCGGCCTCCATCAGCTCGCGCGGCACGTTCTGCAGCGCGGACAGGTAGATGATGACGGCGAAGCCGAGCCAGCCCCACACCGTCATGGCGACCACGGCGGGCAGCGCCTCGCCGGTGCTCTGGAAGAAGCCCTGCTGGGGGAGGCCGAGCTTGTCGAGCCCGGCGTTGATCAGGCCGATCTGCGGGTTGTAGAGCCAGCTGAAGATCACGCCGGTCGCGACGGTGGAGGTGACGAGCGGGGCGAACACCGCCATCCGGTAGAAGGTCATCCCGCGGACCTTCTGGTTGAGCAGCACGGCGATCGGAATCGCGAGCACCATCGTGATCGGTACGAACAGCAGGCAGTAGTACAGCGTCTGCCGTGCGGCCTGCCAGAAGACCGGGTCGTGCACCATCTTCTGGTAGTTCGCCGCGCCGGACCAGGTGCCGGGCGAGGTCAGGTCGGTCTGCTGGAACGACAGCAGCACCGACCAGAGCACCGGGACGAGGCCGAACACGGCGATGAGCAGCACGGCGGGGGAGACGAACGCCCAGCCGGTGAGGTGGTCGGCTCGCCGGAGGCGGCCGCCCCGCCGCCGTTCCGTCCGGGTGGCGCGCCCTTTCGTGGGCCGCCCGGCGGTGGCCACCGCCATCATGCCCCCGCGAGGATCTGGTCGACCTTCTGGCGTGCCTGGTCGAGCGCGGCCTGGGGCTGTGCCTTGCCGAGCAGCACCGACTGTACGGCGGTGCCCAGAGCCTGGGAGATCCTCGGGTACTCGGGGATGTTCGGGCGGGACTTGGTGGCGTTCTTGCTCAGGTTGTCGACGAAGACCTTGTTCGCCGGGTAACGCTTGAGGAAGTCCTTGTAGCCCGGCAGTTTCGTCTCCGACTCGCGAATCGGCAGGTCGCCGGTGGCGGTCGCGAACTTCAGGTGCGTCTGCGCCGAGTCGAGCCACTGCAGGAACGCCCACGCGGTCTTGCGGTCGTCCTTGTTGAACACCATGTAATTGTCCGGACCGGCGATGGTCGCGTGGCTGACCTTGGCGGGCAGGAACTGCGCCCCGTAGGAGATGTCCTTGTTGATGGTGCCCAGATCCCAGGGGCCGGTCCAGAGCATTCCGATCTTTCCGGAGTTGAAGAGGTTCTGGTACTGCCCGTCGCCGGTGTCAAGGTAGACGGAGTGGTCGGTCACCGCCATGTCGTGCAGCAGCTGCATGGCCTGCAGCCCGGCCGGTGAGTCGAACGCGGCCTTCTTGTTGTCGGGGGTGAGCAGGTCGCCGCCCGCCTGCCACAGCATCGCGATGTACCGCCAGACGGTGTCCTCGGTGCCGTCGTTGACGTACGCCCAGCCGTACCGGTGCTGGGAGGCGTTGGTCAGCTTGCGGGCGGCGTTACGGAAGTCGTCCCAGGTCCAGTCCGCCGTCGGGTACGAGAGCCCGGCGGCGTCGAAGAGCTTCTTGTTGTAGACCAGCGCGAGGTTGTCCACGAGCGCGGGAACACCGTAGATCTTGCCGTCGGGCGTGGTGGCCGCCTGCCGGGCCGCCGGGAAGAAGTCGTCCCACTGGAACGACGGGCTGCTCTTGACCAGCGAGGTGAGGTCCTGCGTCTGGTGCCGTGCGGCGAGGGTGTTGATCGAGGAGCCGAACTCGTACGCGATGCCGGGCGCCTTGCCGGAGACGAAGGACGCGAGCGTCTTCTTCAGCGCGTCGTCGTTGCTGCCGCCGAAGGTGACGTTCACCTTCTGGTCGGGATGGGCGGCGTTCCACTCCTGGCCGAGCTGGGCGATCGCCTTGGCCTCGACGTCGGTGTAGCCGTGCCACATGACCACCGCGCCGTGCGAGCCGCCCGAGCCACCGGATCCACCGGAACACGCCGCCAGGGACGCGAGGGCGAGCGCCGCCCCGCCCGCGGCGGCCCGTACGCCGAGTCGCCGCCCGGCTCGTCTTGATGTAACGCGCATCTCCACGACTCTCCCTAGAAACGACGGCGCACCCGAGTGGCCGACCTCGGGTGCTCGGTGCTCGCTAACGATTGTTAGGCGGGACTTTAGATCAGAAACAATCACCAAACAAGGCGTATCGCCAAGAAAACGACAACGCGGCGACCTCCGTGAGCGGCGGTACGGCCGATCACGATCACTACGGCGTCGCCGGCGGTGCGGCCGCACGGCGATCGCGGGGTGGCGGGCGGTGGCGGGGCGGCTGAGCTGGGGATCCGCGCCGGAGGGGCGGGGTGGAGCGCGACGACGAACGCGACGCGGGAGACCCCTCCGTACGGGCGGCGGGTGACGGGGTGCGATCGTCCACGGGCACCTGAGCGCGTGATCGTGTCCGCGCACCGTTGATCGGCGCCGCAACGCCGATCAGTCGCCCTGTCCATGGGCGGGGCCCTCTGTGGGGCGCCTGGGCCTGGTGCCTGCTCGCCGTGCCGGCTGGGCGCTCTCACGCGGGATCGCTCGCTCAGTGTGGTGAACCTGTCACTGACCTTGGTGCATTACTCGCGGTAACCATCTGTTTTCAATTCTGGCCGTTGACGGGTTTTTACCTGCGTTTTATGCTCCCCACGGATTTTCCCGGTGTGAAGGGAGGCGATGCGTCAGGTCTCCGCCAAATTAATCGGCCGAGCCGACGCAACAATCATCCCTCCTGCACCGATGCGCTGATGGATCGTGTAATTCGCCCCGCCGCTCATCCGCGCCCCGACCGGCCGGATCGCGATTCTTCGCGCCTTTTCCCGGGTCCCTCGTAGCCCCAATGAGGTGGTAGAGCCGTGCGCAGAAAAGGCAGTAGGACAAGGGCACGCCGACTGACGGCGGTGCTTTCGGCCGGGGCGCTTTTGAGCGCCGGTCTCGGCGGGGTGGCGTCCGCCGCACAGAACGCCGCCGGACCTCGCGTGCAGGCGCCTCACCAGGCCGCCGGTGACCGCGACGCCCGCCCGGGGCACCGCGCCCCCTCGGCCCGCCAGCGCGACCTCGCGGCACGGCAGCGGCTCGACGCCCGGTGGAACAACCTCGGTACGCCCGCCGATCTCGTCTCCCCTGACAAGGCGCTCGCCACCGGCCTGCCCGCGGATCCGGCCACCGCGGCCCGTACCTATCTGTCCCGGCAGCGCGAGATGCTCGGGCTGACCCAGAAGGCCGTCGACTCCCTGGAGGTCGTCGCGGTCAACCCGATCGGCGCGGGCTCGGCGGTCCTGCTCCGCGAACGGTTCGGGAACCTGCCGGCCGGTTATGACGGGCTCGTGGCGGTCGGCGTGGCCGGCGGCAAGGTGTACCTGGTCAGCTCCACGCTCGCCCCGGACGTCCCCACGCCCGCCCCCGCCACGCTCAGCGCCGCCGAGGCGCTGGCGAAGGCGGGCCGCGACGCCGGCCTGAACAGCGGCACCGTCACCTCGCAGGGCTCCTCCGGCGGCTGGAGCCGCTTCGCGGCCAGTGAGCTGAACGGCACGCAGAGCGCCAAACTCGTCGCGGTGCCGATGCCGGAGGGCGGGGCGCGCACCGCGTACGAGGTGTCCCTCAGCGACACCCGCCAGGACGGCACGCGGTCCTACACCAGCTACGTCGACGCCCGTACCGGTGAGGTGCTCATCCGCGAGGACAACGTCGCGGACGACTCCGAGGGCCCGGAGTGGAAGGCCTTCGCCGAGAACCCGCGGGCGGACTACTCCTCCAAGGACACCCGCGAAACCTGGTGCCTGACCAGGGCCAGGGGCTGCGACCGCGTGGTCGCCGATCCGGCCTCCCCGCTGGCCTGGGACGTCGACCCCGGCGTGAGCGCCACCGAGTCGACGCACACCACGCGCGGCAACAACGAGTGGGCGGCGCAGGACTGGCTCGACGCCACCGGCCGCGGCTTCAACCCGAACGGGTTCGCCAGCCCCCGCGCGGACCGCCGGTACACCTACCCCTGGACGAACCAGTGGTACGCGTCCAAGTGCGCGCCGGACACGTTCGACAGCCCGCAGCACAACGACATCGACGCCGCGGACGCGAACCTGCTCGCCATGCACAACCGCATGCACGACTTCTCCTACCACCTCGGCTTCACCGAGAGCGCGTGGAACCTGCAGGACGACAACTTCGGCAAGGGCGGCCTCGGCGCCGACCCCGAGCACGGCAACTCCCAGTCGGGCGCCCGCGTGCCGGGCGCACTGATCCGGGACAACGCCAACCAGGCCACGCCGCCCGACGGCAACCCGCCGACCACGAACATGTACCTCTGGCAGTCGATCGCCGGCTCCTTCTACAGCCCCTGCGTCGACGGCGACTACGACATGTCCGTCATCGGGCACGAGTACACGCACGCCATCTCCAACCGGATGGTGGCCGGTCCGGACCGCGGCCTCAGCGGTTTCCAGGCCGGTGCGATGGGCGAGTCGTGGTCGGACCTGGACGCGATGGAGTACCTCGCCGCGAACGACCTCGTCCCGCGCGGTCAGTCGCCGTTCGTCACCGGCCAGTACGTCACCGGCAACAGCGTGCGGGGCATCCGCGACTACGACCTGTCCAAGAACCCGCTGAACTACAGCGACCTCGGGTTCGACCTGACCGGCCCGGAGGTGCACGCCGACGGCGAGATCTGGAACGGCGTCAACTACGACCTCCGCCAGGCCTTCATCGACAGGTACGGCGCGGGCAGTGTCGCGCTGCGCAAGTCCTGCGCCGAGGGGAGGACGCCGGTCACGCGGTGCCCCGGCGACCGGCGGTGGATCCAGCTCGTCTACGACGGCTGGCTGCTCATGGCGAACGGCAACGTCTCGATGCTGGACGCGCGTGACGCGATGATCGCCGCGGACCGGATCCGGTTCGGCGGCGCCGACGAGGACCTGCTCTGGAACGTCTTCGCAGGGCGCGGCATGGGCGAGGGCGCGGCCAGCAACACCAACGCCGACGCGGACGCGACGCCGAGCTTCGCCTCGCCGGCCGCCCGCGACGCCACGGTGCGGTTCCGCGTGACCGACGACTCCGGCGCCCCGGTGACGGGCGCGCGCGTCTTCGTCGGCGACTACCAGGCACGCGCGGTGCCCGTCGCCGACACCGACGCGGCCACCGCCCTGCCGGACACCGCGCCGATGGTGGCGGGACGCTACACGTTCGTCGCCCAGGCGCCGGGCCACGGCCTGACCCGGTTCACCGCCCACGTGACGGCCGGCTCACATCCGACGGTACGGGTGCGGCTGCCGCGCAACGTCGCCTCGGCGTCCGCCGGCGCGACGGCGAGCGGCGACGGCGTCGACCTCGGCGCCCTCATCGACGACGACGAGGCCACGACCTGGGCCTACCTGGGCGCGCAGGCCGAGCCGGTGGCGGGCCGGGGCGTCACCGTACGGCTCGCCGGCGACAAGCCGCAGCAGGTGCGCCGGGTGCAGGTCAGCGCGCTGCTGCGCCCGGCGAACGCGCAGGATCCGGGCGGCGACACCCAGTCGCAGAACCGGTTCACCGCCCTGCGGTCGTTCCGGATCCTCGCGTGCACGGCCACGGCCACCGTCGACTGCTCGCAGGCCAAGGACTACCGCCGGGTGTACACCAGCCCGAAGGACGCCTTCCCGGCGGCCAGGCCCCGACCCGTGGCGCCGAACCTGACCATGCGCTCCTTCACGATCCCCAGGACGACCGCCACCCACCTGCGCTTCGAGGTCGCCGCCTCGCAGTGCACCGGCAACCCCGACTACGCGGGGCAGCAGACGAACGACCCGAACGTCCCGACCGACTGCACCACCGGAAGCGCCGTCTCCGGCCAGGTCAGGGCCGCGGACTTCCAGGTGTTCACCCACTGATCCACCCCACCGCGAACGAGATCGGGCCCCGTCGGCGTACGGCGGGGCCCGGTCAGTCCGGAATCCGGGCGGACCACCGCAGGAGGAAGCCCAGCGCCTCGTGCGAAGGGGAGCCCGGTTCCGCCGTGTAGGCGACCAGCTGCTGGTCGGGGTGGGTGTCGACGGAGAACTGCTGGACGTCGAGGGTGAGCGTGCCCGCCACCGGGTGGTGGTAGGTCTTGGCGAGCTGCCGGGGACCGCGGACCTCGTGGCCCGCCCACCAGGTGCGAAAGTCCGGGTCGCGGACGCTCAGCTCGCCGACCAGCGCGCTCAGAGCGGAGTCGTGGGGGTTGCGGCCGGCCTCCATCCGCAGCACCGCGACGCATTCGCGGGCGGCGCGCGGCCAGTCCGCGTACAGCGACCGGAAGGCCTCGTCGAGGAAGGTCAGCCGGATCAGGTTGCGCTCGGCCGGGCGCAGCGCGCCGAAGTCGGTCAGCAGGGCGGCGATCCCCCGGTTCCAGGCCAGCACATCCGTGCGGCGGTTCAGGACCATCGCCGGGACGTCGGGCATCGTGTCCAGCAGCTGCCGCAGCCGCGGGGCCACCTCGGCCCGGCCGGGCCGCCGCGCGGGGGCGCCGGGCGCGACATCGGCGACCGTGAACAGGTAGTCGCGTTCGTCCGGGGCGAGCCGCAGCGCGTCGGCGAGCGCGTCGAGGACCGGCCGGGAGACCCGGCGGGTGCGTCCCTGCTCCAGGCGGACGATGTAGTCGACACTGACGTGCGCGAGCTGGGCCAGCTCCTCCCGGCGCAGGCCCGGTACGCGGCGCAGCCGCCCGTCGTCCGGCAGGCCCGCCCGGTGCGGGTCGAGGGCGGCACGGCGGGAGCGCAGGAACGCGCCCAGCTCGTTGCCGGTGGAGGGGGCCACGGGAGAGGTCATGCCTCCAGTATCCGCCCCGCTCACGGCGGCGTGCCTGGTACCGGCCCGCATAGGCAGGACCGTCCCTGGCACCCCGTACCCGGCGGCACGAGGCTGAAGACGTGGCCGCCGGACTCAGGCCGCCACCGGAGCCCGCGGGCTCCGCCCTCGTTTCGATCCGACTGGAGAACACCACCCGTGCGAACGGACGTCACCTTCCTCAGCAGCGGCCTGAAGATCGTCGGCCACCTCTACACCCCGGACGGCGAGGCCGCCGGTCCCCGGCCGGCGATCGTCGTCGGCCACCCCGGCACCGGTGTGAAGGAACAGGCCGCCGGCCTGTACGCGCGGCACCTCGCCGAGCGGGGATTCGTCACCCTCGCGTTCGACGCCGCCTACCAGGGCGAGAGCGCGGGTGAGCCGCGCGGTCTGGAGGACCCGGCCCAGCGGGTCGAGGACATCAAGGCCGCGGTCTCCTTCCTCACCACCCGCGACGAGGTGGACCCGGGCCGCATCGGCGTGCTGGGCATCTGCGCCTCCGGCGGGTACGCCCTCCCCGCCGCCGCGACCGACCATCGCGTCCGGGCCGTCGCCACCGTCAGCGCCGTCGACATCGCCCGCCAGTTCCGCGACGGCGCCGACGGCGCCCAGGACCCCGCGGTGATCCGAGGCATGCTGGAGGCGGCCGCGGCGGCACGGACCGCGGAGGCGCGCGGCGAGGACGTCCAGACGTTCGCCCTCTTCCCGGACACCGAGGAGGAGGCACGCCGGGGCGGCCCGCACGTCTTCGAGGGTTGGGAGTACTACCGCACGCCTCGCGCCGAGCACCCGCGTTCGGCCAAGTCGCTGACCTGGACCAGCGTCGACCGCATCGTCACGTTCGACGCCTTCCGCTCCCTCGGCCTCCTCGGCTCGCGCCCGCTGCTCGTGATCGCCGGCCGGGAGGCGGTGACCTCCTGGATGAGCGTGGAGGCGTTCCAGCAGGCTCCCGGACCGAAGGAACTGCACTGGATCGACGGCGCGAGCCACGTCGACCTCTACGACAAGGAGCAGTACGTCGGCCCGGCGGTCGCGGAACTGTCCCGCTTCTTCGGCGCCCACCTGGCCGAGGCCGGGTGAACTTCCTGGGTTCAGCCCGCCATCGTGAGGCCGCCGCTGACGCTGAGCACCTGTCCGGTGATGTAGGAGGCGGCGTCGGAGGCGAAGAACAGCACGGCCGCGGCGATCTCCTCCGGACGGGCCGGCCGCCGGAACGGGATGGCCCGGATCAGCGCCTCCCTGAGCTTCTCCGGCACCGCGTTGAACAGCGGGGTGTCCGTCGGCCCCGGGCAGACGCAGTTGACGTTGATCCGGTGCCGGGCCATCTCGCGGGCCAGCGACTTGGTGAGCGCGATGACGCCGCCCTTGGCCCCGGCGTAGACGCTCTCCCCGGAACTGCCGACCCGGCCCGCGTCGCTGGCGATGTTCACCACCTTGCCGCCGTCCCCGGCCTCGATCATCGGCGGGAGGAAGGCCCGGCACAGGTAGACCGGTCCGAGGTAGTTGATGTCAACGACCTTCCGGGCGAAGTCCGCGTCGGCATCGAGGAACGCGCCTATGACGTCCCAGCCGGCGGCGTTGACGAGCACGCGCGGCGTGCCGATCTCGCCGCAGACCGCGTCGCGCAGCGCCTCGACCGCGTCGGGATCGGCGACGTCGACCCGCCGGGCGCTGACCGGCCCGTGGCCCGCGGACGTCGCCTCGGCGGCGGTGGCCTCGGCGCCGGCCAGGTCCAGGTCGGCCGCGACGACGTGGGCACCGGTGCCGGCCAGGCCCAGCGCGATGGCCCGGCCGATGCCCGACGCCGCCCCGGTGACCAGCGCGATCCTGTTCGTCATGACGCCTCCTCGTCGATCGATGCCCAGCGCCCAGCCGTCCGGCGTACGTGCGGCCGGTGCGCGGGAGGGTCCGCGGTCTTGTCCCGTACGCGTGCCTTCCCCTCCCGGAAGATCAGACTCCGCCGTCCACGGCGGAAGCGCCACCATCCCTGGTGAGGGCGAGGTACTGCGGTCTTGCTCCCTTTTCTGGAAAATGGGACGGGCCGGGGCACTAACCTGCATACGGCAGGAACAGGGAGGTGGCACTTCGGTGTCCAAGCGCCGCGACTTCGCCGGCTTCCACACCCGGACGCCGAACGAGGCCCGGGTGGTGGACTACTTTCTGGGCGGCAAGGACAACTTCGCCGCCGACCGGAAGGCCGCCGAGCAGGCCGTCGCGCTCGCGCCGGAGCTGCCGATGATGGCGCTCGAGAGCCGCAGGTTCCTCGGGCGCGTCGTGCGCTTCCTCGCCGGCGAGGGGATCCGGCAGTTCGTCGACATCGGCTGTGGCCTGCCCACCCAGAACAACGCCCACGAGGTCGCCCAGGCCGCCGCGCCGGAGTCGCGGGTGGTCTACGTCGACTTCGACCCGGTGGTGGTCACGCACGCACGCGCCATCCTGGCCGACGACGTACGGACCAGCGTGGTCCAGGCCGACATGCGCGATCCCGACCTGATCCTCGGCCATCCCGACCTGGTCCGGCTCATCGACCTGAAGCGGCCCGTCGCGATCCTGCTGATCTCGGCGCTCCAGGCCATCCCGGAGGACGAGGTCGCCCTGGACGTCACCACCCGTCTGCGCGAGAGGATCTGCCCGGGCAGCTGGATGGTGATCTCGCATCCGGTCTCCGACAGCCGGCCCGACGTGACCGAGCAGCTCGCCACGATGTTCCAGGACGAGAAGATCGTCAAGGGTACGCGGCGCCGCGACAACCTGCGCAGCCAGGCCGAGATCGAGCCGTACTTCGACGGCCTGGAACTGGCCGACCCGGGCATCGTCCGGACGCCCGCCTGGCGTCCCGACCGGGGCGAACCCCGCGTCGACCCGGAGACCGTCTGGTCGATCGTCGGAGTCGGCCGCAAACCCTAGAGGGACCTCGGCGGCACACCCCTGAGGATGAATCGTCCTCAGGGGTGGTGTCGTCCTGCCGCTTTCCCCTTTTCCAGAAGCGCCATTTCCGGCATTGACCCGAAAATTCAACGGACATAGAATTCAATGCCTGTTGAATGCGTGATCGCCGAATTCTGGAGGTACACCCCACCGTGTGGGCCATGGTGACCAAGGAGTTCCGCCAGCTGCGGCGTGACCGGCGCACGCTGGCGATGATGATCGTTCTCCCCGTGCTGCTGCTGGTCGTCTTCGGCTACGCCGCCAGCTTCAACGTCCACGACATCCCCACGGCCGTGGTCGGTCCCGGCGCCTCGCGCGCCGCCGCCTCCCTCCACTCGCCGTTCGAGGTGACGCGGGTGGACCCCGGCGGCGACGAGGCCGCCGCCCGGTCGGACATCGCGCACGGCCGGGCCGTGGTCGCGCTGGTGGCCCGGCCCGATGGCCTGTCGGTCCTGATGGACGGCACCCAGCTGTTCTCGGCCCAGGCCGCGCAGACCGCCCTCGCCCGTTCCGGAAGACTCGGCGGGTCCGCGCACGTCACGGTCCTGTACAACCCGGGGCTCAAGACCTCCTGGATCATGGTGCCGGGCCTGGCCGGCCTCATCCTGGCGTTCGTCGGCACGGTGATCACTAGCCTCGGCGTCGTGCGCGAACGTCAGGCGGGCACGCTGGAGCAGCTCGCGGTCATGCCGCTGCGCCCGTGGGACGTCATCGGCGGGAAAATCGTTCCGTACTTCCTCGTGGCGGCGGTCGACCTCACCGCGATCGTCGTCATCGGGCGACTGCTGTTCGGCGTGCCGTTCGCCGGGAACGTCGCGATCTTCGCGCTCGGCGCAGTGCTGTTCCTCCTCGTCACCCTCGGCATGGGCGTCCTCATCTCGACCGTCTCGCAGAACCAGGGGCAGGCCATCCAGCTCGCGCTGATGACCCTGCTGCCCCAGATCCTGCTGTCCGGCCTGATCTTCCCGCTGTCCTCCATGGCGGCGGGCGTCCGGTGGATCTCCTATGTCCTGCCGCTCACCTACTTCGTCCGGCTCAGCCGCGCCGTCATGCTCAAGGGCACCCCGATCACCGGGCTGTGGCAGCCGCTCGTACTGCTGGCCCTGCTCGGCGTCGCCGTCCTCGGCCTCGCCGTGCTCCGCTTCCGCCGCGACCTGGCGCCCGGCGGCGACGAGAGCGACGACGACCCGGCCGTACGCGAGTCGGTGATCGCGTGAGGTGGGGTCTGGACGGGGTGACCGTCCGGTTCGGCTCGCGCGTCGCGCTCGCGGACGTGACCGTGCCGGCGGAGCCGTCGGGGGTGACGGTCGTGGTCGGTGGCGACGGTGCGGGCAAGTCGACCTGCCTGCGGTGTCTCGTCGGGCTGGTACGGCCCGACGAGGGGCGCGTGAGCCGACCGGCCAAGACGAGGATCGGCTACGTCCCGGCCACCGGCGGGCTCTACACCGACCTGACCGTCGAGGAGAACCTCGCCTTCGCCGCGTCGTCGTACGGGGTCCGCGGCGCGGACGTCGGCGCGATGCTCGACCGGGTCGGCCTGGCGGGGGCCCGCGACCGGCTCGGCGGGCGGCTGTCCGGCGGCATGCAGCGGAAGCTGTCGGTCGGGCTGGCGCTCATCCACGGCCCCGACCTGCTGGTCCTCGACGAGCCCACCACCGGGGTCGACCCGGTGAGCCGTATGGAGCTGTGGCGGCTCGTGTCCGGCGCCGCCGCCGGCGGCACCGCGGTGGTCGTCGCCACGACCTACGTCAATGAGGCCGAACGCGGCGCCCGCGCCGTCCTGCTGGACGAGGGACGGGTGCTGGCCAGCGGTTCCGCCGCCGGCATCGCCGCGGGCGTACCCGGCGCGGTCGGCCGCCGCGCCGCCGGTGACGGCGCGCGCCCCGGGGACGAGTGGTGGCGCCGCGGGGCCGGCTGGCGTGTGTGGTCGCCGTCGGGCGACCTTCCGGAGGGGACGGAGGCGGTGCGGCCCGACCTGCACGACGCCGCGATCGTGGCCGCCCTCGCCGCCGAGCGGGGGACCGGCGGCCCGTCCACGGGTTCGACGGAGGAGTGATCGATGCTCGCGCGCACGCAGGAGGTATCGGTGCGGTTCGGCTCGTTCACCGCGGTGCGCGCGGTGGACATGGCCGTCGGCCCGGGGGAGGTGGTCGGCCTGCTCGGCGCGAACGGCGCGGGCAAGACCACGCTGATCCGAGTGCTGCTCGGCCTGCTCCGGCCGACCGCCGGGCGGGTGCGGCTGCTCGGGTCGCGTCCGTCGCTGGAGACGCGGCGATCGGTGGGCTACGTCCCCCAGACACTGGGCCTGTACTCCGACATGACGGTACGGGAGAACTGGGCGTTCGCCGCCGCCGTCTTCGGCCGCGCCGGCACCCGCGTACCGGACGATCTCCGGCACTGGGAAAATGATCTCGTCGGCGGGCTGTCCCTCGGGGTGGCGCGGCGCGTCGCGTTCGCGGTGGCCCTGTCACACGAGCCGAGGCTCCTCGTCCTGGACGAGCCGACGTCCGGCGTCGGCCCGCTCGGCGCGGCCCGGCTGTGGCAGGAGATCCGCCAGGCCGCCGACCAGGGGGCCGGCGTCCTCGTGACGACGCACAACATGGAGGAGGCCGAGCAGTGCGACCGGCTGTACGTGATGGTCGCGGGCCGGGTCGAGGCCGAGGGCACCGTCGCGGAGGTCATCGGTGACCGTACGGTCGTGGAGGTGCGCTGCGCCGACTGGATGCGCGCCTTCCAGGCACTCGACGCCCACGGCCTCCCCGTCCAGGCCCACGGCTCCGTGCTGCGCGTACCGGCTCCGCCGAGCGCGCGGGACACCGTGGCCGGCCTGCTGGAACACGCCGGCATGGACGTCACCGTACGGGTCCGGCCCGCGGGCCTGGAGGAGGCGTTCATGGCGATCCTCGACGACAGCGCCACGGCACGGGAGCGGACGGAGTGAGCGGCTCGGGAGCGCGGTCGCTCCGGCCAAGGAGGGCTCATGACCGAGCGGAGCGAGGGAATCGAGGACACGCCCCTGTGGTCACCCACTCCGACGAAGGAGGGCTCTTGACCCGGACGGGGCGCAGGCCGGGTGGTCCGCCGACGCGTGAGGCGATCATGAGCGCGGCCCGGCGGTGCTTCGGCACGTCGGGGTATGACGCCACCTCGCTCCGGCGGGTCGCGGTCGAGGCCGGGGTGGACCCCGCCTTGCTGATCCACTACTTCGGGAGCAAGGAGGGCCTGTTCACCGCCGCGATGGGGTTGCCCTTCCGGCCGTCGGAGCTGTTCGCCGGCCTTCCGGAGATGACGCTGCCCGAGGCGTCGCGGACCATCGTCCGCCTCTTCCTCCGGCTGGCCGACGGTGACGACAGCCGGAACGCCATGCTCGCCCTGGTCCGTTCGGCGGTGTCGAACGAGCGGGCGGCCGCCATGCTCCGGGAGTTCGTCACCGAGGAGCTCCTCACCATCGTCGCCGGCATCTCGGACCGCGACGACGCGCGCATGCGCGCGTCCCTCGTGGCCGCCCAGCTCATCGGCGTCGCCATGCTCCGGCACGTCGTGAAGATCGAGACGCTCGCGGGCGCGTCTCCGGACGAGATCGTCGCCCTCGTGGCGCCCGTGATCGAGCAGTACCTGCGCTGACCCGACACCGGCTCGATCCGCAACGGCGGATCGGGCCGCCCGGCCTCGTCAGTGCGCGCGGGACAGTTCGGTCGTGAGCCACTGGAAGCAGCGCGGCAACATGGCGCTCCAGACCCCGGTGTTGTGCCCGCCGCGCGGCACCACGTACGTGTCGACGAGCGTCGGCGGCCTGGCCGCCCGGGCCATGCCGTCGATGGCGGTGGTGGTGCCGGGGTCCTGGCGGCTGGTGGCCAGGAGCAGGGCGACGCGGGGACGCCGTCGGCGGACCACCACGGGCAGGTTCTCGCCCGGCAGCCTCGTCAGACCCGGGGTGGAGGGGGTGAAGTAGCCGGCGAGACTGACTCCGGCCCGGAACAGCCGCGGATACTGAACCGGCAGCTTGGCGGCGCAGTAGCCGCCCGTGGAGTACCCCATCGTGCCCCAGGCGTCGCGGCCCGGCAGGGTGCGGAAGTCCGCGGTGATGACGCTGCGGACGTCCTCGGTCAGCCAGGTGGCGACTTTCGGGCCGCGCGGGACGTCGACGCACTCGGTGTCGTGCCCCGGCCACACGCTGATGGTCGGCGCGACCAGGATGTACGGCTGCGCGGTGCCCTTCTCGACGTCACGTGTCAGCTCCTCCGGGCCCCGCATCGCGTGGAACCAGGCCGTGGGGGTGCCCGGAAACCCGGTGAAGAGTTCCACCACGGGGAACCGCCGCCGCGGTTCGCGCCGGTACTGGGGCGGCAGCCACACCCAGACCCTGCTGCGGATGCCGGACCTGGCCCCGGCGAACGTGGCCTCCAGCGTGTGGTCGGCGGCCGGATGGAAGTCGTGGGGCGCCGAAGGCGGCCCGCCGGCGTGGCCCGGCTGCTCGATCGGGGCGTTCGCGCCGTCCTGCCCGGCCAGGTCGCTCCACGAGGCGAAGAACTGGTAGTGGTCGTTGAGGGCGACGCCCACCGCGAGGATCGCGGTGGCCTGGCAGGCCAGGATCAGCGACAGCCGCGCCGGCAACGCGGCCGGGCCGCGGACGCGGCCCCACAGGACGACGCACGCCACCGGGCATCCCAGCGCCAGCACGATCGCCGCGACCAGCAGCGGCCAGCCCAGCAGACCCACCGCAACCCTCCTGACCCCGGGTGACGCCGCCTCCGGGAGACGGCTCGCTCCGGGTCTACCGCGTCCGGGCCGCCGGGCAGAAGAGCGTTTGCCGTCCGTTGGCGGACTCCTGTCGATGCCATGACCCGCGTGCACCCGGCGCGAGGGGACGATGGGTGCGACCTGCGGCGAACCGGGCGCGAAGGGGGCGGCCCACGCCGGGCCGCCGGGTCGGCCCGGCGGCCTTTATTTCTACCCACGTGTAGTAGCTTGTGACGCCGTACGGCGGTGCGCGCCGAAGACCGCGGTGTCTCCGTGCGGTCTCCGATCCCTGCCCGACAGCCCGAGCGTGGAAGGACGCCGATGTCCCTGACCTATCCCGAGGCGATCGTGGTCGGCCTCTTCCAGGGCGTGACCGAGCTGTTCCCGGTCTCCAGCCTCGGTCACAGCGTCATCATCCCGGCGCTGATCGGCGGCCGGTGGGCCCGCGACCTGAACGTCTCGGCGCCCGAGTCGCCCTACCTGGCGTTCATCGTCGGCCTGCACGCCGCCACGGCCCTCGCCCTGATCGTCTTCTTCTGGCGGGACTGGGCCCGGATCATCGGCGGCTTCCTCACCTCCGTACGGGACCGGAGCATCCGGACACCGGACCAGAGGCTGGCCTGGCTGCTGATCATCGCCACCGTCCCGGTCGGCGTCGCCGGCCTCCTGCTGGAGCACACGTTCCGCACCGTGCTCGGCAAGCCCGTGCCGTCCGCGCTGTTCCTGGCCGCCAACGGCGGCGTCCTGTACGCGGGCGAGCTGCTGCGCCGTCGCGCCGCCAAACGCACCGACGCCGCGACCATGGGCGCCCCGGACGAGCCCTCCGATGTCGCCTCCGACCGGCGGCTCGCCGGGCTCGGCTGGGCCGAGAGCCTCCTGATCGGCGCCGCGGAGATCCTCGCCCTGCTGCCCGGCGTCAGCCGCTCGGGCGCCACCATGGTCGCCGGGCTCGCGCGCGGCCTGTCCCACGAGGACGCCGCCCGCTTCTCCTTCCTGCTGGCCACGCCCGTCATCCTCGCCGCCGGCGTACTGAAGATCCCCGACCTGACCGGGCCGCTCGGCGCCGGGATCCACGGGCAGGTGCTGGCCGGCAGCCTCGTCTCCGGCATCGGCGCCTACGTCGCCGTGCGGTTCCTCGTCCGCTACTTCGAGACCCGCACCCTCACGCC
Source organism: Actinoallomurus oryzae (assembly GCF_039541955.1). Classification (NCBI taxonomy): domain Bacteria; kingdom Bacillati; phylum Actinomycetota; class Actinomycetes; order Streptosporangiales; family Thermomonosporaceae; genus Actinoallomurus; species Actinoallomurus oryzae. The sequence goes on along the minus strand of NZ_BAABHF010000049.1, from coordinate 35,289 downwards.
GTTCGCGATCTACTGCGCCGTCGCGGGCCTGGCGAGTGCCGCCTACCTCGGCCTCGCCTGACCACGGGACCATGGCTTCGGGGCGCCGACGGCGCCACCGCCAAGCCCGCGACCCAGGAGAACCCACGATGCCCGACCGCGGATCGCTGACGATCCGGCGCGCCTCGCTCGTCGATCCCGATACCGAGAACATCCAGGAGAACACGCGCGTCCGCGTCGAGGACGGGATCGTCGTCGAGGTCGGCCCGGACCCCGGCGGCCCGGTGGCCTCCGCTGAGGTGGACGCGGCCGGGCTGTACGCCGTGCCGGGGCTGATCGACTGTCACGTGCACGTCATCGCGCACACCGTCGACGAGTACGCGCTCACCATGGAGCCCCCGTCGTACGTCACCGCACGCGCGGCCGTCGAGCTGCGGGCGATGCTCGGGCGCGGGTTCACGACCGTACGCGACATGGCCGGCGCGGACCACGGCCTCGTCCGCGCGGTGGACGAGGGGGTGCTGGCGGGGCCGCGGCTGTTCGCCGGCGGAAGGGCGTTGTCGCAGACCGGCGGCCACGGCGACCTGCGCCCGGCCGGGCAGAACGTGCACGACACCCACTACTGGACGCCCGGCCTGGGCCGGGTCTGCGACGGGGTGCCGGAGGTCCGGCGGGCCGTGCGCGACGAGATCCGCCGGGGCGCCGCCCACATCAAGCTGATGCTGTCCGGCGGATGCTCCAGCCCCACCGACCGGATCGGGTCGCTCCAGTTCTCCGAGGAGGAGATCCGCGCCGCCGTCGAAGAGGCGTCCGCGGCGGGCATCTACTGCGCCGGGCACGCCTACACCTCCGCGGCGGTCGAGCGCGCGCTGCGGCTCGGCGTCCGCACCATCGAGCACGGCAACCTGATCGACGAGTCCGTTCTGCCCCTCTTCTCCGAGAACGGTGCCTTCTACGTCCCCACGCTGATCACCTACACCGCCCTCGTCGAGGACGGCCCGGCGTACGGCCTGTCACCAGAGAGCCGCGCGAAGACCCTGGAGGTGCTCGACGGGGGACTGCGCGCCCTCGAACTCGCCGACCGGGCCGGCGTGCCGATCGCGTTCGGGACCGACCTGCTCGGCCCGCTGCGGATCCGCCAGTCCGAGGAGTTCCGCATCCGCGCCCAGGTGCAGACACCCGGCGCCGTCCTGCGCTCGGCGACGACGGTCGCCGCCCGCGTGCTCGGCCAGGAGGGCCGGCTCGGCGTGATCGCCCCGGGCGCGCACGCCGACCTGCTCCTGACCAGACACGACCCTCTGTCCGACATCACCCGACTCGCCGAGCCGGCCGAGGAGATCGCCCTCGTCATCCAGGCCGGCACGTTCACCGTCTGACGGCCGCACCGGTTCCCCCGCCGCCCTCCGCGACGATGTCGGGCGGGGTGACCAGGCGTGCTCGACGAGGAAGCACAGATGGCCGTCGCAGTGGCCGGGGGACGCGTGGGCGGTGGTCACCGAGCCGGTACGCGGCGGTGCCGCGCTCACCGAGCACCTCCACCGTCGCCTCGATGGCTCCGTCGAGTTCGAGGGCGCCCCGCAGCGTCTGCGGCGCGGTGTCGGGCACCAGCGAGGCGCTCTCGACGGTCGCGACGACACCGTTCGCGGAGGTCAGGATCGCCGGAAACGTGTCCGGGTTCGGCAGGCCGGAGACGCCGCGCTGGACCGCGTAGACCGTACGGCACGGCGCGCCCGCGTACCAGACGGCCAGGTCGATGTCGTGGATGCCGGACTCCCAGACGGGATGGACGCGGGTGCCGAAGGTGGGGAACCACGACCTGCTGAAGTCGCGGCGGAACCGCAGGTTGGCCGGCGCCCCCAGCTCGCCCGCGTCCAGGGTGTCGCGAATGTACTGGTAAGCGGCGCCGAATCTGCTGATCTGCCCGGTCACGACGTGCACACCGTTCCCGGCCGCCCGCGCCTGGATGCCCATCGCCTGGTCCACGTGACGGCCGGCCTCGATCGCCTCGAGCACCAGGTCACCATGGCTCGCCTCGTCCGTGGCGGTCGACGAGGTCGACCCGCTCGTGGGCGAGCAGCTCGGCGGCGAGGGGCGCCGCGGCGGCGGGCTCCACGGACAGGCCCTCCAGCCGCGCGAACGCGCGGACCGCCTCGACGATGCCTGGTCGCCGGAGTCCGTGGTCGAACGCCTGCTGAAGAACGGCCTGCGGCGCCGTACGGACGACGCCATCACCTCCGTCGAGGAGCTGGTGCGCTGTCGCGAGCGCGGGTTCAGCATCGACGACGTCGAGAACGAACCCGGCGTCCGCGGCGTCGGCGCCCCCGTCATGGACTACCGCGGCTGGCCCGTCGCGGCGCTGTCCGTGGCGGGCCCCGAACACCGCGTCGGCCGGGACGGCCTGGCCGACCTCGGCCGCGCCACCGCCGAGGCCGCGCGGGAGCTGTCCACCCGCCTCGGATACTCCCCGCGCGTCGCGTCGGCGGGGTCCTGAGCCGTCGCCCGCCCGCGCCTCAGCGGTGGATGGTCATCTCGAAGTCGTAGCGGTCGGCCCGGTACAGCGACCGGGCGAGCTCGACGACCCGTCCGCGCGCGTCGATGCCGCGCCGGCGCACGTGGAGGGCGGGGGAGCGGGCGGGCACGCCCAGCAGGTCGGCGTGGCGGCGGCCCAGCGTCGTCGCGGTGATGCGCTGTTCGGCGCCGGCGAGCACCGTGCGGTAGCGCGCGGCGAGCAACCCGTAGAGCGAGCCCTGTAGATTCTGGTCCAGCAGCCGCGGGAACGGCGCGGCCGGAAGGTGCACGCGCTCGAAGCACATGGGGAAGCCGTCGGCGAGCCGCAGCCGCTCGACGTAGTAGACCGGATCACCGGGCTCGATCTCCAGCGTGCGCGCGAGCTCGGGGTCGGCGGCCTGCCGCTCGGCGGTCAGCAGGCGCGAGCCCGGCTCGAGGTCGCGGGCGCGCATGTCGTCGCTGAAGGACGTCAGGGTCAGCCCCTTGGAGACCCGCCCCCGCGAGACGAACGTGCCCCGGCCGCGCACCGAGTAGACGCGGCCCTCTTCGATGAGCGACTGCAGCGCCTGCCGGACGGTGGTGCGGCTGACCCCGAACGTCTCCGCCAGTTCGCGTTCCTGGGGAAGCACGTCGTCCGGGTTCATGTCCTGGATCCGGGCCAGCAGCCGTTCCCGTACCTGAAGGTGCTTGATCACGTCGTCCCCGCGCGATGCCCGCGTGCGCGGCCGTGCCGGTACGCCCTCATTACTTCTCCCGTCGCGGCGTGCCGAGCGCGGTCGTGAAACGGCGGGTGATCTCCATCGGATTCGTGATCGCCGTGCCGACGACGACGGCGTGGGCGCCAACCGCGAAGGCCGCGCGGGCCTCCTCGGGAGCGCGGATCCGACCCTCGGCCACGACGGGCAGCGGGGTGGCGCGGACGAGCGCGGCCACCAGCTCGATGTCGGGCTCGTCCGGGACGGGGCCCGGCCCGGTGTAGCCCGAAAGCGTCGACGCCAGCAGGTCCGCCCCGCACTCGTGGGCGTACCGGCCCGCCTCCACACTGTCGACGTCGGCCATGACGGGGACGCCGAGGCGGTCGTGCACCTGCGCGATGAGCGTGGCCAGGTCGCCGCCGTCCGGCCGTGGCCGCGCCGTGCCGTCGGTCGCGACGATCGCGGCGCCGGCGGCGACGACCGACTCCGCGTCCGCGTACGTCGGCGTGATGTAGACGCCGTCGCTCCCCGCGGGTCCGGTCTTGCGGATGCCGATCACCGGCAGCCCGGTGGCCGCCCGGACGGCGGCGATGTCATCGGCGCCCTCCGCCCGTATCCCGGTCGCGCCCGCCACCGCGGCGGCCTGCGCCATGGCGGCCATGAAGCGCGGTCCGCGCAACGGGTTGCCCTCGGCGGCCTGGCACGACACCACCAGCCCCGACTCGATGGCGCCGAGCGCCGTACCGACGGTGTCGCCTTTCATGTGGACGCCTCCGAGGTCAGGGCGGTCAGCGGGTGTGCGGCCGGCAGGTCGATGAGGAGCCGCGCGCCGTCGAGGGGCGACGCGGCCGGGGGGACGAGGCGGCAGCGCGGGTCGAGCGCGGACTCGAACGCCGTGAGGAGCGCCGGGCTCGCGGCCAGTACCGAGCCCGACCAGGAGGCCGTGACCGTCTCGCCGTCGCAGCCGGCGCGCGTCGCGGCCGTGACCACCGCGCCGGCGAGGTGGCCGGCGGCGTCGGCGGTGATCCGCCCGGCGTCCGGATCGCCGCGCTCGGCGAGCGCGAGGACCTGCCGGGCGAACCCGGCGATCCTCGCGACCCGGTCGGGATCGCGTTGCAGCGTCCCGGCGAGCAGCGCGGGGTCGCCGAAGGCCTCGGTGGCGGCCTCCAGCAGGGCCGCCGCGGCGCCGCGCCCGTCGAACGCGCGCAGCGCGGATTCGAGGCCGGCCCGCCCGATCCAGTACGCGCCGCCGCTGTCGCCGAGCAGCGGACCCCAGCCGTCGACGCGCGCCCAGCCGCCGCGCGCGCCGGTGGCGAGCGCCACGACGCCGGTGCCCACGGAGACGACGACCCCCGGACGGTCGCCGATGGCGGCGAGGTACGCGGTCACCGCGTCGTCGGCGAGCACCACCCGCCGCGGCCCGAACGCCGACCACTCATCGAGCAGCGCCCGGGGATGACCGCGCGTCCCCTGCAGGCCGCTGAGCCCGGCGGCGACCTGGTCCACCGGCGACCCGTGCCGCCGGAGCGCGTCGGTGACCACACGGGCCAGGTGACGCTCCGGGTCCTCCGCGGCCCGTACGCCGGCGACCGCGTCGTCGACGTGACCGCCCGGGCCCTGCGTGATCCGCACTCGCGTACCTGTCTGGCCGACGTCGACCAGCAGGTAGATCTGCATCGGAGCTCCCTCTCGACGACGGTGCCGCATGCCGCCGGCCGAACGGCCGACGGCGGATCAGCGTACAGCAGGTCCAGACCTGCGGGGTATAGGTACGACCTGACATCGCCGCTGAAGGCTCGTCGAGGCGCGCCTCGTGACCGGCACGGGCATTGGCCGGGGGGCGATGTGCGGCGGCTTTCCCGTCCGCCTTCATCGCCTGCCGGGTGCTGACCCATACCGGGTGACTGGCCCTGCTGTCCGCGCGGCACTGGCTGGGCAGCGGCAAGTGGCTGCTGCGCGAGCTGACGGACCACGACTTTGAACCGGCCGACCGGCTGCCCGACTCCGTGCGGCTCACCGCCGTCGCCGGTGAAGGCCCTGGACCGTGTCGGCGGTCCTGTGCGGACGGTTATCGCGTCACCGCCCCCCGCATTCCCTGATCGGGCCGGCGGCCGTAAGCGAACAGTCGGGGCGAAACGCCATAATCCCAGGACCGCTGTCGACCGGTGGCAGCTGAGACAGGTCCCTGTAGGCGCCCGGCTCGGAGGATGTAGTGATCGCCCCCGTTGTTGTCTTCGTCATCGGCCTCGGCCTCCTCGGCTGGGGGTTCTTCCGGCAGCGCAAGCGTGACGTGATGGACGCGACGCCGACGCTGACCTGCGCCGAGATCGCCGCCGGCGCGCAGCCGGTCACCTGCGAGGTCAAGGGCGCGGCGACGCCCGGGCCGCGCGGAGCGGTCCGCGCGCCCTTCTCCGGCCACGAGTGCGTGTGGTACCGCGCGAAGGTCACGGTCCGCTACGAACATCACGAGTACCGCGACGGCAAGCGGCACACGACCACCCGGGAGAGGACCGTGCATGACGACACCTGCCCGGTTCCGTTCGGCGTTCAGGACGGCACCGGCCAGATCCTCGTGCTGCACGAGGGCGCCTCACTCGACGGCGCCTCGCAGTCGGTGGAGCGCTACGAACCCGCCGGGCAGAACGTCAACCTGTTCGGGCTGAACCTCCGCGTCAACTTCAGCAACGTCAAGGGCCACCGCTACCAGGAGTGGATCGTTCCGCCCGGACAGCCGATGTACGTGCTGGGCGCGGCGGGCGTCCAGGACCGGCAGCTCACCATGCGCAGGCCGGACGGCTCGCCGTTCATCATCTCGGCCATCAGCGAGGAGCAGCTGTCCAAACGCCTCCGCATCGAGATGTACATCGGCTACATCGGCGGTGGCGTCGTCATCGCGGGCGGCCTGATCTGGCTGGCGATCAAGGCACTCCACGGGTGAACCGAACGCGGCGCCGCCCGTGACGAACCGCTCCCACTCCTCGATCGGGAAGTTGTCGCCGTGCCCGCCCGCGACGACGCCGGCCACGTACGCCAGGACATCGAGCCTCCCGGCCCACGCCGGCACGTCGGCGACGGCCCCGCGGCCGCGCCACCGTCGGTGACATCTCGGGCTCTCCGCCGCCTGAGGCGACGCCTCCCACCACCGCCGTCGGGTCGCCGCCGAGGCCGAGAACGCCGACGGTCGGATGGAACGTCACGGGAGAAAAGCTATTCGGCTCAGGTGAAATCCCGATGAAACATCTGTTGACCGACACTGGTCGCAACATCATGCGGTCTTGATTGATCACCTTCGGTAGTTAAACTGCTACTGTCCGCATCGCATTCTCCTCGTTGGAGGTTCCCCCGATGGATGCACGTCTGGACCGCATCAAGGCCGCGTTCGACGCCCTCGACACGAACGCCAACGGCTACCTGGAGGCGGACGACTTCGACCGGCTCGGGCGCCGGATCGTCCGGGCGCTGGACGTGGCGGACGGCTCACCCAAGGCCCAGGCGATGCACGCGGGCTGCCGGCGCTACTGGCAGGGCCTGGTCGGCGTCCTCGACGGCGACGGTGACGGAAGGCTGAGCTGGGAGGAGTACGCTCGGGTCCACGAGCCCACCGAGTACGAGGACCACGTCCGGCCCTACGCCGACGCGCTGACCGCGATCTGTGACCGTGACGACGACGGCTTCGTCCAGCACGCCGACTTCGTACGGGGCATGCGAGCCGTCGGATTCCCGGCGGACAACGTCGAGGCCCTCTTCCGGGCGTTCGATCCCCAGGAGACCGGCCGGGTCGCCACGAGCGAGTGGCGGACCGCCATCGAGGAGTACTTCCTCGCCAGGGGCACTCACGCCGTCGGCGACACATTGGTCTGACGCGCGTCCCCGGAGACCGATACCGAGCCGACGCCGTACGGGCGTCGCCCGGCCCGTACGGCGTCGGCACCCGGCCGCCGCCCCGGCGCCGTTGCGCGCCGGGACGGCCACCGGCGTCGGATACACGGAAGCGGCGAACCCGGCCGGCGCCGTGCCGGCCGCGCCATGCCACGGCGCCGCGCCGATCGGGTGACGGTGTCGTGGCATTGAGCGTGCCCGGCCGTGTGGCGGGGTTCGGAGAGGAGAGCCCATGGCCGGAGACACCGGCGTGGAAGAAGGCGTCGGGCTGACCGCCCTCATGGTCGCCGCGGCGCGGGCGATCGAGACCCACCGGCCCGACGCCCTGGCGCGCGACGTCTACGCCGAGCACTTCGTTCGCGCGTCCCCGGCGTCCGCGGACTGGCCGGTGCGCCCGCAGCAGGTCCCGGACGGCGACGCCGATCCGCTGTGGGGCCGGCTGGGGCGTTACTTCGGCCTGCGGACGCGCGTTCTCGACGACTTCATCCTGCGGCACGTGCGCGCGGGGACCCGGCAGGTCGTACTCTTCGGCGCCGGCCTCGACACGCGGGCGTACCGGCTCGACTGGCCGTCCGGCTGCACGGTCTTCGAACTCGACCAGGAGGGCGTCCTCGCCTTCAAGGCCAAGGTGCTCGACGGGCTGGGCGCCGTGCCGACGGTCGAGCGCGTACCGATCGGGGCCGACCTGCGCCTCGAATGGGCCGGGGCGCTGACCCGCGCGGGCTTCGACCCGGCCGCACCGGCCGTCTGGCTCGCCGAGGGGCTGCTGCTCTACCTGCCTCACGCCGCCGAACGCGCCCTCATCGAGGCGGTGCACGGGCTGAGTGCGGCCGGAAGCGCCCTGGCGTACGAGATCAAGCTCAGCCCGGAGTCGGCGGCCGTCCGCGAGAGCCCCATCTACGCGGTGGCCCGGCGGACCGGCATCGACCTGCTCGCCATGTTCCCCCTCGAGCCACGCCCCGACTCCGCCGGGGACCTGACCGCCCGGGGCTGGCACACGTCGGTCCACACCGCGTTCGAGTTCACCTGCCGTCACGGGCGCGGTCCGGAGCCCGACCCGGGATGGCCCGACGCGATCGCCGCCAACCGGTGGGTGTTCGCCGGCCGGCCCCGACGGTGACCCTGCCCGGAATCCACCCGATTCGATGCCGCCGGTGGTGAGCCGCAGCGACCCGGGTGGCCGGCGCGGCCTCGGCGGACGCGTCGTCGGCTCCTCCGCCGATCGAGCCCTTACGCCACCGCACCGCCGCCGTTCGCGAGCAGGCGCTGGTAGGCGGTGGCGGACGCGGCGATGGCGGCGACCGAGCAGGTCTCGTCGGTGACGTGGGCCTGTTCGGGGTCGCCGGGGCCGTACACGATGACCGCGGGGTCGCCGAGCCTGCCGGTGAGCACGGACGCGTCGGTGAAGTAGGTCGCGTACTCCGGCGGTCGCGTCGAGGAGCCCGGGGCGAGAAGCTCCATGATCTCGGCCACGTCCGCCGGGTCGGTGGCGACGCCCGGCAGGTCGACCAGCCGTTCGAGGTCGACGTCCTCGCCGCACAGACGGGTGATCTCGGCGACCGCGTCGTCGGAGCCGAAGCCGGGGATGGTGCGGATGTCCAGGCACATCTCGGCGCGATCGGGTACGAGGTTGGGCTGGGCGCCCGCGTGGAAGGTGCCGACGTTCACCGTCGCGTGCCCGTACGCCGGGCTCGACGGCCAGCCTTGATGATCGTGGATGCGCGACGCGGCGCGGGCGAGCACGGCGATCGCGTTGCGTCCCAGCTCCGGCCGGGAGCCGTGCGCGGAGATCCCGTGGGCGGTCGCCTTGAGCCAGAGCGTGCCCTTGTGCCCGAGAACGGGCCGGTTGCCCGTCGGCTCGGCGACCATCAGCAGGTCGGTGGGGAGCAGCGACGCCGCGTCGATCAGGGCGGCGCCGTCGCAGCCGGTCTCCTCGCCGAAGGTGAAGACCAGCTGCACCGCCGTGTCGCCGGGGCGCTCCCGCGCGGCGCGTACGGCCGCCTCGACCTGGCAGGCGACGCCCGCCTTCATGTCGCTGCCGCCCCGGCCGAGCAGGCGTCCGTCGCGGACCTCGCCGCTCATCGGATCGAACGACCAGCCGGACTCGTCGGCGGGCACGGTGTCCAGGTGACCGGTGAACGTGATCGGCGTCCGGGGCGCCTCGGGCCCGAAGCGCGCGACGACGTTGGCCCGCCTCGGCAGCGGTTCGTCGACGTGGACGTCGAAGCCCGCGTCGTCGAGCACGTCCGCGACCAGGTCCGCGGCCGGACGCTCACCGCCGCCCCGGGTGTCGATGCGCACCAGCCGCCGCGCGAGATCGAGCGCGTCCGGTCCGGTCGCCCCGGCTGATCCGTCCATCTCCGGCCTCCTGATCAGTACTGGTCCGCCGTCACGGCCGATGCTTCCCCACGGCGGACACTCCGTCACGGGCGTGGTGTCGCTCCGGCCCTCGTGCTGTCGCGCACCACCAGTGTCGGCACGAGCGCGATGTGGGCGGACGGGCCCCGGCCGGCGCTTCCCGCCCGGCTCGCCGCGGCCAGCAGCCGTACGGCCTCCTCGGCGATGCGGTCACGCGGCTGGTCCACCGTGGTCAGCGCGGGTTCACCGAGGCGGGAGAACTCGATGTTGTCGTACCCGGTGACCTGGACCTGGCCGGGTACCGAGACGCCGTGCGCGCGGCAGGCCCGCGTGACCCCCAGGGCGATCAGATCGTCGGCGCACACGATGGCGTCCGGCAGGTGCCCGGTGTCGACGATGCGCGCCGCGGCGGCCTCGCCCCAGTCGACGCTGTAGTCGCCGAGGAGCACCTGGTCGGGGTCGACGCTCATGCCCAGCTCTTCGGCGCGGCGCCGGAACCCGGCGAACCGCTGCTCGGTCGAGGAGTTGGTCAGCAGGGACCCGACGAAGGCCGCCGAACGTGCGCCGCCCTCGTGCAGGTGGTCCATGACCAGGCGCATCGCGGCGACGTCGTCCACGCCCACCCAGTCGGTGTTGGTGCCGCCGACGAACCGGTCGAGCTGGACCAACGGCAGCCGGTCCGCGGTCTTCTGCACCGCGGGGCCGCTCTCGGTGCCGTGACTCGGGCTGACGATGATGCCGTCGACGTTGCGCGCGGCGAGCGACGCCAGCCGCCGTGCCTCGATCGCCGGGTCGGAACGGGCGTCGGACAGGAACAACTCCTTGCCCTCGCGTTCGAGTACATGCTCGACGCTCTCCACCAGCGAGGTGAAGAACGGGTTGGAGATGCTCGGCACGACCATGCCCACGGTGTCGGTCCGGCTGTTGCGCAGGGCCCGCGCGATGGTGTTGACCTGGTAACCGAGCTCCTCGGCCGCCTGCCGGACCCTGCGCTCCACCGCGGCCGACACCGGGCCCCGGCCGGAGAGCACCCGCGACACGGTGGCCGTGGAGACCCCGGCGCGCTCGGAGACCTGGGCGATCGTGACGCGCTGCAATCGTTTACCTTTCCGAACCGTCCGGAAGCGCGAGCGTTTCCGTAACCAGCGACTTGGCTGAGTCTAGACCCTTGACGGCCTGCGATTGCCCCCTTACGGTTCAACCCATCTTCACTGCAATCGATTACACAGGAGGCGACAATGGTGAGGGCGGCCGGGAGCGAGCAGACGCTGGGCGTGTTCCCTCCCAAGCCGAACGCGATCGAGGAGCTGTTCGGCACCTCGAAGGTCGTCATCGGCGTGATCCACCTGCCTCCGCTGCCCGGCAGCCCGGAGTATCAGGGCACCCCGCTCGACGAGATCTCCGTCTTCGCGATCGAGGAGGCGCGGGCGTACCTGGAGGGCGGCTGCCACGGGCTCATCGTGGAGAACCACTGGGACATCCCGTTCCTCAAGCCGGGGGAGCACGGCTATGAGACCGCGGCGGCGATGGCCGTGGTGACCGACCGCGTACGGCACGCGACCCTGGAGAGCGCCGGCGGCCGGCTGGGCGTCAGCGTCCTGTCCAACGCCGCCGAGTGCTCGATCGCCTCCGCCTGGTCCGGTGGCGCCGGCTTCGTCCGGGTCAACCAGTGGGCCAACGCATATGTCGCCAACGAGGGCATCATCGAGGGCCAGTCGGCGCACGCCACCCGCTATCGGAGCCGGATCGGCGCGGGCCCCGTCAAGGTCTTCGCCGACGTGCACGTCAAGCACGGCTCCCACGCGATCGTCGCCGACCGTACGCTGGCCGAGCAGACCGAGGACGCCGAGTTCTTCAACGCCGACGTGCTGATCGCCACCGGGTCGCGGACCGGCGACGCGGCCGCGCTGGACGAGGTCGAGGGCATCGCCGCGCACACCACGCTCCCGGTCGTGATCGGTTCCGGCATCACCGCCGGCAACATCGGCGGGCTGCTGCCCGCCTGCGACGGCGTCATCGTGGCGTCCTCGGTGAAGGACAACGGCCGCTGGTGGGGCCGCGTCGACACCGGCAAGGTCCGTGAGCTGACCGCCGCGGCGGCCAAGGCGGGCGTGGTCCTTCCGTGATCGTCTTCTGTGGCTACGCCAACACCGACCTGACCGTACGCGTCCCGGTGCTGCCGGGGCCCGGCGCCCGGGTGCAGGCCACGGGGGTCTCCTACGGCGAGGGCGGGATGGCGGCCAACGCGTCGGTGGCGGCGGCCCGGATGGGCGCCGACGCCCGGTTCGCGGGCGTGGTCGGCGACGACGCGCTGAGCACGGCGTTCCTCCGGACGCTCGCGGCCGAGGGGGTCGGAACGGACTGGACGGCCCGTACCGCCGAGCTCACCACCGCGGTCGTCCTGCTCACCCCGGACGGCGAGCGCTCCATCATCAGCCAGGACGACGCGCTCGACGCCGCTCACGTCGCCGAGGTCGTACGCACCGCCCGCGAGGCGGGCGCGGACTGGCTCTACCTGGACGGCTACCGCTTCCCCGCGGCGGCCGGCGCGCTGGCGGCCGGGCAGGGACGGCCGCGCGTGGTCGTGGACCTCGACGGCTGCTCCGGGCCGGAGGCGATACGCACCGCCCTGTCGGCCGCCGACCACGCGATCGGTGGCCGCGCGCAGCTCACCGAGTACGTCGGCGACGACAAAGCGCTGGTCAGAGCGGCTATCGAACACCAGGTATACCTGATGGTCACCGACGGTCCCCGCGGCTGGACCCTGCTGACGCCCACCGGCGAACGCCACGACGGCGAGGCGATCAAGGTGGACACCGTGGACGCCACGGGCGCCGGCGACTGCTTCGCCGGCACCTACTGCGCGGAGCTGGACCGGGGCACCGCACCGCTGGACGCGGCGCGCTTCGCCGCCGTCGCCGCCGGCCTGTCGTGCACCCGGCCCGGCGCCCGCGACGGAATGCCCCGGCGCGAGGCGGTCGGCGCCTACCTCCGAACGCGCCCCGGCCGCCAGGCGGCGGTCCGATCCCAGCCAGCCCACTCCCAGGGAGAGGAGAGATGATGCGACGTACGGTGACGGCCGTGGTCTCGATCGGCCTGCTGCTGACGACCATCGGGTGTGACACGGCGGCCAGGCGGGAGATCGCCGCGGAGAAGAGGGCCACCGAACAAGGACCGCCCCCGCCCGCGAAGATCGTCCAGTCGTGCCGGATCCAGGGTCACCAGCCCAAGATCGGCATCGTCCCGATCAACCTCCAGGCGCTGTTCTTCAATCAGATCAACACCGGCGCGCAGACGGTCGCGCGCAAGGCCGGCGCGCAGATGCAGATCGTCAACGGCAACGACGACTCCTCCACCCAGGCCAACGCGATCGACGACCTGGTGGCCAACCACTACGACGCGATCATCGTGGACGCGATCGACACCGAGGGCATCAAGCCCGCGATCCGGCGGGCGAAGGCGGCCGGAGTCCCGGTCGTCGCCGTGGACGCCACCGTCGACGACCCGGCCGTCGCCACCCAGGTCGGCACGGCCAACGCCGAGGGCGGGAAGCAGCTCGGCGACGCACTGCTCAAGATCACCGGTGGCCGGGGCGACATCGGCGTGGTCGGCGCGCTCAACAGCACCATCCAGAACGAGCGGCAGAAGGGCTTCACCGACGAGGTCACCGCCAAGGGCATGAAGATCAAGAACGTGGTCGACGGGCGCAACATCCAGGAGAACGCCCAGACCGCGGCCGAGAACCTGCTCACCGGCGCCCCCGACCTGAAGTACGCCTACGCCACCGGCGAGCCCGCCCTCATCGGCCTGGCCGCCGCCGTCGTCAGCCAGCAGCGCACCAAGGACCTCAAGGTCGTCGGATGGGACCTGTCCTCGCAGGCGGTGGACGGGCTGCGGGCCGGCTGGATCCTCGGCGTCGTGCAGCAGAACACCTTCCAGTTCGGCTACGACGCGATGAACGCGGCGATCGGCCTGGCCTGCCACCGGACCGTGGCCAAGGACATCCCGGTGCCGACCCAGATCGTCACCCCGGCCAACGTCAAGAACTACCTCTACTACCTGGAGAAGTGATGAGCGATACCTCGCTGGTCACCCTGAGAGGGATCACCAAGTCGTTCGGCGCGGTCCAGTCCCTGCGGGGCGTCGACCTCACCCTCGCCCCCGGAGAGGTGCTCGGCCTGGTCGGCGACAACGGCGCCGGGAAGTCGACGCTGATGAAGGTCCTGGCCGGGGCCATCCAGCACGACGCCGGCCAGATCACCATCGACGGCCGCGACGTCCGCTTCGCCAGCCCCGCCGACGCGCGGCGCGAACGCATCGGGATCGTCTACCAGGACCTCGCCCTCTGCGACACCCTCGACGTCGCGAGCAACCTCTTCCTGGGCCGCGAGCCGCGCAAGGGCCCGTTCATCGACCGCCGGGCGATGCACGAGAAGGCCGCCGAGACCCTGTCGGAGCTGCACGTCCGCGTGAAGTCGACGTACCAGGAGATCGGCCGGCTCTCCGGCGGGCAGCGGCAGGCGGTGGCGATCGCCCGGGCCGTCTCGTTCCAGCCGCGCGTGCTGATCCTGGACGAACCGACCGCGGCGCTCGCGGTCGCGGAGGTACGGCAGGTCCTCCGGATGATCCGCGACGTCGCCGCCCAGGGCGTCGGCGTCATCCTGATCACCCACCGCCTGCAGGACCTGTTCGAGGTCTGCGACCGCATCACCGTGATGTACGAGGGCCGCAGCGTCGAGGACGAGCCGGTGTCCGCGCTGGACATCGAACGGCTCGTCGCCATGATCACCCGTTCCGACGCAGAGGAGGCGGCTTGACATGAGTGAGCGAAGCGAGGGAATCGAAGACACGCCCCTGTGGTCACGCCCTCCGACGAAGGAGGACTCATGACCGCCGAGACCGTCCCCACCGTGCTCGCCGAGACGCCCAGCTGGTGGGAACGCGCCAACAAGGCGACCCTGGCCATGCTCGGCGTCACCGTGGTGCTGTTCCTCGCCTTCGGGATCGCCGCCCCGAACTTCCTGACCTTCGGCAACATCTCCAACCTGGCCACCCAGGTGGCGATCACCCTGATCGTCGCGGTCGCCATGACCTTCGTGATCACTACCGGCCAGATCGACCTGTCGGTGGGCTCGACGGTCGCGTTCGTGGCCACCGGCACCGCCGAGATGCTGCGCGCCGGATGGGACTCCTCCATCGTGATCGTCGCCGCGCTGGTGGCGGGGCTCCTCTGGGGCGCGGTCAACGGCTGGCTGTCGGCACACCAGAAGATCCCGCCCTTCATCGTCACCCTCGCCACCATGTCGGTGATCCGGGGCATCGCGCAGCTGTGGACGCAGGGCTTCTCCGTGCCGATCGACCGGCGGCTGTTCGTCGCCAAGATCGGTGACGCCAAGTTCCTCGGCTTCTCCGCGCTGGCCTGGATCGCGCTGGTCACGGTCGTCCTCGGGGGCGTGCTGCTGTCCAAGATGCGGTTCGGCAACTACGTCAACGGCATCGGTTCCCAGGAGGAGTCGGTGCGCCGCGCCGGGGTGAACACCGACCGGATCAAGATGATCACGTTGATGCTGACCGGCCTGGCCGCCGGAGTGGCGGGCCTGCTCACCGCGGCGCGGCTGGGCTCCGGCTCGGCCAACTCCGGGCAGGGCTTCGAGCTCACCGTGATCGCCGCGGTCGTGCTCGGCGGCACCGATCTGTTCGGCGGCCGGGGCACGATGGTCGGCACCATCATCGGCGCGGTCATCACCGGCGTGATCGCCAACGGCCTGACCCTGCTCGGCGTGAGCCCGTTCCTCACCCCGATCGTGACCGGCCTGGTGCTGCTCGTCGCGATCTGGATCAACCTGCGGGGCCGTTCCCTCGCCGACCTGTTCGCCCATCTGACGCGCAGATCATGACCGAGGCGACGGTGACGACGGTGACCGGGCCCGTGCCCAGTGCGGAGCTCGGCCTCACCCTCACCCACGAGCACCTGCGCAACGACGTACGGAAGGCGGTCACAGAGCCGGACGACCCGCGGCTGGGCTTCCTGCGGGAGGCCCGGACCACCCCGGACCTGGCCTGGCTGCTGCGCGAGCAGCCGTACGCCAGCCTCGACCACTGCGTCCTGGACGACACCGACGCGATGCTGGCCGACCTGCGCGCGTTCGCCGCGTCCGGGGGCGGCACGGTCGTCGACGTCACCCCGGGCGGCCTCGGGCGCGACCCGAGGGTGCTGCGGTCGCTCGCCGAGCGCAGCGGTCTGCGGATCGTCATGGGCTCCGGCTGGTACCTGGAGCGGTTCCACCCGGCGCACGTGTCGTCGGCCGGGGAGCGCCGCCTCGCCGCGGAACTGGTGGCCGAGTTCACCGACGGCGCCGAGGGCACCGGGATCTCCCCGGGCGTCATCGGCGAGATCGGGGTGTCGCCGGACTTCACCGAGGACGAGCACACGGCGTTGCGCGCCGCCGCGCGCGCCCAGCGCGAGACCGGCGTCCCGCTCTATGTCCACCTGCCCGGCTGGCAGCGCCGGGCGCACGAGGTCCTCGACATCGTCCTGGGGGAGTACGGGGTGGCACCCGGCGCCGTCGTGCTGTGCCACATGGACCCCTCCCACGACGACCCCGGCTACCAGGAGGCCGTCGCCGGCCGTGGCGTCTGGCTCGAGTTCGACATGATCGGGATGCCGTTCCGCTATCCAGGGGAGGGGCAGTCCCCGGCGCCGCACGAGACCGCGCGTGCGATCGCGCGGCTCATCGGGCGCGGGCACGGCGAGCGCCTTCTGCTCAGTCACGACGTGTTCCTCAAGAGCATGCTCACCGCGTACGGCGGCAACGGGTTCGGCTACGTGCCCACGCTCTTCGTCCCCCGGCTGGTCGAGCACGGCGTCGCCCCAGAGGTCGCCGAAGGCCTCCTGCGGACCAACCCCGCCCGGCTGTTCGACCAGGCGGCGTCATGACCGAGCGCAGCGAGGGAATCGAAGACACGGCCCTGTGGTCACGCCCTCCGACGCAGGAGGAATTCATGACCGGACACCGGTCGCCATGAGAGAAAGAAGGAGTACACAGTGAGCCGCGTCCTGATCGCCGGCGAGAGCTGGATCACCCAGTCCACCCACATCAAGGGGGTCGACTCGTTCACCACCAGCTCGTACGTCGTCGGCGTCGAACCGCTGCGCCGGGCGCTGGAGAGCCGCGGGCACGAGGTCGTTCACCTGCCCGCCCACCTGGTGCCGGCCGGGTTCCCCGGTGACGCCGCCGCGCTGGCCGAGTACGACGTGGTCGTGCTCTCCGACATCGGCGCGAACTCCCTGCAGCTCGCCCCCGAGGTGTTCGAGCGGGCGCGGCCGGGCGCCGACCGGATCGCCGCGCTGCGCGGCTGGGTCGGCGACGGCGGCGGCCTGCTGATGGTCGGCGGCTATCTCTCGTTCACCGGTTTCGAGGCCAAGGCCGCGTACCGCAACACGGCGCTGCACGAGGTGCTTCCGGTCGAGCTGCTGCCCGAGGACGACCGGGTCGAACTGCCCGCGGGCGCGAAACCGGAGGTCACCGGCCCGGGTCACCCCGCGCTCGGCGGTGTCGACGGCGACTGGCCGCTGCTGCTGGGCTACAACCGCGTCCGGCCCCGCCCCGGCGCGGACGTCCTGGCCACGCTGAACGGCGACCCGCTGGTCGCCGTCGGCGGCCACGGCTCGGGACGCTCGGCGGTGTTCACCTCCGACTGCTCACCGCACTGGGCGCCCACGCCGTTCTGCGAGGAATGGGACGGCTACGCCATGGTGTTCGGCGGCCTCGTCGAGTGGCTCGCCGGATGAGCGAGCGGAGCAAAGAACACGCGCGCCTGGTCTCTCCCCCGACGAAGGAAGACTCATGAGCGAGCGTACGCCGCACGGCCCGGTGAGCCGATCCGGGCGGCTGCTCGGCGCGTGCGCCGCGACCATGGAACGGGCGCTCGGCATGCGGTTCGTCGAGGAGGTCACCGCCGGGACGATCGGCGACACGGCCTACGCCGACTACCTGGCGATCGAGGAGTCCTTCGTCGAGACGGCCACCCGCCTGCACGGCCTGGCCGTGTGGGACGCCCCGGACCGTACGGCGCTGGAACGCAACGCGCGGGCGGTGCACGCGCTGACGACCGAACAGGCGGACTACTTCCGCGCGGCCCGCGCCGCCTGGCCCGTTCCGGCCCGGCCGGACGTGGCCGGGCGGGCGGCCGTGCTGTCGGAGTTCGCGCTGGCCGCCGCGCGCGAGGGCGGGTATCCGGCGGTGATGACCGTGCTGTTCGCCGCGGAGAGCCTGTACTCCGCCTGGTGCACCCGCGCGCACGAGCGGGGCGACGTCCCGGCCGGGCCGATCGCCGACTGGGTGTCCCTGCACGCCGGCGCGGAGTTCCGCGCGGGCGTGGCGGCCCTGGCGGCCCAGGTCGACGCGCTGCCCGCCGACCTCCCGGACGAGCGCGTCGACCGCTGGTTCACCGGGATGCTCGAGGCCGAGATCGCCTTCCACGACGCGGTGTACCGCTGAGAGGGCGGAGCGGCCGGTCAGGGTGAGCCGCGGCTGGAGAAGCGGGGGCCGAACGCCGGGACGAGCCGCCGGCCGACCGCTCCCTGCCGCCGGGGGCGAGCCTCACCGGCACGCCCCGGGTCGCTTCTTTCAGCTCCTTTCATGTCGCGGTCACCGGGAGTGGTGCGCGTCGGTCCTGCTCGGGCGGGTGTCCGGCGCGCGCCGGGTTACAGCGGGTTAACCCGCCGGAAATCTCCCTGTTGACAAGGACTCTCATGGCTTGGATGGTGTGGGAGCGCTCCCACGCCCGCCAGCTGAGCCCCGTGCTTGAAGGGAGTCCTCGCCTTGACGGAGACCGCCACACCCGCCGAGGTGGCCGGGACGCCGACACTCGCCGACGTCGCCGCGCTCGCCGGCGTCTCACCCGCGACCGTCTCGCGTGTCATCAACGGCAGCGCCCGTGTCAGCCATCGCGCCCGAACCCAGGTCGAACGCGCCATCGACCGGCTCGGCTACGTACGTAACCGCGCCGCGCCGCACGGCCGATCGATCGCGTTAGTGATCTGCGAGGACGACGGCCGGGTGTTCAGCGACGGCACCTTCGCCCGGCTCCTCGCCGGCGTACGGCGCGCGCTCGGCGACGAGCGCGAGCTGGTCGTGATGGTCGCCGGCCGGACGGCCCACTGGTCGACGGTGCCGCGCTACCTGCGCGGAGGCGGGGCCGACGGTGTCCTGCTGGTCAGCGCGTACGACGTGCCCTGCGTGCCGCTCCGCCAGGCCGGTGTCCCGGTGCTGCTGTGCGGCCGTCCCGTCGGGCTCTCCTCGCTGCCGTACGTCGGCGTGGACGACCGCGGCGGCGCGCGAGCGGCGGTCGACTACCTCGTCCGCTCCGGCCGCCGGACGATCGGGACGATCGCCGGGCCGCCCGACCGGGCCACGGGCATCGACCGGCTCGACGGCTACCGGGCGGCGATGGCCGAGATCGGCGTCGCGACACCGGGCCTCATCGCCTACGGAGACCTTCGCCAGGCGTCGGGAGAGCACGCGATGAACAAGCTGCTCGACCGGCGCCCGGACATCGACGCGGTGCTCGCCGCCTCGGACCAGATGGCGGTCGGCGCCCTGCGCGCGCTGCGGCGCACCGGCCGGCGCATCCCGCACGACGTCGCGGTGGTCGGGTTCGACGACGCGCCGATCGCCGGTCGCGTACGGCCGAGGCTCACCACCGTCCGCTGCCCCCTCGAGGAGCTGGGCGCCCGGATGGCGCGCGAGCTCCTGGCCCGGATCGCCGGCGCTCCCGGCCGCAACGTCGTCCTCGACACCGAACTCATCATCCGCGATTCCGCGTAACGGCCACCCTCCCGTCGATCAGCCCCCCGCCAGGAGGAACACATGAGAAGACACCCCCGATGGCGATCATTACTGGTCGCCCTGTCGCTCCTGTCCGGCGCGCTCGTCGCCGGGCAGAGCGCGCGCGCCGCCGACGTCCAGTGCAAGGTCGACTACACGGTCAACGACTGGGGGTCCGGCTTCACCGCGAACCTCACGCTGACCAACCTCGGCCCGGCGATCAACGGCTGGACGCTGAAGTACTCCTACGCCGGGAACCAGAAGCTCACCCAGGGCTGGAGCGGCGACTGGTCCCAGTCCGGCAAGGACGTCACCGTCGCCAACCTGAGCTGGAACGGCACGCTCGCCACGAACGCGAGCGTCAGCCTCGGCGCCAACTTCACCTACAGCGGCACGAACGCCGACCCCACGTCGTTCTCCCTCAACGGCACGACGTGCACCGGCGCGCACCAGGCGCCCACCGTCACGCTGACCAGCCCCGCCGCGGGTGCGACCTACTCCGCGGGCGCGACGGTTCCGCTGGCCGCCACCGCGGCGGCGGCCGACGGCGCGTCGATCAGCAAGGTCGAGTTCTACGACGACACCACGCTGCTCGGCACCGACACCTCCGCGCCGTACGCGTTCGACTGGACGTCCGTGCCGGCCGGTGACCACTCGCTGTACGCCAAGGCGTACGACAGCCAGGGCGCCACGGCCGAGTCGACACCCGTCGGCGTGCACGTCGTGAGCGGGCCCGCGATCGTCGCGAGCCCGGCGGCCCTGGCGGTCCAGCAGGGCAAGAGCGGGACGTTCGGCGTGAAGCTGTCCGGGCAGCCGTCCGGCGATGTCACGGTCACCGTCACCCGCACCAGCGGGAACACCGGGCTGTCGGTCTCCGGCGGCGGCACGCTGACCTTCACCCCGGCGAACTGGTCCACCGCGCAGAACGTCACGGTCAGCGCGGACGACTCCGGCACCGGCGCGGCGGTGTTCACCGCGAAGGCCACCGGCTACGACCCCGCCACGGTCACGGTCACCGAGACCAAGTCCAACGGGGCGTACGAGGACCGCTTCCTCACGCTCTACAACAAGATCACCGACCCGGCGAACGGCTACTTCAGCAAGGAGGGCATCCCGTACCACTCGGTCGAGACGCTGATGGTCGAGGCGCCGGACCAGGGTCATGAGACCACCTCCGAGGCGTACAGCTACCTGATCTGGCTGCAGGCGGTGTACGGCAAGGTCACCGGCGACTGGAGCAGGTTCAACGACGCGTGGGCGCTGATGGAGAAGTACATGATCCCCACGCACGCCGACCAGCCGACCAACTCCTTCTACAACGCGAGCAAGCCCGCGACGTACGCCCCCGAGCACGACCTGCCCGACCAGTACCCCGCGCAGCTCGACTCCGGCGTGAGCGTCGGCCAGGACCCCATCGCCGCTGAGCTGAAGGCCGCGTACGGCACCGACGACATCTACGGCATGCACTGGCTCGAGGACGTCGACAACGTCTACGGCTACGGCGACACCCCCGGCGGCGGCTGCGAGAACGGCCCGTCGACCAACGCTCCGTCCTACATCAACACCTACCAGCGCGGCGCGCAGGAGTCGGTCTGGGAGACCATCCCGCAGCCGACCTGCGACAAGTTCGCCTACGGCGGCAAGAACGGCTACCTGGACCTGTTCGTGGGCGACTCCTCGTACGCCAAGCAGTGGAAGTACACCGACGCGCCGGACGCCGACGCGCGGGCCATCCAGGCGGCGTACTGGGCCGACACCTGGGCCAAGGACCAGGGCAAGGGCGCGGACGTGTCCGCGACCGTGGCCAAGGCCGGGAAGATGGGCGACTACCTGCGCTACGCGTTCTTCGACAAGTACTTCAAGAAGATCGGCGGTTGCACGAGCCCGAGCTGCCCGGCCGGCACCGGCAAGGACAGCGAGCACTACCTGCTCTCCTGGTACTACGCCTGGGGCGGCGCGACCGACACCGGCGCCGGCTGGGCCTGGCGCATCGGCGACAGCGCGTCCCACTCGGGCTACCAGAACCCGCTCGCGGCGTACGCGCTGGTCAACGACACCGCGATGCGCCCGAAGTCGGCCACCGGCGTGGACGACTGGAAGAAGAGCCTGCAGCGGCAGCTGGAGTTCTACCGGTGGCTGCAGTCCGCCGAGGGCGCGATCGCCGGCGGCGCGACGAACAGCTGGGGCGGAGCGTACGGCACCCCGCCCGCCGGCGACTCCACCTTCTACGGCATGGCCTACGACTGGCAGCCGGTCTACCACGACCCGCCGAGCAACCAGTGGTTCGGCTTCCAGGCGTGGTCGATGGAGCGCGTCGCCGAGTACTACTACGTCACCGGCGACACCACGGCCAAGGTGCTGCTGGACAAGTGGGTCGCGTGGGCCACGGACAACACCACGCTGAACCCGGACGGGACCTACCAGATCCCCTCCACGCTGCACTGGAGCGGCCAGCCCGACACCTGGAATCCCTCCAGCCCCGGCACGAACGCCGGCCTGCACGTCACGATCGCCGACTACACGAACGACGTCGGCGTGACCGCGGCGTACGCCAAGACGCTGTCCTACTACGGCGCCAAGTCCGGCGACGCGACGGCCAAGGCCACCGCCAAGACCCTCCTGGACGACATGTGGACGAACGACCAGGACGCGATCGGCATCTCGGTGCCGGAGACCAGGGCCGACTACAACCGCTTCACCCAGTCCTACAGCACGTCCAACACCAACCATGACGGCGTGTACGTGCCGCCGGGGTGGACCGGCACCATGCCGAACGGCGACCCGATCAACTCCAGCGCGACGTTCCTGTCCATCCGGTCCTGGTACAAGCAGGACCCCGCCTGGTCGAAGGTGCAGGGCTACCTGAACGGCGGGACCGCCCCGACGTTCAACTACCACCGCTTCTGGGCCCAGTCCGACATCGCCATGGCGATGGCGACGTACGGGCAGCTCTTCGACCAGTGACAAGCCGGTCCCGGGGACGCGAGGGAGCGCTTCCCGCGTCCCCGGGGCCCCACCTCCGCGAGGTACCACCATGGAATCCGTCCGAACCCGTGCCGCCCTCACCGTCTTAGGTGCGCTGTTCCTCCTGCTCGCCCTCATACCGGTCGCGCGTCCCGCCCGCGCGGCCACCCAGCTCTGCGGCGCGACGCAGACCGTCGCGGTGAACGGCGGCGAGTACATCGCGCAGAACAACGTGTGGGGCGCGGCCACCCCGCAGTGCATCAGCGTCTCCGGCACGTCGTTCACCGTCGACTCCTCCGGTCACGCGAACCCCACGAACGGTGCGCCCGCGTCGTACCCGTCCCTCTTCAAGGGCTGCCACTGGGGCCTGTGCACCACCGGCAGCGGCCTGCCGGTCCAGGTCGGCACGATGCCCGCGGTGACGAGCGACTGGAGCACCGTCCAGCCGGCCTCCGGCACGTACGACGTGGCCTACGACCTCTGGTACGACACCGCGCCGGCCACCACGACCGACCCGGACGGCGCCGAGCTGATGATCTGGCTGAACAGCCGCGGCGGCGTCCAGCCCGCCGGGTCCCGTATCGCCTCCGGCGTGTCCATCGGCGGCGCCACCTGGGACGTCTGGTACTCCCGCATGAACTGGAACTACGTCGCGTACGTCCGCACGTCCGGCACCACGTCGGTGAGCGGCCTGGACCTGCGCGCGTTCACCCGTGACGCGGTGACGCGCGGCTACATCCAGAACTCCTGGTACTTCATCGACGCCGAGGCCGGGTTCGAGATCTGGCAGGGTGGCGCCGGGCTGGCCACCGGGTCCTTCGCCGTCAACGTGGGCGGCGGCGAAGAGACGCCGCCTCCGCCGTCCGGCGCCGCGTGCACCGCGGACCTGCGCGTGGACAACGCCTGGTCCGGCGGCTTCACCGCCACGGTGACCGTCACCAACACCGGCGATCGCACGCTGACCGGCTGGTCCGCGGACTGGACGTTCCCCGCCGGCCAGACCGTACAGAACGCCTGGAACGCCACCGTCACCCAGAGCGGCCGGTCGGCGCACGCGGTCAACGCCTCCTACAACGGCGCCCTCGCCCCGGGAGCGGCCACGACGTTCGGCTTCCAGGGCACCGGGTCCGCCGCCGACACGCCCTCGCTCACCTGCACACCCGCCTGAGCCCCCTCCCCGGGGGACCCACCCCCGGGGTACTTCCGCCAGAGTCCCGAGGAGGACGCATCCGCATGAATGTCCACGTCCATCGCCCGCGTGCGGGCCGGTCGGCAGCGGTGGGGCTGGCCGCCCTGACGCTCGGTCTCGCCTCGACGCTCGTCGCCGCCGGGCCGGCGCACGCGGCGACCGGCTGCACGGTCGGCTACACCACCAACGACTGGGGTGGCGGCTTCACCGCCGCCCTGAGCATCACCAACCTCGGCGATCCGCTCACCTCCTGGACGCTGGAGTGGGACTTCGCCGGTAACCAGCAGGTCACCCAGGGCTGGAGCGGCACCTTCTCCCAGTCCGGGAAGCACGTCACGGTCAAGAACGCCTCCTACAACGGCGGCCTGGGCACGAACGCCTCGACGTCGCTGGGCTTCAACGGCTCCTACTCCGGCACGAACGCCGCGCCCACGTCGTTCAAGCTGAACGGCGTGACCTGCGACGGCTCCACCTCCGGCGGCGGTGACGGCGGTGGCCCGACCGAGCCCCCGCCGAGCGACGGCGACCACGCCGACAACCCGTTCACCGGTGGCAAGGGATACGTGAACCCCGAGTGGTCCGCCGAGGCCTCGGGCGACGGCGGCTCCGCGGTGGCGAACCAGCCGACGGCGGTGTGGCTCGACCGCATCGCGGCGATCAACGGGGTGAACGGCGGGATGGGCCTGCGCGCCCACCTCGACGCCGCCGTGGCGCAGGGCGCGAGCTACGCGCAGTTCGTCATCTACGACCTGCCCGGCCGCGACTGCGCGGCGCTGGCCTCCAACGGCGAACTCGGCCCGACGGAGCTCAGCCGCTACCAGAGCGACTACATCGACCCGATCGCCTCGATCATGGCCGACTCGAAGTACGCGAACCTGAAGATCGTCGCCTACATCGAGCCGGACTCGCTGCCCAACCTGGTCACCAACGTCAGCGGCAACACCGCGACCACCGCGTGCCAGACCATGCAGCAGAACGGCAACTACGTGAAGGGCGTCCAGTACGCCCTGAACAAGCTGCACGCGATCAGCAACGTCTACACCTACCTCGACGCGGCGCACCACGGCTGGCTCGGCTGGGACAGCAACTTCGGCCCGGCCGCCCAGCTGTTCGCCACCGTCGCCCGGGGCACGACGGCCGGGGTGAACAGCGTCGACGGCTTCGTCATCAACACCGCCAACTACTCGCCCACCACCGAGCCGTACCTGCCGGTCAACGACCAGACCCGCCAGTCGAAGTGGGTGGACTGGAACTACTACGTCGACGAGTCGAGCTTCGGGGCGGCGTTCCGCCAGCAGCTCATCTCCGACGGCTTCCCGTCCGGCATCGGCATGGTCATCGACACGTCCCGCAACGGCTGGGGCGGTTCGAGCCGCCCGACCGGCCCGAGCTCGGCCAGTGACATCAACACGCAGGTCGACGCCGAGCGTGTCGACCGCCGGCCGCACGTCGGCGACTGGTGCAACCAGGCCGGCGCGGGGCTCGGCGCCCGCCCGACCGCGGCCCCGGCCGCCGGCTTCGACGCGTACGCGTGGGTGAAGCCGCCGGGCGAGTCCGACGGCGCCAGCAAGTCCATCCCCAATGACGAGGGCAAGGGCTTCGACCAGATGTGCGACCCGAACTACGGCGGCAACGTCCGCAACGGCAACAACCCGAGCGGCGCGCTGCCGGACGCCCCGCTGTCCGGCCACTGGTTCTCCGCCCAGTTCCACCAGCTCGTGCAGAACGCCTACCCACCGCTCTCCTGAGGCACGCGATGGTCTCCTGAGGTACGCGACGGGCGGGGACGCCGGAAGGCGTTCCCGCCCGTCGCGCGTTCCGCCCCCGCCATGGGCATATAGTAGGTTCCGACTATTAGGAATCGGTGATCACATGGCGAAGCGGAAGGTGTCCAACACCCTCGCGTTGGCCGTCCTGGGCCTGTTGCAGGAGCAGCCGATGCACCCGTACGAGATGGCGTCCGTTCTGCGGGAACGGCACAAGGACAGCAGCTTCAAGGTCAACTCCGGCTCGTTGTACGACACCGTCGAGGCGCTCGCCCGGCATGGCTGGATCGAGCCGGTGGAGACCGAGCGCGACGGCAGACGGCCCGAGCGGACCGTGTACGCGCACACCAAGCTCGGCCAGGACGAGTTCGTCCACTGGATCGACGAGCTCATCCGCACGCCCGTCGCGGAGTATCCGAAGTTCATGGCCG
Source organism: Actinoallomurus oryzae (assembly GCF_039541955.1). NCBI lineage: Bacteria > Bacillati > Actinomycetota > Actinomycetes > Streptosporangiales > Thermomonosporaceae > Actinoallomurus > Actinoallomurus oryzae. The sequence goes on along the minus strand of NZ_BAABHF010000049.1, from coordinate 9,690 downwards.
CGGTGTCCTACCTCGGCGCGCTCGGGCCCGACGGCGCGACGGACGCGCTGGCCGAACGCGCGGACCACCTGGAGGCACGGATCGAGGAGACCAGGGCCGTGCTGGCCGAGACGGTCGGCTCCGGCCGGGTGCCCCGGCTGTTCATGATCGAGGTCGAGTGCGCGCTGCACGCCTGGGAGGCCGAGCGGGACTGGACGCGGCGGACCATCGCCGAAATCCGCGACGGCAGCCTGTTCTGGCCCCGCGTCGAACGGGCCGAACAGGGATGGACCTGGTCCGCACCCGCGGACCAGAAGGGACGGAAATGACCGACGTGCTCATCGTGGGAGCCGGACCGGCCGGGCTCCTGCTCGCCTGCGAACTCCGGCTCGCCGGCGTCGACGCGGTCGTGCTCGAACGCCACCCCCGGCGGCCGGACTTCTGCCGGGGCTTCAACCTCAACGCCCGCGCCCTGGACGTGCTGGCGCGGCGCGGGCTCGCCGACCGGCTCATCGCCGAGGGCCGGCGGGTTCCGCACGCCGCGTTCTCCGGACTGCCGGTGACGCTCGGCCTCGCCGGCGCGCACACCGACCATCCGTACTCCCTGGGCATCCCGCAGACCCGGGTCGAGGAGGTCCTCGAGGCGCACGCCCGCGACCTCGGAGCCGACATCCGGCGCGGGCACGAGCTGCGTGTCCTGGAGCAGGACGCGGACTCCGTCACCGCCACCGTCGCCACCCGCGACGGCGAATACCGCGTCCGGGCGGCGTACCTGGCCGGCTGCGACGGCGGCCGCAGCACCGTCCGCAAGCAGGCCGGAATCGACTTCCCCGGCACCGAGGCGACCCGCTTCTCCCTGCTCGGCGACGTCGAGCTCGCCGATCCCGGGGAGCTGCCGTTCGGTCCCAGCACCGGTCCCGGCGGGTCGGTGTTCGTCATCCCCCGCCCCGGCTACGTCCGGATCATCACCACCGACCCGCGACCGCCGGCGGACAAGGACGCCCGGGTCACCCTGGACCTGCTCCAGACCGCGGTGGACGACGCGCTCGGACGCCATGTCGAGTTGCGCGCCCCGCGCTGGCTGACCCGGTTCGGCGACGCGGCCCGGCAGGCGTCCGCGTACGTCCGGGGCAGGGTCGTCCTGGCCGGTGACGCCGCGCACATCCATCCGCCGGCCGGAGCGATCGGCGTCAACGTCGCCCTGGACGACGCGTTCAACCTCGGCTGGAAACTCGCCGCCACCGTACGCGGGGACGCGCCGGATCATCTCCTCGGCGGCTACCACACCGAACGCCACGCGGCCGGCGCGCACGTGCTGGCCAACACGCAGGCCCAGGTGCTGCTCGGTAACTCCGGCGACCGGCTCGGGCCGCTCATCGACCTGCTCACTCGCGTCGCCGGCCACTCTGACGGCAACCGGGCCTTCGCCGAGGTCATCACCGGCCTGGACACCCGCTACGACATGAGCCCGGGCACCGGCCATCCCTGGCTCGGCCGCCTGGCGCCCAACCTGACACTGACCGTCGGCGACAGCACCACCGACCTCGCCACGCTGCTGACCCCCGGCCGCGGGGTCCTCCTCGACCTGACCGGAGGAAGCGCCGTCCCCGAGTCGGCCGCGGGCTGGGCCGGCCGCGTCGACACCGTCGCCGCGGCCTGCCCCGGCCATCCAGAACTCCGCACCATCCTCGTACGGCCGGACGGCCACACCGCCTGGCTGAGCACCACCGGCAACGACGGCCTCGACCGAGCGCTCGAGCACTGGTTCGGCCCGGCGGCGGAGCGTGGCGGCCGGAGCCGGCGTCGCCTATGAGGGGGTCCCTCGTCATGCCCGATCGCGTTCAGGGGCACCCTCACGCACGGCCGTGGCGCGTTGGTGGCCGGTTGCGAGAGAACTTCGTTGAACGTCGGGGAGGTCGGTGGCGTCTGAGGGGGCATGAGCCTGAGATGCGAACGGTGTGACGGGGCGCTGGTCCCCGTCCAGTACGGCATGCCCGTTGACGACGAGCCGTACCGGCGCCACGAACGTCGCGAGATCTACTTCACCGGCGGGTGCATGGGCGGACCGGAGCCGTGGTGGTGCTGGTCGTGTGAGAAGTTCGCCGACCCCGAACCGCGTCCCCCGCACTCGCTGACCGTGGAGGGCTACCAGCTCTCCGTGCTCGGCGTCATGCGCCGCATCGCTCCGGAGGCCCGCTTCGACCCGCCGGCGCCCTACGACGACCCGCCGGCTCACCTGGTGGAGGACGCCGATCAGTGGAGCGCGCTGGAGATGCCGAAGATCAAGGACCTGGCGGCGATCCTGGGCGACCCGGTCAGCGGCGGCTCCTGCCGGCACCGGTTCGCCCTTCCGCTGTGGCCCGATTTCTGGCTTGAGCACACGAGCCTGGACACCGAGGTCGCGCAGTACGTCGTCGACCGGCGGTTCGTGCGCAGGTCGGGCGAGCCGATGCGGTCACCGGACGATCTGCGCCCGTGGTCCGTCCTGCGGCCGGAGGCCGAGGCGTTCTTCGGTTGGGAGCCCACCCGGATGCCCAACGCGTACTTCCACGTCGTGCCGTTCGAGCTCGAAGGACGCCCGGTGAAGGCGTATTTCGTCCATGACCTCCTCATCCAGGTCTCGAAGGCCTCGGAGGATCAGGTACGACATGGCTAGATCCGGATGACCTGGAGGCGCAGGCGCCCAGGTTCCGGTGCGCCGGACTGACCGGGACGGTGTGGCCGGAGGTCAGGACAGGCCGACGCGCCGTGCGGCGTCGTCCCAGGCGGTCTCGTCGCCGCGGGGGTGGTAGACGGTCAGGTTCTGGGTTCGTCTCACCAGTTCGCGCGGGTCGGTGGTCAGGCCGTGGGCGCGGGCCTGGACCAGGGCGTTGCCGATGGCGGTCGCCTCGACCGGGCCCGCCACGACCGGCAGCCCGCAGGCGTCGGCGGTCAGCTGGCACAGCAGGGTGTTGCGCGCTCCGCCGCCGACCACATGCACCACCTCGACGGACCGGCCGGACAGCCGGGCGGCGTCGCGGATGGCCGCGCGATGGCCGAGGGCGAGGCTCTCCAGGACGCACCGTACGACCTCCGCGCGTCCGGCCGGAGGCCGCTGGTCGGTGCGTTCGCAGTACGCGGCGATCCGCGCCGGCATGTCGCCGGGCGGGATGAAGGACTGATCGCCGGGGTCGACGAGCGCGGCGAACGGTGGGACCTCCGCCGCGGCGGCGAGCAGCTCCGGCAGGCGCTCCTCGGCGTGCCAGGCGCGCAGCGACTCCTGGAGCAGCCACAGGCCCATCACGTTGCGCAGGTAACGGATGGTGCCGCCGACGCCGACCTCGTTCGTGAAGCCGGCGATCCGGCTCTCCTCCGTCAGCACCGGGGCGGTCAGCTCCACCCCGGCCAGCGACCAGGTGCCGCACGAGACGTACCCGAAGCGGTCGTGTTCGGCGGGCACCGCGAACACGGCCGAGGCGGTGTCGTGCGAGCCGACCGCCGTGACCGGCAGCGACTCCGGCAGCTCGGTCTCGGCGGCGACGTCGGGCCGCAGGGTGCCGATGACCTCGCCCGGCCGCCGCAGCGGCGGGAAGATCTTCGTGGGCAGGCCGAGCCGGGTGATGAGGGGGTACGCCCAGTCGCCGGCGCGCACGTCGTACAGGCCGGTCGTGGAGGCGTTCGTCAGCTCAGCGCCGGCCTCGCCCGTCAGCCAGTACGCGAGAAGGTCGGGCACCATCAGCAGCGTGCGCGCCGACTCCGGGACCGGTGCGGACAGCAGCTGGTAGACGGTGTTGAACGGCAGGAACTGCAGTCCGCCGACGTCGTACAGGGTCTGCGCGCCCACCTCGGCGACGACGTCGTCCATGACGCCGTCGGCCCGGCCGTCACGGTAGTGGACGGGGTTGCCGATCAGGACGCCCGCGGCGTCGAGCAGCCCGTAGTCGACCGCCCAGGAGTCGACCCCGATCGACGCGATGCCCTCCGCGTTCCGCAGGCCGTCCAGCACGTGCCCGTACAGGCCGAGGACGTCCCAGTAGAGCGTGCCCGCCGCGCGTACGGGGCGGTTGGGGAAACGACGCGCCTCGCGAAGCGCCAGTTCGTCCTCGCCCACCCGGGCGATCATCACGCGCCCGCTGGAGGCGCCGAGGTCCACGGCGGCGAATGATCGCGGCTGCATGTCTCCCCAATCCGGCTCGGTGGTGCACAGGTCGGTGGCGGGCCCGGGCGGTCGGCCCGCGTCAGGCGTCGACGATCAGGATCGACAGGCGGCGCGGTCCGTGCACGCCCTCGACGCGGGACAGCTCGATGTCGCTCGTGGCCGACGGACCGGACACGAACGTGATGGGCCGGTCCGGCGACAGGCGCTCGATCGCCTCGGGCACGTCCGCGACGATCTGGGCCGTCTCGACGACGACCAGATGGACGTCCGGGACCAGGGTGAGCGCCCGCCGGCCCTGCCCGGGGCCGTGGTCGAGCACGACCGTGCCGGTCTCGGCGATGGCGACCGCGCAGCCGGTGACCACGCCGTCGAGCGCGTCGAGTTCCGCGACGGAGAGCGGCGGATCGTCTCGCACGGCGTCGAACTCGGCCGTCCACGCGTCGGGCAGCCCGGCCGGCACGGCGAACCGGCCGTCCGTCTCGCCCAGGGCCGCGGGCAGCTCGGCGCGGGCGATCCGCCGTACCTCGGCCCGGTAGTGGGCGGCGCGCTCGGCGAACAGGGCCACGACGTCGCCGTCGTGATGCCGGCGCAGATAGTGCCGGGGGATGGCGTCGTAGCCGGTCACGGGCGCGTCGCCGAGCCGGCGCAGGATCTCCTCACGGGCGCTCATCGGCGGCTCCACCAGTCACGGAAGCTCTCCGTCGGGGGGACGGGCGCGTCGCGGGTGTCGGTCCAGCGTGCCAGCGGGCCGGGCAGCCGCCCGATGAAGCCCCGTCGGCCGAGCACCCGTCCGGCCGTACCGGCCAGCCGCTGCCCGAACGCCAGCCGGGTGGGGGAGCGCAGCGTCCAGGCGGCGAACCGCATGGCGGCCCGCTCGGTACGGGCGTGGACGGCGCGTGACCGCAGGTGGACCAGCACCTCGGGGATGTCGATCGCGACCGGGCACGCCTCGAAGCACGCGCCGCACAGCGTCGAGGCGTACGGCAGTGAGTCGTCGACGGGCGAGCCGGTGCCGCGCAGCTGGGGCGACAGGATCGCCCCGATCGGCCCGGGGTACGGCGACCCGTACGCGTGGCCGCCCGCCCGCTGGTAGACGGGGCAGACGTTCAGGCACGCGGAGCAGCGGATGCAGCGCAGCGCCTGGCGGCCCACCTCGTCGTCGCGCGTCGCGACGCGGCCGTTGTCGACCAGCACGAGGTGGAAGGTCTGTCCCTCCGTCGCGCCCGACCAGATCGACGTGTAGGGGTTCATCCGCTCGGCGGTGGAGGAGCGCGGCAGGAGCTGCAGGAAGACCTCCAGGTCGCGCCAGGACGGCAGGACCTTCTCGATGCCCATGACGGAGATGAGCGTCTCCGGCAGCGTGAGGCACATCCGCCCGTTGCCCTCGGACTCCACGACGACGAGCGAGCCGGTCTCGGCTACCGCGAAGTTCGCCCCGGACACCGCCACCTTCGCGGCGAGGAACCGCTCGCGCAGGTGGGTGCGGGCGGCCTCGGCGAGACGAGCGGGATCGTCGGTGAGGTCGTCGGGCGCCCCGGGCATCTCCCGGCGGAAGATCTCGCGGATCTCCGCCCGGTTCCGGTGGATCGCCGGAACCAGGATGTGGGAGGGGCGGTCGCCGCCGAGCTGCACGATCAGCTCGGCCAGGTCGGTCTCGTACGCGTGGATGCCGGCGGCGTCGAGGGCCTCGTTCAGCCCGATCTCCTGCGTGGCCATCGACTTGACCTTGACCACCTCGGTCTCGCCGGTGGCCTTGATCAGGTCGGTGACGACCTGGTTCGCCTCGGCGGCGTCGCGGGCCCAGTGCACCGTGCCGCCGCGGGCCGTCACCTGCTCCTCCAGCAGGCGCAGGTAGTGCCCCAGGTGCTCGATCGTGTGGTCCTTGATCTGTTTCGCGGTCTCCCGCAGCTCCGCCCAGTCGGCCAGCTCGCCGACGGCGGCGGCGCGCTTGGTGCGGATCGTCGTGGTGGCGTGCGCGAGGTTGCGGCGCAACTGCGTGTCGCGTACGGCCGCCCGCGCGGCGTCCGGAAAGGCGGGCATCCCCACATACGTCGGCATGCGCGCGGCCCGGGGCGCGGCCCCTGCCGTCCGTTGGTTAGTGGACATAGGTCTTCCGCCGATCCGTTCGTTCATTAGTCGCGCGAAGTTGCCTCGGAATGTCGGTGGTGGTCGTTAGCGTGTGGGCATGCAGTTCCGGCTTGAGCCCACGCCCATTCAAGAGCAGGCGCTGCTGGAGCACTGCGCGCACGCCCGATATGTCTGGAATCTCGCGGTCGAGCAGCATCAGCATTGGCGGCCGGGGCGAGCTCCCGCCCCCGGTTACGCCGAGCAGTGCCGCCAGTTGACCGAGGCCAGGAAAGCATTCGAGTGGTTGGCGGCGGGGTCGCAGACGGTGCAGCAGCAGGCGCTCCGGGACTTCGCCCAAGCCATGGCGAACTTCTTCGCCGGAACACATCGGCGGCCGAGCTGGCGCAAGGCGGGTCGGCATGAGGGGTTCCGGATCGTCGGCGGACGGGCCAAACATTGGGACGTGCGCCGCCTGTCCCGCAAGACCGGAGAGGTGCGGATCCCGAAGGTCGGCTGGGTGAGGTTCCGCTGGTCCCGCCAGGCCCCCGATGAGGCCAAATCCTTCCGAGTCAATCGGGACCGGGCGGGCCGTTGGCACGTGTGCTTCGCGGTGATCCCACCTCCGATCGAACGACCGGCTACGGGCGGGATCGTCGGGGTGGACCGGGGCGTGGCCGTCTCGGCCGCCCTGTCGACAGGCGAACGGCTGTCGGTACCCGGCCTGCGCGAGACCGAGGCCGCGCGCCTGCGGCGCCTGCAGCACCGGTTGGCGCGCGCAAAGCCGAGGTCGAACCGGCGGGCGCGGGTGAAGATGGCGATGGGCCGGTTGAAGGCGCGTGAGGCCGATCGGCGTAAGAACTGGGTGGAGCAGATCTCCACCCGTCTGGCCGCCGAGTATGACTTGATTCGGGTCGAGGACTTGAAAATCCGGAACATGGTGCGGTCTGCGCGCGGCACTATTACCACGCCAGGCACAAATGTGCGGGCCAAGGCCGGGCTCAACCGTTCCATCCACGCGGCTGGCTGGGGCCTGCTGGTCACTCGCCTGGAGCACAAGGCGCCGGGCCGGGTGGAGAAGATCGACCCCGCGTACACTTCCCAGATCTGTCATGCCTGCGGGCACTGCGCAGCGGAGAATCGTGAGAGCCAAGCGGTCTTTCGTTGTCGCGCCTGCGGGCATGTCGATCACGCGGATGTGAACGCGGCCAAAAACATCGCCGTCGGACGGACGGTGACAGCGCGGGGAGCCCTCCAGCCGCTGGGCGGGGCTGTGAACTGCGAACCTCAACCTGTTCTCACCTCCGGGTAGATCGGGTTGAAATCCCCCGCCTTCCAGGGCGGGGGAGGACGTCAATCGGTGGCCGCCAGGATCTCGGCCAGGTGCAGGGTCCGTACGCCCGTCCGCAGCCGCGACAGCAGGCCGCCGATGTGCGCGAGGCAGGAGTTGTCCGCCGCGCAGACCACCTCGGCGCCGGTCTGCCGGATCCGGGCGACCTTGTCGGCGCCCATCGCGGCCGACACGTCGGGGTTCTTCAGCGCGAACGTGCCGCCGAAGCCGCAGCACTCGGCGGCGTCCGGCAACTCGACGAGGTCGATCCCGCGTACGGCGCGCAGCAGCCGCAGCGGCCGGTCGCCGACGCCGAGCGCCCGCAGCGAGTGGCAGGTCGGGTGGTAGGTCACGCGATGTGGGAAGTACGCGCCGACGTCCTCGACGCCGAGCACGTCGACGAGCAGTTCGGTCAGTTCGTGGACACGAGGGCCGATCCGACGCGTCTCCTCGGCCAGGCCGGGGTCGCCGACGGCACGGGCGACGCGTACGTGGTTCTCGCGGACCATCCCGGCGCAGGACGCCGACGGGACGACGATCGCGTCGAAGGGTTGGAACGTTTTAACGAAATCCCGGACGAGCGGCCCGCACTCCCGGTCGTACCCCGTGTTGTAGTGCATCTGCCCGCAGCAGGTCTGCTCGGCGGGGAAGACGACCTCGTGCCCGAGCCGCTCCAGGAGCGTGACCACCGCCTTGCCGGTGCCGGGGTAGAGGGTGTCGTTGAAGCAGGTGACGAACAGGGCGATGCGCATGTCAGCGGCTCGATTCGCGGACGACGAGTTCGGGCTGGAACATGATCTGCTGGTGTGCGTGGCCGTCCGGGTCGTCGCACTCGTCCAGCAGCAGTTCGGTGGCGATCTTGCCGAGCTGGTACGTCGGCTGCCGGATCGAGCTGAGCGGTACGGTGCCGGCCGCGGAGAACTCGATGTCGTCATAACCGATCAGCGCCACGTCGTCGGGCACCTTCACTCCCGCCTGGGAGAGCGCGCGCAGGACGCCCAGCGCGAGCATGTCATTGGCGCAGAAGATCGCGTCGGGTAGCCCGGCGGCCAGCAGCTTCTCGGCGGCGGCACGGCCGCCGTTCGCGTTCATCTCCGGGACGATCATCTCCTCCAGAGCCCGCACCGGCAGGCCGGCGGTGCGCAGCGCGCGCCGCGCCCCCTTCCGCCGCTCGCTGCACTGCCGGATCGCCATCGGCCCGGACACGTACGCCAGCCGTTCGGCGCCCCGGTCCAGCAGATGCGTCACGGCGAGGTCGCCGCCGGCCACGTCGTCGACGGACACCGAGCACAGGTCACCGGGTGCCGAGTGGTCGACGAGCACGACGGCGACGTCGCGGGCGCGCAGCGTCTCCACGCTCGCGAGATCCTCGCCCGCAGGGGTGATGAGGACGCCGCGGACCCGCTGTTCGGCCAGGACCCGCAGGTTGCGTGCCTCCTTCTCGAAGGACTCGCCGGAGTTGCACAGGATGACCGCGTGGTCGCGGTCGCTGACGACGTCCTCGACGCCGCGGGCGACCTCGACGAAGAAGGGGTTGCCGACGTCGAGCACGACCAGGCCGATCGCCCGGTTCTGCCCGGCGCGCAGCGTCGCCGCCGAGCCGTTGCGCACGAAGCCCAGATCGCGGATGGCCTGCTCGACGCGGTCACGCGTCTCCGCCCGTACCCGCTCGGGATGGTTCAGCACGTTCGAGACCGTGCCGGGAGACACGCCGGCTCGCCGAGCGACCTCCTTGATCCCCACGGTGCCCATGCCCAACGCCGGTACCTCTTCTCCGCGATCTGCTGGCGTTCACTGTGAACGACCTGATTAAAACGTGTCAACTCGCTCCCGGGTGGCGGTCCGGCCGGTCCGACGGTGACCTTCTCGTTACCTCGACGGCGTTCTTCCTGGTCAGAGATGCAGTGAACGTGGCGTTTCCGGAAGATCGCGACGATGTGACTCTTGACCGCACCGCGCCCTCAGATCTACGGTCCCAGGTCAATCACGTTAAAACGTTTTTATCCCGTTCAACTTCCGGAGGAAGCATGAGCGAGTCGCCACCGATCCTCGCGCTGTCGAACGTCAGTAAGTCGTTCGGTGCCGTGCGGGCTCTGCAGGGCGTCTCCCTGGAGCTGTGGGGCGGAGAGATTCACGCGCTCGCCGGGGAGAACGGGGCGGGTAAGTCCACGCTGGTGAA
>NZ_BAABHF010000048.1:0-275418 GCF_039541955.1 Actinoallomurus oryzae | reverse complement strand
TTCAAGATCTTCACCCTCGCCGCCGCCCTCGACAAGGGCTACAGCGTCGGCACCACCCTCCCGGCACCGAACAGCACCACCGTCAGCGGCTACACCGACTGCAAGGGCAACCACTTCGAACCCTGGACGCTCAGCAACGCCGAGACCTCCAAGCAGAAGTCGGCCAATCTCAACACCGGCACGTGGGAGTCGATCAATACCTTCTACGCCTACCTCGAACAGCGCGTCGGGCTGTGCGAGGCGTCGAAGATGGCCGGCAACTTCGGCATGAAGCAGGCGAACGGCCAGCCGCTGCAGCAGGTGCCCTCCCAGGTGCTGGGCACCAACAACATCGACGTCACGCACATGGCCGCCGCCTACGCCGGCTTCGCCGCCCGCGGCCAGTACTGCACGCCGATCGCCATCACCGACGTCACCGACTCCACCGGCAAGAAGATCAACGTCCCCAAGTCCAAGTGCAGCAAGGCGGTCGACTCCAGCGTCGCCGACGAGGTCACCCGCATCCTGCAGGGCGTGATCACGAACGGCACCGGCCGCGGCATGGCCATCGGCCGTCCCGCCGCGGGCAAGACCGGCACCTGTGAAGCCCACTCGTGCGCGCTGTTCGCGGGCTACACGCCCGACCTGTCCGCGGTCGTCTGGTACGGCGACCCCGCCGCGCCGTTCGGCAACCCGAGCCCCGGCGTCTACGGCTCGAACGTCGGCCCGATCTGGCGGGCGTCGATGCGGGGCGCGCTGCAGGGCACCAAGCCCTCGTCGTTCCACACGTCCGTCAACGACTTCAGCGACCTGGGTCAGGCACGCATCCCGAACGTCCGCGGCCTGTCGGTCCAGGAGGCGACCCGCCAGATCGAGGCGGCCGGCTTCAGCGTGCAGGTCTCGCCGCGCGCCATCGACTCGAACCAGCGCAAGGGCACGGTCGCCTACACCTCGCCGAGCGCCGGCGTGAAGGCCGACAAGGACACCTCGGTCGTCATCTTCGTCAGCAACGGCAACGGCCCGCACAACAGGCCGAGCAAGGGAAAGCGGGGCCGCGGCGGCGGCATCTGGCCGTTCAACTAGCTATCGCCTGGCGTTCGAGGTTCGCGGCCATCCGGCTGAGCGTGCGGACGGTGGCGACGTAGTCCTGCTCGGTCAGCCCGTCGAGCACGGCGCGTCGCGTCTCGCCGGCGCGCTCGGCCACGGCGGCGTGGGCGGCTCGCCCGCGTTCGGTCAGCGCGTACCGGCCGTCCTCGCCGGCGATCCAGCCGCGTCCGGCGAGATCGCCGACGACCCCTTCGAGGGTGATGACCCCTTCGCCCCAGAAGGGGCGCAACGCGTCGCGAAGGGCGTCGGCGGTCAGTGGAGCGTCCCGGAGGGCGTTCATCGCCTGCCAGTGGCGCCGGGACAGCGCGTGCCCCGCCAGCGTACGGTCGGAGGCGGATTCGATGAGCCCGTCGAGATGCTTGAGCCAGTAGCCGATCGGCCGGTCCGCAGGTTCCATGTCGACAGTTACATATACTTTGACAACTACATGTCGAGTGTTATCTATCGGGAGGGCCGGTGCCGGTGAGCGAACCCGTCGAGATGGTCGAGCGGGCCATGGTCCTCCTCCGCCGGCGGATGACGCGGCGGAGCCTCGCCGGCGAAGCGCAGGTCAACGACGCGACCTTCGGCGTGCTCGACGCCGTCGAGGCCGCCGAGCGCGCGGGGACGCCCATCGGCGTCTCGGAAGTCGCGGCCGCGTTGAGCGTCGACCAGCCCCGCGCCAGCAAGCTGGTCGCGGCGGCGGTGGAGGCGGGGCTCATCCGGCGTGAGGCCGACCAGGCCGACGGCCGGCGTACGCTCCTCGTCCGTACGGAGGCGGGCCGTGACCTGTCCGAGCGGGTCCACGACCACCGCCGCGCGAAGTTCGCGGCGGCGATGGCCGACTGGTCACCGGCCGACCGCGCCGACTTCGCCCGCCTGCTGACGCGCTTCATCGACGCGTTCGGATGAGGCGTCCCGCTGCGTCATCCCGCTGCGTCATCCCGTTGCGTCATTCCGCGAGCTGGCGCTTGACCTCACCGGACACGCGACGGCCGTCGGCCCGGCCCGCGACCTTCGGCGTGACGGCCTTCATCACCTGACCCATCGCCCGCGGCCCGGCCGCACCGGTCTCGGCGATCGCGTCGGCGACGAGCGCGGTCAGCTCCTCGTCGGACAGCTGCGCGGGCAGGTAATCCTCGAGCACGACGCCCTCCGCGCGCTCTGCCTCCGCCTGCTCCGTACGGCCCGCGCCGTCGAACGCCTCGGCCGCCTCGCGGCGCTTCTTCGCCTCACGTTGCAGCACCTTGACGACCTCGTCGTCGGACAGCTCACGCGCCTGCTTGCCCGACACCTCCTCGTTGGTGAGCGCCGTCAACGCCATGCGGAGCGTACGGGTGCGAACCTCGTCACGTGCCTTCATCGCGACCGAAAGGTCGGCCTGGAGCTTCTCCTTCAACATGGTCAACATCTAACCGTGCCGTCGAGGGCCTGCGCTTTCCAATAATTCGGCGTGGCCCGTCTGGCACGATGGGTGTGTGCTCAAGAGATACGCCGTCCCCCTCGGGGCTCTGGGTCTTGGTGTCGCCGGCATCGGCTACGCGTCCGTCATCGAACGCAACTGGTTCCGCCTGCGCCGCTTCGACGTGCCCGTGCTCGCCCCCGGCCAGCGGCCCGTCAAGATCCTGCACATCTCGGACACGCACCTGACCCCGGGCCGTCGCCGCCTCATCAACTGGGTCGCCGCGCTGGACTCCCTGGAGCCGGATCTCGTCGTCAACACCGGAGACTCGATCTCCCACCCGGAGGCCATCGGCCCGTTCCTGTCGCTGCTCGGCCCGCTGCTCGACCGCCCGGGCGTGTTCGTGTACGGATCGAACGACATGTACTCCCCGGTGCCGAAGAACCCGGCCCGCTACCTGTGGCGTACGAGCCGCGCCGACTACGCCAAACGCCGCACCGTGCCCGACCTGCCGTACAAGGAGCTGGGCGCCGCCCTCACCGCGGCCGGCTGGCTCGACCTCAACAACCACGTGGGCAGCCTCAAGGTCGGCGACCTGGAGGTGCAGTTCGGCGGCATCAACGACTCCCACATCGGCAAGGACCGCTACGACGAGATCGCCGGCCCGGTGTCCCAGGGCGCGCTGAGCATCGGCGTCATGCACTCCCCGGAGCCTCGCAACCTCGACCGCTTCGCCGCGGACGGCTACCAGCTGCTGCTGGCGGGCCACACGCACGGCGGGCAGCTGTGCGTCCCGTTCTACGGAGCCCTGGTGACGAACTGCGGCATCGATCGCCCACGCGTCAAGGGCCTGCACCGCCACGCGGGCACCTGGCTCCACGTGTCGGCGGGCCTGGGCACGTCACCGTACGCTCCGGTGCGCTTCTGCTGCCCCCCGGAGGCCTCCCTGCTCACATTGGTCCCGGCATGATCACCGACACCGGGGCGCGGGCAGGGGTGAACGTCCGCTAGAGTAGTTCCGGCGCAGGCGTTGAAAGACGACCTGTGACCACCGGGGTGTAGCGCAGCTTGGTAGCGCGCTTCGTTCGGGACGAAGAGGTCGTGGGTTCAAATCCCGCCACCCCGACGCTAGGTTGAGGCAGTTCAGATGGGGTTCTGGAGATATCTCCGGGATCCCATTTGATCTTTTTAGAGGTCGTGGGGAGCCAAAAGGGGAGCCACTCACCCTCAGGCGGACTGCTTCTTGAATACGGCGTTGATGGTTTCGGCGCCCTTGGTGATCACCGGCTTGAGCTGGTGCCGGTAGACCTCCTCGGTGACCGCGGTTCCCGCGTGGCCGCAGAGATCGGCGATCGTCTCGATGGAGACGCCGCTGTCACTCATGATGCTCACGAAGGAGTGACGGAGTTCTCTCGGCGTCCAGTCTTCGCCGATCCCCGCCTTCTTGGTGATGAGCCGGAACGCGCGGCGCACGTTCGCGGCGTCGAGTGCCTTGCCGGTCGGTGAGCAGAAGACGAGGTTGTCGTCCTGCCACAGGTCGCCAGCGGCGAGGCGTTCGGTCGTCTGACGCTTGCGGTGCTCTCTGAGCGCGTCCGTTGCTTCCTGCGGAAGCTCCAGCGTCCGGCGTGACTTTTCCGTCTTCGTGTCGCCGCCGGCTCGTACCGACCGCCACACGTAGATGGCGAAACGGTCGTAATCGAAGCCGGCCTTGATGACGGGTCGCCATTGGCCGTCCGCCCACGCCACGACGTGATCCCACCGAAGGGCTCGCGCCTCCTCCGTACGGATGCCGGTCATGAGGCTGAGGACCACGTACGCGTGGAGCCGCGACGCCTTGGCCTTATCCAGTACGGCCGTGGCCTGTTCGAAGGTCAGAGCCTTGCTCGGACGTCCCGCCTTACCCTTCGGCGTCGTGACCAGTTCGGCCACGTTCCTGACCACCTTGTCGCGGGCCTGAGCCTGCCGGATGGCACGCTTCAGGATCGCGTGGACACCTGCGAGGCTCCGAGTGGCCAGCTTGTCCGTGAGGCCGTCAAGCCACTCGTCCACGTCATCCGCGCTCAGTTGCTTGAGCCTTCGATCGCCGATGAGCGGTATGACGTGCTTGTCGGCGAGGATGCGGTTGGTCGTGACCGTCTGCGGGTCACGACCCTTGAGCCCTTTCGAGAGCCAGTCGTTGACTGCGTCCGCGACGGTGTAGCCCTCCGCCGTCTTGATGCCGGCCTCGAGGTCCGCCACGGCCTTGACCAGCTTCTCCTTGACGGCCGTCTTCGTCTTCCCCTTCCTCTTGATGCGGGTGCGTTTCCCGTCCGGCCCGAAGCCGAGCGAGATGGCTCCGGTCCAACCTCCGTTCTCTGGATAGATGGTCGCTTCGTGCTTCCCGATGATGATCTTCATTCGATCCCTCCTCTCGGGTGCTCGACGTTGGTCGTGCGTGCCCTGGTCCGCGGTCGAGGCGTACCATCGGGGTCGTTGTGACCAGGGCTGTCGCGGCGGGGTCGTTACTCGTCTCCGTGGCGCTCGATGTACTCATCGATTGCCTTCCTGATGATGTAGGCCAGGTCTCGGTCCTGCTTCGTGGCGATGCTTTGCAGCTTGCGGCGGCGTTCGGCATCGAGTCGCAGGCTGTAGTTCTCGGTGACCATGTCTCCCTTTCTGCGGCGGACTGTACCACGCTGCATTGCACTGCACTACGGCGCTGAGTCGTTCCCTTCGAGTGACTCGATCAGCGTGGCCAAGTGTTGATCGGTGATGCGACGTAAGCTTTCCGATCTTGATGCTGCGTAGTTGTCCGGTCCTGAGTAGGTAGTAGACCTTGTCACGACCGACGTGGAGGATCTCCGCGACTTGTTCGACCGTGTACGCCTGCAGGTGCCTCACCTCCTCCCGTCGCGGTCACGCAGTGTGCTTGCTTCTGGGTTGTCTCATGTCTCGTCTCATGTCCCCTTACGTGCAGGCGCGCGTGAGGGTGAGACATTGAGACGATTACGCTAAGTCGTCGTTTGGAGAGGTGGCGCGGTAGTGTCCGCGGCGCACCTGAGCGACGCGCCCGGCGTTCATGAAGTCGGTGAGGCGTCGGTACAGGGTGGGCCGGCTCATGCCGCTCGCTTTGACCAGGTCGAGAACAGCGCACCCGCCTTCAGGCGCGTCTCGTAGCGCCTGCCATAGCCGATCTTCGGCGGTCACCTGCTGGTCCTGTATGGAGTCATCGGCCAGCTGAGGTGGGTTGAGCACGGGTCTTTGCGCGGCGTACCGGCGGGCGGTGGTCGTCACGTCGCTGTCTTCGATGAGGTAAGCACGTGCGCGTTTCGGCGTCGGGTGTTCGGGTGCGGAGATGAAGAACTTGCCAGGCGCGTCGAGAGTGTGTGCGTGCCAGCCGGCGTTGTACATGCCCTGGCCGAGTATGAGGTCGACGTCGCGTCGTTCTCGTACGCGCAGGGAGATGCGTACGTCCATCTGAGAGCGTGCGGCGCCGTGACCCATGGCCTTTTGCGTGGGGCGTTGTGTGGCGGCGAGGAGGTTGACAGCGACGGCTCGTCCTCTGCGGGCGATCGAGTCGGTGTAGGCGGTGGCGGTGTCCGGGAGTTCGGCGTACTCGTCGATGACGATCACCAGGGCCGACCGACTCTTGGTCGGTTCCCAAACGCGTGCTCCAGCGTGGCTGGACTCAGTGGCTCGGCGGTCCAGTTCGGTGACGGCTTCCTTGAGGACGTTGATGGCCTGTTCTGGCGTGGTCGCCAGGCGGCCCAGAGATGGCGCCCACGGGCGTAGCTCCATGCCGCCTTTGAGGTCGATCCCCCACACGACTACGTCCTCACAGGCGACGAGTGCCGCGATGATGACGTTGAGGACACCGGACTTGCCCGATCCCACCACGCCACCGACGAGCGCGTTACGACGCAGCAGCAGCACGGTCGCGGTGGTGGCGTCCTCGAAGACACCCAGCGGGATCGGCTGAGTGATCGAGCGGGCCTCGGGTGCTTGCCAGGGCACCGGGCGCGAATGTGGATCGGTGTGCAGTACCCGCATGAGGAAGTGGTCGGCACGGTTCCGGTCGGCTTCGATCCGTACGGCTCCGGGCCGGGTGCCGAGGGCTGATTCGATCGCGGCCAGCCTGCCGAGAGCGTCGGCGACGGTGTGCCCTCGGCGTAGCGCGATGCGAGCAGTCCAGCCCCAGGCGTCTACGACAGCGGACATCACACGAGAGCCGTTGAGACCGATGGCGTCGGCGACCTGCGGCCAGGCGGCGAGCGTGCGTTCGACGCGGACGCGTGCGCGTCTGCGGCGGTGTGCCCACCACGGCACGGACAGCAGCGTCCCACCGATGAGCAGGAGTTGCGGCAGCGGCCGGTGTCCTTGGCCGTTTGCCGTCGCGACTGCCAGCCACGCGCCGATGCCGGTTGTCACGGCTGCGGCGTAGAGACGCTCGATGGGGCGCGTCAGACCGAGTCGGGGACCGAGGTGTACGAGCAGTGCTGCGCTGACCATCGTGGTCGCGAGGATGCCGGGCCACCATCCAGGATGCGTCCTGTGCAGGAGCCAGCCGGCGAGCGCGGTGAGGTAGGCGGCGTGGACGGGGGCGAGTTCGGAGCGGTAGCGCCACAACCAGCGGCCGATCAGTACGCCGATCATGTCGGGTAGCTGGTCGTCGGAGGTGATGAGCATCATCGGCTGGATGCCGTTGCGGCTCATCTTCCGGGCCTGGCGTCGCATCTGACGGGCCTTCATCGGTCGGCCCTTTGCGCTTGTAGTTCGTCGCGGAGATAGGCCAACGGGTCGTCTTCGCCGTCGAGGTGGGCGCCGAGCGTGGCACGTGCCGCGGCGAGCAGGTCGGCGTAGTCGAGGCGGGTCCGTGCAAGGGTGTTGGCCAGATCGGTGATGTCGGCGAGGGCGGTGTCGATGGTCCGCCAGTAGTTGGTGCGCGTCGGGAGCGTGGTGGCGAATCCGGCGACGATCTGTCTCGCGGCGTCGTTTCGGGTCGTGACCTCCTGCAGATCAAGCCTGGTGTTGCGTGAGGTGTTGGTCACTAGGCATCCCCTCCTTCGGTCGGGTGCGGGTGGTCAGGCGCCGGTGAGCCATTGCACGACGCCGGTCACGAGTTGGCGGATCTGCGGTGCGGCGCTGGTCGCGGCGAGGAAGAACCCGAACAGCAGGCACAGGACGGCGTGCCAGATGCGTAGGCCCATGAAGCGCCAGGCGATGTACGCGCCGGCGCCAAGGAGGGCGACCAACGGGATGGAAACCGTCATTTGGTTGCATCACCTCCCCTAAAGGCAGTCGTTGCGTGACTTGCGGCGCTGCCACCGAGCGCGTGAACGGCATTTGCGGCAGCGCCGGTTGCCCCATTCGGTCAGGGAGCCACACATGCAGCGCCGTCCAGAGAATCCATCCGGGAGTCGCCTCAAATCGCTCACCTCCGCCCGTTCACGAGTGGCGAGATGGTCGTGTTCGTCTTGCGGATGTGGGCGCCCATGACGGACCGGGCGAAGCCGGCCAGCGGGGTCGGCGGTTCGGCGTCGAGGGCGGTCCACGGGGCCTCGCGCCGCGCGCCGACGAGGATGAGCAGGGCGAGGATGAAGACGAGTACGGCCAGGCCCAGGGCGACGAGTACGGCGGTCATCACTTGGTCACCGCCCGGAAGATGCGGCGGAACGTCCGACGGACACGGCGGGGACGTACGGTGCGGCGCCGCCAGGTGTCGCGTGCGCTGCACTTGCGGCAGAGGCTGTACTTCCGCTCGGCGTGGGCGCCGCACGGGCATCGCCAGGGCAGGGGGTCGATCGGGTTGTAGTAGAGGTTCATGGGTGCTCCTCTCAGAGCCCCGTCTCCTCGTATCTCTTATGAACATGGCTAGGCATGTGGACAAGAGGAGTCGCGTTTTACAGCGGCTCGTGATGCTGCCGATTTTCGGCCGAGGAGGTTGGGCTCAAAGCGAATCGGGGACTTGCTTTACGTCCACAAAGATGCGCTTTTGGGTCGAGACGAGCACCAGCCTGGCTGGACGTGTTGATGACGTCTTACTAGGGTCAAGTAGTCCTGAGACGTCCCGTGATGTTGGTCGGTAGATGACAAACGAACGCTTGCGAGCCGCAATGCTGGAGCGCGGCATAACCCTCGCCGGACTCGCCGAGGCGCTCGGCGTCGATGAGAAGACCATCGAACGCTGGATCACCCAGAACCGGACGCCGTACCGACGTCACCGGTACGCTGCGGCAACCCATCTCGGCGTCGAAGAGACCTACCTGTGGCCGGACGCAATCCCCCGCCAGCAGGTCGCCGCGGCGTCCGAGAGCGAGATAGTCAACCTCTACCCGCACCGCTGGGCGATGCCCAGGGACATATGGGGACGTCTGTTCTCACAGGCTGAGGAAGCGATCGACATCCTCGTCTACGTCGCTCTGTTCCTCGCCGAAGACACCGGCATCCAACGGCTCCTGGAGGAGAAGGCCAGAGCCGGCGCGCGCATCCGCGTACTACTGGGCGAGCCCGATTGCGCGGCTGTCGCTCGGCGTGGAGAGGAAGAGGGCATCGGCGATGCCATCGCCGCCAAGGCCCGGAACGCGATCGCGCTGTACCGGCCACTCCGTCAGATCGACGGCGTGGAGTTCCGCCTACACGACACGATCTTGTACAACTCGATCTACCGCGCTGATGACGAGCTGCTCGTCAACACTCACGTGTACGGCAGCGCGGCGTCGAATGCTCCGGTCTTCCACCTGCGCAGCGTGGCCGGCGGGGACATGGTGGCGCTCTATCGTGAGAGCTTCGAGCGCGTCTGGGACGGCGCCAAGCCCCTCACGGAAGACTGAGACGATGCCAGGTCGGATCGACTATCACGACGACCCGAACGCTCCCAAGCCGAACAGCATGGTCCCTTCGGTCAACGTCATCGTGGTGAACGACGACGGGGACATCTTGCTCATCCGGCGCACCGACAACGACAACTGGGCGCTTCCGGGCGGCGCCATCGACCTCGGCGAGTCAGCCGCGCAGGCCGCTGTCCGCGAGACTCAGGAAGAGACCGGCATCACGCCCGAGATCACCGGTCTGGTGGGCATCTACACCGACCCGCAGCATGTGATCCACTACACGAGCAACGATGAGGTACGCCAAGAGTTCTCGATCGTTCTCACCGGCCGTCCGGTGAGCGGCTGGCCGACACCCAGCAGCGAATCCAGTGAAGTCCGCTGGGTGCCGGCCGCAGAGATCGAGGGGTACACGATGGATCGCGCGATGCGCAGACGGATCGCGCGTTACCTGTCGCCGGACAACGCGCCGGAGATCACGTAGTCACCCATCTGCATGTTCTCAATGGCTCGTACAGCGCCGATGAGGCTCGCAGAGGATTGCCGGATGAAGCGGGTGACGAGATGCTCAGGCCCGTACCGGGTCTGAATCTCGCTAAGCCGACCTTCGACCTCGACCGGACGACCGTCCGGAGTGGTGGTCATGTCGCAGTAGGTCAGCGCATCGGAGAGCAACCGGCTCGCCGGGGTGAACTCCGCGGCCAACTCGCCGGCGAGGCCGCGGTCTTCCGCCTCGTTGATCGCACACGAGTGGTACGCGACCAGGGCGCAAAGGACCGCATCGGCGTGGTGCTCCTCGCGGAGGTAGCGAGCGCCGTCGAGCGGATGGAAGCCGGTCACGACGAGATCCGGTGAGTAACCGATGTCGTGCAGGATGGCGGCGCTTTCGAGGAGATCGGCGTCATCGCCGAGGATCGGAGCCAGCGACCGCGCTTGGCGGGCGACTCCCTGAACGTGCGCCCAACGGCGCGGTAGCGGCGTTTCCAGCAGCGTACGGGCGATCTCGCGCGCCCAGTCGGCTTGTCCCATGCCCTGAAGCTAGACGCGAACGCCTGGACATCCACGGACCCGCAGACGGCGTCTAGGGACGTCTTCGATCGAAACGTCCCTCGCCGTGTGGTGTTCTGATCGCTAGGTATGGCAACGGCTCTGGCTCCGCTCAAGAGAGGCGGGAACCAGAGCCGTTGAGGCCGTACGACTGATGACTCTTCGTTTAGCTGACACGACTGCTGGTGGAGTCACTGATCACTGGTACAACACAACTGATCCCTGCTCCTAACGGAACGCGGACCAGAACGCGTAATGAGGGGCCCTCGCGTCGTGCCTGGCAGCGGCGCGAAGACCTCTTTATACGACGATCAGCGCGATTACACTGTGCGCCCAGGCTCCTGCCCATGTGGGTCGCCCGACCGCGCCGCGCCATCAGCAGGCGGAGACCTGGCCCGTGCAGGCGTGCGCGAACCCGGCATCATCGCATCCGCCCGCTACGGCTCCGCAGCGCCGTCTGCTTCAACAAGATCCGGCGCATCATGCCGTAACTCACGCCGAACTCGTCCGCGACCCGGCGGATCGGCCAGCCCTGGCCATAAAGCCTGGCCGCGTCCTCCTCGAACTGCCGCCGTTCCACGGTGTTCGCCTCCCGCATCGCCAACACCTCACCGCGCCGATAACGACGATGACCACCAGGGGTATGGACAGCGGCCTTGAGGAGCCCGTCCCGCGCCCACCGGGCGATCGTGGTGGTCCGGACGCCCAGCAGTGCCGCCGCCTCACGCGGCGTTAGCAGTTCATCAAAGTCAGAACCAGAAGATGACATGAAGAGGAGCCCATCCAGCAAAGAGAGAAAGCTTCCAGGGGTTCAGAAACGCAGAGTCAGGCACGCAACCGCGTGGGGCGAGGAGGGAGTCTCGGTCCTGAGCGGACCGCTGCCCTGGTCTCGATGAGACCGGTTCAGCGGGGCGCCAGCACGCTCAGGACCGAGACGTCTATGGGAGCCGCGACGTAGTCGCCAGCGGGCGCGGCGCACTATTCAAGAGGTAAGGGGCCTTCTCTCGAACTGATCAGATCGCCTCTGTTATTAGGCATTTGCACCAGACGACCTTTCCCCCAGTCTCCAGCACCTCGCACCCCCACTCCTTGGACAGCATCTGCACGAGCATCAAGCCGCGGCCTGTCTCGTCGCCATCGGAGGCCACACGACGCAATGGCGGAGTCGAACTCGCATCCCACACTTCGATCAGCAGCGTCTGCGCCAGCTCCGAAAGACTGAGGTAGACGGGCCTGACCTTGCCGACCAGAAGGCGCTCATCCGCCGGCCCGTCAAGAACCCCGGTGGCTTTCACCGCGTTCGTCACCAATTCGCTAACGAGTAACTCGACGGTGTCGGCTATGGCGGACAACTGCCACCTCCCCATCACCCAGCGCGCGTACGCGCGGGCCTGGCCAACTGCTGAAGGCAAGGCAGCAATGAGCATGCAGTTCGATCGTGGGGGCTGGTTCATCGTCCGCCTCGCTACTCGGCGACCTGTGGCACGTGGGGCACGGACCGCCACGTGCGAGAGAGCCTTCCGCCCAGGAGCCGACGTCTCCACCGACACCCAGGGACGTCCCGGGATTTCTTGAATCCGCTTGTAGACGTCCGTAGACGACTCGGTTACGTCCTGAGACGTCCCCGCAGGCTTGCCTAGCGTCGGTTACGGAGCAGTGAGCAACAACCGGCCAACCCAGAGGCTGCCGAACGCACTAGGAGGCACAGGTGAACGAGAGGTTGCGTGCAGCTCTCGATTCTTCGGAATTCGACGAAGCATCGATCGCAACACGCCTAGGAGTCGACCCCAAGACTGTGGAACGCTGGATCGCTGGCCGCATCCCGTATCCGCGTTACCGGAGCTCACTCGCCCGCCTACTTAACATCGATGAGCAGGAGCTTTGGCCCCATATAGCACAGCGGCGACCGCTCCCCATGCAGCAATTTGCGGAAATCCAAGCTGCGTATGCACACCGATGGGCCGTACCTCGCAAGGTATGGCTAAGACTCTTCGGCTCGGCCGAACGTGAGATCGACATCTTGGCGTATGCCGCTCTATTCCTCGCCGAAGATGATGGGATCCTCAGAATCCTCGCCGACAGAGCGCGCGCAGGCGTACGCGTACGAATCCTGCTCGGGAAGTCAGACAGCTCGCATGTCGCCGAACGGGGAGCCGAGGAGGGGATCGATAATGCAATCGCGGCAAAGATCCAGAATGCGCTTGCGCTATACGATCCGTTGACCAAGATTGATAACACGGAGATTCGACTTCACTCTACAACACTCTATGCGTCGATCTACCGTGGAGATAACGATCTATTAATAAATGCACACACCTATGGATCCACAGCATCCCACGCTCCAGTTATACATGTCCGCCACACCACACCTGGCGATATGGCCGAAACATACCTGACCAGCTTTGAACAAGTGTGGACCGAGTCTGGAAATAATTTTTAATACCATTTCAGTCGTGCGAAGAACATACTTCGATCGTCGAAAAGGTGGTCCCGCTACAACCGCCGAATCCGAGGACAAGCGGACCCGAAGCGCAGGGCGGGTCACGGCCCGAGCACCGACAGCGGCGCCACCCGATCGCCGCAACCACGAACGGCGAGCATCCGGCCACGGCGATCGTCACGGCTGTCGTCAGGCCCACCGCGGCCGGCAAGGCTCAGATCCGCGTCCGTATTGATCGGCCTAGCCTCTGCTAAGCAACCGTGGAGGTCCAAAGACGGCTCGGCGGAAACTCGTCTAGTCTCGTCTGGTGGACGATTCCCCCTGCTTCTGCATCCTTTGCGCGCCACCCGCTGAGGGACCGGCCTGGGAAGAGCGCGACAACCGGATAGCCAAGAACGTCACCGATGTCGGCTGGCATGTCATGGGGGTCTATGGAAGCGACGCGCCCGCCGACTGGGCGTACTCCATCGGTCTGTGGCACACGCTGCGCAATCCCGAGGTATGTGTCTTCGGCCTGCCTGTAGAAGTCGGGATGCCGGTCGTGAACGCCGCCGGTTCAGGAATCCGCGATGGCCTTCCACTCGAACCGGATCAGCTCAGAGACGATGTCCTTAACAACTACGACGTAGCCGTCCGCCCCGTGCACTCCAGCTGGTACTCGGACTTCTTCGGCGCCGGCATCGACTTCTACCAAGCCCCTCCACTGCCGATGACGCAACTGTTCTGGCCGGACAAGGCCGGCCACTTCCCCTGGGACGAGGGAGCGGAGGACTACTGCCGCACTAGCCAACCGCTTCTGTACATCCCGAAAGAAGACACAGAAGGTCCGTGGTCCCAACTCGCATGAGACCTTCGTTTGCCAACCTGTTAACCAATCGGCATTCCGGGGCCTGAGGGTTAAAAGCAGCCTACGGAGGCATCCGCTCCTCGGGCTCTCGCCCCATCCCATCCCACTCTGGCTAGCGGCTTCAGTGAATGTGTTCGAGGGGACGTGATCCGGGGGGGTGGCTTGCTGGCCGCGGGCGAGGTGTCGGCTCATGGTTTTGATGGCGGCCCGGCGGATCTACATCGCGATCGACGGGCCATGGCTCGACCTCTTCGACCGCGTAGCGGCTTGACCTTGATGTGGCGGCTGTGGGGGGTGATGCGACACGGAGCTGGTCAATCCGGGTGAAGGTTTCACGTCGGATTGATTGGGTGCCTGCGCCCCAAAAGCGGTCGGTCGGTTCGGGCCGGGTCGGCCCCGAAGAGGCCGCATGCCCTGCCCGAGTATCGGCCGGCCGCCGGCGGACCGCGGAGCGGGGCGCCTTTGATGACCTGAAGATAGGTTTCTCTCGACCTTGGTCAGCAGTCTGGCCACCTAGATTAGGTGAAGCAGATTCCGTACACGGCTCCCAGCGTGTCGTGTGTACCCGGCGCCAGTTACAACGAGAAACAACGCCCGGCCTAAGATCCAGTCGCTGAGGGCCCTGCGCGCTCAGTCCGGCCGCGTCCGGCTGTCACTCGGCTCGTCGGGGCGCTGTTCCCATACGTTCCCCAGCCAGGCTGGGACAGCAGAATCGTTGGCGCTCCCGCAGCCTCGCGAGCTCACTCTGCAGTGACGTCGTGCTCCACACCGATCTGGCGGAGCCCCTCCTTGACCACAAGGTCAAGGGTCTGAGACGGGATTCCACTTTCTGCGTCGGCGGTAATCGTGAAGTCGATAGCCACATGGGCACCGTCCGCCGCGAAGGGCAGGACGGCGACCTTCAGGACATCTCGCGCCTTGTCGGCGGGTACACCGCTGACTCTTACGGTGAGATGGGTCGGGCTGGAGGGAATGGCCGGAGGCGTGGGCTTGGCGCCCGGGTCTCCAGTGGAGCCGTCACCGGTGCCGGGAGACTGCTCCCCACCACCCGGGGCAGGGCGTTCGTGGGACGGTTTCTCCGGTTCGGGTACCCTGTGGCTAAGCAAATCTTGGGCTGCGGCAGCGCGTACTAGCCAGGTGCCTTCCTGGAATTCGATCTCGCCTGATTCTACCGAGGTTCCGAACCTGATAACTGAGTCGGAAGCGTCCCAAGCGGAGCCTGAGGCAAGCGCAAATACCTTCTGCTGGACCCCATTGATCAGGCAGTTCCGTAGGACCTCCGCGGAGGCGATCTTTGGCAGTCTCGGGTATCGGTGAAATGCGTTCAGCAGATGAGCGATCTCTACAGCGTCTTGTCCGGCCGGCAGCAGATCGAAGCGTGCCGATAGTACGGCGGCGGGAGCCAACGCGTCGAGCAGCTGATCGGTCGATTGCAGATGATCCGTGACACGACCGGTGATGGTGTCGTTCACTTTGGCAGGACCGAGGTCAATCAGATCGACCACGGTACCTCCGTTACCATTAGTATCGCTTTCCAACACCAGCAGATGCCTGTACGCCATGACCAGCTGGGCGGGCAGACGGCTCTCGTGACTGGTTATTCGGGCGAATAGGTCTTCGCGCTGCTCCTCGTTGAAGCGCTTAAGCCGGTGCTTGTCGTCCTTGAGGTCGCTCATTGCGGCCAGCCTGCGCGCCGTCGCGCGAGCTTTGGAAAGGGCGCCATCATCAGCGGCGATGAGCACAATGGCGTTCTTGTTGGTTCGTCCGCTCGGCCCGCGCCGCGTCAGCACGGTCCGAGCATGGTCTCGGGTTGCGTCGGTGGCCCCCACGCCGATGACGTGCCGGTAGTCCAAAACGCCAAGTACTAGGCGACTCTCGTCAGGTACGGCTGTGCTGTCGTCAACATGGAGCTCGACCCTCCAGGGCCGCCGACCTGGTGCGACCGCCGCGAGAGCCGTATTGAGCAGCTCGGTGATGGACTCCTCTGCAATTGCACCTTCACGTTCGACAATGACCTTGTTCAGATTCGGCTCAGTGGTGAAGCGGTATCTACCGCCCTCATAGCGCATGTACCAAGCAGCGTTCTTAAACGCGTCACGGACGTCCTCGATGATCCCTCGGGAAAGCCCTGGTCGCCCAGCTCCGACAAGCATTTGATGAGCCGATGCGCCGACAACCCGCTCGGGCCCGAAGGAATTGAGGAAGGCAGTGGTAGCCAAGCCGACCGTAAGCCGGTTACTAGAGACCTCACCACCCCGACGCTGATCCTCCTGAACAGCGTGAGAATCATTCCTGATTATGTCGGCGTTGAGCGCCGCCTTGTACGACTCGCCTGCGAACCGAATCACCTCGGCCCGCACGCCCGCGTCGTGGAGAGGAACGTCCCCCGGATGGATGAGCGGCGCTTGGTGCTGAGCCTGAGTAAGGCTCTTAACGGTGTGG
Organism: Actinoallomurus oryzae; assembly: GCF_039541955.1. NCBI lineage: Bacteria > Bacillati > Actinomycetota > Actinomycetes > Streptosporangiales > Thermomonosporaceae > Actinoallomurus > Actinoallomurus oryzae. The sequence continues at coordinate 259,369 of NZ_BAABHF010000048.1, read as the reverse complement.
GCAAGGGTACGGAGCGCGCCGCGGGTGCGTTGAAAGCCCGAAAGCGATCCCCACCGGTTGGTGAGTATGTCGATTAGTTCAGGGTGAAAGGGGTACGCAGCCTCGATGCGGTCCCGGTATCCACCATCTCGGAAAGTGGCCGGCAGTACGTCGCCCAGTTGCACATAGTACGCTCCGTAGGCGTCCGCTACAGCGCGCCGCGCCTTCGGGTCGCCGACAGTCTCGAACAGCCGAGTATGCAGGATAGGGAAGATGTCATCGCCCTCGACCGGAGTGACGATGCTCTCCGTACGACCCACGACGCGGGACAGCCGATCCTGCATGTCTTCGTCAGCAACCGACGCGTAATCCTCTCGGTTCGAGGCGGTGAGCGTGGCGAGCAGGCAGGCACCAGCCACGCTGGGGACTGCAGTGACCAGCTCCTTGATGACCGTCAAGGTGGTTGCTGCTAGTGAACCTTCGTGGGTGCGCACCGCGAGAGCTTTACTGAGGTATTCAAGAGTCTCGTCCATCAGAATGAGGCACGGCGCGTAGCGCTCCATGAGATCCACAAGTTGGGCGGTGGAAGTACCCCGCCGTCCCTCATCTTGCGATTGGACGATCGCGTAACCATCGGGACCACCTAGCTGCCATGCGAGATGACCGAGGAAGGTGTGCACCACGGTGCCATCCGGCATTGGCTCTGGGTCGACCCGCATCGCAGCGCCGTCCAGCACCACCACCTTTGCCTTGGGAAGCGCGCCGCCCTTGAGAAGTTTGGCCAGATCTCGAGCTAGTTTGGTGTGCGCGACCTCGTCCGGGGAGCCGAACAGGTGGTATGCGGCTAGGAGAGTGTGTGTTTTGCCCCCGCCGAATTCAGTCTGCATGCGGTGAACGGAGGTGGCCGAGATGTCACCGGCGAGCCGGTTGCCGATCTCTACCAATGCCTCCCGCAGGTTGGCGGTGAGGAACGTCTTGGAGGCGAAGAGCGCCGGGTCACGATAGTCCTCGGGTCCTTTACCTCGGGCCACGAGTCCCAGGTCAGCGGCGAACAGCGACTCGTCGAAGGAGCCGTCAGCGATGTCTTGGTGCGGCTTGGCGACGTCCAGCCAGCTCTTCAGTAGAGCCATAAGAGACCTCCGTTCAGAACAATTGGCCCGAGAACGGACCTGTGTGCTTGGCGGCGGCCTCGGACAGGCCTTCGCGATTGCCGGCCAGCCCTAGCAGCATGGTCCGTTCCCGATCACTGTCCGGAAGCGCCTCGGTCACGGCGGCGACCATCGCCCAAAATCCTGGCTCGTTTCCAGCGCCAGTCACGCCCAGGAGTTCAACAAGCTCATTGCGACGCCCCTGTTCGTGGAGTCGGCAAGCGGCGTGCATCACGTCGACGAGATTGGCGGACTCGCCGAGCTGGGTATGTTTGCGATCTCCTGGCCCGAGTAGCCAGTAGGTGACGTCTCCGCCGGAGCCCTGCTTCTTCACCAATCCATGATGTATCAATTCATCAAGGTCCAATTCGAACGCCCGACAAAGCATATATGCCTCGTCAGCGGGAATCGGCGCGCCGTCATAGGCCCAACGCCAGGTCAGGTAGAACAACGACTGGTCGTCCAACCTGGTCAGTGACTCGCCGCCGAGCAACCGTCGCATCGCGTGCCGGGCAACGGCCTGGCGTGCCAGCACCATGAGGTGATCGACCTCAACTTTCTCGCCAGACAGCCGAACGACCTGGGAGTAGCGGGCAAAGACCTCGAAGGCTGGGCCGACTGCGGAGACGAAGTAATCGGCGCCCGTAAGCTGCATCTCCTCGAAGGTAGCCAGACGCTCTTCAAGTCGCGCGTCGAGCTCACGGACCACGTCGTCATAAAAGCCCTCATCGCGCGCCTTGGCCTTTCGGCATACCAGCACCACCGAGGAGCCCAGCACCGCGCCGACGTTAGCGGTCGACCGCCCCTCTCGCTCAGACTGCATCGGCCAGGACGTCGTGACGATCAGCTCCGCACCTCGGAGGCCTTGGAGCAGCCGCTCCCAGGCCTTTACATCGGTGTGCGCAAACACAAGAGCTACGACACCGTCGTCGTTCACCACCCGGGCGACCTCGCTGAGCGCGCTCTGCAGACGCCGCTCGAACTCCTCATGCGAAATGTAGTCCGGAGAGTTCTTATCAGCGCGGTTCTCGATCACTTCCGCCCGTTTGGGCGTAAGTGGCGTCAGGAATAGTTCCGGATAGAGATGGCCTATGCTCCGCTTCAGCCAGACGTAGAAGAAATCCGAAAGGTCGCCATACTGGAACGCGTCATAGTACGGCGGGTCAATTATCACAGCATCGAACTCACCATCACGGAATGGAAGCTCTTGCGCGTTTGCCCGCTGCACCTTTGCTGGATTCCCCGCCGTCGCATTGCAGCAATGCACAAGGGCCTGCCTAATCCAGTCAATGGCCCCGCTCCAATTGCCTGGCCCATTAGCGAGGGGATCAATCTCCGTGAAGTCCCACGACATTCTGACAGACTGTTGAGGGAACGTATGAGTGACAAACTCGCCTGACGGCACCCATGTGACAAAGGTAGAGCCGTAGTCAGCGATTCGGTCGACTGCAAGACCGAGATAGGTGGCCAAGGCCTTAGCTCGGTCTGACGCCATCCCATCATCCAGCATCTGCTGGTGGGCTGCTCGTACTGTCTGGGCGAGAACCGCCAGCACATACTGCTGCCGCGGAGTAAACATCTTGGCCCAGGTGTCGATTCCGTAGGTGAGGTTGGGGTACCGGCGATACTGAGACCTAACGAGGTCTTCATCGGGAACTGCTGTGGTACCTTCTGGATACTCGTCCAGCCCCTCCAGGAGCTTGGCTGCCCGAGCTACCGAATCGAGCTCGGCAGCGGAGGGTTCACGGTAAGAGCGACCACCTTTCCCGCCCTCCATGACCGCATACAGGTACTGGCCGAATCCGTGCTCGCGGGCATAGGCACGCAATTCCTTGTCCGGCCAGGATGTGTCACAGACCGGGCAGGTTACAGTGACACTTGATCCCCGGCTGGTCTTGGTGCCTCGTGCCCAGTCGACGCCGTCCTTGGGTTTCCCCTCGGCTAGGCGCAACTCGATCCGGTCAGTTTTCACTTCATACTCGACGCGAACCTTACGGCGAGTGGAGTCTGCGAGCTTACGTGAGGAGATGATCGGTATCGTCCGTCCACAGCTTTGGTCGGCGCACGGAATGGTCCGAGCCCAGAAGTAGGCTGCCACTCTGCGCGCACTGCCAGCGCTGGGGTAGACCTCGGTCAGGTACTCATCGGCGCGGTCACGGACCCAATCGGCCCAGCGCACGAAATCATCGACGAAGGGTCTGTCGCCGTTTTCATCCTGAGCACCATAAATCGCCGGATATTCCAAGACACAGCGCTGGATAAGGTGGGCGACGGGATTGATGTCGGTGGCGGTTACATCACAGCCGAGCCTTACGGCCTCCAGTGGGATCGCGCCTCCGCCGGCAAAGCAGTCCAGGACTTTCGGTTTCCGGTCCGGCCAGGCCGCTTCCAGGGCAGCACGAAGCGACCTCATGTAGCTGGAGTCACTATTGGCTTTAGCGAAGGGCGCTGCCATTGCGATGGCGTGGAGCAACTGCTTGCGGCGACCGTCTTCACCGGGATCTGGAACGAGGCTGGCGAACACTACCGCCCGCGACATCGCGAGGGGGCGACGCGCCCACCACAGGTGCATGGTGGAGATGTGGCCGTGCCGAAGGTGTTTTTCTCGAGCGGACTCTTTGTTGACTTCGGCGAGTGGGATCTGTTCTTCGATCAGGGTATGGTTCACGAGACCTCTGCGGCGTCGATCACTGGCTGGGGGGCGACCCCGAAACGCACATCCAGATGGGGCTGGATGCTGTCGATCAGGGCCTTGGCCGGGTTCTGCACCCGATAGAGCCGCGGGTTGCTCGTGGCACAGTCTAGGACGACGTACAGCCAATAGTCATCGCTGAGCTCAACCGCCTTGGCGTATTCTGACCAGGTGAGCTCGACACCGCCTATGCCAGCACGGCCCTTAACCTCGATACAGCGTCGGCTGATACCCCGAACCGACAACAGGTCGAATCCAACGTTGTCTGCTTCGACGGATTTAACGAGGATGGCGCCGCTTGCGTTCTCGTGGTCAATCGAGACTTGGACGGCGATGTGCTCGACCTCCGCGTTGCTCAGTCCGGCACGATCGCCATCGCTGCGGCGCTCGACGGTGGCAGGGTGCGGAGTGATCAGGCAACTTGCCAATATGCGCACCGGACCGCGACGGACATTGCGGCCGCGTAGGGCCTCACCAAGGCGCAGGCTACGGCGCTCTTGCGTCTGGGCCTTGGCCAGCTCTGCCTTGCGAAGCCGTCCCTCAGCACCGGGTAGTCGCCGTGCCACCTCGTCATCGATTTCGAGAATCTCCTGGTCCTGCCTCGCTAGAACCGCGCGGAATGACCTTTCGAGGAAGTCCTCTTGGACGTTGGCGACTTGCTCTCGTTCGGCCTTGGCCTGCCGGTAGCGGTCCTCGAAGACGTTCTTCCGGGCCCAGCCCACGAGCTGATCGACATCATCGAGCTCCGTAGGCTCTACGACTGGAACTCTGTACTCCGCGGGGACGAGGTCGTACAGGAAACGGCGGGAGGCGTCCCACCCCGCTGGCTGCTCGGTGATGGTGGCCAGCGAGCGGTGGACCACGTCTCCGTTGCCGTCCACTGCGTCTCCGGTGAGAACGTGCAGCAGCGCGGGTGAGTCCAGATCAGGGTCATGGAAGACCGCGCCGCGAACGAGATCAGCCTCGGTTCGCTCGATGATGTAGTCGACCAGAGCATCGAAGAGCGAATGCCCTGGGCCGCACAGTTCGGCTGGCGGCGCACCCTGCTCAATGTCCGCCGTAGCTGGTCGCATGGCCACGGTTTTGTCGAAGGTCAAACGCCGGTATTCCGGCGCGATCAGGCGGGTGGCATCGCCGACCCGCGAACGCGCTACAAGGATGTCGGGCGTGCGTGTAACTCGCAGCGTGCCCGGGTCGAGCCGATCGGCCACCTGGCCACCCGCGTACACGATGGCATCGCGGAAGAAACGTTCCAGGTAGTGCGGAGGGAGGCGGCGTTCCTCGGCTCGGTTCGCACGGTCCCGCTCGGCTTGCCAGTCGATGTGCGCGGTCGCCAGCGCGCGGTCGAGAAGTTCTTGGGCTCGCTTGACTGTGTCGGCGTCGAACTCATCGGGATCCGCGCCGAAGGTATCGGCAGCCTCGTCCGGGGTGAGGCTGCCAGCAATGACGCTTTCCAGTAGATCCCGCAATCGATAATCGGCGAAAACCTCGCCGATGACATCGAAGACAGGGTCACCCAGCGACTCACTCATTCGCTTGAGCTTTCGAAGCAAAGTCTCCAGAACCTTGCCCTCACGCGTGTTGGTAGCCACCAGGTTGAAGATGTGAACATCTTCGGTCTGGCCAATCCGGTGGATACGCCCCATCCGCTGCTCCAGCCGATTAGGATTCCACGGGATGTCGTAGTTGACCATGAGGTGACAGAATTGCAAGTTGATGCCCTCGCCTGCCGCCTCGGTAGCGACCATGATCTGGGCACGCTCCCGGAAGTACCGCTCCGCCTCGATCCTTTCGGCAAGCTTGAGTCCACCGTGGATGACTGCGACCTCGAAGTCTCCCGACAGCCTGTCGACCAGGCAATCCAGGGTGTCCTTATGCTCGGTGAAGATCAGCAGCTTCTTAGTCTGGTCATCACGCAAGCCCTGTTTGGCGACCAGGTCTAGGAGCTCGGTGAGCTTTCGCTCGCTTCCCTGTTGCTCGACCTCTTGGGCCTGAGCGAACAGCGGACCGAGTGCCTCGAGTTCCATCTCCAGCTCTGCCTCGGTCTCCGGCAGCCACTCCTCAAGTGCTCTCTCCTCGCGCCTCCAGATCTCCTCCTCGCTGAGGTCAGAGACGTCGTCACCAGAGGCGAGGGCCGATTCACGGAAATCGCGACGCCGGCGCAGGTACTCGGCCGGGTCGTCCAGTGCTTTCTCCAGCCGATCAATTCGCCGTTCCAGCGTGCGGCGGATCGCCCGTACCGACGACGCGAGCCGACGCTGCATGGTGGTCAGAGCGAACCCAGCGGTAGAGCGGGCACCCTCCCCCCGAATCTCTGCGAGCTCTTTGGAGACGAAGTTGGTGACGGCCTCATACAACGCCCACTCAGCACCTGAAAGTTCATAACCAACCGTATGCGGGTGGCGGCGCTTGAACAGCTTCTCGCCTCGTAGGTCGACCATCTGCTCTTTGGAAGTCTTGGAGTAGTGCCGCGGATTGAGCTCTATGTTTTGGGGACAGCGGTCGCCGTAGGCATCGGCATCCAGGAGGCGCAGCAAGCCCCAAAGGGACTCGTTCCGACCCGAGTGGGGCGTCGCCGTCAGCAGTATCAGGCGATGCGCCTTGGTCGCGATCTGTTCAGCGGCCTTGTATCGATCGGACTTCTTCGACACCAGCCCCTTGCGGTCGACCTGGAGAGTGAACCCATGAGCCTCGTCGATGATCGCCAAGTCCCACTCTTTCTCCGCAGCGGCGAAGGTAGCGGCGACATCTTCGGTTTTCAGGAAGTCCCGCGAAACAATCACGATGTCGTGGACGTCCCAAGGGTTCTGCGTAGGGACGGCGTCGAACACCGCGCGGTCGAACTGGACCGCGTCGACATTGAATCGGTCCGCCAACTCCCGCTGCCACTGCGGACGCAGGTTAGCCGGCGTGACGATCAGGATCCGGTCGGCCGCTCGGCGCAGCTGGAGTTCCTTGATGTAGAGCCCCGCCATGATCGTCTTACCAGCGCCCGGGTCGTCAGCCAGCAAGAATCGAAGCCGCGGCTGCTCAAGGAAGTGCCCGTAGACCGCCTCCAGCTGGTGTGGCAGTGGGGCGATATTGGACACCGCCAATGCGGCCATATCATGCTGGAAGCCGATACTGATCCGACGCGCTTCAACTCCAAGACGGAACCCCACAGGATCGCCATCGAATGCCCGTGCGTCCCCGGAATCGATGACCTGGACCAGCGAAAGCTCATCTTCGGCCAGCGTGATCTCATCGAGACGGCCGGCCGCACTTCGGTACACGAAATCCCAGAAGGGCCCAGGCTTCACCTGAAGCAGGGTCACTGGCGAAGTATGTCCAGGAAACATCACTCGCGCGTCGGGTCGCAGCAACCTTGGATCATGTGCATCCGACGACCCCACTGGCCCCCCTCTCCCTGACCTACAACCCCCACAAGTCTCGCGACACCACTTCGTCGACTGAAGGCCATATAGATCACAATGTGATGAAGCTGCCGCCACCTGCGCGAATACATGGAAACACCCGCTATATATGACGAGCGGCAGCCTCACACGGTTTACGGCCTACAGTAGGGACTACCGCTAGCGACATGCGGCACTGACGACCCAACGGTGAATCCTCCAGCGCCGGCCATGCATCGGTCGCACCGCGGAGCTGTCGTAGTCATTTCCACGTCAATAGCGACAGGATTTGAATGAGACGCAGTTCGGTTACATCGGCGGACGGTCACACGGCCCCTCCCGAGCGTGGGACCGAGCCGGGGAGTGTCTACTTGCGAACCGACTCAAGCCTCCCCTTACTCCTTTAGGGCGATGGCGATCCGGTCCCTTACCGGTCCTGACCGACCATGCACTTGGGCATAGGCCCAAAGCAGGACGTCCAAGCTGTGGCCGGCCCCACTCTGCTACCTGCCTTGCCGTCAGTGGCTAGGTGGTCCGCGACGCAAGTTTCTCGAGGATTGGTGGTCGGTGGCCGAGGTAGAGGTCCCAGGCGCGGTCGAGGGTTTCTGGGGCTGCCCGGCATCCCGCGTAGCGGGGCGCCCTTGATAGGCGAAGAGCGAGTCTTCACCGGCTCGATCACGCCGTTGGCTACGCTGGAGTAAATCCCTCACGCCAACGCGGGCGGAGTGAGCACCGATGCCTACGCTGAGCCGCTCGTGCAGCCCAGGCGGCGCAGCTGGTAGATGCCGCGTGGCATCAGCCGAAGACGAATTCAAGAAGTCCCTGCACCCAGGTCGGTAGTGCGCAGGGACTTCCGCCCCCGCTCACGCGGGTTGCTCGATGATCCGCTTCACTTTGCGGCGGTCAATGTTGAGTTCGCGTGCGATGGCTCTTTGGCTGTCGCCCGCATCGTGCCGCGCTTGTACCACTTGCTCCAATGTCGGTGTCTCGGCTGGATCGGGTGGTACGTCGGGTTCAGCCGTCGTCGCAGCGTGGTTCTCAGGTCGGTCTGCGACCGGTTTCACAGTGGTGCGGTGCTCGGCTCTGATGAGAGCCATGAGCAGTTCGTAAGAGCCGACCAGCGCCACGGCGGGCCATGCGCTGACCAGGGCACCGACCGGTCCATGCCCCAGGCCGTGCGCCAGGTTGGCACCGATGGTGGCGACGATCCCCACGCCGAGGCTCAACTTGGCCAACGCTGGTACCGCCTGGCGCCGGCGGTTCGCGTCGAGCATCACCATCGAGGCGGCCCAGATAAGGCCGTCCACGGTCAGCGGTACCGGACGCGCCGGGGGACCGGCCTCGCCGTGTGCGACCACCAACTCGTACGCGTGGCGGTAGGAGATGACGGCGGCGAACACGGCAACGGCCATCACCGTCGGAACCGTGGTGATGCGGATGAGCCGCGACTTCAGCAGCGCGTCCAGCACTTCCCCGTACAAACCCGCACCGAGTAGACAGGCTCTGCGGCCGACCTCGTCGACCCGCACGCCCCATTCTGGTCAAATCAGATCGGCCCAGGTCCAAGCTGCGGCAACGCTTCCGTCCGGCTCTCGTCCGAATGTGAATCGCTCGCGATTCGTACCGAACAGGATGAAGTTGGGAAAACCTCCGGCCGCCGGCAGTCGTTGGACGATCATCGCCACTTGCTCTACTGCACCCACCTCACGCAGCGCTTCCAGCAGCCAATCCACGCCATGCGGGTCTCCAAGGGCGACATGAGCCGCGGCGCGTCGCGCCAGCGCCGTCACGTGTTCCTCCGCCTCCACAGCGTGCAGGCTCAGCAGCAGCTTGCCCACGTGGTAAGGATTGTCGAGTGGAACGTTGGCGGCGGGTTCACGCGCCAGCAACACCGCCACCTGCTCTACTGCACCCACCTCACGCAGTGCATCCAGCAGCCGACGCACGCTATGCGGGTCCTCAAGCGCGACGTGAGCCGCGGCGCGTCGCGCCAGCGCCGTTACCTGTTCCTCCGCCTCCACAGCGTGCAGGCTCAGCAGCAGCTCGCCCACGCGGAACGGGTTATCGAGTGAAACGTTGGCGGCGGGATCACGCGTCAGCAATACCGCCACCTGCTCTACTGCACCCACCTCACGCAGCTCAACTAGCAGCTGGCCCACGCGGAACGGGATATCGAGTGAAACGTTGGCGGCGGGATCACGCGCCAGCAACACCGCCACCTGCTCCTTCGCCTCTACCCTGCGCAGGGCCCTCAGCAGCCGTCCGACGTGGAGAGGGTTATCGAGCGCCACTCGAGCGGCGGCCCATTCGGCGGCCTGGCGGTCGGCGGAGCCGAGCTCCTCCACAAGCCGGACGAGTTTCACGGCAGCGGCACCGTCGCCAAGGGCCGTGGCGTTCTTATAGAGCTGGGCTGCGTCGCGAGAAAGGCCCCGTCCCCAGGCGGCATCACCGAGCGCACGCAGATCGGTTGCGTCGGCGTGGGCGGCCAGGGCCGTCCAGAAGCCGATCGGTGGAATGTGCTCGGCGCGGTGCAAGCGGCCGTGTTGGTCGAGGTAGTCCGCGAGCCGATACTGCTGCCCCGGCATCGGTTCGGGGCCCTGCCGAGAGAGGGAACCCGCCGATGTAGGGCGTCGATTGCGAGCTGGCCCAGGCTTAATCGGGGTGAGGATGCCGGGAATGCCGTTGCACGGCGTCGCGACGTAGTCCAGAGCGCTTTGCAGCCAGTCATCTGCGGTCTGGTCCCACTGGGCGTCGGTCAGGTAGCTCGGAGCGGCTGCGGCCAGCAGGGCCAAGGGCAGGTGGGGTCCGCAACCGAGCCGACGGGCGTCCATCGCGGCATGGATAAACGCCGCGGTTGCCGGGCTCGCCTTGTCGTAGCGGTCCATCAAGACAGGGACCCCAGCCAGGTACTGGGTGATCTGGCCGTCCCGGGCATCATCGGCGGCTTCGGCGAGCCGCGGGTCCTGGCCCGTTTGTGCGGACAGCGCGCGCAGGTCCTCAGGGGTGAAGGCGTCCGGGACGGTGATCGCCTGCCCAGCCAACAGCTCCCGGGCCTGGGCATGGACGTCTGGTTTGGCGGGGGTCGTCAGGGCGGTCCAGTACTCTGGCCACAACGTGGCCAGGATCAACACCGGGCCTCGGCCGACATCGCGGAGTAGGTCCCGCAGGCTGGCGGCGAGGCGTTCTCCCAAGCCGTTGGTGCCGGTGTCGAGGTAGAACTGGGCTTCGTTCAACCAGATCACCGTGTAAGCGCCGACCTGGTCCAGAGCAGCGAGCGCAGCCTCGGCCGGGGTCGGGTGGATCGGATGCCACAGCCGCCACGGTTCGGGACGCTCCCGTAGTGGGCCGAGGGCTTCCCAGCAGGCCCGGGTCTTCCCGGTCGAGGACCCGCCCACCAGTACCGCGATACGGCTCTCGCCCGCAACGACCTCACGCACGACCTGCGCCAAGCGCGCGTCGTGTTCACGCGGAACATAGGCCGGGAGCACGCCTAGGCCCACGGGTGGGTTCTGGAGCTCGACCGGCCGGTGGACCTCCAGCGCGAACGGGTCAGCCAGTTGAGCCAGGAATAGCCCGACCGGGCTGGCCGACGGGGACGGCGGCTGGGCCTGGGCACCGATGGTGATGTCGCCGTGGACCGTGCCGACCTGCACGGCGTTGGTGAGGTGATCGCCGTTGATCGTGTTGCTTGTCTGCCCTCGATCGGCTGCCGTCTGCTGGGCGGCGGTCAGGACGTCGAGGTTGCAATGGATCCGGTCAAGCTTGAGATGCGCCCCCGCCAACGCGGCGCCGACATCGTCGAACCGTTCTCCCAGACCGGCTAGCCCGGTGGCGAGTTCGGTCTGCAGGACCCGATCGCCGTGCTCGATAGCGGCACGCGATGCGGTCTGCGATGCGCCGATAGCATCGAAGATCAACGCGAGTTGTCCCTGCAGAACCACGGCCCGACTGTCGCCGGCCTCCAGCACCTGTTCGAATCGCTCGGCCAGCCACTCCTCGATCTCGGCCAGGCTCGGCTCATGCCCGCGGAGATACTCGACGCCGTCCTGCAAGATCTCGGTGATCACATTCGCACCCACCGACGCGGTCGCCGCCCCGGTAACCAGCAGCGCCGAGTCGGTGTTCCCAGAGATGAGCAGTGGCGCATACGCGCCCGTCGCCATCATCACCATCAACGCCCGCGGCGACCACCGATGCGTCCCCGGCCCAGCCAGCCATCGGCGCGTCCGCGCCCACACCCCGTCCCGCATCGCTTTGACCGCAGCATCCCCATCACGATCGACACGCGGGACGCTGGCTGAGTCGGGAGGTGCGCCAGGTTGCTCGGAGGGGTCAATGTCCACCGACCATCACATACCACCCGTCCGGACCGCAGCTCCGAAACTGGCCACTTGGATCAGATCAAAACCCCATCCTGCGACACGCCGAAACTCTACCTCTCGCCGTCAGAGCGCTGTAGGAGGCCGTTGCCGACGGCAACGCAGCCGACATAGACGCGGTGTGCCCGCTGGGTCAGCCGAGAGACGGGTGCATGAAGTCCCTAGGCCTAGGTAGGAAGTGCGCAGGGATTTCCACTCACGCGGCTTGCTCGATGATCCGCTTCACTTTGCGACGGTCGATGTTGAGTTCGCGTGCGATGGCTCTTTGGCTGTTACCCGCGTCGTGCCGTGCTCGTACCACTTGCTCCAGCGTCGGCGCCTCAACTGGCTCGGGCGGTACGTCGGTTTCAGCGGTTGGCACAGTGTGGCTCTCGGGTTGGTCTACGACCGGTTTAGCAATGATATGGTGCTCGACTCTGATGAGGGCCATGAGCAGTTCGTACGAGCCGACGAGTGCCACGGCGGGCCAGGCGCTGACCAGGGCGCCGACCGGTCCATGTCCCAGCCCGTGTACCAGGTTGGCACCGATGGTGGCGACGATGCCGACGCCGAGGCTCCACTTGGCCAGTGCTGGTACCGGCTGGTGCCGGCGGTTGGCGTCGAGCATCACCATCGAGGCGGCCCAGATGACGCCGTCCACGGTCAGCGGGACCAGCCGTGCCGTGAGACCAGCCTCGCCGTGTGCGACCACTAACTCGTACGCGTGGCGATAGGAGATGACGGCGGCGATCACGGCGACGGCCATCACCGCCAAGGCCGTCGTGACGCGGATGAGCCTGTCGATCACCAGGCCTCCTCGCCACGCGCCCGCGACCACTCCTCGGCGCTGACGGCGCGTAACTCGCTGGAGTCGCGGAAGCAAAGCGGATAGAGGAGGTTCTCCGGCGCATCCCCGTGGGGGATATTCGGGTCAGGTTCGGCCAAATCGGCGGCCTCTACGACGACGCACCACTCGTCCTCGCCGCACCGGCTCACGATCGAACCGGGCAGCCACGCCCACGCACTCCGGTCACGCTCCTCGGCGCCGAGCGGCGGGTACCAGGCCAGCACGGTGCATCCTTCGGGGAACCGCGGCGCGTTCTCGATGTTCTCGCTTGTCATGGGGACTCCTCTCCCGCCCGGGGAGGGAGCCGCAGGGGAGCCAATCAGGGGAGCCAATGACTTCCGGCCACCCTCGACCCACCGCGACTCCCTCAGGGCGAAGTCGCAGGTGAGGAGCTCCCCCTTCGACTTAGCTCGACCTAGATCTACTCATCTGAGTTGCTTCGGGACGAAGAGGTCGTGGGTTCAAATCCCGCCACCCCGACCGGCTCAAAGCCCCCTTCCAATCATGGAAGGGGGCTTTTTGGTGTCCGTACAGCAGCGGAGTACGGCAACGCCTACGAATCGAATTGTCGGCCAAGCCGCTTGAGGGTCTTCTCGTGGGGGGCCTTGCCGTATCCCGGCCAGCCGGCCGGTACGTCTTACTTCGGTGCCTGGAAGCCGCCGGTCTTCTGCTCGAGCAGTTCGGCCAGCCGCAGCGGGGTGCGGTCCTCGAACATCGGACCGATGAGCTGCACTCCGACCGGCAGGCCCTCGGGGGACCGGCCCGCGGGTATGGCGGTGGCGGGCAGGCCGGGCATGGTGGCCAGGCCGGCCCAGACGAGCTGGTCGAAGTACGGGTACTCGGCGCCGTCGATGTCGATGTGCCGTTCCAACGGGTTGGGGTTGTGGTCGTGCGGGAACGCGGGTGTCGGCGTGATCGGGCACACCACGGCGTCGAACTCGGCGAACAGTTGCCGCCAGCCGTGGCGGTGGACCTCGCGGCGGTTGTTCGCCTCCATCCAGTCGCCGTGGCTGAACAGCATGGCGCGCAGCCGCTCGGCGTCGAGACTCTGGTCGTCCGCGCTCAGGCCGGCGACGCGGGTCCGCAGCCGCTCGTGCGATTCAATGGGAAAACGCGCGACGGAGCCCGAAATCAGCAACTGCATGTAGAGCGTCGCGGCTTCGGTCAGATCGGGCAGCAGCGGACTGTGCCGTTCGACGCGGGCTCCCCCGTCGACGAGCGCGGCGGCCACCCGGTTCACGCCCGCCCGTACGGCGGACCCGGTCGGAATGAGCGGATGCTCGTCGAGGACCAAGACCCGGAAGTCGCGGAGCCGCTCGTGGCGGGCGGGCGGCAGTGCCAGACGGTGCGCCACGCCGAGCGTCAGCGGGTCCGGTCCGGCCATGACGTCGAGCAGGAGCGTGAGGTCGCGGGCGGCGCGCGCCATCGGACCGACGACGGCGAGGTCGAGGTCGACCGGCAATGCCGGCGCAGACGGCGGGACCATACCGCGGTTGGCCGCCAGTCCGAGCGTCGGCTTGTGCGCGTAGACGCCGCAGAAATGCGCGGGGGTGCGCAGCGATCCGGCGATGTCGGAGCCGATGGACAGCGCGCCGAACCCGGACGCCAGGGCCGCCGCCGACCCGCCGGAGGATCCGCCCGACGTTCGACCGCTATCCCACGGGTTGGTGGTGGTGCCGTAGATCTCGTTGAAGCTCTGTATATCTTGCAGCCCCAACGGCACATTGGTCTTGCCGAGCACCACCGCGCCCGCGGCCTTGAGCCGCGACACCTGTACCGCGTCCTCGGCCGGCATATAGTTCCGGTGCGGCGGCATGCCCCAGGTCGTGGGCAGCCCGGCGATGTTGTACGACTCCTTGACCGTCACCGGAACGCCGAGCAGCGGCCGGTCCTCACCACGTGCGCGTGCCTGGTCGGCACGGTGTGCGGCGGTCCGCGCACGGTCGAAGTCCGGCACGCAGATCGCGTTGATCACCTCATCGTCGCGCTCGATGCGGGCGATCGCCTGGTCGGTCAGTTCCACTGATGTCACCGCACCGGCGCGCATTGCGGCAACGAGTTCTTCGGCCGTCTGAAAGCTCCATTCCATGAATGCGAAGCTATCGGCCTGCCAATGAGGGCACGAAATTCCGGTTCGCGCAACGGAAAGACCGAACGGACCACCTTCACCGGCGAATTCGCGCAATCGCTCCATCACTGAAAGTGACCAAAAGCAGGTCACAGCGTCGACAGTGAGCCGACTTCACCCGCGCAGGCCATGAAATGCCGCATCGCGCAACAGGATGTATGTCTCAATTCTTGTCCGCTGACCGCTGGTATTACCGGTCGCCCATTGAGCTTTACCCAACACATGGCTTGCCGACGGGCGATTGTCGTCAGGTTTCTGAACGTCCACTCATGCCGCCGATCGCGCACTCGGGGTTCTCGAGCACAGCTCGAGGAGCCGGGCGTCGTGTAGATCCACAAGTGGCGTCCCGAGTCGACGCCCATCGGCCTGGTCAGGGGACCATCGCGCGCGCGATCCACGGTTGACGGCATTCCGGACATACCGCTACCTTCGCCGGTGTGGACCCTAAGTCCAAAACCTCGAACGAGGCCACCGGCTCGGCGAAGGCGCTCGTCAAGGGCATCGCGCTCATCGATCTCCTTGCCGCCGCCCCGCAGGGTCTCAGGCTCACCGACGTCGTCCGCGAGGCCGAACTGCCCAAGGGCACGGTCCTGCGACTGCTCGACACGCTGCTGGACGCGGATCTGATCCGTGAGATGGACGGCGTCTACCGGCTCGGGCCGAGATGTGCGGCGTGGGGCACGGCGTTCCTCGACGGTCTCGAACTCCGGTCCCTGGCCAGAGACCTGCTGGAGAGACTGGTCGAGATCAGTGGTGAGACCGCGCACCTCGGCGTCGTCGACGGGACGCGAACCCTGTACATCGACAAGATCGACAGTCCGCACTCGCTGCGAATGTTCTCCCGGGTCGGGCTGCGCAGCCGGCTCTACTGCACGGGCCTGGGCAAGGCGCTGCTGGCCTTCTCCGGTGATGCGCTGGTCGACGAGGTGATCGCGGAGGGGCTGGCCCGGCTCACCGAGAACACCATCACCGACGTCGAGGAGTTGCGTGCCGAGATGGCGCGTATTCGCAGGTCGGGCTATTCGATCGACGACGTGGAGAACGAGGAGGGCGTCCGCTGCACCGGGGCGCCCGTGTTCGACCACAACGGGGAGGTCGTGGCGGCGATCAGCGTCGCCGGGCCCATCCACCGGATGACCCGGGAACGGCTCGCCGACCTGGCACCGAAGGTCGCCGAGGCGGGACTTGAGCTGTCGAGCCGGATCGGATTCGCCGGGCGGCCGGGACGTTGAGCCCCGCGGCCCGGCCTCAGGACGGCCGGAAGGAGAACACCATGGCCCAGACGGACAACGGCGACGAGAGCTGGCGCGGCAAGGTCGGCGCGCTGGAGTCGGACGAGATCACCGCGTTCCTGGCCGAACCTCATATCGCGCGGCTGGCGTGCCTCGACGACGAGGGATGGCCGTACGTCGTGCCGTGCTGGCACGAGTGGGACGGCTCCTCCTGGTGGGTGGTCCCGCGTGCCAAGTCGGTGTGGGCCCGGTACCTCAAGCGCGATCCCCGATGCGCGATCACGATCGACGAGGCCGGTACCCAGCGCAAGGTGGTCGCCCAGTGCACCGCACTGCTGGTCGAGGAGCCGAATGTGGGTGGCGCCTGGGTGCCGATCGCCGAACGCATGTCGTCGCGTTACCTGGGCGGCAACGGGGCCGCCTACCTCGATCCCACCCGTGACCGGCCCCGCTGGCTGTTCCGGCTGCACCCGCGCCGGCTGACCACCTGGCAGGGCAACGACTGGGCGCCGAAGTACTGAGGTGCCCGGCGTGCCGCCCGCATAGCGTCCTGACGTCCCGCCCGGGGGTGTCCTCACCGCCGGGCGATGACGCATGCCCTCGTACGGGTCGGCGGACGCCATCGAGACCCGCGTTCATCAGGCGAAACGTTACGGTTAACCCTTGACTGCTTTTAGATGACGCCCCTAATGTGGCGCGAAGTTTGGACTAGAGGTCCACTTCCCCCCGGAGTGCGTCATGGCAGGCAGCAGATTCCCCTCGTCCGTCGTCGAGTTGACGTCGGAACTCGTCTCCGCCGCGAGTCCGAACCCGCCCGGTGACGAGACGGCGGTGGCGGCGGTCATCGCCCGTGCGCTCGCGGACCGCGGCCTCCCGAAGCCGGTGACGATCAGTCGCGCCGCGCATCGTCCGAACGTCGCGGTGACCCTCGACTTCGGGCCCGGCGGCCGGCACCTGTGCCTGTGCGGGCACATGGACACCAAGCCGGTCGGGGACGCGGAGTGGCGCGTCGACCCGATGCGCGCGACCATCGACGGCGATCGCCTGTACGGTCTCGGCTCCGCCGACATGAAGGGCGCGCTCGCCGCGATGATCGAAGCGGCGGCCGCGCTGGTGTCGTCCGGCCCGCGCGCCGGACGACTGACCCTGCTGTTCACCGCCGACGAGGAGGACGGCGCGTCGTACGGCGCGCGGTTCCTGGCCGACGGCGCGCTGGCCGAGGCGGGGGTGCCCAGGCCGGACGCGGTGGTGATCGGGGAGCCGGGCGGCCTGGACGCCGATTGGGACCTGCTGCATCTCGCGAGCCGCGGTATCGCCCGGCTGCGCCTCACCGTGACCGGTGACCAGGGACATTCGAGCCTCGCCGCGCGGACCGGCGCGGTGAACGCCTCCGTGGAGGCGGCTCGCCTGCTCGCCGCGTTCGCGGACCGGTTCGATCCCCGGGTGCCTGCTCGTGAGGGCGCACCACACGGGTGGGAGGCGACGGTCAACGCAGGTCTGCGCATCGGCGGAGGCGTCGGGTACGGCGTCATCCCGGGAGAGGTCCACTTCGACGCCGAGGTACGGCTGTTGCCCGGAATGAGCCGGGCCGACTTCGAGGCGGATCTCGAGTCGTTCCTCGACGCCGAACGGCTGGCGAACCCGCGGCTGCGGGCGCGGGCGGCCTTCGACGAACCGCCGTGCGACTGGCTCGACGGCACCGAGGTCGTCGCCGACCACCCGGTCGCGGAGGCCACCCGTACGGCACTGGCCGAGGTACTGGGGACCGCACCGGCGGACAGCGTCTTCCCCGGGACCACGGACGCCGCCTGGCTCCAGGGCCTGGCGGGCCTGCCGACGCTGCCCGCCGTCGGACCCGGCCTGCTGGCCCGCTGCCACGGCGCCGACGAGTGGGTCTCCATCACCGCGGTCGAGCAGGCCGTACGGATCTACCGGGAGATCGTCATGAACTACTGCGCTCCGGCGGCCGGCTCCGGGGAGGCCAGCCGATGACGGCGGCCACGCAGAGCGTCACGGACCGCTCGTCATTCGCGGGGGCACGGATGAGGATCGTGACCTCGCTCGGCGGGATCGTGATCGTGCTGGTCGCGGCGGCGATTCTCACGCCGTCCTTCTACGGTTCGGCCAACCTGAACGATCTGTTCCGTCAGATCGGCTTCATCGGCGTCGCCGCGATCGGCCAGACGTTCGTCCTGCTGGTCGCCGGCATCGATCTGTCCGTGGGGGCGATGCTCGGTCTCGCGATGGTCGTGTCGGCGCAGCTCACCGGTGGTCACAACGACGCCCTGGCGGTCGCGGTGCTCGCCGCGCTGGGACTCGGACTGCTGGGCGGAGCCCTGAACGCCGGCCTCGTGGTGGGCCGCCGGGTGCCGCCCTTCGTGGCCACCTTCGCCACCTTCACCCTGATCGAGGGCGGCATCAGCGCCTGGACCAAGGGCTCACCGAGCGGCCAGGTGCCGCCCGGGCTCAGCTGGGTGGGGGCCAAGAGCATCGCCGGCGTCCCCACCCCGATCCTGATCTTCGTCGTGCTGCTGGCCGTGGCCGCGTTCGTGCTCGGCCGCACCTCGTACGGGAGGCGGGTCTACGCGACCGGCGCGAATCCCGCCGCGTCCCGGCTCTCCGGTGTGCCGGTCCGCGCCGTGGTCACCTCCACGTACCTCATCAGTGCCGTCCTCGCGCTGATCGCCGGCCTCATGACCTCCGGTTACACCGGATATGTCGACAACTACCTGTCGCACAACCTGAACCTGGACTCGATCGCCGCCGCCGTCGTGGGCGGCACCGCGCTGACCGGCGGGAAGGGCGGAGTCGGCCGGACGACGATCGGCGTCGTGCTGATCGCCGTGCTCATCGACTTCCTGGGGCTGCTCGGCGTCGGAAACGCCGGCCAGCTCCTGATCGAGGGTGCCGTCATCCTCGGCGCGGTCTGGTTGCAGGGCCGCGGCCGGTCCGCGGCGCAAACAGGCTGAGCCTCGGCTCGCGTGCCCCGGGCACCGTCCCCCAGCAAGGAGATCGCATGAAAGCCCACCGAAACCCCGCTCTTTCACGGTTCGCCGTGCTCGCCTCGACCGCCGCTCTCGTCCTCGCTGCCAGCGCGTGCAGCACCTCCCGGCAGGTCGGTGGCTCCAACTCGGCCGCGGCGCAGGACTGCGGCGGGAAGTCCACCGCCCAGAAACAGATCGACGCCGTCTGGCAGAAGGCGGGAGCCAACCTGGGGCTGTCGGGCCTGCGGCCCGCGGAGACGAACGTCTGTCAGGTCGACACGAGCAAGTACAAGAAGAACGGCCCGTACACCATCGCCTATGCGTCGCAGGGTCCGACCAACTCCTGGGCGATGGAGGCCGACTACTTCATCAAGAACGAGGCCGCGAAACAGCACGCGAAACTGCTGTACGCCTCGGCCAACGGCGACGCCGGCACCCAGGTGAACAACATTCAGGACCTGCTCGCGCAGAAGCCGGACGCGCTGATCGTGCAGCCGATGGGCTCCTCCGTCGTGGGTCAGGTGCGGCAGGCCGCGCAGCGCGACATACCGGTCGTCGTCTGCACCGGGCGCCTGCCCGACGGCACGCCGGGTGTGGTCTCGACGGTCGGCCGGTCCTATGAGCTGCAGGGCACGCTGCTGGCCACCTGGCTGGCGAAGAAGATCAACGGTAAGGGCAGGATCGCGATCCTGTCCGGCATCCCGGGCGTGCCGACCACCGAGTACGAGTACCAGGCGGCGAAGAAGGTCTTCGCGGGTTACCCCGGCATCCAGGTGGTCACCCGCCAGTACACGCACTGGTCGCCGACCGAGGCCAAGAAGGTCGCCGCGCAGCTCGCGGTCCGCTACCCGAACCTGGACGGGATCTGGACGGACAGCGGCGTCAGTGAGACCGGCGTCATCCAGGCCTACCAGGCGGCGCACCAGAAGATCCCGCCGATGACCGGCGACTCCTCGAACGCCTTCCTCCGCGCGGCCTCGACCGCCTCGGGGGTGCAGTTCGCGCAGTCGGCCTACCCGCCCGAGCAGACCAGGACCTGCCTCGACACGGCCGTCTCGGTCCTGCAGGGCAAGAAGGTGGCCAATGTCGTCGAGGTGAACTCGGCCGTCTACACCAACGCCGAGCTCGCCAAGTACTACCGCAAGGACTGCACGGACAACCTGTGGATCCCCACCGAGCTGACGATGGCCGAGGCGAAGAAGCTCAAGGTCTGCTGAGCCGGCCGCGGTCCCTGAGCCGGACCGCCCACGATCGAGGAGGTGAGCGGCATGCCTGAACGGGCGCCGCTGCTGGAGGCGCGCGGGATCACCAAGTCGTTCCCCGGCGTGAAGGCGTTGCAGGGCGCCGACCTGACCTGCGAGGAGGGGAGCGTACAGGCGGTCGTCGGCGAGAACGGCGCCGGGAAGTCGACCCTGATGAGCATCATCACCGGGGTACGGCGTCCCGATGAGGGCCGCCTGTCGTGGCGCGGCGAACCCCTGGAGCTCGACAGCCCCGCCGAGGCGCTCTCGGTGGGCATCGCGGCGGTGTACCAGGAGCTCACCATCCTCCCGTACCTGTCGGTCGCCGACAACGTCCTGCTCGGTCAGGAGATCGCCCGGCGCGGTGTCCTCGACCGGGCCGCGTCGCGGCGCCGGGTCACCGAGGTGCTGACCGAGCTCGGGCTCGGCGACCTCCGCCCCGACGTGCTCGCGGGCGAGCTCTCGGTGGCCCAACGACAGCTGCTCGAGATCGCTCGGGCCCTGGTGCGCCAGGCGCGGCTTCTCATCCTGGACGAACCGTCCGCGGTGCTCTCCGGCGACGAACTGGAACGGCTGTTCGCCGTGGTGCGGCGGCTTACGGCTCAGGGCGTGTCGATCATCTACATCTCTCACCGGCTCGACGAGATCGAGGAGATCGCCGACCGGGTGACGGTGATGCGGGACGGTGCGGTGGTCTCCAGCGGACCCGCGAGGGAGTACGACCGGGCCCGCATCGTGCGGGAGATGGTCGGCCGGGACGTCGACCAGACGTTCCCGGAGGCGGCCGCACCTTCGGAAGACGTCGTTCTCGACGTCCGCGGGCTGGTCCTTCCCGGCACCGAGCCGGAGGGGATCAGCTTCTCCGTCAGAGCGGGCGAGGTGGTCGGGCTCGCCGGGCTGATCGGCTCGGGACGCAGCCGCATCCTCCGTGCGCTGGCCGGGCTGGAACCGGTTCACGGCGGAGAGGTCCGGATCAACGGCCGTCGCCTGGGCCGAGGCGGGGTGCGCGCCGCGATCCGGCAGGGAGTCGTGCTCGTCCCCGAGGAACGCAAGGTCGACGGCCTCGTCCTCGACCTGCCGATCTCCGCGAACGTCACGCTTCCCGTGCTCTCCCGCATCGGGCGTGGCGGGGTGCTGGGCCGTGCGGCCGAGCGGGCGATGGCCGAACGCGCGGTCGAGCGGCTGCGGATCCGGACCTCGAGCGTCGACCGGCCCGTCGGTGAGCTGTCCGGTGGCAACCAGCAGAAGGTCGTCCTCGCCAAGTGGCTGGAGACCGATCCGAAGGTCCTGCTGCTCGACGAGCCGACCCGCGGCATCGACGTCGGCGGCAAGGCCGAGATCTACTGGGCGATCCAGTCGCTGCGGGAGGCCGGCCTGGCGACCGTCCTGGTCTCCTCGGAGCTGCCGGAGCTGCTCGGTCTGTCCGATCGGGTGCTCGTCTGCCGCGACGGTGCGCTGACCGCCGAGCTGGCCGGGGAGCAGGCCGACGAGGAGACGGTCATGTCCCATGCGTTCGGCGAGCTGGAAGCGGACACGAGCCGATGATCCGCGACGTACACGGGAGCGAGGACTCATGACCGAGCGAAGCGAGGGAATCGAAAACACGCCCCTGTGGTCACGCCCTCCGACGAAGGAGGACTCATGACCGAGCGAAGCGAGGGAATCGAAAACACGCCCCTGTGGTCACGCCCTCCGACGAAGGAGGACTCATGACCGAGCGAAGCGAGGGAATCGAAAACGCGGCCCTGTGGTCACGCCCTCCGACGAAGGAGGACTCATGACCGTACAGGCACTCGGTCGCCCGCACGAAGCACGCAGGCGGCTCGCGTCGATAGGGTCGAACGGCACCGTCGTCTGGCTCGTGTGCCTCCTGCTGGCGATCTTTCTCGCCGTTCGCAACCCGGGGGTCTTCCTCGGCCAGGAGAACATCGCCAACCTGCTGTCGCAGACGGTCGTGCTCGCCTTGGTGGCGATGGGCGAGATGCTCGTCATCCTCACCGGGGGCATCGACCTGTCGGTCGGCTCCATGGCGACACTCACGGCGGTGCTGACCGCCGGGCTGATCGACGGCTACCCGATCCGCGTGACCCCGGTCCTCATCGGCGTCCTCCTGATCGGCGTGCTGACCGGCGTCTTCCACGGGTTCCTGGTCACCAGGGCGCGGATGGTGCCCTTCGTGGTCACCATCAGCACGTTCTACCTCTTGGAGGGCATCGCCTACGCGTACTCCTCCACCCCGGTCGGCGCGATCCCCGACGATCTGGCCCGCTTCGCCGTGCTGAACGTCGGCCCGATCCCCGTGATCTTCATCATCGTGCTGGTGATAGCGCTCGCCCTCGCCTGGGGGCTGTCGCGTACCCGTCTCGGCCGGCACATCTACGCCACCGGAGGCGACCCGGCCATCGCCCGCAGCGCGGGAATCAACGTCACGCGGGTCACCATCACGTGCTACGCGATCTGTTCCGCGCTCGCCGCGCTGGCCGGCTTCATGCTCGCGAGCAAGGCGACCGTCGGAACCCCGTCGGCGGGCACCGGCCTGGAACTCTCGGCCATCACCGCGGTCGTGCTCGGCGGGACCTCGATGTTCGGGGGCCGCGGAAAGATCGTCGGAGTCGCGGGCGGGGTGCTGCTGCTCGCCCTGGTGGAGAACACCTTCACGCTGCTGCACGTCTCGAGCTTCTACCAGGACCTCGTGCGCGGTGCGGTGATCGTCGCGGCGGTCGCGGTGTTCACCCGCAAGGACTGAGCGCTTCCCACCACGATGCCAAGAGGACGGACAGTGTCATCTCCCTTCACCGCTGCGGACCCCGCCCCCCGGCCGGGCCCTGGACCGGAGCCGGACCCCGCAGGTCCGCAGCCCTCGCGGGGACGCGTCGTCGGAATCGGTGAAGCGCTGATCCGTCTCACCACCCCCGGGCATCTCCGGCTCGAGCAGGCCGGCACGCTGGAGGTCTCGGTGGGCGGAGCCGAGCTCAACGCCCTCATCGCGCTCGCGCAACTGGGTTACTCCACCGAGTTCGTCACCCGGCTCCCGGACAATCCCCTCGGGCGGCGGGTGGCCGAACACGCGCGGCGGTTCGGCGTCGGCGTCTCAGCGGCCTGGGAGACGGACGGACGTCAGGGGTTGTACTTCGTCGAGCCCGGCGCCCAACCCCGGGCCACCGAGGTGCTCTACGACCGCGCCGGGTCGGCCGCGTGCGGCCTCGCCCCCGGCCAGGTCGACTGGGCCGCGACTCTTGCCGACGCGCGGGCGCTGCACTCCACCGGCATCACCTGTGCCCTCGGGCAGGGCCCCGAGGACGCGCTCGCCGAGGCGTTCTCCCACGCTCGGGAGGCCGGCGTCACCACGAGCTTCGACCTGAACCACCGTTCCCGGTTGTGGTCGCCGGATCGGGCCGCGGCGGCGTTCCGGCGCATGGCACCGCTCGCCGACGTCATCTTCGCCTCGGCCCACGACCTGGCGCTCGTGCTGGGCCGCACCGGCGAGCCGGACCGCCTGGCGCAGGAGTTCCGCGCCCTGGCGGGCGGCCCGGTCGTGGTGCTGCGCGACAGCACGCGTCCCGCCCCCGACCGGGTCAGAGTCCAGGTGACGGTCGTGGCGGACACGGCGGTGACGGGAGCGCCGGCCGAGGCGGAGGTCGTCGACGCGTTCGGCGCGGGCGACGTGGCCGCCGCCGCGTACCTCGCGGCCGCACTCGCCGGGACGGACGCGGCCATGGCCGCCGGCGTGGCCGCGCGAGCCTGCGCCCACATGCACACCGTTCCCGGTGACGGCTGGGTGCTGCGGGCCGGCGAACTGGACCCGGACTACGGCGACGGCCGCCGGATCCTGCGATGACACGGTCTCGAACCGAGGAGGAAACACCAGTGGACACCAGCCGTCCGACGGCGCTCGCCGAGACCGAGGATCGCATCCGGGCCGGCCGAATCGTGGCGGTGCTGCGGCTGCGGGACCACCGGCATGCGGTCGAGGTGGCCGAGACGCTGGCCGAGGCCGGCGTGACCGCGCTGGAATTCACCCTCGACCATCCGGACTCCCTGGCAGCGGTGGAACGGGTGGCCGCCAGAATGCCCGGCACGATCGCCGTCGGGGCGGGAACCGTACTGAGCCCGACGCAGGTCACGGCCGCGCGGGACGCGGGCGCGCGGTTCGTCGTGTGCCCCCATACCGACCCCTTGATCATCACCACCGCGATCGGTTGCCGGCTGGCTCCGCTCCCCGGGGTGACGACCCCGACGGAACTGCTCGCCGCGCAACAGGCCGGGGCGCGTCTCCTCAAACTCTTCCCGGCGGGCCCGCTCGGCATCGGCTACCTGAAGGCGCTGCGAGGACCGTTCGAGCACGCGGAACTGGTCCCGACCGGCGGGGTGGAGATCGACGCGATCGGCGACTGGCTGGCGGCCGGCGCGACCGCCGTCGGCGTGGGATCGTCGCTGGTGGACCGTACGGGCGCACTCGACGGGCTGGCCGACCGCGCCCGGCGCGCCGTCGCGGCCGCACACGGCGGTGCCTCGTGATCATTGATGCCCATCTGCACGTGTTCGCCGCGCACTCGCCGCGCCGTCCCCGGACGGTGGACGAGCTGGCGCCGGCCGAGCGCACCGCGCCGATCGAGGACCTGACCTCCGTCATGGCCACGGCGGGTGTCGACCGCGCCGTGCTGGTGCCGCTCGGCCCCGAGGACGACTATGTGACCGAGTGCCGGCGCGCCCGTCCCGGCACCTTCGTCACGGTCGCGGTGGCGGACGACGAGACGACCGGACGGCGGCCGGGGCTCGACCCGGTGGCGAGGCTGCGTGAGCGGACCGAGACCGCGGGCTTCGCGGCCCTGCGCATGAACTGGCTCGGCGAACCGCGGCTGCCCCTCACCGAGTCACCGGCGTTCGGCGTCCTCCGCGAGCTCGCCCGTACCGGAACGGTGCTGTGGTTCTACGCCCCGCCCGAGCAGCTGCCGCTGCTGGCCGAGGCGGTGAGGGCGTTGCCCGATCTGCCCGTCGTGCTGAATCATCTGGGCTTCTGTCCCGAGAACATGACCGTCGACCCGCATGGCCGGCCCCGGTTCGACACCGTCCTGCCTCCGCCGACGCTGCCCGCCGTACTGCGCCTCGCCCGCCATCCGCAGGTCCGGGTCATGTTCTCCGGGCAGTACGCGTTCTCGCACCGCGCGTACCCGTACCGGGACCTGGACCCGCTCGTCGGCGAAGTCTTCGAGGCGTACGGGGCGGACCGCCTCATGTGGGCCTCGGACTACCCGTGGACACGGGACGTGCCCGGCTACGCGTCGCTGCCGGCCCTGGTGGAGCACCAGCTTCCAGGGCTCACGGCAACGGAGCGAGCGGCGGTGCTCGGTGGCACCGCGAAGAACCTGTTCGCCGACATTTGGGGGAAATGACATGTCCGTACCGGCAGCGACCGCCGCGACGATGCCACGATCCGGCATTCGTGAGGTCATGGACCTCGCCTGGGCGACACCGGACTGCATCCACCTGGAGGTGGGAGAGCCCAGCTTCCCGACTCCGGCGCACATCGTCGAGGCCGTCGCCGATGCGGTCCGCACCGGCTGGACGAAGTACGTCCCGAACGCGGGCATCGGCGAGTTGCGCACCGCACTGGCCGAGAAGATCGCCGTCCACAACGGGTTCACGGTGTCCCCGGACCAGGTGATCGTGACCAGCGGCGGCATCGGCGCGTTGTTCACCGCGATGCTCGCGGCCGGGGAACCCGGTCAGGGGGTTTTGATCCCGGACCCCGGATGGCCCAACTTCGCGATGATCGCCCAGCTCCACGGACTTCGGGCGCAGCCGTACCACCTGCGCGCCGAGGATGGCTTCCTGCCGACCGTGGAAGCCCTCGCCGCCGCCGCGGACGCGGGCACGCGCGTACTGATCCTCAACTCGCCGTCCAACCCGCTCGGCACGATCACCCCGGCCGGCCGCCTGCGGGACATCCTGCGGTTCGCCGCGGAGCGGGACCTTTGGGTGATCTCCGATGAGTGCTACGACGCCATCACGTTCGACGACACGTGGACCAGCACGGCCGCGGTCGGCGAGCAGGATCGCGTCATCACGGTCGGCACCTTCTCCAAGACCTATGCGATGACCGGGATGCGGGTCGGCTACGCCGTCGTCCCGCCGGTGCTGTCACCGGTGCTGGCCAAGCTCCAGGAACCGACCGTGGCCTGCGTGAACGCCGCCGCCCAGCGCGGCGCGCTCGCCGCGCTGCGCGGACCGCAGGACGAGGTGCGACGGATGCGCGACGCCTACCGCGAACGCCGCGACGCGCTCGCCGCGCTGCTCGACCGGCTCGGCGTGCGCTACATCCGGCCGGCCGGCGCCTTCTACATGTGGGTGGAGATCGCCGACCGCGCCGACGACGCGCACACGTTCGCGATGGAACTCCTCCGCAAGCGGGCCGTCGCGGTCGCGCCCGGCACGGCGTTCGGCGCTTCCGGCGAAGGCTGGGTCCGCCTGTCCCTGGCCACCGACCTCGACACCCTGCTGGAGGGCGCTCGCCGTCTCGCCGACTTCACACTCGGCTGAGGCGAGTTGTTCACCGCCTGACCGGCCGGCCGCATGCGACAGAATCGGGGCCATGCGGATGCTGCTGACCTCGAACGGACTGGCCAACGACACACGGCGACAGGCGTTTGCGGAGTTGCTGGGCAAGCCCTGCGCCGAGGCCCGGGTCGCCGCGATCGTGACCGCCTCGCCGGCTCGATGATCTTCAGCCGGCACTTCGACGAGCGGGCGGCCGACCTGCTCGGTGACCTGGCCGACCTCCACCTCCTCGGCGAGGAGCGGATCAAGCCGGCCTGCCCGCTGTTCGACTGGTACGTCAAGCCGCACCTCGACTCCCCGTCCTTCCCCAGCCGCGACGAGGCATGGGCGGACCGGCTGGCGGCGAGCGTGGACTTCCCGCTCTACCTGCTCGACGACGACTCGGCGATCCGGGTCCGCGGCGAGGAGGTGGACGTCGTCTCGACCGGACGCTGGCGGCTGGTCGGGGGATGACGGCGCCGAGCCTGCCGCGAAAATCGGAGGACACCGGCGGTCGCCTACGGTCAGGATGGCGGCATGACGATGCACCCCGACCAGCT
Source organism: Actinoallomurus oryzae (assembly GCF_039541955.1). Classification (NCBI taxonomy): domain Bacteria; kingdom Bacillati; phylum Actinomycetota; class Actinomycetes; order Streptosporangiales; family Thermomonosporaceae; genus Actinoallomurus; species Actinoallomurus oryzae. The sequence goes on along the minus strand of NZ_BAABHF010000048.1, from coordinate 232,271 downwards.
CCACGTCGACGCGCAGACCGTCCGCCGGCTGGTCGAGGCACAGTTCCCCCAGTGGCGCGGACTGCCGGTCACCGAGTTGCGCACGCCTGGGACCGTGAACGCGATCTTCCGGATCGGCCACGACCTGGCCGCCCGCTTCCCGCTGGTCGGTGACGACCCGGCGCAGGCCCGCGCGTCGCTGGTGGCCGAGGCCGAGGCCGCGCGTGAGCTGGCCGACGCCGCCGCCGTGCCCACCCCGGAGCCGGTGGCGATCGGCGAGCCGGGCCCGGGCTATCCGCTGCCGTGGAGCGTCCAGACCTGGCTGTCCGGCCACGACGCGACGGTCGAGGACCCCGCAGGGTCGAACGCGTTCGCCCATGACCTGGCCGGGCTCATCGCCGGGTTGCGCGCCGACGATACCCGTGGGCGACGCTTCGGCGGCACCGGTCGCGGCGGGCACCTCCCGGACCACGACCAGTGGCTCGAGACATGCTTCCGGCGAAGCGAGGACCTGCTCGACGTACCCCTCCTCCGGCGGATCTGGGCGGAGCTTCGGACGCTGCCCGAGGTCGACGAGGACGCGATGTGCCACGGCGACCTCATCCCGCCCAACGTCCTCGTCGAAGACGGCCGTCTCGTCGGCGTCGTGGACGGCGGCGGCTTCGGCCCGGCGGACCCGGCGCTCGACCTCGTGGCGGCCTGGCACCTCCTCGACGAGACCCAGCGCGGCATCCTCCGCCGCGAGCTCGGATGCGGCGACGTCCAGTGGCGGCGCGGGATGGCCTGGGCGTTCCAGCAGGCGATGGGGCTGGTCTGGTACTACCTCGACTCCAACCCGACGATGAGCCGGTGGGGCAGGCGCACCCTGGACCGCATCGTCGATGCCTGGACCGCGTCCCGTGGGAAGGCGGAACTGGAGCCGACCGGCACGTGAGCTCGCTGGTCCCGGGAAAATCGTCGTGCTGGGGTGATCCGGTGCTCCCTCCGGCCCGTCCAAGGGACAACAGGGAGGACACCCATGGGCAGAAGAACCCGCACGGCCGTCAGCTTGATCTGGGCGCTCGTGCCGCTGATCACTCTCGGCATCGGCACGACGCTGGTCTTCGTGTTTCCGGCGATTCGCCTGCGCAAGGCCATCCACTGGCTGGCGGTGGTCGGCTACCTGGCGCTGACGGTCACGTGTTTCGCCACTACGAACTCGCCCGACTCCTCGGTGAGGAGAACCGTCTTCACCGCGGCGATCGTCGTCCTGTGGCTCGGCGGCACGGCGCACGCGTTCGCCATCCGTTCGCGGGCCTTCGCCGCACGGCCGCCCCTGGCCCCTCGAACGCCCCTGAATCCCAGCTACGAAGGCGCCGTCAGAATCGCCACCGGGCGGCGGGAGCTTCGCGCCGCGGCGCGCGAGACCGCGCGTGACCCGGTCATGGCATGGGAGCTGCGCATCGGGCGGCCGGATCTGCCCCGCGGGTTCGACGACGGTGGCCTGATCGACGTCAACCATGTGCCGCCGTACGTGCTGGCGCAGCTGCCGCGCATGAACACCGAACTGGTTGACCGCATCGTACGGGCACGCGAGCAGTGCGGCGGGTTCACCTCCGTAGAGGAGCTGTCGGCGCTGGCGGAGCTGCCACCCACGCTGACCGAGACACTCGGCGAGTACGCCATCTTCCTGCCGTAAGGACCTCCCCGCCCCGCGCGCCGCGCGAAATGGATTCAGTAATCCGCACGGGCGAACGGACACTGCTCCATGGCGAGTCGTATCACCTCGTAATCGGCAGCGATCCGAGCCTGTCCTACGGGCACCGGGTCGACATCAACGCCGCCGGTGACGGGGGTTTCGGCGTCCGGGCGGCCGAGTGGACGGCCGCCGGAGTGCGCATTCGATTCACTACCGGGCATGAACTATTCGTCCCCGCGACCATGTTCATCGGCGGACGGTGAGCAGAAAGGGTCAGCAGTGGCCCGGACCCGGACGCGAATGCCCAATCGCGGTTTTTGTGGTTAGTTATACGGTTCAGGGCCTGTTGCGGGCATCCTCAAGGCGCTCAAGAAACGTCCCATTCGGGAGGTAGAAGCGCAGGAGGCGGTGCGCCGGCACCGCCACACAGGCGCCCGGCCGGAACGGGGCTCACAGGCCGAGTCTCACCACCTGCGCGGGAACGCCGTGGGCGAGCAGCGCCGTCAGCGGCGTGGCGAGGTCGCGGGGGGAGAACAGGTCGGGGCCGCGGTACGCGGCGATGTCCTGCGGCCGCCACCATCGAAGGCCGCTGATGTTCTCGGCGGCGAGTTCGTCGTCGGACAGCGTGCCACGGGGATCGAACGACTCGGTGCGGACGAGGAAGTAGTCGTTCACCACGCCGTCGTGGCCCGCGACGTACCCAGGCGACTCGACCCGCTGCCGCCACACGTGCGGCGGGTCGGCGCCGAGGACGAGGCCGACCTCTTCGAGCAGCTCGCGGCGCAGGGCGGCGAGGGTCGGTTCGCCTGGCTCGACGCCCCCGCCCGGGGCCACCCACACGACGGCCGGAGCCGGGTCCGGAACGGCGCATCGGCACAGCAGGACGCGGTCGTCTTCGTCCAGGATGATGGCGCGCACCGAGTGCCGCAGGTTCGGCGACGACATCCGGAAAGGCTAGCCGTCCCACTCGTCCGGGCTTTTGCGCTTTGCTGCCAAGAGTTACTTTTCTCGGCGTGAGGTTGCTTGTGGGGGAACGCATCTCCCTGCGGCCGGTGGCCGCCGAGGATGGGGAGGAGTTCGTCGCGCTGGCACGGGACAGCGCGAACATGCACCGTGGGCTGATCTTCGCACCCACGGAGGCGGCGGAGTTCGCCGAGTATCTCGACCGGTTCGACGGGGTCAACGCGGTCGGGTTCGTCGTACGGGTGAACGCCACCCGGCAGCTCGCCGGGCTGGTCAACATCAACCAGATCGAGCGGAAGGCGCCTGATCCGCGGGGCTCGCTCGGCTACGGGGGCTTCGCGGCGACCTCCGGGCACGGGTACGTGGCGGAGGCGGTACGGCTGGCCGTCCCGTACGCGTTCGAGGAGCTCGGGCTCGCCCGGCTCGACGCGTACATCCAGCCGGCGAACGCGCCCTCGCGCCGGGTGGTCGAGGAGGCCGGCTTCCGCCCGGTGTCCTGGGACCGGAAGATCATCCACGTGGGCGGGAAGTCGCGGGAGCACGAACGGTGGACCCGGACCAACGGTAACGGCGGTACATGACCCATGACGTCATCCCGGCAGGAGACACCCGGCGCCCCGGAGTGGCCGGACACCCTCGACGTACGGGCCCTGCTGGGCAGAGGCTGGCGGCCCACGCCGTTCCGAGAGTTCATCCTCAAGGTGCACAGCCGCTGCAACCTGTCGTGTGACTACTGCTACATGTACGAGATGGCCGACCAGAGCTGGCGCCGTCAGCCGCGGAAGATGGCCAAGCCGACCATCGACCAGGTCGCCATGCGGATCGCCGAGCACGCGCGGGCGAAGCTGCTCGACCGCGTCGACGTCACCCTGCACGGCGGCGAACCCCTCCTCGCCGGCGTCGACCACCTGCGGTACACCGTGGAGGCGGTGCTCACCGCCTGTGCGCCGGACGTGCGGGTGCGGTTCAACGTCCAGACCAACGGCATCCTGCTCGACCCGCCGGTCCTCGAGCTCTTCCGTGAGTACGGCGTGCAGGTCGGGGTCAGCCTCGACGGCGACGAGGAGGGGCACGACCGGCACCGCAGGTGGGCGAACGGCCAGGGCAGCTTCTCGGCCGTACGCGCGGGCGTGGAGCGGCTGCGCGCCGCGCCGTACCGGCACCTGTTCAACGGCCTGCTCAGCACGGTGGACATCCAGAACGACCCGGTGCGCACGTACGAGGCGATGCTGGAGTTCGAGCCGCCCGCCATCAACTTCCTGCTCCCGCACGGCAACTGGGACACGCCGCCGCCCGCACGGCCGCCCGACGACTCGACTCCGTACGGGGACTGGCTCGTCGCCATCTTCGACCGCTGGTACCGGTCGCCGGAGAAGGCGACGCAGGTACGCCTCTTCGAAGAGATCATGATGCTGCTGTTCGGCCGGCCGTCGACGGGTGAGGCGGTCGGCCTGTCTCCCGTCGCCATCGTCGTGGTGGAGACCAACGGTGAGATCGAGCAGGTCGACACGCTGAAGTCGGCGTTCGAGGGAGCGACCGGCACGGCGCTGCACGTGTCACGCGACCCGTTCGAGGCCGCGTTGCTGCTCCCGTCGATCGCGGCCCGGCAGATCCGCGGCCTGGCGCTGGCCGAGGAGTGCCAGGAGTGCCGGCTGCACCAGGTCTGCGGCGCGGGCCACTACACGCACCGCTACCGGAGCGGCCGCGGCTTCCGCAACCCCACGGTGTACTGCCACGACCTCCAGCGGCTGATCACCCACATCCACGCCGAGGTGTCGCGGGACCTGGAGGCGCTCAGAGGTTAGATCGGGGGCGGGTCGAAGTCGGCGTCCAGGTGCCGGCCTTCGAGGAAGACCTGGGCGTCCGGGTGGTTCAGCCCGACGGTCCGCTGGTAGCCGGCCCGGGTCTGCTCGCTCAGCTCCTGGGCGCGTTCGGTCTGCCCGGCCGCCATCAGGTCGACCGACAGGTTCGCGGAGCCGGTCAGGGTGAGCGGGTGATCCTCGCCGAACAGGCGGTGAAGGCGCCGCAGCGTGTCCTCGCCGAGCTCGCACGCCGCCTCGATCTCTCCGAGGGCGGCCAGGTCGCTGGCGAGGTTGACGGCCACGGTGAGCGAGTAGTGGTGGTCGAGGCCGAGCCTGGCCTCCAGGCCCGCGAGCGCCCGTTCGTTCAGCTTCCGCGCCTCCTGCGGGTTGCCCTGGACGCGGCGGAGGACGGCCAGGTTGCTCAGGCACGAGAGGCTGAACGGATGGTCGGCGCTGAAGACCTTGGCGTACCGGGCGGCCGAGTCGGCGACGAGGCCCGTGGCCTCGTCGAGCCGGCCGACGGTGCGCCACAGGTTGGACAGGCACATCGCGGCCGCGAGAGTGTCGGGAGAGTCGAGGCCGAACAGCCGGGTGCAGCGGTCCTGCACCTGGACGGCCATCTCCTCGGCCCGCTCGAGTTCGCCGTACCTGCGCAGCGCGATCGACAGGTCCTTGCCCGTACGGAGTGTCCAGTTGTGCTCGGCGCCCAGCGCGTCCAGGCCGATGGCGTAGGCGTCGTCGCCGAGGTCGCACGCCTCGGAGTAGTCGCCGGTCAGCCGTACCGCGCGGGCCAGCCCGTTCAGCGCGTTGAGCAGGCTGGCCATGATGGTGCGGCTCTCCTGCCGCTTCCAGCCGATGAACGACCGGTGGTGCAGTTCCCGCGATCGCGCGTAGTCGCTGATCAGGCCGTAGTCGATGGCGAGGTTGTTGACGGCGCGGAGCGTGCCCGCGTCGTCGGGACCGTACTTCTCCTCGTAGCGGCGCAGCGCCTCGCGGTCGCGGTCGAGCGCGGTGCGGAAGTCGCCTGCGGCGCGCAGGTCGGCGGCCGACCCGCGCAGCGCCAGGAGGGTGACGTCGTTGTCGGAGCCCAGCACCTTCTCCGCGGCGGTGAGGATCTCGACGTTGAGCGCGGACGCCTCCTCGTAGTTCCCGAGTTCGCGAAGGGTGTTGGTCTGCGCGAGCTGGACCTCGATGACGTCGCGGTGCTGCGGCCCGGACTCGGCGCTCCACCGCTCGATGAAGTCGTCGGCCAGGGTCTGGGCGGAGTGGTAGTCGCCGGAGCTGAACAGGTAGCGCAGCATCCGGATGGCGAACTCCCGTACCTCGCGCGCCGGGCAGTCGGACACCTTCGCGGGCGCCAGGTGACCCAAAAGGTCGCCGTACCTCGGCCAGCTCGTGTCGTCGTCGGGGTCGCCGGCGTTGTACGCGGCCAGCAGCAGGTGGACCTCGTGCTGGATCCGCTCCTGCTCCTCGGGGGACAGCTCGTCCTGGACCAGCTTCTGGACCAGCCGGTGCACCTGGATGGTGCGGCCGGGGATGTCGAGCCGGGCCAGGGCGTACCGGCCGAGCTCGCCGACCGCTCGGCCCAGCCGGATCGGGTCGGAGATCAGGGCGGCGACCTCGGGCCGCAGCCCCGGCGGCGCCTTTCCGATGGCCTCGCGCGGGATGGGCTCGGAGCCGAAGAAGGCGCAGATCCGCAGCAGGTCGACGGCCTCCGGGAGGCTCTCGCTGAGGTTGGCCACCGACACGCTCCACGCGGCGGTCATGGGCACCGGGTACTCCGCCGGCCGGCCCTGGGAGAGCAGCTGGCTGGTGCGGTCGGCGAGCTGTTCGAGGTACTCCGAGGCGCTCATGCCGCGTTCGAACAGCAGCGCTCCGGCCTGCTCCAGCGCCAGCGGCAGGTCCCCCAGCTGCTCCGCCAGGCGCGCGGCGTCCTCGGCGGTGATCGCGCCGCGCACCCGCTTGGTGAGGAACTCCACGCTCTCCTCGCGGCGGAACACGTCGACCGGGACGGCGTCGAAGAGGCTCTCCCAGCGGTGGTTGCGCGAGGTGATGAGCACGTGCCCGGAGTCGCGCGGAATGCTGTCGAGCAGGTCTTCGGGCTGGTCGGCGTTGTCGAACACCAGCAGCCACTTGTCGTAGGGCTCACCGCGGCGCAGGGCGTCGAGCACCTCACGGGCCGCGTCCTCGATGCCGCTCACCGCGGCGGGCGGCAGCCCGAGGTGGGGGGCGAGCTCGGCCAGGGCGGTCTTGACCATGAAGGGCTGGTCGGAGGGGATCCACCAGACGACGTCATAGGTGTGCCGGTAGCGGTAGATGTACTCGACCGCCGTGAGCGTCTTGCCGACCCCGCCGAGGCCGTGCAGCGCGTGGGGTTGCGGGACCACGGCGGTGACCTGGCTGGCGATCCCCTCGCGGAGGGCGGCGAGCAACTCCTCGCGGCCGGTGAAGTTCTTGTTGCGCTGGGGAACGTTCCCCCAGACCGGGGGAACGCGCATGTCCTGCGTCGCGCCGGTCTTCTCTGGCCCCGCCACTCGGTTCACCTCCGCGTCACCCGGTCTCCCCGATGATTAGCAAGACTATGTCCGAAACGGCGCATTCATCTACGCAACGAGAGAATCTTCCCGCCCCTGTGTGTCATACGACGCATACGACTGCGGGCGGCCCGGAAAGACAGTTAGCGCCGCTTGAAGGAAAATGCAGGAAATCGAGTTATATTGTGGGGACAATCCGGACCGGGCAGCGGACTCACCGGGGAGGCATCATGCCACCGCTCACCATCGACCTGCGGGGAGTCACCTCCGACCTCCTGCGATCCGCCGACAACCCGGTGCTCGCGAGCGCCGTCCTGGAGGCGATCCACCCGTCCCGCGAGGCGGCCGACGGGGCGGGATTCGACAACAAGCTCTGACGCGGGGCTTTCCAGCGGGCCCGGCGACTTCCACATTCGGCCAGACTTCCGCCTTGACTTCGTTGGCTTCGCGGCACCGGGCGGGTGTAGGTGTCGTCGTCATCACCCCGCCAAGCACGACCCGTTGGTCATCCCGGTAATGACGTGATCATGCTATGAGCACGCGTTCCCCTTTCGTCGGCTCACGTCCGTTCGACACGGCGGATGAGGCGATCTTCCACGGCAGGGCCCGCGAGGCGGCGGCCCTGGCGAAACTCTGGCGCGATCACCGGGTGACGATCCTCCACGGCCCCGCCGGCGTGGGGAAGACCTCCCTGCTGCGCGCCGGCGTACTGCCCGAACTCGACGCGAGCACGGACTCACGCGTGCTGCCCATCGGGCGGCTGGCGTTCCTGGCCGACTTCCCGCTGGCCGCGCTGCCCGACATCAACCCCTTCACGTTCGCGCTGCTCGCGTCCTGGTATCCCGAGGACTCGCCCATGCGCATCGCGGGCTCCTCGATCCGCGGTCTCGTGCGCAAGAACGCCGGCGTCGACCGGCACGGCGACGCGATCCCCGTACTCGCCGCGATCGACCAGACCGACCTGCTCTTCCTCGGCAACCACGAGCGAGACGACCATCGCCGGCGGTTCGCCGACGAACTCGTCGAGGCCACGGCGGCCCGGCACGACCTCCATCTGCTCATCGCCGTCCGCACGGAGCACCTCGACGACCTCCAAGCGCTCCTCATACGCGCGGGCATGCCGGTCCGGCACCTCACCCGGTTCCCGCTGCGCGCCTTCAGCCCCTCCGCCGCCCGTCAGGTGGTCAGCGGACCGCTGAGCGACACCGGCCACCCGCTCGCGGCGAGCGCCGAGCGGCTCGTCGACGAGCTGGGCGCCGGCGACACCGCCATCGATCCGGCACTCCTGCAGATCGTGTGCAGCCGCCTGTGGGAGGAGTTCCCTCCGGGGGACGGCGGCGACGACGATGCCGACCGCCTGCCGAAGGCGGTCGACCGCGCGCTCGGCGACCACTGCCTGCGGTCGCTGGCGGCGGTCGCGACGGCGTACGGCGAATGGCCGAGCGCGCTGGCCACGTGGTTCCGCCAGGTCTTCGGCCGCAAGCCGGACGCCGACGGGGTCACCGAGGGGCGACGCCTCACACGCGACCTGCCCAACGCCGTCGTACGCGCGCTGGAGGACGTGCGCCTGCTGGTCGCCGACCGGCACGCGGGCCGGCGCCGCTACCGCCTGCCGCAGGCGCGGCTCCGCCCCGTCGTCCGGCGTCTCGACGCGGAGGCGGCGGCGTCGGTACGGCACGAGCGGCCCCGGCTCGACGCGGCGGAGACGGCGTTCGCGGCCGGCGACCTCGACCTGGCCCGGCGTCTCGCCACGGCGGTGGCCCGCGAGGCCGGCGCCGACCGGCCGGTGCGCGGGGCGGCCGAGTGCCTGCTGGGCACCATCGCGTACGGCCAGGGACGGATGGAAAGGGCCGCCGAGCACTACGAGACCGCGATCACCGTGTTCGGCTCGCTGGGCGACACCGCGCACGTCGGCATGCTCCTGGCCGCGGTGGGCCGGTTGAAGATCGGCAGTGAGACGACGGAGGCCGTGAGCCGGCTGCGGGCCGCCCTCACCCAGCTGCCCGGTGACACGTTCGTCAAGACGGCGCTGGCCCACGCCCTGTGGCACGCCGGCCGCGCCCAGGCCGCCATCGCGATCCTCGACGACGCGCTCAGCCAGAACGGCGCGACCCCGGAGGCGATCCGTCTCCGCGGCGAGATGCTGGCCGACCTCAACCGCGCCGAGCCCGCGCTGCGCGACCTGGACCGGGTCAACTACGGCGACCGTCCCTCCAGCCGGGCCGCCTGGTTCCTGGCCAAGAAGACCTGTGCGGACGCCGAGGTCTCCCGGGCCAAGGAGCTCGAACTCGTGGACGGCGCCGGCGACAGCGGCCCGGTGCTGCTCCGCGTCGCCCGGGTCCTGCGGCTGGAGGGGGACGCCGACACCGCGGCCGGGCTGGCCGAGCGCGCGGTCAAGGCCCGGCGGCCTCCGCTCCCCGAGCACCTTCGCAAGGAGGCGGAGCGCCTCATGGCGCGTTGAAACAATTCTCCCGGGCACCATCCGGCCGCGCGGACGGCACTCGGGAAACACGTGCCAGACGTTCCATTTGTCTTTGCGGGAATCCGGTTGGTCATGAGGTGAAGCGCTTCCGGCACTGGTACGGTGCGTAGCCGGGTATCTAGGTGACGAGCGTGGCGCCTACCCTGGAGCGCCATTTCTTGCGTGCATCAAAAATGTGATATCGGCAGATGCCCGTTTTGTCCGGCAACGCGCTGGAATAAGCGGTTGCCGTCGTTCGACGGTGCTCTCGTCAGCGGAAAGAACGGCCGATGAGAGCGGTCGCTCCGGAGGAACTCAGCGCCGATGAGATGGCGTGACTTCACACTGCTGTGGAGTGCATCAGCGGCCTCCCAGTTCGGGGGGATGTGCGCCGCGACCGCCAACCCTCTGCTGGCGCTCGTCCTGACCCACTCTCCGGTGTTCGCCGGGTACGTCGGCGCGGCGAGCACCATTCCCGCCCTGTTGATGCACCTGCCCGCGGGCTGGTTCGTAGACCGTTTCAACCGGCGGCTGCTGATGTTCATCGGCCAGCTCGGACGGCTCGCGGCCTGTGCCATGGTCGTCTACGCGCTCGGCTTCGACGCCCATCCCAAGCCGGTGCTCGTCGTGGCCGCGCTCTGCGAAGGATCCTTTCTCGTGCTCTACAGCGCCGCCGAGGTCACCGCGGTGCAGCGCGTCGTGAACCCCGCCGAGCTGCCGTCGGCCCTCGCGATGAACGAGGCGCGCGGCCACCTGGCCTTCATGGCGGGCAAACCCCTCGGCGGCTTCCTCTTCGGCCAGCGCGAGTCCTATCCCTATTACGTCAACCTGCTGGCCTCCCTGTGGTCACTCGTCGCCCTTCTCATGATGGACAAGACGGACTACCAGCCGCAGGGGACCGCCCGGCCCGAGCACGCCCGTTCCCGGATCTCGCTGGTCGACGGCCTGAGGATGGTGATCCTCAACTCGTTCCTGCGCACGGTCGTCGTCGTGTGCTCGGTGGGCAACTTCCTGTTCCAGACCGTCCTGCTGCTCCTCGTCGTCCTGGCCGAACAGCAGCACCTGTCCAGCGCGCGGATCGGAGTGCTGCTCGCCACCTCCGGCGTCGGCGGGCTGATCGGATCGGTCGTCGCGCCCAGCGCGGGCAAACACGTCCGCGACGAGCGGAACATCATCAAGGTGTGCGTCGTGGCGTGGGCCGCGCTGACCTTCATCGTCGCCGTGTCCGCCCAGCCGGTCGTCGGGCTGATCGCCTGGGGCGGCCTGAGCGTCACGGGCGGCTTCCTCAACGTCGCCATCGTCAACCACCAGACCGGGCAGGTGCCGGAGCATCTGCTCGGACGGGTGATCGGCATCAACCGGTTCCTCACCAGCGGCGCGGTCCCCCTGGGCGCGCTCAGCGCCGGCTACATCGTGGCCGAGCTCCAGCCCCGGGCGGCCGCGTGGTTCGTCTTCGGCGCGATCGTGCTGACGGCGCTCGCGGTGCCGTTGCTGATCCGGCCGGGCCGCTGGCTGCCCGCTCGGGCGGTGGCACGGATCAAGAAGCGCCTGGCCCTGGAAGAGGTCCGCGAACCCGTCGCGGTTCCATGACCTTTCTGCGTCATCTGACCTTGACGGGTTCGCGGCGGTTCGTGCTACATGGTCTCGGGGGATCGTGAGCGGACAGGGGACCGAGGCGACGGCGCATGCCCAGACGATACGGCGGGTGGACACCCAATGGCCTGTGCTCGCTGTTCGTGTGCGACGTCGCCTCCTTCGGCCACCGTTCGCGCACCGACCTCGACCGCCACAAGATCCGTACGGCGCTCTACGAGGGCCTGCGCAGGAGCTTCGACGACTCCGACGTGCCGTACGACGGGTGTTACCGGGAGGACCGCGGCGACGGCGCGCTCGTCGTGGTCCCGCCGTCCGTCGACACGGCGCTGCTGCTGACCTCGGTGACCGCACGGCTGCGCGCCGAGGTGCGGCGGCACAACGACGTCTCCATCGAGCCCGCCCGGATGCGGCTCCGGCTGGCCGTGCACACCGGCATCGCGCGCTCCGACGCCGAAGGCCTGGTCGGCACCGCCGTCAACCACGCGTTCCGGATCCTGGAGGCGCCCCACCTCAAGGAGATCCTGCGGCTGACCGGCGCCGAGCTCGCGCTGATCACTTCCGAACGCGTCCACGACGACGTCATCCGGCATGGCCTGGGGCTGGTGAACCCGGCCGAGTACCACCGGATCGAGCTGCGGGTGAAGGAGACCGTCACCAGCGCGTGGATCACGGTGCCGGGGCTGGCGGCGCCCGTCCGCCCGGTGCCGGCGGCACCGCCCACGATCACCGACGCGGGCGTCGTCGTGTCCGCCGTGCCCACGACGCCGGACCCGCCGCAGCTGCCTCCGCCTCCCGCGGCGATCACGATCGCCGACGGATCGCCCGTCCTCGACGACGTCGTCGACCGCGCGCTGGGCGTCCGGCAGCTCCGCAGCCGCCACCTGCGCGACCAGATCGTCGCCGAGCTCCCGCTGGCCCTGGCGACGGTGATCAAACCCCGGCGGTCCGGCGACGACCGTACGGACCTGACCGCGATCATCTGTTCCTGTGAGGAGCATCCGAACGGGCTGAGCGACCTGCTCCGCGTCGTCCGGCAGTTCGCGGGCGACTCGGTCGAGGTGGACGACCTCAGAAAGTCGATCGACGAGCTGGGGCAAGCGTAGAGTGCCGGGCCCCTATCCCCGGCTCCCCGGCGACCCGGACCGGATCGAGGAGTACCAGCTGATCGCCCGGCTGGGCGAGGGCGGCCAGGGCGTCGTCTACCTGGCGACGACCAAGGACGGCCGCAAGGTCGCGATCAAACTGCTGCATCCGTGGTTCAGCGGCACGGTACGCGGGCGGCGCCTGTTCGCCCGGGAGATCGAGGCCGCCGGGCGGGTGAAGAACTACGCGGCACGGGTCCTCGACTCCGGCGAGCTCCTGGGCCGGCCGTACATCGTCAGCGAGTACATCGCCGGGGAGTCCGTCCTGGAGCGGGTGCACCGGGACGGGCCGTACGGCTCCGGTGAGCTGCTGACACTCGCCACCGGCACCGCCTCCGCGCTCGCCGCGATCCACGCCGCGGGCCTGGTGCACTGCGACTTCAAGCCGGGCAACATCCTGACCGGCCCCGACGGCGCGCGCGTCGTCGACTTCGGGATCGCCCGCGCGCTCGCCACGATCGCCCAACCGGACCGCGACCGGCGAGGGACGCCCCCGTACATGGCGCCGGAGCAGGTCACCGGCGGACCGCTGGGGCCGCACACCGACGTGTTCGCGTGGGCGTCGACGATGGTCTACGCCGCGACGGGCAAGCCGCCGTTCGGGTTCAGCGACGACGACTACGGCCACGGCGTGATGTACCGCATCACGCACGACGAGCCCGAGGTCGGCGGGGTGCCCGAGCCGCTGCGCGACATCGTCTCGGTCTGCCTGCTGAAGAACCCGGCCAAGCGGCCCAGCGCCACCGACGTGGTGTCCATGCTGAACCACCGGACCACGTCGGGTTCGCTGCCGGCCGGCACGCCGATCGGCGACCCGCTGACCGGGCACACTCGTACCATCGCCTGCGCGACGTACGGGCGGCTCGGCGACCGCCCGATCGCGGTGACCGGCGGGCACGACCGCACCGCGCGGGTGTGGGACCTGGCCGCGCACCAGCAGTACGGCCCGCCGCTGCGGCACGACACCGCCGTCCTGGCGGTGGCCTGCGGACGGCTGGGCGACCGCTCGATCGCGATCACCGGCTGCCAGGACCACGCGCTGTACCTGTGGGACCTGGAGACCGGGAAGCCGGCCGGCGAGCCGCTGCGCGGCCACACCGGCGCGGTGGTCTCGATCGCGCTCGGCGTGCTCGACGGCCGCCCGGTGGCGGTGAGCGTGAGCGACGACCGGTCGGTACGCCTGTGGGACCTCACCGAGCGCCGCGAGGCCGGCCCTCCGCTGGTCCACAACAACAGCGTCATGTCGGTGGCGTGCGGCCAGGTCGACGGGCGCACCGTCGCGGTCGTCGGCGGCGCATGGGACCAGTCGGTGCGCGTCCTCGACCTCGGCGACCGGCGTCCGACCGGACTGCCGCTGACCGGGCACACGAACTCCGTCATGTCGGTGACGTGCGGACGGCTGGCGGGCCGGCCGGTCGCGATCACGGGCGGGTACGACCAGACCGTACGCGTGTGGGACCTGGCCACCCGGCATGAAACGGGCGAGCCGCTGGTGCATACCTGCGCGGTCATGTCCGTGGCGTTCGGCGTACGCGGCGGGCGGCCGACCGTGCTGACCAGCGGCGCCGACCGCGCCGTCCGCGTGTGGGACCTGACCACCCGCGAGCAGCTCGGCGACCCCCTCCCCGCCGGCCCCTCGCCCGCCGAGCCGACCGTACCGGTCGCCTTCGGCGAACTCGCCGGTCACCCGATCGCCATCACCTGCGGGGAGAACCTCGCGATCACCCTGTGGAGCCTCGGCGCCTCCTGAGGCTCCCGGCCCGGAGCGCGCCGGGCCCGCACGTCGCCGACCTCGCGCGATGCCTGTCCGAGCGGCCCGTTTACGCTCGTCACAACGGCGACAGAATCGGGGTCCACTCATGCTTACGGCCATTGCCACCGCGGTCGATGAGCCGCTCACACTCACCGAACGCGAGGTGCCCGAACCCGGACAGGGTGAGGTCCTCGTCAAGATCACCGCGTGCGGGATCTGCCACACGGACCTGGACCTGCTCCAGGGGCAGTGGCCCATCGCCCGCTTCCCGGTCGTCCCCGGCCACGAGATCACGGGCGTGGTGGCCGCCACCGGTCCGGGCGTGTCATGGCCGGAGGTCGGCGTCTCCGTGGGCGCGCAGTTCCTCGGCGACTCCTGCCGCCACTGCGACTACTGCGTGCGCGGTGAGCAGATCCTCTGTCCTCAGAAACGCATCACGGGCATCGTCATGGACGGCGGTTACGCCGAATACGCCGTCCTCAAGGCCGACTTCGTGACCCCGCTGCCGGAGGGGCTCGACCCGGTCGCCGCGGCCCCGCTGATGTGCGCGGGCCTGACCGCCTTCAACAGCCTGCGGCAGGCCGGGACCACCGCCACCTCGCGCGTCGCGGTCATCGGCGCCGGCGGCGTCGGCGCGCTGGCGGTCCGCTACGCCGTCGCCATGGGAGCCCGCGTGGCCGTCATCGGCCGGTCGAACCGGGGCGAGGGGGCGGCGAGGGAGATGGGCGCCGAGCGGTTCATCGCCACCCAGGACTCCGACCCGGCCGAGGCCCTCCGTGCCTGGGACGGCGGCGCGAACGTGATCCTCAACGCCACCCCGTCCACCGCGGCCGCGTCGGCGACGCTCACCGGCCTGGCACCCGACGGCACGCTCGTGCTGTGCGGGTACGACTCCGAGCCGCTGACCCTGCCCACCCAGCCGATGGTCCTCAACCGGCTGCACGCCATGCTCAACCCCTCCGGCTCCCCGCACGACGCGCGCGACACCCTCGCGTTCTCGGCGGCGCACGGCATCCTGCCCGAGTTCACCTCGATCGGCCTGCGCGACGCCAACACGGTGCTCGACGCCATGGCGAAGGGCCGGTCCGGCAAGCGGTCGATCATCACCTTCGACTGATCGGTGCGGACCTTCAGGGGACGCGGGACTGCTCGCGGAGGACACCGGCCACGTCCGGCGGCGTGTAGCGGGCGGACTTCATGACCTTGCCGTCCTCGCGCAGCACCGCGCGGCCGTCGGCGTCGAACTTGGTCATGTTCGAGCGGTGGACCTCGGCCAGCACCGCGTCGAGGTCGATCCCGTAGGTCACGGCCGCGCCGTAGGCGACGTAGACGATGTCGGCCAGCGCGTCGGCGATGCCCACGATGTCGCGGTCCTCGGTGGCGGCGGCGAACTCCTCGACCTCCTCGACGAGCAGGCGCACGCGGAGCTCCGCGAGGTCGGCGGGCACGTCGGCCGTGGGCGCGTCGTTGCGCGGCAGGCCGAAGGCGGCGTGGAACGCGGCGACGTCGGACGCGACGCCCCCGGAGCGAGACGATGACATGCGGAAAGCCTGGCACAGCGACGGCGGGGGCCGCTGCCGGTCGCGAATGCGAGGGGTGGCGTTCCCGTCCCTGTGGCGGGCGCGCGCTCTCAGTGGCTCTTTAGCGTCGAGCCACCACAAATTTCGCAATTCCGTACAACACTGGGTCCTGGCCGCATCGCCGAACCAACGGCCGGGAGGTCAGGATGAAACGTCCGACGAGGCGCCGTGCCTGAGGGGATCGACTACGCCTTCGGGCGTCCCTCCATGTCCGCGCTCACGTCCGCCGGTGTCAAATTCGTCTGCCGGTACCTGTCGCACAGTCCATCGAAGAACCTCACCGCGTCCGAGGCCCGCAGGCTGACCGACGCCGGCATCTGGATCGTCGTCGTCTGGGAGACCACCGCCAAGCGCGCGCTCGCCGGGAGGGCGGCCGGCGCCGCGGACGCCAGGGACGCACGCACCCAGGCGCGGGACTGCGGGATGCCCGACGGCCGCCCGGTCTACTTCGCCGTCGACTGGGACGCCTCGTCGGGCCAGCAGAGCGCCATCAACGCCTACCTCGACGGCGCCGCCTCGGTCCTCGGCCGGGACCAGGTCGGCATCTACGGCGGGTACGGCCCGGTGAAGCGCGCCCTGGACGGCGGCCACGCCACCTGGGCGTGGCAGACCTACGCCTGGTCCGGCGGAAAGTGGGACAAGCGAGCCCACCTGCAGCAGTACAGCAACGGCCACACCATCGGCGGCGTCGACTGTGACTACGACCGGGCCGAGAAGAGCGACTACGGACAGTGGCGCGTCGGCGCCACGCCGGGAGGAGACGACGACATGGCCCTGGTCTGCAGTCTCGGCGTCGACGGTACGCAGGTCATCGACGCCGGTACGAACGCCGACATCAAGTTCACCAAGGAGTACAGCGACAAGCACGGCCTCCACGGCGAGAACGGCGTGTCGGTGGCGATCGCGACCGCGGCGTACTGGGTCAACGCGGACGCGCTGTTCGAACTGCGCGGCCTCGCCCCCGGCACGAAGATCGACGTGGCGTGGACCAGGGTCAAGGACGACGGGACCTTCATCGATGACCCGTGGCGGCTCACCTACACCGCCGACGAGAACGGCACGATCCGCGACCAGATCGGCGGCCAGTTCGGCGTCGACGCCACGAACCGGCTGCGGATGTGCGTCTACAACACCTCCGACCAGGCCGTCACCGTGCAGAGCTGCCTGGCCAAGGTCTCGCTGCTGAAGTACTAACGCAGGTAGGAGGCGCCGTTGAGGTCGATCACCGCGCCGCTGGCCCACAGCGCGTCCGGCGAGGCGAGCCAGGCCACCGCCGCGGCGACCTCCTCCGGCTCGGCGACGCGTCCGAACGGGCTCTGCGCCCGGACGCCGTCGCCCGCCGGGCCGGACAGCAGTGCCTCGGCCATGTCCGTCCGTACGAACCCCGGGGCGACGGCCGCGACGCCGATGCCGTGCGGCGCGAGGGCGACCGCCAGCGACTGGGTCATCGCGTGGACCGCCGCCTTGCTCGCCCCGTACGCGACGGCGACCGGCTCGCCGCGGTAGGCGCCGCGCGAGCCGATGTTGATGATGCGTGCGCCCTCGGCGCCCTCGGGGCGCGTGCGGAGGTGGTCGACGACGCACCAGGTCACGTTCGCCGTGCCGTGCACGTTGACGTCGATGACACGCCGCCAGCCCTCGTGCCACTCCTCGTAGGAGGTCGCGTCGATCGGCCGGCCGCCGTGGGCCGCCGCGTTGTTGACCAGCACGTCCACACCGCCGAGACCGGCGATCGCCTCGGCGACGAACCGCTCGACCCGCGCCGGGTCGGCGAGGTCGCCGGAGACGACGACGTGGCCCTCGCCCGGAAGGCCGGCGGCGACGGCCCGCGCGGCGGTGAGGTCGGATCCGCAGTGGACGGCGACGGTGAAGCCGTCCGCCGCCAGCCGCGCGGCCACCGCCGCCCCGATGCCTCGCGAACCACCAGTGACGAGCGCACGCTTTCCGGACACGCGATTCCTCCCTCGAAGACGCCCGACAAACGTAGCCTGCCGCCGTGTAAGAAACCGGTCCCACCCGTCACTGCACCCATAAAGGCACCAACCACAACGAAGGGGCCCGATGGTGACAGACCCGGACGCGGTCGGCCGGTTCACCGCCCTGTACGACGAGTTTTATCCGCGCGTGCACGCCTACGCGGTGAGCCGTACGGGGCGGACGCTCGCCGAAGAGGTGACGAGCGAGACGTTCTGCGTCGTCTGGCGGCGTTTCCACGACCTGCCGGACCCGCCGCTGCCCTGGATCCTCGGCGTCGCGCGGAACCTCCTGCGGGAGAACTACCGCGCCAAGGCCCGCGAGGAGTCGCTGGCCGCCGAGCTGCGGCACTGGGCCTCCTCCGTCCCCGACATCGGAGAGGACGTGGAGGAGCGCACCTCGGTGCTGCGAGCGCTGGCGACGCTTTCTGACGCCGACCGGGAACTGCTGACGCTCGTGGCCTGGCACGGCCTGTCGACCGACGAGGCCGCGAAGGTCATCGGCTGTTCGCGGGCCACGTACTTCGTACGGCTGCACCGGGCACGCAAGCGGCTCGAACGGGCGATGACCGACGAGACGCCCGAGACCGTAGGCCGCCGGGCCGCCGCTTACCGAACGGAGACGACACGATGAAGATCCTGGATGCGCTGGCCGCGGCACGACCGGCGGACCTGGAGGCCACCCCCGACGCGGACCGCCGCTACCGTGACCTGGACAAGGCGCTCTCCCAGCCGGTCGAGACCCCGCGACGTCAGGGACGGCCGGTGAGGCGGCTGGCGATCGGCGTCGTGGCGGTCGGCGCGGCCGCGGCGGTGGCCGTCGCGATCAGCGGCCAAGGACCGGGCAGGTCGCCCGCGCCGAAGAAGACGCCAGGCGACGGGAAGGTGGGCGCCGAGCCGATCATGCTGGCCGCCGACAAGGCCGAGTCGCAGCCGCTGGGCCGGTACTGGACCTCCGACACCGTCTGGGGCGTGTCCTACATCGTCTCGGCGAAGACCGGGAACTACGCGATCACCGGTGCGGCGTGGGAGACCTTCGAGTGGACCGCCGTCAAGGCCGGGGGCGGCAACCTGTTCTACGGCCGTGACCTGCCCGCGCGGCCACAGACACCCGAGGACAAGGCGGCCTGGCGCAAGGCCGGGTCGCCGAGCAGCTTCCGCGTCTGGTCCAACGACCACTACCAGACCTACTCCCGGTCGACCGGACGCTGGGAGGCCGACCACCGGCAGGCCAGGCCCGGCGGCCGGTTCGACTTCTCCGGCATGGGCAGCAAGTCGAGCCCCAACGGCGTGACCTTCGAACAGCTAAGGCATCTGTCCACCGACCCTGATCAGCTGCGCCAGAACTATCTCCAGAACCCCCAGAACCCGGCGCAGCGGCTGCTCTCCATCTCCGAGGACCTGATGAGCGCGCCGGTGCCGCCCAAGCTCCGGGCCGGCATCATGCGAATGCTCCCGCGACTGCCGGGCGTCTACTCGGTGGGCACCGTGACCGACCCACTCCGCCGGAAGGGCATCGCGTTCGCCGCCGACTGGCCGACCAGCGGCCCGCTCTACCACGGGTACGGCAACCGTACCGAGATCGTCTTCAGCGAGGACGGGGAGTTCCTCGGCACGGAGAACGTGCTGACCGAGCCCGGCGCTGAGTACGCCGAGCAGCGTCCCGGCTTCGTGATCAATTATCACGTCGCGCGGGGATCGGCGTGGACGGACAAGAAGCCGTCCCCGCCCACCAAGCTGCCCTTCTGACTTCCAGCCGACATCGCCCGTTTGCCAAAGGACGGGCGATGCCGACATTAGCGACAATTTCCTACAATACAAAAACGATCACATTGCCATTTCTTGATCCGGGTATTGCCGACGTCGCCATGGGGTAAGTCTTTTTCCATGCAGCCTTTCGTGATGCCTGACTTCTACATGCCGTATCCCGCCCGAATCAACCCAAATCTGGAGCGTTCACGAGAGCACAGCACCACCTGGGCCCGAAAGATGGGAATGCTCGACGCCCCCAAACCCGGAGGCGGCCTCGTTTGGGACGAAACCGACTTGGCGCGGATGGACTACGGCCTGATGTGCGCCTATACCCATCCCGACTGCGACGGCCCGACGCTGGATCTGATCACCGACTGGTACGTCTGGGTGTTCTTCTTCGATGATCAGTTTCTCGAGGAGTTCAAGTACTCACGGGATCTCCCGGCCGCCAGGGCGTACGTCGACCGGCTCGAACTGTTCATGACCGAAACCCCGCCGGAGCCGGAGAACGCCGCGGAGGCCGGGTTGAAAGACCTGTGGGAGCGCACCGTCCCGGCGATGTCGGACGACTGGCGGCGCCGGTTCATCCTCAGCACCCACAACCTGATGGTCGAGTCGATGTGGGAGCTGGACAACATCGATCAGGGCCGGATCGCCAACCCGATCGAGTACGTCCAGATGCGGCGACGCGTCGGCGGCGCCCCCTGGTCGGCCAATCTCGTGGAGTACGCCGCGGGCGCCGAACTGCCCGAGCGGTTCGCCCGGACGCGGCCGATGCAGGTGCTGTCGGACACCTTCTCCGACGCCGTCCACCTGCGCAACGACCTCTACTCCTACGAGCGCGAGGTCCGGCAGGAAGGAGAGAACTCCAACGCCGTCCTGGTCTTCGAGCGCTTCTTCGGCTGCCCGACGCAGGAGGCCGCCGAACTGGTCAACGACCTGCTGACCTCGCGGCTCCAGCAGTTCGAGACCACCGCGCTGACCGAGGTTCCGAGCCTGCTCGCCGAGGGCGGCGCGTCCCCCGCCGAGCAGATCTCGGTCGCCGCGTACGTCAAGGGCCTGCAGGACTGGCAGTCCGGCGGGCAGGAGTGGCACGCCCGGTCCAGCCGGTACATGAACGACGCATCATCGCTGCCGTCCGGGCCGACCGGCCTGGGCACCTCGGCCGCCACCGTCGCGATGGGTCTGCGGCATCGCATCCGGCAGCACTCCTTCCGCCCGTACGAGCCGGTCGGCCCCCTGCCGCTGCCGGAGCCGTACATGCCCTTCACGCACCGCATGAGCCCGCACCTCGACGACGCGCGGCGCTACTCCGTGGGGTGGGCGCGGGCCATGGGCTTCTTCGACCCGGCGCCGGGAACACGGGCCGGCGTCTGGGACGAAAAGCGTTTCATCGGCCTCGACCTGGCCCACTGCGCCTCGATGATCCACGCCGACGCCGAGCCCGAGCAGCTGCACCTGTCCACCGACTGGCTGTCCTGGGGCACCTACGGCGACGACTACTTCCCCGCGGTCTTCGGATCGAGCCGCAACCTGCCGGCGGCCAAGGCCTGCAACGACCGGCTGTCCCTGTTCATGCCGCTGGAGGACGGCCTGCCGGTCCCCGAGCCGGCGAACCCGCTCGAACGCGGCCTGGCCGACCTGTGGCGCCGTACGGCCGGGCCGATGACGGACCGCGCGCGGCGCCGGTTCCGTACGGCGGTGGAGGACATGACGGCGAGCTGGCTGTGGGAGCTGGCGAACCAGGCGCTGGGCCGCGTGCCGGACCCGATCGACTACGTCGAGATGCGGCGCAAGACGTTCGGCTCGGACATGACGAGGAGCCTGGCCCGCCTCGCCCACGCCGAGACCGTCCCGGACGAGATCTACCGGACCCGCGTCATGCACGAGCTGGAGACCGCGGCCCAGGACTACGCGTGCTTCACCAACGACCTGTTCTCCTACCAGAAGGAGATCGAGTTCGAGGGCGAGCTGCACAACATCGTCCTGGTCATCCAGAACTTCCTCGGCGTCGACCGCATCACCGCCCGCGACATCACGGCCGAGCTCATGACCGCCCGGATGCACCAGTTCGAGCACATCGCGACCGCCGACCTGCCGGTGATGTTCGAGGAGCACGACCTGGACGAGGAGGCCCGCGCCGTCATCGCCCGCGACGTCCAGGACCTGAAGGACTGGATGTCCGGCATCCTGGAGTGGCACCGCCGATGCGTCCGCTACACCGAGCCCGAGCTCCTGCGCCTGCGCAGCGAGGCGATGACCCCACCACTCCCGCACCCACCCCACGCCGGCCTGGGCACCTCGGCCGTACGCGTGCCCGCACACCCCACCCGCGAGTCCCGTCCCTGACCGGGGGCCGCCGGCGTGCCCGTCCCGTGCGGGCGCGCCGGTGGATCACCGGACGGAGAAATGGGCTCGGCTACAGCGTGCGGATCGGCGCGCCGTTCAGGAAGGCGGCGATGTCCTCCACCGCGTGCGAGTAGAAGATCCGGTAGCTCTCCTCGGTGACGTACCCCATGTGCGGCGAGAGGAGCGTACGCGGCGAGGAGCGCAGCCAGTGGTCCTCCGGCAGCGGTTCGACGTCGAACACGTCGAGCCCCGCCCCGGCGATCCACCCTTCTTCGAGCGCTCTCCGGAGGGCGTCCTGGTCCACCAGCCCGGCACGTGAGGTGTTGACGAAGAACGCGCTGGACTTCATGGCCCGCAGGTCGGGCTCGCCGATCAGGCCTCGGGTACGGTCGCTCAGCGCCATGTGCAGCGACACGATGTCCGCCGAGCCGAACAGCTCACGCCTGTCCGCGAGCGTCACCTCGTGCTCGGCGGCCCGCTCCGCCGTCAGGTTCGGGCTCCACGCGATGACGTTCATGCCGAACGCCAGGCCGACCCGGGCCACCCGCGCGCCCAGCCGGCCGAGGCCCACGACGCCGAGCGTACGACCCTCCAGGTCGAGGCCGACGGCCTCCTGCCAGCGACCCGCCCGGATCCGGGCGTCGTCGGCCGCGACGGTCCGTACGAGTCCGAGGATCAGGGCCCAGGTGAGCTCGGCCGTACCCCCGGCGCTGCCGCGGGTGCCGGAGACGACGACGCCGAGTTCCCGCGCCGCGTCCAGGTCGATCGAGGCGTTGCGCATACCCGTCGTGACCAGCAGCCGCAGCCGCGGCAGGCGCGCGAGCACGTCGCGGGGAAAGGGCGTGCGCTCCCGCATCGCCACGATCACCTCGAACGGCTCCAGCACGGCCACCAGGGCGTCGGGGTCGGCGATGTGCTCGGCGAAGAAGCGCGTCGAGACGCCGGGCAGCCCCTCCCAGTCCGCCATGGAGGCGGCCACCTGCTGATAGTCGTCCAGAACGGCGACCCGAACCTCACCCACGCCTACTCCTTCGCCAAGCGACCGGGGAGCCTGCGCCCCGGAAGATGAGCGTAGGAGCCGTGGCACGACGCGCCGTCTCCGGGTCGGAGGTCCCGCCTCGGTGCCGAGGCCCGCAGCCGACGCGCCGCCCGCACGGTGCTGCCACCCGGGCCAGGGTGACAGGCCGAGCGTCGGAGCAGGCACCACGCCGACGCGGCCGGCGCCCGTGCGGGTTTACGCTGCTGGGCATGCCCCCCGCTGGACTGGACACGATCGGGCTCCCGGCGGCGTCACGGCCGATGCCCGGGCGCGGACGCTGGCTGGCCTGGTGCTGGGGCTCGTTCGCCGTGTCAGTCGCGGTGACGGCGGTCGTCGTGGCGGCCGGGTTCTCCGCGGCGTCGCTGTTCGTCGAACCGCTGGCCCAGCTCGTCGTCTTCGCGACACTTCCCGTCATCCGGCACCTGCGGCTGGCCGGCCTGCGGGGCGACGGCCGGTACCGCACCGTTCCGGCGCCCGCGCTGAGTGCCGCGATGCTGGCCGTCGCCGGGCCCAGCGGCGTGCGCGAGGTCACGGTGCGCGTCGGCCAGGTCGGTGGGTTCGCGCGCTGCTTCCGCGCCGGCGGGCGGACCGTCGTACTGGTGCACGAACGCCTGCCGGTGGTACCGGAGGCCGCGCGGTTCTTCCTCGCGCACGAGGCCGCTCACCTGGCCCGTTACGACGTCTTCCGGCGGCCGGCCGCCCTCATGACCGCGCTCGTGTGCCTCTTCGACCTGGGCGCGGTGTGGCCGCCCGCGCTGATCCCGGGCGTGGTCGCGGTCGTCGCCGTCGTCGCCGTCGTCAACCGGGCCGGTGAGCGCGACTGCGACCGGCTGGCCGTACGCTGGGTCGGCCTCGCCGCGGCCGAGCGGGCGTTCTCGGTGGTCCAGCGGGCGTACCGCCGTTCGGTACGGTCGCTGTTCGTCCATCCCACACCGGCACAGCGGCTCGCCGCCTGCCGGATCAGCGCGGAGGCGTGAAGGTCCAGCCCTTGCCGAGGAGGGTGTCGATCGCGTCGACGGCCTCGCTCAGGCGGCGCTCGTGCGGGCCGGTCACGGCGATGTGCGGGAGGCGGCGTCGCCGCAGTTCTTCGGCGAACCGCGCGGACATCGCCTCGCGGATCGTCTCGCCGTCACGCCAGCCGTCCTGCTCGAACGGCACACCGGCCGTGCCGGTGAGGATCCACAGGTCATGATGGGCACGCGCCAGCGGCGGCGCCGGCGTGCCGACGTAGCGCTCGTGCCACAGCTCGGTGGCGAACGCGTCGGTGTCGCAGACCAGCAGCGGTGAGCCGGCCCGGGCGGCGGCCTCCTCCCCGGCGAGCTGGCGTTCGGCGATCAGGGCGAACTCCTCCGAGGCCCAGCCGAGGTCGCCGAGCCACAGACGCGGGTCGCGGCGGCGGGCCAGGGCGAGCTTCTCCTCGCAGTACAGCCGCCCGTACTCCGGCACCCACCGCGTCGCCGCCCACACCCCGCCGCGCCGCGCGTAGTGGGCGGCGAGGGCGCGGGCGAGTGTCGTGGTGCCCGACGACTCCGCGCCGACGACAACGACGCGGCGTGCCAGGTACGCGCGGACGGGCGGCGACAGCCACTCCCAGCAGGCCGCCGGATCCGCGCGGACGGCCGTGCCGCTGATCGGGTGACGCGTACGCGCCGGGTCGACCGGCACGTGCTCGGCGTCGAGGCGCCGGGCCAGCTCGGGGCCGTACTCCTCGGAGCTGAACACCACGTCGACCGGGTCCCCGGCGGCGGCGCGGAACACCGAGACGTGCGCCGCCCAGACCGCGTCTGAGCCGTAGTCGACCTCGTGGTCGTCGACCGCCGCGACGATCTCGACGTGCGGCTGCGGATGGCGTTCGCGCAGCCAGGCGGCGCGCAGGGCGATCGGGATGGTCTCCGCCGGGGAGGCGGCGACCACGACGGTCAGCCGGTCGCACCGCGCGGCGGCGGTGTCGATGAGGTGGTGGTGACCGGCGTGCGGCGGGTAGAACTTGCCGACCACCAGGCCGTGGCTCACGTCGCCGCCGGCACGGGCGTCGCCGCCTGCCGCGCCGCCCACTCGCGCCGCCACGCGACCAGCCCGGCCACGCACAGCGCCAGGAACAGCACGTACAGGACGCTCGTCAGGTACAGGTGCTTGTAGGCGTACAGCGGGATGTAGATCAGGTCGGCGGCGATCCACAGCCACCACGACTCCAGCAGCTTGCGGCTCTGCCCGTACGTCGCGGCGAGCGAGATCGTGGTCGTCAGCGCGTCCCAGAACGGCACGGTGGAGTCGGTCCAGGCGCTGAGCATCCAGGTCAGCAGGGCGGTCGCGGCGACGCCGGCCACGGCGAGCCCGGCCCACTCGGCGCGCGAGGTGCGCTGGGTGACGAGTTCGGTACGCCCCTGGCCGCCGTACAGCCACTGCCACCACCCCCACGCCTGGAGGACGACGTAGACGCCCTGCAGGCCCGCGTCGGCGTACAGCCCGCCGTCCACGAAGATCAGGCCGAGCAGGAGGACGTTGGCGATGCCCACCGGCCAGTTCGCGATGTGCTGGCGGACGACGAGCCAGACGTTGACCGCGCCGGTGACGAAGCCGAGCACCTCTCCCCAGGACGTCGGCGTGCTCCCGAGAGTGAACGCCGGATGGAGCAGCGGCCCAAGAAGGTCGTGCAGCGACATGACCTTGAAATTACCTGTTGATGACGGTGGCCACCTCGACGCACTCGCCGCCGTTGCTGCCGGAGCGGCTGCTCTTACGCCACTCGTCGTAGGCCGAGGTCACAGCCGCTCCCGCGTCCGCTTGATGAGTTCGAGGGATGCCGCGGCCGTCTCCGTCACCAGGTGCAGGGCCTGGTAGACGGCGAACCAGCCGTGGACCTGCTCGGGCCGTTCCTGGAAGTGCCCGCGCTGATGGTCTTCGGTATAGGCGACGTCCGGTTCGTCGGCGAAGCTCAGGATCGTGAACGCGGACGTCAGCCCGGCGTGCGCGCCGGTCGCCAACGGGATGACCTGAACGGTGATGCCCGGGCGCTGTGCGGCCTCCACCAGGACGTCGAGCTGCGCGCGATGGATCTCCGGCCCGCCGATCGGACGCAGGAGCGCGGTCTCGTCGATGACCAGCCACAGCGTGGGAGGGTCGTCGCGGGCGAGGATCTCCTGACGCTCCAGCCGGGCGGCGAGAAGGCTCTCGACCGTCTCCGGCCGGGCGCTCGGACGACCCGCCGCGATCAGCGCACGCGCGTAGTCGGGCGTCTGGAGCAGGCCGGGCAGGACCAGCGCGTGATACTGGCGGATCACGGCGGCGCGGCTCTCGGCGTCGATGTACCGGTCGAAGGAGATGACCGGGTGCGGCTCCTCGTACCTGATCAGGTCGAAGATGTCGAGGAGGACTTTTTCCGGCAGTCCGAGTACCTTTTCCAGCTCGATGACCGCCTGCTTCTGCGGGCACAGCTGGCCGGTCTCCAGGTTGCTGAGCCACCCGTTGCTGTAGTTGACGAGACCGGCGAGATAGTCCTGTGTCATGCCGGCCGCCTCGCGGTGCCGCCGGATCGCCGCACCGAGGGTCCGGAGGGAGGGACTGATGGGCTTGTTCATGGACGGCATTATCGAGCGTTACCTGATGAGGACTCAGCGTAATCGCGAGATGGCCGGCTCTTCGCCGTCCTCTCCCCGATGAGGGCGCTGCTCTGGGTGCGCGTGCTCAACCAGGTCGGCGCGTTCGCGCTCGCGTTCCTGGCGGTGGTGGCCGGTCCGCGCCTGGTCACGCCGGTGCTCACGGTCTTCGGCGTCGCGGCGCTGGCCTCGCGCTGGGCCGGCGGCGTGCTGCTCGACCGGGTACGGCCACGCACGCTCGTGGTCGCCGGCCTCGCCGCGACCGGCGTGGCGCTGCTCGCGCTCGCCGCCGCGCGCACGCCGTGGCAGATCCTGGCCGCGACCGCGGCGACGGGCCTCGCCTTCGAGCTGTACGAGCCCGCCACGAGCGAGTTCCTCGCCCGGCTCGCCGAGGGCGATCGGCGGCGCGACGCGTACGCCCTGCTCGGCACCGCTCTCGCCGCGGCGGGCGCGGTGTCCGGGCTGCTGGCCGCGGTGCTGCTGCCGTTCGGGGTCCACCGGCTGCTGCTCGCCGACGCCGCCACCTGCCTGGCCGCGGCGGCGGTCGCGCAGGCGTTCCTGCCCCGGCCGCCGGTCGAGGCGCCCGTACGCCGGAGGGAGCGCTGGCGTCCGCCGGCCCGCCTGGTCCGGTTGACGGTCTCCGCCACCGCGTACGCCTTCGGGTACCTGGCCGTGCTGATGTTCGCGCCGTTCGTGTTGCTCCAGCGCGGCGCCCCGGCCTGGCTGCCAGGCCTCATGCTGGCGGCCGCCGCCCTGCTCGCGCCGCTGTCCCGGCGTCCGCTGTCGGGCCGACCGCGCACGGCGCTCCTGTTCTCCTGCGCCCTCGCCGTGACGATGGCCCTCGTACGGGACGTCCCGCTGACCGTGACGGCCTACCTGGCGTGGGTGATGGCGGGCAGTGCGCTGCTGGGTCACTGGCCGGCGCTGGCGGCCGACGCGGCGCCCGCCGCCGACCGGCCGCGGTGGTTCGCCTTCCTCGGGCTGTCGTGGGGTGTGGCCCAGCCGGCCGTGCCGGGCGTCGTCGGCCTGGTCGCGGCGGTCGGCGGGCGTACCGCCGCGGCGCCGCTCGCCGCCGCCGTCGCGTTCCTCGTCGCGGTCGGCGTGGATCCGCGCCGGTGACCGAATGTGGCGTGGATCACCATCCGCTCTGTCACGCCGGAGGGTGCTCCCCCGTCCTGTTGCCGTAGTCGACGCACCCGGCGTGGACGCCGGGACGGACGGAGGAGTGACCATGCGAGTTCTCGTCGCGGGAGCCACCGGAGTGATCGGCGCGCGGATGGTTCCGCTGCTGGGCGCGGTGGGCCACGAGGTGCTGGGCCTCGCCCGGCCGGGAGGCGACACCGCCACGCTGGAGGCGGCGGGCGCGGAACCGGTCGTGGCGGACGCGCTGGACCGGGACGGGCTGTGCCGGGCGGTCCGGCAGGCGGCGCCGGACGCGGTGGTGAACATGCTCACCGCGATCCCGGCCGAGATCGACCCCCGGCATCTGTCGCGTGACTTCGCGCCGACCGGCCGGCTGCGGATCGAGGGCACCCGGAACCTGATCGAGGCGGCACCCGGAGCACGGCTGATCAGTCAGGGCCTGGCCTACGGCTACCAGCCCGGAGAAGGGCTCGCCGACGAGGACGCGCCGCTGTGGCGGACCGGCACGCCCAGGCAGTTCGTGCCGGTGCTGGACGCGCTGGCCGAGCTGGAACGCCTGACCACACAGGCGGGCGGGCTGGTGCTGAGGCTGGGCCACCTGTACGGGCCCGGCTCGATCTACGCCGCCGACGGGTCGTTCGTCCGCCGGGTACGGGACGGGAAGGTGCCGCTGGTCGGCGGAGGAAACGCGGTGTTCTCCTTCACGCACGCCGACGACGTGGCGACCGCCGTGGCCGCTGCTCTGGACAAACCCGATGTCTCCGGCGTGCTGAACATCGTCGACGACCGGCCCGCGCCGCTGCGTGAGTGGCTGCCGGAGCTGGCCGCCGTCCTCGGCGCACCGGAGCCCAAGAAGGCACCCGCCGCCCTCGCGCGCCTGGCGGTCGGCGGCTGGGGCGTCGCGTTCATGAACCGGCTGCGCGGCGCCGCCAACACCCGCGCCCGGCTCCACCTGGACTGGCGTCCCCGCTACGCGTCGGTGCACGAAGGGTTCCCGGCCGAGCTGGGCGACGGAATGGCCCGGGCCGCGTGAGCGTTGCCGCGATCCGGGCGCGGATTCCGCGACGGCGGATGGGAGCCGGCATGGACACTGACGCCGATGACGAGCGCGGCGCCGTCGAGATCTTCGAGGCGCATCGGCGCCTGCTGCTGGGGCTCGGCTACCGGCTCCTGGGCAGCATGTGGGACGCCGAGGACGTCGTGCAGGAGGCGTTCCTGCGCTGGACGAACGCCGACCGGTCGCGGATCCGCGAACCGCGCGCGTTCCTGGTGACGGTCGTCACCCGCCTCGCACTCGACCAGCTGCGGTCGGCGCGTGCGACACGGCAGGCCTACACCGGGCCGTGGCTGCCCGAACCGGTCGACGGGCAGGCGTTCGGGCCGCTGGAGACCGCCGAGCTGCGCGACACGCTCTCGTACGCGACGCTGCACATGATGGAGCGGCTGTCGCCGCCCGAGCGGGCGGTGTTCGTGCTCCGTGAGGCGTTCGAGCTGCCCTACGACCAGATCGCCGAGATCCTCAACAGTCCCATCGCGACCTGCCGGCAGTGGCACCACCGAGCGGCCCAGCACCTGACCAGGGGTTCCGGGCGCTTCACCCCCGCGCCCGAGGACCACGCCGAACTGCTCACCCGGTTCCTGACCGCCGCGCGGAACGGCGACATGGCCGCCCTGACCGACCTGCTCGCCGAGGACGCGGTCGCCTACAACGACGGCGGGGGCAAGGTCCGCGCCGCCCTGCGCCCGATCGCCGGGCGCGACAACGTCGTGGCGTTCGTGGCCGGGCTGATGTCCCGCTATCCGCTACAGGAGGCCCGCCTGACCCAGGCCAACGGCGAACCGGCGATCTGGACCGTGATCGGCGGGCAGCGGCAACTGGTCACCTTCGACGTCCGCGACGGACGCATCCACGCCGTATACGGCGTCCTCAACCCCGACAAGCTCACGCACGCAGGCCGGTGAAGACGATGGTGAGGGTGCGTTCGCGCAGGTCGGAGTCCCAGCCGCCCTGAAGCGCGCCCTGGCAGGTGGCCGCCAGGAGGGCCATCACCTCATCGATCCGCACGTTCGCGCGGACGGCGCCCGCCTGCTGCGCGCGGTCCAGCAGCGCGGCGATCTGCTGCCGCAGCGGTCGTACGGCATCGGCCATGCTCAGGCCGGCGCCGGTCGCGGACAGCAGCTCGACCACGGTCTTCTTCTCGGCGGCCTGCGCGACCAGGTCGGCGAAGAACGCGAACAGCGCGGTGCCGGGATCGCCGTCGGCGGCGAGTGCGGTCGCCTGCTCGGTGAGCCGCGCCAGCACGTCCTTCATGATCGCCTGAAGCAGTTCGTGCTTGGTCGGGAAGTGCCGGAAGACGGTGCCGATCGCCACGCCCGCGCGTTCGGCCACCTCCTCGGTCGAGGCGGAGGGCCCCTTCTCGGCGAAGACGGCCTCGGCGACGGCAAGGATCCGCGCCCGGTTGCGCCGCGCGTCGGCGCGCAGGGGACGGGAGTCGTCAGGCACGCGCGTACCTCCGGAGGGTTGACAACATGAGTCGCGACTCATGATAGTTGAGAACATGAGTCGCAACTCATATTAACCGGAGGGACGGCCATGCCCGAGAACCCAGGTCCACGCGAGATCTTCGAGCAGATGCAACGGCACTGGCTCGAACCGACCGGCCGGTTCGGCGACCTGCTCGCCGACGACGCGATCGTCGAGACGCCCTTCGCACCGCCCGGCCGGCCCACACGCGTCGAGGGACGGGAGGAGTGGCTCCGCCGCACCGAGTCCGCGCGGGCGAACTTTCCGGTGCGGTTCGAGGAGGTACGCGACGTCGTCGTCCACGAGACGACCGACCCCGAGGTGATCGTCGTGGAGTACGAGCTAGCCGGGGTGATCCCCGCCACCGGCCACCGGGACTCCGCGGCGTTCATCGGCGTCCTGCGCGTCCGGGACGGGAAGGTGGTGCGCTGGCGCGAGTACCAGAACACCCTGGCCATCGCCGCGGCACTGGGCGGGCTGCCCGATCCGGCCGGGAGTTGACCGGTTTTCCTCACATGGCGCGATGGTCCACGATCGTCCTATGAGCGATGCGGGGCGGGCGGGCGGCCGGCACCTCGACGAGGGCCGCCCGCTGACCGCCTACTCGGAACTCATCCACGTCGTGTGCCCGCGATGCGGGTCACGTGCGGCGGTCATGGACCGTCCCGGCCTGCCAGAACTGCGCCACTACGGCGAGCTTCTGTTCCGCCCGCGGCGGCTGGCCTGCGACGACTGCGCCCTGACCCGCGAGTGGACCGCCGAACGCCGGGGCAACGCCCTCATCGGCGTCCGGCTCGGCGGCCCGGACGACCCGTTCTTCGGCCTCCCGCTCTGGTTGCAGACCCCGTGCCGCGGCAAGGTGCTGTGGGCGTACAACGAACGCCACCTCGACGCCCTGGCGGCCTACGTGGCGGCGACGCTCCGCGAACGCGGCGACGGCCCGGCGATGAGCATGGCCGCCTGCCTGCCCACCTGGATCAAGGCCGCGGGCAACCGGGACGACGTGCTGCGGGCCGTCGAACGCCTCCGCGCGCAGCACGCCGACCCGCACCATCGTCCCTCCTCCGCCTACGGCCGGGAGACCCCACGTCGCACGGCCGACAAGTACTTCCGGCCGCCCTACTGACCGAGATCGGCGGCGTACACCGGCGCCGGAGCGGCGGGCGGGGGCGGGGCCGGCTCCTCGCCGTGCGACAGGTTCGGCAGCCAGCCGAGCCAGCGCGGCAGGTACCAGTTCCGCTCGCCCAGCAGCCTCATGGCCGAGGGCAGCAGCACCGCGCGCACCACGGTCGCGTCCAGCAGGACCGCGACCGCCAGTCCCACGCCCATCTGCTTGAAGTCCTGCATCGACAGCGTCCCGAACACCGCGAAGACCGCGACCATGATGGTCGCCGCGCTCGTCACCGCGCCGGCCGTCGAGCGGATGCCCTCCGCGACCGCCCGCGAGGTCGGCACGCCGCGGTCGTACGCCTCACGGATCCGCGACACCACGAACACGTGGTAGTCCATCGACAGCCCGAACAGCACCACGAAGACGAACAGCGGCAGCCAGGCCTCGATCGCGCCGACGCCCTGGGTGCCGACCAGGCTCGCACCCCAGCCGTGCTGGAAGACCGCCACCATCACGCCGTACGCCGCGCCGACCGACAGCAGGTTGAGCACGATCGCCGTCGCGGCGATCGGCAGAGAGCGGAACGAGACCAGCATCAGCAGGAACGTCACGCCGAGCACGAACGCGAAGACCGGGACGATGCTGCCGCGCAACTGGTCGTTCCAGTCGTCGGAGAAGGCGAGCGTGCCGGCCACGTGCGCCTCGGCGACCCGGCCGAACGCCCCGGGAACCATGGCGCGCAGGGTCTTCAGCGCGTGCTGGGAGGTGGCGTCCGACCCGCTCCCGGCCAGCGGCACCTCGACGATCGCCACGTCCGGCCCGGCGTACACCCGGGTGCGCACCGACTGCCCGAACTCGGGATCGCCGCGCACGGCCGACTCGAAGGACGCGATCGCCGACTTCACCGCGGGCGCCTCGATGTCCTTGGCCTTGAGCACCACGGTCGCCGGGTCCGGACCGCCCGGGAACGCGGCCGTGATGTGGTCGTAGGTCTGGATCAGCGGCGTGTCGCGCGGCACCTGCTGGTCGATGCCGAGCTTCTCGGTGTGCATGCCGAGCGCGGGCGCGGCCAGGACCAGCAGCACGCCGGCGGCCAGCGCCGCGGAGATGCCCGGACGGCGCAGCACCGGACGGAGCACGGCGTCCCAGAACCGCCCGGTCGAACGCCGGCGCCGCAGGAACGGAATCCGCCCGAACTCCACCTTGTCCCCCAGCAGCGACAGGAGAGCGGGCAGCACCGTGACCGACCCGAGGACGGCGATGAGCACGACCAGGATCGTCGCCACCGCGAAGCCGTCGAACAGCAGCATCCCGGAGAAGAACATGCCGGCCATGGCCACCATCACGGTCAGCCCGGACACCAGTACGGAACGGCCGGAGGTCGCCGCCGCGATCCGCAGCGCGGTCTCCCGGTCGCGGCCCGCCGCGCGTTCCTCGCGCTCGCGGCGCAGGTAGAACAGGCAGTAGTCGACGCCGACCGCCAGTCCCATCAGCAGCATGACCGAGCTGGCCGAACCGTCCATGTGCAGGCCGTGGCTGACCACCGCGAGCAGGCCGTTGGCGGCCAGGAACGCCGTGACCGCGATGACGACGGGGACCACCGCGGCGAGCAGGGCCGCGAAGGCGACGAGCAGGATGCCCAGCGCCAGCGGCACGGCGGTCAGCTCCGCGCGGGAGAAGTCCTTGCCGAGCGTCTGGTCGAACCAGTGGTCGCCGCTGGCGTCGCCGAACTGCTCGATCCGCACCTCCGGGTGCCGTGCCCGCACCGCGGCCACGGCCTTCTGCACCGGGACGACCCGGTCGCCGGCGGTCTTGGGATCGCCGGTCATGTCGAACTGCACCAGGGCGTCATGACGGTCCCGCGAGACCAGCGGCTCGCGCGGCGCCGTCGTCCGCCCGCTGGAGCGTACGGCCCGCATCACGTCCGGCAGCGCGGCACGGAACCCGTTCACGGTCGCGCTGTGCACCAGCACCATCTCCGACGCCGGCTTGGTGATGCCCGCGTCGTCGATGATCCTCTCGGCGCGACCCGAATCGCCGACGCCGTCCTCTCCGTCGGTCAGCGACTGCTGCCCCACCATCCCGCCGATGAGAACCGCGGCCACCACGAACAGCAGCCACCCGCAGATCGCGGTCTTACGATGGCGGGCGCTCCAGCCGCCGAGCCGGGCGGCCACATTCGATTTCATCAGCGTCTCCTCGCTCGGTGAACACGCTGATGACGCTAGAAATCGCGGCCTCGCGATCCCATCCCGGCGGCCCCCGGATCACTTCGGGGGCAGGCACCGCCCCAAGAGTGGTGCCAGCACCACTGTCTCAGCGGATTCCGGCGAACCGGCCGGGATCATTGCTCGGCGAGGACGAATCGGATGTCGTGGTCGGCGGTCTCGCCCGCGGCGAAGGTGAGAAGGCGGGCGCCCTCGGCGACCAGCGCGTCGCGGGTCGTGGCGTCCAGCGGCTCGTACGGCGTGAGGTGCAGGGCGGCGGCCTTCGAGGAGCGCTCGATTCGCCAGGTGCCGCCGACGAACCCGTCGACCAGGAACGTGCCGGGGAAGACCCCGTTGGGCACGCCGAGGGTCCGCTTCCGCGCCTCCTCCGACATGATCCGACGGCGGTCGGCGTGGGACAGCAGGATGTTGTCGAACTCGGCGACGAATCGCACCGGAGCCTCGGTGTCCGGCCCGGGTCTCGGCGCGTCGGGCAGGTCGAACAGCTCCTTGCCCTGGTCGTCGCGGAACACCGCCAGACGGGACCGCAGCCGGTCCAGGACGGGTTTCAGCCGCGTGACGCCCATCCAGGTCTGCACGTCCTTCACCGTGGCCGGGCCGAACGCCGCCAGGTAGCGCAGCACGACGTCCTCGATCGACGGCTCGGAGTGCAGCGGCCGCCCCAGCCACGCCTCGGCCGAGGTGACCCGCGTCTGCCCGCCCACGCCCCAGATGCCCCGTGGCGGCACCTGCACCAGGGGTACTCCCGCCCGGACCGCCTGGGCCAGGGCGGCGGGGGCCCACCCGGTCCAGCGCGGATCCTCGGCGAGGCGAGCGCCCAGTTCGCTCATCGTGTGCGGCCGGGCCTCCACCAGGGCTCGTCCCGCCGCGAAGAGCGCCGGCAGTTCGAGCCCGTCCAGGGACCCGCGGAAGTTGGACCGCAACGCCCGGTCGAGGATCGGCTGGGTGAGAGGACGGAGCGTCCGGCAGTCCGCGGCGCTCACCAGGTGCACGGTGCCGCGCATGAGGCCGATCCGTACCACCCGGCGATCGGTGAGCAGGTGGACCAGTTCGTCCTGGTGGAAACCTGCCAGCCGCGACCAGAGCCCGTAGTACGGCGGCCATGGGGCCTGAGCCTGCAGACCCACCAGCCGCTCGATCATCTCCAGCGCGGACGCGGCCGACCGCTCCAGCAGCGACTGCCGCGCCAGGAGGGCCCGGTTGAGCTCTTGGACGCCCAGCACTTCGCTCGCGACGTTCATCTGAATCCTCCGAGGAGACCCCGCCCTTGAGGGCGGGGAGGAATCGGTCTGCTGCGGAGCAGGGCATGGGCACCGGATCGCGGTCACGGCGATTCGGCGTCCAGTCCCGAAAAACCCACATGTGGTTACACGCTGACGCGATAGTTTGCGGACTGTGACCACCCCTCGTGTGAAGCGTGCTTTCAAGTACCGCTTCTATCCCACCGATGCGCAGGCAGCGGAACTGTCGCGCACGTTCGGGTGCGTGCGGAAGGTCTACAACCTGGCGCTGGAGGCCCGCACCGACGCCTGGAAGTCGCGGCGGGAACGCGTGGGCTACAACGCCACCTCCGCGATGCTGACGGCCTGGAAGAAGACCGAGGAACTGGCGTTCCTGAACGAGGTGTCCAGCGTTCCGCTGCAGCAGGTGCTGCGGCACCTGCAGACCGCGTTCACGAACTTCTTCGCCGGACGGGCGAGGTATCCACGGTTCAAGGCGAAGAAGAAGTCCCGTTGCCGGCGTAAGGTCGCCCGGATCCACGCGCGGATCGCCGACCGGCGCCGTGACGGTCTGCACAAGCTCACCAATCGACTCGTCCGCGATAACCAAGTGGTCGTGATCGAGGACCTGACCGTTGAGAACATGCTGAAGAACCACGCACTGGCCCGCGCCATCTCCGATGCCGCATGGAGTGAGTTCCGCAGCATGCTCGAGTACAAAGCGCGATGGTATGGCCGCGAGGTGATCGTGGTCGATCGCTGGTTCCCCTCCTCCAAACTGTGCTCGGCCTGCGGAACCGTGGCCGAGGCGATGCCCCTCAACGTCCGCATGTGGACGTGTGGCTGCGGCACGACCCACGATCGGGACGTGAACGCGGCGAAGAACATTCTGGCCGCCGGGCTGGCGGTGTCGGCCTGTGGAGCCGCGGTAAGACCTCGGGTGGGACTCCTCCCGGTCGGGGCCGTCGGCACCGAAGCAGGAAACCCCACGGCGCGAGCCGTAGGAAACCCCCTCACCCACGAGGGGGAGGAAGTCAACCGCGCATTCTGCCGTGCCGTGTCACCGGGTCCAGTCGGGACGACGGCCGAGGTAGCGCAGCAGCCCGGCGACGGAGTCGTCCCCCGGCCGCGGGTCGAGGGCCGGCGCGTAGGCGAAGCCGCGAAGCGGTTCGGCGAGCGTGGTCGCGACGGGCGTCAACAGGGCGGCGAGATCCGCGCTCAGCGGTGAGGGCAGGCCGACGGCGACCGCGATGTCCCAGGCGTGCACCGCGGCGTCGAGCGCGGCGGCGCCGACGGCGGTCTCGGCCGGCAGCGGGCCCTGCGGGAGGGGTGACGGAACGGCCTGCGCACCGGGGCTCACCGTCGCGAAGGCGCGCGTCGAGCCGTCCAGTGCGGTGGCGAGCAGTGCCCGCGGGGCGTCGGGAGCATCCTCGGCGGGCTCGAAGGGATTTTCGCTCGGGCCACCGCTCCCGGTGATCGCAGCGGCGTAGGCGAGTTGGTCGCCGCAGGCGTGCCGCAGCACCTGGGCGACGTTCCACTGCTCGCACGGCGTGGGCAGCTTCCAGTCGGCGTCGGCGACCTCGGCCACGGCCGTCCGCAGCGCGCCGTGGGCCTGGTTCAGCACGTCCCAGGAGATTGCGGTCATGGTCTTCCCCTTCAGTAAAGAACGGAATGGTCCGTTCCGTTTGAATCGACTCTATCGGAACGGATCATTCCGTTCAACTGATAGAGTCCGGAACATGGAGACCAGGGCCGGCCGGCTGAGCGGACGTCGAGCCGAAGCGGCGCGCAACGACGGAGTGATCTTGGACGCCGCGCGGGAGGTGTTCATGCGGGAGCCCGGCGCACCGATCTCCGCGGTCGCCGAGCGGGCCGGCGTGGGCGTGGGTGCGCTGTACCGCCGCTACGCGGGCAAGGAAGAGTTGCTGCGGACCCTGTGCGCGGACGGGCTGCACCGGTTCATCGCCCTCGCCGAGGCCGCCGTGGCCGAGGACGGGGATCCGTGGGAGGCGTTCGCCGGCTTCGTACGGGGCGTCACCGACTCCGACGTGCACTCCCTGACGGTACGGCTGGCCGGCACGTTCACCCCCACGGCCGAGCTGCACGAGTTGGCCGCGCACGCGACCGCGCTGGCCGACCGGGTGTTCCGCCGGGCGAAGGCCGCCGGGGCGCTGCGACCCGACCTGCACGCCAATGACATACCGATGATCTTCGAGCAGATCGCCGCGATCCGTCTCGGCGATGCCGAGCGCACCGCCACGCTGCGCCGTCGTTACCTGGCGCTGTTGCTGGACGCCCTGCGCGCCCATCCGGGCGCCACCCGGCTGCCCGGCCCGCCGCCGAGCTCCGAGGAGTTCGGCGGACGGTGGCGACCCGCGTAGGTCGAGGTTGCGCCGGCCCCGCCCGGAAGGACGGGGCTCGCACGCGGGATCGTCGGTCAGCGGATCCCGGCGAACAGGTCGTCCTCGTCGTCGGGCACGGGGACGTCGCTCTTGACGCGGACGAACGCCTCGAAGCCGAGCACCTGGGGCAGGAGGTCGTCCGGCAGCCGCAGAAAGAAGATGTTGTCGGCCTGGCTCGCGTGCGCCGCGAGCGCCTTGCGCTTGCGATCGACGTACCGCCGCACGTCGATGTACGTGGTGACCTTCTCGTCCGGAGTGCCGAAGTCATCGGGCAGTTCTTCGAAGTCGAAGTCGAAGTCCACACCCGCTTCGCGCAGCATCGGGCCCATCGCACGGAACCGCGACCGGGGCATGGCCGTGTGGTAGACCTTGTGCGGGATGCCGCGTCTGTCCCGCTGTTCCTCCGCCGCGACTCTCGCGATGCGGTGCGCCTGGATGTGGTCGGGGTGACCGTACCCGCCGTTCTCGTCGTAGGTGACCAGCACCTGGGGGCGGTACTTGTCCATCAGGGCGGTGAGCTTGGCCGCCGACCGTGCCAGGGGAACGTTGGCGAAGACGTCGTCGCGGGTGTTGGCGTCCCAGCCCGCCATGCCGGAGTCACGGTAGCCAAGCAGCTCGACGTGCTCGATGCCCAGGTGCGCGACCGAGTCACGCAGCTCGGCGAGCCGCCGCTCGCGTACCGCCTGCTCGTCGTGGCCCGGCTCGCCGGGCTTGACTCCGTCCGGACCGTCGCCCTGCTCGCCGTTCGTACAGGTCACCAGGACGGTACGGACGCCCTCTTCGGCATACCGCGCGAAGACGCCACCCGTGCTCAGCACCTCATCGTCGGGATGGGCGTGCACCGCCATGAGCGTGAGTTCAGATTCCATGCGTTCAAGAATGCCGTGACGCGGTCGGCCCGCACAGCCACCGTTCTGTCCTCCGGCGGATGGGCGGCTCTATGCTCCGGCGGATGAGCGACCACGAACGCCACATCTCCGCCGCCGAGCCCGAGATCGCGCGGCTCGTCGAGGTCGTCGGTCAGGCCGACCTCGCGACACCCGTCCCCACCTGCCCCGGCTGGACCGTCGCCGACCTCATCCGGCACTACGGCACGGTCCAGCGCTGGATCACCCACATCGTGCGCACGCTGCCGGAGGAACGCGTCTCCGTTCGCGACCTCGATCTCGGCCTGCCCGACGACGTCGGCGACTATCCGCGCTGGCTCGCGGCCGGCGTACGGCCGCTGGTGACGACGCTGCGCGCGACGCCGGGCGAGACGCCGGCCTGGACGTTCGGTCCCGACCAACACGTGCGCTTCTGGTCGCGCCGGGTGCTGCACGAGACCGTCGTCCACCGCGCCGACGCCGAGCTCGCCCTCGGCCGCGAACCCGTCATCGACCGCGAGCTCGCCGCGGACGGCATCGAGGAGTTCCTCACCTCCTACCCTCACCATCCACGGGTCGCCGGCCGGATCGCGGAGTTCGGCCGGTTCGGGGCGACGCTGCACCTGCACGCCACCGACGGCGACGGGGAGTGGATGATCACGCTCGGCCCGGACGGCACGCGCTGGGAACGCGGCCACGGCAAGGGCACGGCCGCCGTACGCGGGGCAACGAGCGACCTGCTCCTCCTGCTGTACGGGCGGTACGGACCGGAGCGCTGCACGGTCTTCGGCGATGAGGACCTGCTGTCCGGCTGGCTGGCCGCCGCCGCGCCCTGACCGGCCGACGGGCCCCGGCGGCTCTCAGCGCGACCGGCGCCGCCGGCGCTTCCAGATCGCCGCGCACTCGGCGCAGGTGTCCGGTGGCGGCGAGGCCGACGACTCGCCGCGTACGGTCATGATGGCGCCGCAGTAGGCCACGACAGTCGACCCCACCGGCCGGGCGGGCGGTGGGTAGCCGTGCGTGACCTCGTCGGCGCCGCCTGCGGCAGGCCGGGGAACTGACTCGGTCGAGGACTGCGACGCCACCCCTCAAAGGTAAGCCACCCGGCCCCGCGCCGGTCCAGAACCCGGTACGGCCACCCGCGAAGACAGGGCCCGCTGACTTCGGCGCCAGCTCACCGGGCCGGGTCACGGGCTGAGATGCTTGGTCCATGGTCGATGACGAACGCTGGAAGGCACGGTTCCGCGCGGCGCGCGTGAGCCTGCCGAGCTGGGCCCATGACGCACCGCACCGCAGCGTCTACCGCTCCAACGCCACGGGCACCTGGGAGATCTACTCCTGGGACCGCGAGACCGACGTCAAACGCCAGGTGACCGACCGGCCGAACGGCACCTGGATGGGCGGTGTCGACCCGACCGGTGAGTGGATCTGGTGGTTCGCCGACACCGACGGCGACGAGTTCGGGGTGTGGCGGCGCGAGCCGTTCGGCGGCGGCGAGGACGCCGCGCCCAAGCTGGAGCCGGCGTACCCGGCCGGGCTGGCGGTGGGCTCCAGCGGGCTGGCGGTGATCGGCCGGACCACCGAGAACGGCTCGACCATCCACTGGTGCGCTCCGGGCGAGGAGCCGCGCGTCCTGTACGCGCACGACGAGGACGCCTACATCATCGACCTGTCCGAGGACGAGTCGCTCGTCGCGATCAACCACAGCGAGCACGGCGACAGCCGCCACATGGCCCTGCGCGTCGTACGGCCGGACGGCTCCACCGTCGCCGACCTGTGGGACGGGCCGGGCAAGGGCCTGGGCGCGGTCGCGTTCTCCCCGGTCGCGGGCGACCAGCGGCTGCTCGTCGAGCACGAGCGCCGCGGCCGGTCCGAGCCGCTGATCTGGGACCCGGTGAACGGCACGGTCGAGGAGATCGCGCTGGACCTGACCGGCGAGGTCGGCGCCGACTGGTACCCGGACGCGTCGGCGCTGCTGGTCTCCCGCTCCCATCACGCGCGCGACGAGCTGTACCGCTACGACCTGTCCACCAGGACCCTGCGGCAGATCGACACGCCGCGCGGCGTGATCGGCTCGGCCACCGCGCGCCCGGACGGCACGGTGGAGTTCTCCTGGTCCTCCTCGGCGTCCCCGCCGGTGATCCGCTCGACGTCCGGCGCGGTCGTGCTGACCCCGCCCGGCGAGCCCGCGCCGTCTTCGGTGACGGTCGAGGACGCCTGGGTCACCGGTCCGGGCGGCGAGATCCACGCCCTGGTCTCCAAGCCCGCGGGCCCCGGCCCGTTCCCGACCGTCTTCGACGTCCACGGCGGCCCGGCGGCCTACGACGACGACTCCTTCGCCCCGGACGCCGCGGCGTGGGTGGACCACGGGTTCGCCGTCGTCCGGGTCAACTACCGCGGCTCCAGCGGCTACGGCAGCGACTGGCGCGACGCGATCGAGGGCCGCCCGGGGCTGGTGGAGCTGGAGGACATCAAGGCGGTGCGCAACTGGGCGGTCGCCACGCATCTCGCCGACCCGGCGCGGCTGGTGCTGACCGGCGGCTCCTGGGGCGGCTTCATCACGCTGCTTGGCATCGGCGTGCAGCCGGACGACTGGTCGGTCGCGATCGGCATCGTGCCGGTGGCGGACTACGTCGCGGCGTACGAGGACGAGATGGAGGCGCTGCAGGCGTTCGACCGGTCGCTGTTCGGGGGATCGCCGGCCGAGGTGCCGGACCGGTACGCCGCCTCGTCGCCGATCACGTACGCAGACCGGGTCACCACGCCGGTGCTGGTCATGGCGGGCGAGAACGACCCGCGCTGCCCGATCCGGCAGATCGACAACTACCTGGCGCGGCTGCGTGAGCTGGGCAAGGAGCACGAGGTCTACCGGTACGACGCGGGCCACGGCTCACTCGTGATCGAGGAGCGGATCCGCCAGATGGCCGCGACCATCGACTTCGCCCGCAAGCACCTCGACCTGGTCTAGGCGCCGGGCGGTCGCCGGCACGGCCCGGCCTCGGAGACCGCCCGGCGTCCCGGGCGGTCTCCGCACGATGCGACCGGGTCAGGCGGTGGCCCGCATGTGCGTCCGCGCCCATTCCTCGAAGCCGGTGAGCGGGATGCCGAGGGCCCTCGCGTACTCCGGCCGGGCCGGCTGGCCGGACACGTTCATGTACGCGTGTGAGGCGCCCATCGCCGGCATGCCGGCGGCGAAGGCCTCCTCCTCGGTCATGTCCGGGGCGGACAGCCGCGTGCCCAGGACGCGCGAGAGGACCTCGGCGATCTCCGCCATCGACAGGTAGTCGCTCGCCAGCTCCAGCTCGACCCGGTCGAACCGCTCCGGCTCGGCGATGGCCGCGGCGGCCGCCCGGCCGATGTCCTCCGCGGCCACCAGCGACAGCCGGGTCTCGGGCTTCAGGAGGCTGACCAGGCCGCCCTCGATGCCGCGCGGGAACAGGAACGCCATGGACGGCAGGAAGTTCTCCATGAAGAAGGCCGGCTTGAGGAGCGTCCAGCGCGGGAAGCCGGCCTCGCGGAGCCGATTCTGAATCGTGGTCTTCGCGCCCAAGGGGGGTTCCAGCGCGGACCACCGGCCTTCGGCCCAGCCGGGAATCTCCGTCTGCCGTCCGGCGCCGCTGACGGACGTGTGCACGAACTGCGGCACTCCGGCCGCCTTCGCGCCCTCGATGAGGTTGACGCCCTGGGCGATCTCCCCGTCGAAGTCGAAGCCGTCCCCGGTCATGGCGGGCATCTGCACGGAGAAGACGGCGCGGACGCCTTCGGCGGCCCGGATCACGGAGTCGCGGTCATGCAGATCGCCGGTGACCAGTTCGGCGCCGAGCGCCTCGACGGCCTTGGCCGCGTCCGTGCCGGGGTCGCGCACCAGGGCGCGTACGGGAACGCCCGCCGCGCGCAGTGCGCGGGCGGTGGCCCCACCCTGCCGGCCGGTGGCGCCGGTGACCAGGACGGGCGCGGAGTCGGTGGACATGAGTGCTCCTCGGGTGCTTCGCGAATAAGTGGCGGGCCCCGCCGTTTACCCGCGATACGATACGGCGGGGCCCGCCACTTAACAACCGTGGAGATGACATGCCCGACCGTCAGCGCGCGGACGCGCGGCGCAACTACGCACGCATCCTCGCCGTGGCCGAGGACGAGATCGCCGCCCACGGCGCCGACGCCTCCCTGGAGCAGATCGCCCGTGTCGCGGGGGTCGGCTCGGCGACCGTGCGCCGGCACTTCCCCACACGGCAGGCGCTGTTGGCGGCGGTGTCACGGAAACGGATCGAGGCGTTGCAGGCCCGCGCCCAGGACCTCACCGGCGGAGACGACAGCCGGAGCGCGCTGCTGGAGTGGCTGGGCGACGTCGTCGCCTACTGCGCCTCCACGCGGGGGCTGGCGGCGGCGCTGGCCTACGACGGGCCCGAGCCCGACCCGGTGCAGGGGAACTCCTGCGCGGCGGCGCTGGAAGAGGCGGGGGATCCCCTCCTGCACCGCGCGATGCGGGACGGCGCGGTGGCCGGATCCGTCACCATGACCGACCTGCTCACGCTGATCGTCGGCATCGTCCTCGCGACGGAGCGCCACCCGGACCCGGCCGCCTCGGCGGACCGGCTGTTCGGGCTGACCGTGGCGGGACTGAGCCCGCAGCGCTGAACGTCGGCACGCCGCGGACCTGAGGGATCTACCCCTGTTTCTCCTGCCCGGTGATGCCGGCGACCATCCGTATGACCGCGTCACGGACCTCGTCGTCAGGCAGGTCGGCGGAGGGGTTGGCGGTGCTCCCGAAGGGGAAGTCGGGGGACCACGCGGTGGCGAGCGCGAGCACGGCCATCAGAAGGAGGACCGGCGAGATGTCGTCGCGTACGGCACCCGCCTCTTGCCGCTCGCGCAGGAGCGCGACCTTGCGGTCGTGTTCGCGCTCGCGCGTCGGCGGCAGGGCGGTGGTGCGTTCGAGCGTCGCCCACGCCAGCAGCCGGTAGACGCCGGGGTTGGACCGGGCACGGTCGAACACCCGGCCCGCCAGGCCCGGCAGGTCGTCGGGGTCGAACGGAACGCCGTCGTAGGCGTCGAAGAGGTGGCGCTGGAGCACCGCGCCGAACAACGTCTCCTTATTCTCGAAGTAGACGTAGATCAGGTTCTTGTTGCACCGGGCCTTCTTCGCGATCCGGTCGACCCGTGCTCCCGCGACGCCGTACTCGGAGAACTCCGCGAACGCCGCGTCCAGGATGCGGTCCTTGGTCTCGGCTGCGCTCACAAGGTCAAGAGTAGTGCCAGTTGACTAAATGGTTAGTCCTGCCCATAGTGAGTTAGGTAACCGGTTAGTTAACCGATGCGGAGAGAAGGCTCAACGTGACCACAGCTCCAGGCGGGACACTCACGCTCGCCGAGGACCTCACCATCTCGCGCCTGGGGTACGGCGCCATGCAACTCGCCGGGCCCGGGGTGTTCGGCCCACCGCGCGACCGCGACGAGGCCGTCGCGGTGCTGCGGGAGGCCGTGGACCTCGGCGTCACGCACATCGACACCGCCGACTTCTACGGCCCGACCATCACCAACGAGCTGATCCGGGAGGCCCTGCACCCGTACCCGTCCGGCCTGCACATCGCGACGAAGGTCGGGGCGCGGCGCGGGGACGACGGCTCCTGGATCCACTCACTGGACCCCGATGACCTCGTCGCCCAGGTGCACGACAACCTCGACCACCTGCGGCTCGACGTCCTCGACGTCGTGTACCTGCGGCTGGAGACGCGCACCGCGCACGGAGGCATGACGGACGACTCGATCGCCGAGCAGTTCGGCGCGCTCGCCGAGCTGCGCACCCAGGGGCTCATCCGCCATCTGGCGCTCAGCTGCGCCTCCG
This sequence comes from Actinoallomurus oryzae, assembly GCF_039541955.1. Lineage (NCBI taxonomy): Bacteria > Bacillati > Actinomycetota > Actinomycetes > Streptosporangiales > Thermomonosporaceae > Actinoallomurus > Actinoallomurus oryzae. The sequence continues at coordinate 188,738 of NZ_BAABHF010000048.1, read as the reverse complement.
ACGCGCAGCTCACCGAGGCGCAGGGCATCGCACCGGTGGTGGCGGTCCAGAACCTCTACAACCTCGCCGAGCGCGACGACGACGCCATGGTCGAGCGCACCGCGCGCGAGAACATCGCCTACGTCGCGATCTTCCCGCTCGGCGGGTTCTCACCGCTACAGTCCGAGACGCTGAACAAGGTGGCCGCCGACCTCGGCTTCTCCACGCAGCAGGTCGCCCTGGCATGGCTACTCCAGCGGTCGCCGACGATGACCCTCATCCCCGGCACCTCCTCTCGAGCGCACCTTCGCGAGAACATGGGCGCCGCCGAGATCACCCTCCCCGCCAACGCGCTCCGTGAGCTGGACGCGATCGCCGCTCACTGAGCGGCGAGGCCCAGGACGAGGCAGACGAAGCCGAAGGTGCCGCGGTACGCGCGCAGCCATTCGTCGCGATGCGTGGTCGCCAGCGCGAGCGCCTCGACGGCGTCGGGCTCGTCCGGGTGGTCGAGGGCCCAGGAGGTGAGGGAACCGGTCCAGGACCACTCGTAGGCGTCCAGCTCCTGACGTGTGCTGATGTGGCCGTACACGGGGACCCAGCCGTCGCCGGTGACCCGGTCCACGGTGGCCGGCAGATCCTCCAGCCCACCGAAGATCTCGACGGCGGCGGGGCCGGGCGGTTGCTCCCAGAAGCCGTCGCCGACGATGACCCGGCCGCCGGGCGCCAGGTGCCGCCGCGCCGCCGCGAGCGTGGGAAGCAGGCCGCCGAACGCGTGAGTCGCCCCCACGCTGAGCACGACGTCGAACGGCTCGGCCGCCTCGTACGCCGTGGCGTCGGCGTGGTGGAGGACCAGCCGGTCCCGTACGCCGAGTGCCGTGGCGGCCTCTCCGGCCTGCGTGAGCGCCGGAGCGGAGAGGTCGACGCCCTCGGCCCGTACGCGGGGATGGTCGGCGAGGGCGCTCAGCAGCCACGCCGCACCGCCACAGCCGAGGTCGAGGAGCCGCTCGTCGCCACGCCGGATCGTCTTCGCGATCAGCTCCCGTACGGACGCGGGATCCAGCGGAGCGGCGATGGGATGGTCGGCGTGGGCGAGCGCGGAGATCGTCTGGCGGTCCATCCGGGTCACCCTCGCAGCACCGTACGGTCCGCCGCATCTGGTTTTCCGTGCCGCCCCGACACCGCGGGTGCCTCGTCGGCGTCGTCCGGTGTCTTGGTTCCCCTCCGCGGATGCCGGTCAACCGAGCGGGCCGCGGCTGGACGGTCTTTTTACCTCCGCAGGTCGCGGTAGGTGGACAGGGCTTCGCGGACGACGCCGCGCATGCCGGGCAGGCGGGCCATGCCGACCAGCCGGTCGATCAGCGGCACGGTGCGTTCGACCAGGCGATAGGTGTTCTCCGCGTCCGGGCTGCTGTCGTAGACCCAGTAGAGGACCACGCCCATGGAGTAGAGCCACAGCAGCTCGGGGAGTTCGGCCCGGATCTCGGCGTCCGTCTTCAGCGTCGAGCCCTCCACGACCTCGCGGTAGAGCGTGATGGACGCCTCGCGGACCGGGCCGGACTCGGTGCTGAACGGGCTCAGCGGGCTCGACGGCTCGGCCGCGTACTTGAAGAACTTGCCGGCGAACTCCTTGTACGGCTGAAGCGTGTCGATGCGGGCGCGCAACACGCCGAGCAGCCGGGCCCGGAACTCGCGCTCCCCGGCCAGGACGCCGCGGGACGCCTCGGTGTGGTCCTCCTGGGAGTGCTCGAAGTAGAGCTGGATCAGCTCTTCCTTGGAAGCGAAGTAGTAATACGCGTTTCCCACCGAAACGCCCGCCTCGGTGGCGATGGCCCGCATCGTCGTGGCCTCGTAACCGCGCTCGCGAAAAAGCCGCAAAGCGGTCTTGGCGATCAGATCCCGGGTCTGCTCGGACTTGGTCGGTACGGCCACAGGCGACACTGTACGTCTCTTCACGCACCGAGTCGGCGCAGGCCAACAACGAGCCAGGGTTCCGGCCTCGTTTCGCAAAACGGCGCGTCTCCTGCCACGCGATCGCGTGACACGTGGCAGATGCTGCCGCTGGGCGCATGCGACGGCACAGGGAGGTTGGATGTCGACACGGCTGACCGTCATGACCGGCTGCGCCACGGCGTTCTTCGCCTTAACGGCCGGTACGGCCCAAGCATGGACGCACGACCGGAAAACACCGTCGGAACCCCTGCACCAGCAGGAGGCCGGCTCTCTGCTTCGTGCGGCGGGACTTCGCTGGGTCTCCTCCGGGCACTGCACGCGCCGGAGGAACCCGCACTGCACCTCGTTCGAGGGGCTACGACCGTCCACACTCGACGGCGTGCTCCGGCTGAAGGAGGCGAGCCGCTGCGGCCTGGTGATCTCAGGCGGCACCGAGAGGGGCCACGCGCACGGCCACTACAGCCATGGCGCGGGCTACAAGCTCGACATTCTGCCCAGCCGCTGCCTCAACCGCTTCGTCCGCCACCACTACCACCGCATTCACCGGCGAGGCGACGGCGCGGCGCAATTCCGGACGGCCAACCGGAGCCTGTTCGCTCGTGAGCCGTCACACTGGGACGTCACATTCATGTGATCGATGTTTCTCGTGAAACGTGGAGGCCCGGTCGGGCACCGGGCCTCCATCGCTCAGCGAGTGAACTCGGCGGGCCGAGCCGGTGAACTCAGCCGGTGAACTCGGCCGCGACCAGTTCGGCGATCTCCGCGGCGTTCAGGGCCGCGCCCTTGCGCAGGTTGTCGCCGCACACGAACAGGTCGAGGGTGTTCGGGAAGTCGATCGCCTGCCGGATCCGCCCGACGTACGTCGGGTCGGTGCCGACGACGTCCGCCGGGGTCGGGTACACGGAGTTCGCCGGGTCGTCCATGACCACAACGGTCGGGGCGGCCTCCAGGATCGCCCGCGCGCCCGCGACGTCGACCGGACGCTCGAACGTCGCGTGCACGGCCAGCGAGTGCGTCGTGATCACCGGCACCCGTACGCAGGTGGAGGAGACCTTCAGGCCGGGGATGCCGAGGATCTTGCGGGACTCGTTGCGGAGCTTGAGCTCCTCCGACGCCCAGCCGTCGTCCTTGAGCGAGCCCGCCCACGGCACGACGTTGAGGGCCATCGGCGCCGGGAACGGCGACTCCGCGTCGCCGAGCTTGTCCTCGATCGCCTTGCGCACGTCACCGGCGGTCTGGCCGAGCGTACGGTCGCCGGCGACGGCCTCGATCTCGGCGTACAGCCGCTCGGTGCCGGCCACGCCCGCACCGGAGACCGCCTGGTACGAGGCGACGACGAGGGCGCTCAGGCCGTACTCGGCGTGCAGCGCGCCCATCGCGGCCATCATCGACAGCGTCGTGCAGTTGGGCGTGGAGATGATGCCACGCGGCCGCTCGCGTACGGCCTCGGGGTTGACCTCGGGCACGACGAGCGGGACGTCCGGCTCCATCCGGAACGCGCCTGACTTGTCCACGACGACCGCGCCGCGCTCGGCCGCGATCGGCACCCAGGTCTTGGAGACCTCGTCGGGCACGTCGAACATCGCGATGTCGACGCCGTCGAAGACCTCCGGGGTCAGCTCCTGGACGACGAGCTCCTCGCCGCGTACGGGCAGGCGGCGGCCGGCCGAGCGGGCGGAGGCGACGAGACGGATCTCGCCGTAGACGTCCTCGCGGGACGAGACGATCTCGCGCATGACGGTGCCGACGGCGCCGGTGGCACCGACGAGGGCGAGAGTGGGCTTCCTGTTCGCGCTCATCGGCCGGTCCCTCCGTAGACGACGGCCTCGACCTGGTCGGAGTCGAGGTCGAAGGCGCGGTGCGCGGCGGTGACGGCGGCGTCGACGTCGTCCTGGTCGACCACCACCGAGATCCGGATCTCGGAGGTGGAGATCATCTCGATGTTGACGCCGGTGTCGGCGATGGAGCCGAAGAACTTGGCCGTCACGCCGGGGTGGGAGCGCATGCCGGCGCCGATCAGCGAGACCTTGCCGATCTGGTCGTCGTACCGCAGCGAGTCGAACCCGATGCGTTCCTTGATCTTGTTGAGGGCGGCCATCGCCGTCTGCCCGTCCGTGCGCGGGAGGGTGAAGGAGATGTCCGTACGGCTCGTCGCGGCGGCCGAGATGTTCTGCACGATCATGTCGATGTTGATCTCGGCGTCGGCGAGCGTCTGGAAGATCGTGGCCGCCTCGCCCACCTTGTCGGGCACGCCGACGACCGTGATCTTGGCTTCGCTCCGGTCGTGGGCGACGCCGGAGATGATCGCTTGTTCCATCGCGTTTCCCTCGATGCTGGACTTGACCCAGGTGCCGGTCTTGTTGCTGAACGACGACCGCACGTGGATGGGCATGGCATAGCGCCGGGCGTACTCCACGCAGCGCAGGTGCAGGATCTTGGCGCCGCAGGCCGCCATCTCCATCATCTCCTCGTAGGAGATGTCGGGGATGCGCCGGGCGGCCGGAACGATGCGGGGGTCGGCGGTGAAGATGCCGTCCACGTCGGTGTAGATCTCGCAGACGTCGGCGCCGAGCGCGGCGGCGAGCGCGACCGCCGTGGTGTCCGAGCCGCCGCGGCCGAGCGTCGTGACGTCCTTGGAGTCCTGGGACACTCCCTGGAAGCCGGCCACGATCGCGATCAGTCCGTCGTCGAGGGCCCCGCGGATGCGGCCGGGCGTGACGTCGATGATCCGGGCCTTGCCGTGGCTGCCATCGGTGATGACGCCGGCCTGGGAGCCGGTGAACGACCGCGCCTCGTGACCGAGGTTGGCGATGGCCATGGCCAGCAACGCCATCGAGATGCGCTCTCCCGAGGTGAGCAGCATGTCGAGTTCACGTGCCGGCGGCAGGGGGCTGACCTGGTTGGCCAGATCGATCAGCTCGTCCGTCGTGTCCCCCATCGCGGACACCACGACGGCGACGTCATGTCCGTCGCGTTTGGTGTTGGCGATGCGCTGGGCGACGCGCTTGATGCTTTCCGCGTCCGCGACGGAGGAGCCACCGTACTTCTGCACGACTAGAGCCACGCGTGTGCACTCCTCGGTTCAGGCGTAGTTTGACGCGCCGAGTCTACCGAGGTCAGGGGCCTGCACCGCGAAACGATATCCCGCTATGCGAGATTTGCGTCTTTCTCGGCGAGCCGCGGGAAACCTTTCGTCAACCCGCGACCTGTTCCTCCATGACGTCCAGGCGAGCACTCGCCGAAACCGCGTAAAGGGCACGCAGCGCCGCCCCGGCGTGGTTGCCCCAGTGGTTGAAGTAGCTGTACTGCCACCACCACAGCGCCTCGAGCTTGCGGTCGGCCTCGTAGTGCCGGCGGCCGTGCACCAGGTCGCTGGCGACGTCGACGAGATCGTCCGAGAGCCGGTACGGCGTCGCCTCGGTGTCCTTGTACGGGTCGAAGACCTCCATGTAGTCGTCGACCTGCGTGAGACGCTCGGCCAGCCCCTGCCGTACGGCGTCCAGATCGGGGTCCTCGCCGACGTCCGGCTCCCAGTTGTCCGGGAGGATCACGTCGGTGCTGGCACCGAGGCGCGCCCCGGCCATCGCGATCTGCGAGACCTCCAGCAGCAGGTAGGGCACGGCGTGCTCGCCGGCCTCGCCCTTGGCCACGGCCTCGAGCCCGGCCAGGTAGGTGTCGACATGCTTCGCCACTCGATCGGCGAGCGTGGTCCAGCTGTTCTCAGACATCGAGCAGCCTCCGTCCTTCGAACGCACGGCCGAGTGTGACCTCGTCGGCGTATTCCAGGTCGCCCCCCACGGGCAGGCCGCTGGCGAGCCGCGTGACGGTGAGACCCATCGGTTTCACAAGCCGGGCGAGATAGGTCGCGGTCGCCTCACCTTCGAGGTTCGGGTCGGTGGCCAGAATGAGCTCGGTCACCTCTCCGTCGGCGAGCCGCTGCATGAGCTCCCGGATCCGCAGATCGTCGGGGCCGACCCCTTCGATCGGGCTGATCGCACCACCGAGCACGTGATAGCGGCCACGGAACTCGCGCGTCTTTTCGATCGCGACGACATCCTTCGGCTCCTCGACCACACAGATCACATGCAGGTCACGGCGAGCATCCCGGCAGATCCGGCATTCCTCTGCCTCGGCCACATTACCGCAGACTTTACAAAATCTGACTTTATCTTTGACCTCCCGCAACGCCTCGGTCAGCCGTGAGACGTCCGCGGGGTCCGCCGCGAGCAGATGGAAGGCGATCCGCTGCGCGCTCTTCGGCCCGACCCCGGGCAGCCTGCCCAGCTCGTCGATGAGGTTCTGAACGACCCCCTCGTACACGGCTCCCTCCCTTCTGTCGGTGTTGTTCTGGGCGAAGATCGTAGGGTGTGCGGCACCGGCTCGTCAGAGCTCGGTGAATCGGTGCGCCAGAGCCCGTTCGTCAGGACCTGTTCATGTTCGTCACGGCCTGTTTCGTCAGGGCCTGAGCACCGGTGTCATCAGAGCCCGGGCAGGCCGAGCCCGCCGGGCAGTCCTCCTCCGGCACCGCCTCCGAGGCTGCCCAATCCCTCGGTCAGCGGCCCCATCTTGGTCTCCTGGAGCCGCTGCGCCTCCTCGCCGGCGTTGTGGATCGCGGCGACCACCAGGTCGGCGACGGTCTCAGCGGTGTCCTGCGGGTCACCCGGGTCGATCGCGGCGGGATCGATGACGAGCTTGACCAGCTCGTTCTGACCGTTCACCGTCGCCGTGACCAGCCCGCCTCCCGCGGTGCCCTCGATCTCGGCCTCCGCGAGCTCACGCTGCAAGTTGATGAGCTGCTCCTGCATCCGCTGCGCCTGCTGCAGCATCTGCTGGATATTCGGCTCGCCTCCGGGTTCCACGGCGTCTCCTCGTTCGATCGTCCGATGGCACGAGACTACGGGGTTCGCCGCCGATGCGGTACGCGCCCACCCGTGATCGAAATTCCGGGCATCTCCCGTGCCGGTGACCGCGTACGACACGCGGGACCTGATCCCGGCAGCTGCCGGGATCAGAGTGACCTACGGACGCGGCAAATGGGCTTCATCCGGAGGTCAAGCGTTGTCGATCTCCTGAATGACCTTTCCTCCGAGTACCTGCTCGATCAGCGCCATGCCGGTCAGCGCGCTGTCCGCGCCGGCGTCGGCGTCACCTTCCGGATCGACCTCGTCGGCCTCGTCCATCGGCCCCGGCGGCGGGGGCACGAAGCCCGGGGGAGCCGCCGGCGGCGGAGGCTCGGGCTGCCGGTGCTGCTGCTCGCGGGGTGGTTGCGGGGAGGCGGGAGCCGAGGGGGCGGAGGAGCCCCAGCCTCCGCCGGTGTCGGGCGGCGGCTGCGGCGGCCCCTGACGACCTCCGCCACCGCCGTTGTCGAGGACCGCGTCGATGCGCCAGTCGACGCCGAGGATCTCCTTGAGCGCATCGCGGAGCACGGCGTCCTTGCCGCCGGTGGTGAACCCCCGGCGCTTCCCCTCGTTGGCGAACGCGAGGGTGAGCACGTTACCGTCGAGGGAGGCGATCTCGACGCCTTCCATGAGGACGATCCAGGCGACCTTGCTGCGCTGCTTGACCGCCTCGAGAATGTCGACCCACATGCGGCGAATGGCGCCGACGTCGACCCCTCCTTGCTGTGGAGGGGCCGAGGGTGCCGTAGGCGGCTGCGGCTGTCCGCCCGGCTGTGTGGGCGCCGGCCAGCCGTCGTCGCCCGCCGCGCGGGAACCTCCGCGCTCACCGGCCCGGGCGGCCTGCCCGGACCGCTCCGGACGGCCTTCGTCCCGTCCCGCCGAGGCCCGCTGCCCGGGGGAGGCGCTGGGCGAGCCCCACGAGGCCGCCGCGGAAGCCACCGAAGGCGGACCCGCCGGAGCCTCCGGCCCCGAACCCGCCGGAGACGCCGAGCCGGCCGGAGATGCCGAAGCCGCGGGAGCCGCGGGAGCCGAACCCGATCCCGAGGAGCCGGAGCCGTTCGATCCGCCCGAACCGGTGGGGCCGCCGCCCGAAGCCGCAGGCGAGGACGCCGAAGGCGAGCCCGAGGAAGTCGCGGAGGTCGCGGAGGCCGCCGCGGAGTTATCCACAGCCCCTCGCGCACCTCCCCCCTCGCCGGCTCCGCGCTGGACAATGGAAGTGGGGTCGCCCCCCTGGGCGGGCGGGGGTTGGCCCTCTCCCCGCACGGCTGGGTCGGTGCGGGGGGTTCGGCCTGGGGCGTGGCGTTCGTCGGCGGGCTGGGGAGGCTGGGGGCGGCGGATCGGGGGCAGGTCCGCGGCCGGGGCGCCGTCGCCGATCGCCAGGCGACGCTCCAGGCGGTCGAGCCGGGTCAGGAGCGACGCCTCGTCGTCGTACGCTCCCGGCAGCAGGATGCGCGCGCAGATCAGTTCGAGCAGCAGGCGCGGTGCGGTCGCCCCGCGCATCTCCGTCAGGCCCGTGTGCAGCAGGTCCGCCGCGCGCGTCAGCTCGGCCAGGCCGAGCCGTGACGCCTGCGCCTGCATGCGCTCCAGCTCGTCCGGCGGCACGTCGAGCAGGCCGGTCGTGCCCGAGTCGGGCACGTTCGACAGGATCACCAGGTCGCGAAAGCGTTCGAGCAGGTCGGCCGCGAACCTCCGCGGATCCTGCCCGCCCTCCATCACCCGGTCGATCGCGGCGAACACCGCCCCGCCGTCGCGGGAGGCGATCGCGTCCACCACCTCGTCCAGCAGGGTCGCGTCGGTGTAGCCCAGCAGCGAGACCGCGCGGGCGTACGTGATGCCCTCCTCGCCGGCGCCCGCGAGCAGCTGGTCCAGGATCGACTCGGAGTCCCGCGCGGACCCGGCCCCGGCGCGTACGACGAGCGGGATCGCGGCCGGCTCGTACGGAACGTTCTCCTTCTGGAGGATCTCCTCGAGCAGCTCGCGCAGCGTGCCCGGCGGGATCAGGCGGAACGGATAGTGGTGCGTACGGGACCGGATCGTCCCGATGACCTTCTCCGGCTCGGTCGTCGCGAAGATGAACTTCAGGTGGGCCGGCGGCTCCTCGACGAGCTTCAGCAGCGCGTTGAACCCTTCGCGGGTCACCATGTGCGCCTCGTCGATGATGTAGATCTTGTAGCGCGCGGCCACGGGGGCGAAGAAGGCGCGTTCGCGTAGATCGCGGGCATCGTCCACACCACCGTGAGAGGCCGCGTCGATCTCGATCACGTCGATGTGCCCGGCGCCGGACGGCCCCAGCGCGATACAGGACTCACAGGTGCCACAGGGCTCGGGCGTCGGCCCCTGCTCGCAGTTCAGCGAACGCGCCAGAATCCGCGCGCTGGAGGTCTTCCCACAGCCGCGCGGCCCGCTGAACAGGTATGCGTGATGGATGCGCCCGTTGCGCAACGCCTGCTGAAGCGGCTCGGCGACGTGTTCCTGCCCCTTGAGCTCGGCGAACGTCGCTGGCCGATACTTGCGGTATAGAGCCAGACTCATCGGGGGTCCGTCCTCGTCAGAAGCAAAGGACCCCCCGCACACCCGCCAGAGCCTGCTTATCCTTGCTGCCTTCCGGCCCTGGGGAGGTTCACAGGATGACGCCATGCGAGGGGTCTCGACTGAGTCTATGGCATCCCGAGGACGTCTTCGGCCCGTACGCTCTCCTCGGTTCCAACGATCCCCGGGAGACCCACGCATGACGATCTTCCACATCGCCGAACGCGCCGACTGGGAGGCCGCCCGCGCGTCCGGCGGCCCGTACGAGATCTCGACCCGCGGCCAGACCCTCGCCGAGGTCGGCTTCATCCACGCCTCCCGGGACGAGGAACAGGTCCGTACGGTCCAGCGGGCGTTCTACGCGGACCTGGACGACCTGGTACTCCTGACGATCGACCCGGAGGGCCTGGACGTACGCGACGAGGCGGTCGGCGACGGCGTTTTCCCGCACATCTACGGCCCGCTGCCGATCGAGGCCGTCATCGATGTACGGCCGCTGCCGCGAACCCGGTAGGCTTCTCCGCGGAGGATTCGCCTAGTGGCCTAGGGCGCACGCTTGGAAAGCGTGTTGGGGGCAACCCCTCGCGAGTTCGAATCTCGCATCCTCCGCACTTGCCGTCAGGCAAAACGAAGGGCCCGACCGTTCCGCGGTCGGGCCCTTCGTCATTCGCAGTCTCAACTGTGGTCTCGCGGGGCTTTTCGGGGCCCTCCGAGCCCTCCCCGCCGTTGCCCTTCGCCATCTCCCAGATGAGGCCGCCGGCCCGCTTGGCCACGTCCTTGAGGATGCCGCCCGTCACGTGCCGGTACCGGGCCGCCATCGCGGTGGACGACCGATCCTGGTCTGCAGCACCACACGCTCGGAAACACCGAGGACGAGCAGCACCGTGGCGGCGGTGTGCCGAGCGCCGTACAGCCTGCCGTCCCGGGCCTGGCGTCGGCCAACAGCCGCCGTCGGCGCGCCGGTCGGTGACCTTGTCGGGCAACTCGGGCCAGGTCGTCCACGATGTCATCAGTGGCCCGGTGCACGATGTCCAGGACTCCGCCCTTGAGGGGGTGGTGGAGGGCGGCAGGGGTCACTCGACGCGCTGGGCGATTGGTGGGGCGTGTCGCGGCGGTGACCCGGCTGGGCGGTCACCATGCCGTCGTCGGCTCTGGTGCGTTGTGGGCGCGACGGTAGGCCAGTGGTGACAGGCCCAGGTACGTGTGAAAGTGCTTGCGCAGGGCGACGGGGTCACCGAAGCCGCAGGCGGGGGCGATCCGCGCGACGGGCAGGTCGGTGGACTCCAGCAGCAGGCGCGCGTGCACCAGCCGTCGCTGCGCCAGCCACTTCAGCGGGCTGCTGCCCATCTCACTGCGGAACCGCCGCGTGAAGGTGCGCACGCTCATGTGCGCGTGCCGGGCCATGTCCTCCAGTGTGATCGGCTCGGCCAGCCGGTCCAGCGCCCACTGCCGGGTCGCCGAAGTGGAACGGTCGGTGTCCTGCGGGACCGGGTGCTCAATGAACTGCACCTGCCCGCCCTCGCGCCACGGCGCCACCACGCAGCGCCGCGCGGCGGCCGAGGCCACCGCCGCCCCGTGGTCCAGACGGACCAGGTGCAGGCACAGGTCGATGCCGGCCGCTCCGCCGGCGGACGTCAGGATGCGTCCGTTGTCGACGAACAGCACGTCCGGATCGATCTCGACGTCGGGGAACAGCCGCGCCAGCGCGTCACACAGCGCCCAGTGCGTGGTGGCCCGCCGACCGTCCAGCAGACCGGCCGCCGCGAGCAGAAAGGCCGAGGTGCACAGACTGACGATGCGAGTCCGCGGCCCTATCCGGTCCAGCGCCGCGGTGAGTTCCTCGGGGAGCTTGCCGGTCGCGAGCAGGTGCTCGCCGGGCTCCTGTGTGGCGAGCACGACGGTGTGCGCGGTCTCCAGCACCGACTCGTCATGGTCGACGACGATCCGGTAGTCCTCGTGCGTGCGCACCGGCCGGGCGCCGAGGGAGCAGGTGCTGACGGAGTCAGACGGGGGCCGTCCGGGTCACAGGCCTCGTTGAAGACCCGGGGCCGGGATGCCCAGGTCCAGCGGCAGTAACTCCGTCGAGGGCGAGAACGGCAACACGCTGCGACATGGCCGGAATGGTACGACAGATGGCTTTCCGGCCACTCACCCGCCTCCGCGAGCACACGCCACTCTTTCCTTCGCCGGACCGTGGTCCCGGCGAAGGAAAGAGTGAGACGGACATGAGCGAGGACGACATGAGCGAGCACATCATGCGGGCTGTCACCATCAGTGAGTTCGGCGGACCGGAGGTGCTGACCATCGAGGAGGTCGCGCGCCCCGTTCCACTGCCGACCGAGGTGCTGGTGCGTGTGCACGCCGCCGGCGTCAACCCGGTGGACTGGAAGACCCGCGAGGGTCAGGGCATGGCGGGCCTGCAGACGTTCCCGCTGATCCTGGGCTGGGACGTCTCCGGTGTCGTCGAGGAGGTCGGCTTCGGCGTCACCACGCTCGCGCCCGGCGACGAGGTGTACGCCATGCCGTGGTTCCCGCGCGCCGCGAGCGCCTACGCCGAGTACGTGACCGCACCGGCCCGCCAGTGGGCCCGCAAGCCGGCCACCCTTGACCACGTGCACGCGGCCGCCGTGCCGCTGGCGGCGCTGACCGCATGGCAGACCGTGGTCGACACCGCTCACGTGCGGGCCGGCCAGCGCGTCCTGATCACGGCCGCCGCCGGCGGGGTGGGCCACTTCGCGGTCCAGTTCGCCCGGCACCTGGGCGCCGACGTGATCGCCACCGCCGGCGCCGCCCGCCACCCCTGGCTCAAGGAACTCGGCGCCGACGAGACCATCGACTACACCACCACCCGCTTCGAGGACGCCGCCGCCGACGTCGACGTCGTCATCGACCTGGTGGGCGACGCGCATGACCAGACCAGCACCCGCTCGCTCAAGGTCCTGCGTCCCGGTGGCCTGCTGGTCACCATCCCGGCCGGTGTCTCCCCGGAACTGGCCCAGGCCGCCAAGGCGGCCGGCATGCACATCACTCCGTACCTGGTCGAGCCGGACGGCGCGGCGCTGACCACGATCGCGGGCCTGATCGACGCCGGTCAGATCGCCGTCGAGGTGGAGGAGACCTTCCCGCTCGAGGAGGCCGGCACGGCCCACGCCCGCGGCGAGGCCGGCCGCACCCGCGGCAAGCTCGTCCTCACCGTGACCGACTGACCACGCCTGCACGCAGTTTGGAGTAGCACCGTGTATTACGAGATCCGCCGCTACCAGGCCCGGCCCGGACGCCGCAAGGAGTGGGTGCGCTACATGGAGGACGTGGTCATCCCGTTCCAGGCCTCGCTGGGCATGGACGTGACCGCTTCCTTCGTCGACGCTGAGGACGAGGACGGCTACGTGTGGATTCGCCGGTTCGAGGACGAGGCCCAGAGCGAGGCCCTGTACACGACCGTGTACGAGCACGACCGCTGGAAGAACGAGATCGGCCCGGTCGTCTACGGCCTGCTGATCCCCGAGAAGACCGTCGTCACCCGCGTGGTCCCCACCCCGGCCTCACCGCTGCGGTGACCTGGCTTACGGCCGGCTCATCTGCCACAGCACAGCACAGCACAGCAACAAAGAAACCATCATGAGCACCGAGACACTCCAGAGTCAGCCCCCGCCTCGTCCATCACCCAGGCCGCCGCCGGCGCACTCATCGCGGCGGTACACACCGCCGCTGCCCGGATCGGCTTCACGGCGTCCATCGCCGTCACCGACCAGGGCGGACATCTGAAGGCATTCGACCGCGCCGACGACGCGCCCTTTCTCACCGCCGAGGTCGCCCTCGACAAGGCCTGGACCGCGGCCTCCTTCCGCATCCCCACCCACACGTGGAACGACTTGCTCGCCAACCCGCAGATCGCGCCGCTGGGCGGCCACCCTCGTGTAATGGCCGTCGGCGGCGGCTACCCGATCATCGAGAACGGCCAGTACGTCGGAGGGCTGGGGATATCCGGTGGCACCTACGACCAGGACCAGCAGGCCGCCGAGGAGGCCCTCGCCGCCCTCGGGTTCGAACTGCCCGGTAACTGACCGGCCACCGGAGGGTCGGCCCGTGGCTGACGGGCGTCGGCCAAGCCACAGACCGACATGTGCGCCCGTGGGGCGTCGACTCAACGTGCCTCCTGGTCTCAGTTGAGGCTTGCCGGGCACGCGGCTACGCGTTCGCGAGGGCCTCGGTGGGTGGTAGCCGGGCGGCGCGCATGGCGGGGTAGAAACCCGCCAGGCCGCCGATGACCAGAGTGGCGCCGACCCCGCCGACCATCGCCCAGAACGGGACCACGGTCGTCCAGGACTGGTAGGTCGCGAAGATCGCGGTGATGCCGACGCCGAGGACGACGCCGCCGACCCCGCCGAGCAGCGAGAGCAGCAATGCCTCGGACAGGAATTGTGTACGGATCTGGCCGCGGGTGGCGCCGAGCGAGCGGCGCAAACCGATCTCCGACCGGCGTTCCAGCACCGAGATGACCATGGTGTTGGCCACCCCGACCCCGCCGACGAGCAGCGCCACGGCGCCGAGGCCGAGCAGCAGGCCGCGGAGCGTCTCCTCGGTCGCCTGCTTCGCCGTCAGCGCGTCCGAGGGACGCGAAACGTCGACCTCGCCGGGATTCTCCGGGTCCGCCGTGGGGCCGAGCAGCGGCTGCACGGTCGTCACGGCACTCTCCCGGGCTCGGGTGTAGATGGTGGTCGGGTAGCCATCGAAGTTCAGCTCCGCCTCAGCCACCGGCCACCCGATGAAGGCGCCGTTGTCCAGATCGGGGACGAGCTCGTTCGGCGCGAGGATGCCCACCACCGTGAACCACCGGCCGCCTAGCCACACCAGCGAGTCGGCTCCGGCTCGGAGCACTGCCAGCCGGTCCGCCGCCGCCCAGCCGAGCACGACGGCCGGGTAGCGCACGTTCGCCGCGGTAAGCCAGCCGCCCGAGACCACCCGCGACCCGACTACCGCCGGCAGGTCCGTACGCGCCGTGTAGACCACGAGGCCGCCGGTCTGCTCGGCCGCGATGTGATCGTTGCGATAGAGCCGGGCGTCCGTCCTGCCGACGGCGGAGACCTTCTCGACTCCGGGCATCGCGGAGATCATGCCGATCGCGGTGGCCGGCAGGTGCACGCTCTCGTCGCTGGGCGACTGCCCGGGCGACACGGTGAGCAGGTTGGTGCCGAGCGCGCTGAGCCGCTGGTCGAGCTCGTTCGTCGACGACGTGGAGATGCCGACCACGCCGACCATCGCCGCGATGCCGATGGCGATGCCCAGCGCCGACAGGAACACCCGCAGGGGCCGCGACCGCAGGCCGTACCCGCCCACTCGTACGACGTCCGCCAGCCACATCCGAGCCGGCTTCAGCGGCGGCCTGCTCATGAGCCGTCCTTCGTCGGGGGAGTTGACCGGGCGCACTGTGCTATTTGATTCACTCGCTTCGCTCGCTCATGAGGCCTCCTCGGCGAGTCGTGGCGCGGCCGTGTCGTGCTCGATACGGCCGTCTTTGAGCCGGACCTCGCGCGGCAGTGAGGCCGCGATGTCCCGGTTGTGGGTAATGACCACGACCGTCGTTCCGCCGTCGTTCAGCTCGCGCAGCAGCTCCATGACGATCGCGCCGGACCGCGAGTCGAGGGCCCCGGTCGGCTCGTCGGCCATCAGCAGCGGCGGGTCGCCGAGCACCGCACGGGCGATGGCCACCCGCTGCTGCTCGCCGCCGGAGAGCTGGTGCGGCAGGTGCAGCATCCGGTGGCCGAGGCCGACCCTGCGCAGCGCCTCCTCGGCCGCCTTCCGACGTCGGCTGCGCGGCTTTCCGCTGTAGAGCAGGCCGTCCGCCACGACCTCGATCGCGGGCACGCCCCGCGCGAGGTGGAACTGCTGGAAGACGAAGCCGATGGTCCTGGCCCGCAGCGCCGACAGCTCCCGGTCACCGAGCCCACCGACGTCGTACCCGTCGATGCGCAGGGTCCCCGACGTCGGCCGGTCGAGGGTGCCCATGATGTTGAGCATGGTCGACTTTCCGGAGCCCGACGGGCCGACGATGGCGAGCAGTTCGCCCCGCTCGATCAGCAGATCCGCGCACCGCAGGGCCGACACGTTGCCGTACCGCTTGGACACCCTGGCGAGGTGGACGATGGGCCCGGTCACTTTGGAACCCCCACGGTCAGTCCCGCGACGACGCCGGTGCCCGACACCTCCACGTAGCTGTCCGCGAACATGCCCGTCTTCACCGGAAGGTAGCGGGTGCCGGTGGCGGTGACCGCCGTCACCGCGTAGCCGCCGCCCGGCCGCGCCACCAGGGCGTTGACCGGCACGGCGAGCACGCCCCTGTGGGTCTCGGCGGCGAGGTCGACGTCGACCTTGGCCGCCTGGTACCGGCCCAGCTTCTTTTGCTGGGTCACCGTCAGCTCCACCGGCAGGGTCGCACCGTCGTCCTTCTTCTTGGAGGTCGGCGTGCCGATGTCGGTGACCCGCGCCGCCACGCTGACGCCGTCGGGCAGTCTTACGGTCGCCGTGGTGCCCGGCTTGACCAGGTCCGCGTAGTCGGTGTCCAGGTCGACCGTGACGACCCGGGTGGTGCCGGTCCACTTCAGCAGGCCCCTGGACGCGGCGGCGCCGGGCGCGCCGGTGAGCTCTGCGACGCGGCGGGGCCCCGACGCCACCACGGCGTCGCCCGGTTTCACCACGCCGGTCTCGGCCCGGCCCAGATCCTCCTGCCATTCCTCCACCGAGTAGCCCGTGGCCGAGGAGTACTCGTCGTCGACCGTGACCCCGGTGTAGCCGAGGGCGCTGAGGTTCCGCTCGAGTTGCCTCACGTCGGCACCCTCGCTGCCGACCGACAGCGTGCGGTAGAGCGGGATGGAGCCGTAGAGCAGTGGGATCTTCACCTGGTCGAGGCGGTAGACGGTGTCGCCACGCTTGATGACGTCGCCCTCGTCCGGCAGCCAGGTGACCATGCCCCTGCCGCCCGGTGGTGCCTGCACCGCGGAGAGGTCGCCGTAGCCCAGGTCTCCGCCGACCGTCTGAGTGCGGGTCAGGGTCCTCTCCTCCACCGTGGCGGTGGCCGGAGGCCTGGTGAGCACGACGCTCGCCGGGTTCGTGCCGCCTCCGCTCAGCAGCCCGGTGGCCACGGCCCCGGCGGTCGCGATGATCACCAGGGCCAGCAGCAGGACCAGCACGCGGCGCGACCGGCGGCGGCGGTACGCCCGCGCGGCCTCGTCCTCCCCATCCTCCGCCGCCAGGGTGCTCGGCTCGCGGTGAGAACTCATCACTGGTCCACGATCCGCATTGAACCGCCCGGGACGTGGGACTCGCAGGCCCGCCGGGCATTCTCGAATTCCGCGGAACCCGCCTTGATTCCCGTGCCCTGCAGCGTGATCGTGATGGTGCTTCCGCTCACATCGGCGTCGGGGAATTTCGGCAGCTTCGCGCGCATGCATTTCGTCCATTCCGCGAGCTTCGCCGAATCGACCTTGCCGTTCGGGTCGCCCGCGTCACCCTGCGGCATCTTGTCCCGGCAGGCCTCCAACGCCTCTCTCATCTCCGGCGTGTTCTGGTTCTTCCCGACGTCAACCCTGACGCCGTTGCCCTGCCGCTGTGGATCGGGGAAGTTCGGCACGCCGTTCGCCCGCATGCACTTCGAGTACGCGAGCGCCCGCTCGAAGTCCCCGTCGCTGGACGGTTTCGCCGATGACCCATGGCCGCATCCGGCGAGCAGGGAACCGAGCAGGAATGCGGAAACAATGAACACCGGACGTCGCTTTTTCGTGTTCGTCGACATGCATTCTTTTCTACACATCGACCGGTCACACGACGGGCACAGAAAACGCCTCCTCGGCGGGGAAGAGCACCTTGATGGCGAGGCCGCCGCCCGGCCGGGCACGTACGGTCAGGTCCGCCGAATGGGCCACGGCGATCGACTGGACGATGGACAGCCCGAGGCCATGATGACCGTCATCGGCCGTACGGTCGAGCCGCTGGAACGGGCTGAGCAGCCGGTCCAGCATCTCCGGTGGCACGGGCGGCCCGGTGTTGACCACCGACAGGAAAGAGCCCGCGCCCTCCGTACCCGTCGCCACCTCGACCCGCCCGTCCGGGACGTTGTAGCTCATCGCGTTGTCGACCAGATTGGCCACCAGACACTCCACGAGGGCGGGAGCGCCGGTGACCCGCGCGGGCCGTACCTCCGCCGTGACGGCCAGGTCCTGTCGTCGCGCTTCCGGCTCGGCGGCCCGCAGGACGTCGCCGGTCAGCCCGGACAGGTCGACGCTCTCCAGGTCGTCCAGGCCGCGCTCGCTGGTCGCCAGGACGAGCAGCGATTCGAGGAGCCGGGCCTGCTGCTCACTGACCACCATCAGCTGCTCGAACTGCGCACGGAACGAGTCCGCCGTCGCGTCCGGGTCGGTGACCGTCTCTTCCAGCAGGGCATGCTCCAGCGTCAGCGGCGTACGCAACTCGTGCGCCGCGTTGGCGACGAACCGCTTGTGCGAGTCGAGCGCCGCGTCCAACCGGCCGAGCAACCCGTCGATGGTGTCCGCGAGATTCTTGAGCTCGTCGCGCGGCCCGGTGACGGCCAGCCGCTCGTGCACGTTGCGCGCCGAGATGTGCTGGATGCTGTTCGTCATGGTCTGCAGCGGCCGCAGTACGCGCCCGGCCACCAGCCAGCCGAGCACGGTCGCGACGACCGCCATGATGGCGAGCGCCACGCACGACTGCACGAGCAGCTGATGCATGATCTCGGCGTGCTGCCGTACGGACTGCTCCTGGATCGCCTCGGCGACGCGCCGCTCGGCTTCGGGAAGCCGGACGTCCTTCGGAAAGGTCGCCCCCAGGAAGATGCTGACGCCCTGCTCGCCGGACGGCGACGTGCTGCGCTGGGACATCGCGATGTCCGACCCGGCGTGGCCGACCAGAAGATAGGTGATAGTCAGCAGCACGGCGCCGGAGAGCAGGAAGAGCACGCCGTACAGGAGAGTGAGCCGCAGCCGGACCCGCATGCCGGAAATCTGGGATGTCAGGCCCATGATGATTCCTCTTTCCCGCTCAGATCCGGTAGCCCGCCCGCGGGACGGTCTCGATGACGGGCGGCTCGCCGAGTTTCGACCGGAGACGGTTCATGGTGGCCTTCACCGTGGTGGTGAACGGGTCGGCGGCCGCGTCCCACACCCGTTCCAGGAGCTCCTCGGCGGAGACCACCCGGCCCTGCGCGGCGAGCAGGTACTCGAGGACGGCCAGCTCCTTGCGGTTGAGCGCCAGCCGCGTCCCGCCCCGGGTCGCGACCCGCTGGGCCGGATCCACCGCGAGGTCACCGTGGACGAGGATGGGCGGCACGGCCGGCTGCGAACGCCGGCCGAGCGCGCGGATACGGGCCACCAACTCGGGATAGGCGAACGGTTTGGGCAGGTAGTCGTCCGCGCCGAGAGTAAGCCCCTGCACCCGGTCGGCGATGGTGCCGGCCGCGGTCAGCATGAGCACCCGGGTACGCAGCGGCTCCCGCATCAGCCGGCGGCACACCTCGTCGCCGGGCACACCCGGCAGGTCCCGGTCGAGGACGACGACGTCGTAGTCCACCTCGGCGGTACGGTCGAGCGCCGCGTTCCCGTCGTACTCGACATCAACGGCCATGCCCTCGCGCCGCAGAACCCGCGCCACCGAATCGGCGAGTCGCACCTGATCCTCGACCACCAGGACCCTCATCCGTTTTCCCCCGACCGACGTGTCCGCCTCGATCCGGAGCGCAGCGTACGGTTGCGATGGTCACATGGTCGTCACAGCGGCCCTTGGTCAACCCCTCGCGAGTTCGAATCTCGCATCCTCCGCCACGCTGACCAGGCAGTGCACTGGGCCGGTACCCCGCCACGTACCGGCCCTGCTTGTTTCGAGTCTCAGTTGGTCGTCTCGCCCCACGGCCGAGGCGACGGCCCGAAGGTCATTGTGCGGGCCGAAGGTTCGATGAGAATGGCCAGATGGCATTCGAACTGCCTGTGGTCGATGCGGCGAGTCTGGCCATGTGGTGCGAGCTGCATCTAGGCAGTCCGGCGGAGAGCGAGCTGTTCCGGACGGGTCACCTTACCTGCGTGATCGGAACACGGCTGGCCGACGGGCGTGAGGTCGTGGTGCGGGTTCGCCCAGCCGCGCCGCGGCTCACTGCGTGCGCCGAGGTGCAGCGCCGCCTGTTCGAATCCGGGTATCCCTGTCCGCAGCCGCTGGCCGGCCCGGCACCGCTCGGTGAGTATGAGGCCACCGCCGAGAGCCACATCCCGGGCGGGGCCGTGCTGCCCGGCTCCGGCCGCACCGCTCAGCCCTTCGCCGCCGCGCTCGCGCGACTGGTGCGCCTGGCTCCCCCGCCCGAGCAGATGCCCTCGCTGGCGCCCGCGCCGCCGTGGGCGGCATGGAACCACGGCCAGGGCGGGTTGTGGCCCTGGCCCGAGGACCTGGACGTGGACCTGAACCAGGTGGATGGGCCGGGTTGGATCGACGCGGCGGGTCAGGCCGCCCGGGAGAAGCTGCAAGAAGATCAGGGCCAGGCCGTGATCGGGCACGGTGACTGGATAACGGACAACCTGCGCTGGCACGGCAACCGGCTGCTGGTGGCCTACGACTGGGACAGCCTGATCTCCGACAGCGAAGCGGTCATCGCCGGACTGGCCGCGGCAATCTTCCTCTACCCGGCGCCGGCCACCGTGACCGAGACCCGCGAGTTCCTGGACGCCTACGCCATCGCCCGCGGACGGCCCTTCAGCCCCGGCGAGCTACAGCGCTGCTGGGCCGCAGGCGTCTGGACGAGAGCGTACGACGCCAAGACCGGGCACGCCGCCGGACGGCCGGTAACCTGCCTGACCCAGGACGAAGCCCATGAACGCCTCCGCCGGGCCGGAAGGCGCTGACGGCTACCGGGCTGCGGGCGGATCGGAACGTCTCGCCGGTGCCAGGTCAGCCGGCGTTCGCCGGTAGCCACTGGAAGTCGTCGGTCTTCTCACGGGCCAGGGCGAGCCAGCGCAGGTAAGGATCGGCGAGGGCGAGCAGGGCGTCGTCGCGGCGGTCGGCGTCGCGCAGGGTGGCTCCGACCAGGTAGAGGGAGTTGCGCCGGGCCAGAGGGCCGTCCGGTGCGATCAGGTGGTCGGTGGTCGCAACGAGGCCGGGGGCTTCCGCGAAGACCCACGCCACCGGGCGGTGTGCGGCGGCTTGCCGGAGCTGGGCGGCGAAGGCGGTCCTCGCGTCCGGGGTGAGGTAGCTGAGCAGGGACGCGGTGAAGACGACGACGGGCTCGTTCCCCGGCAGTTCTTCGAGTAGCCGGGCGGTGTCCGTGGTCGCGTCGCCGGGCGCGACGGTCACGGTCGCGGCCGAGACGGCCAGGTCGATGGCACCTCGCAGGACGGCGAGGTCACCGACCTGTTCGGGCCAGATGAACGCTTCCAGCCAGGCCCGGGCTCCGGGATCGGCCACGTTGACCGGGTGCTGGTCGATTCCCCGCCGGCAGGTGATCTCCGGGACCGGGCCGAGGATCCCCTCTGCGGGGATGCCGCCCCGTACCTCACAGGTGATCGTCACCGGCGCGGCGTCCTCGGGGGACGCCTCCTGGCCGCCGATGCGGTAGCGGTAGCGGTCCAGAAGGAGATTCAGGCCCGCGCTGGCGCCCGCCTCGACCAGGGCGACCGGGCCCGGCCAGCGCCGATGAACGTGGTCGAGGCCGAGACGAAGAGCCACGCAGCGGCGGATCTCGTTGGTCTGGGTGGACCTGGTCCGCAGGAGCCGGCCGAGCTCGGCGCGGTGCTCGGCGCAGAACGCGGCGAAGGCCGGCATGAGCCGGCCGTCGACCGGCCGCCGGCCGCCGTGGATCGGGTAGTAACCGGCCAGCGCCGAGCCGGGATTGGACGCCAGGAGCAGGTTCACGGCCGCGAGCAGCAGGCTGGGCCGCCGCTGCTCGCCGGGCGCGGACATGAGCAGGTCCAGCAGCTCGTCGTCGCCGGCGACGCCCTCGCTCAGTGCCTCGTACACCGGGGAGCGGCCACGGCACTGCGTGGCCGCGAAGAACCGGAACAGTCGACGGAGCCGCTGAACCTCAGGGTCTCCGCCACCCGCCGAGTCGCCTGCCCCCTCTGCCACTCCCCGAACCTACCGCCGCCGGAGGTTCGGCTCGGACGCGGTGCGGTGGTGTTCGGTCAGCCGACGAGCCGCCCATAGATCGTCTTTTCTTGAAATGTCGGCCCAGCACGGACACAGCCTGCGATCATTCCGCTGCTGGAAGTAGACGCCGTCGGACGGCGCGTGCAGAGACGAGGTAGCAGGCTTGTTTGCAGCAGACCGGGCCGGTGCGCTCCTCCGGCGGCGGACGTTCGTGCCGATGACGACCGCGCTGATCGCCGGCATGGCGCTCACGGGTTGCAAGTCGTCCGACGCCGCGTCGGGCGCGTCCTCGGCCTCGCCGACGGCGAGTCCGGCTTCACCGAACGCGGTGGCCACGCTTCCGGGCACACCCGGCTCCACGCCCGCATCCGGCGCTCCCGACCAGGCGGCCATCCAGAGCGCCATGACCCGTACGGTCGAGGTGGCGGACCCGACGACGCACTTCGCGCCGGTCGGCTCGCCGGTGACCGCGTCGGACCGGAACGGCGGCACCCTCACGGCCGTGATCGGGCAGCGGACCCCGACCGCCGACGGCCACGGCCAGCTCGTCTTCTTCTGGCAGGGCAACCGCTTCATCGGGTGGGACGCCGAGACGGAGTCCATGTCCATCAGGAAGGTCACCGGGGCGAACGGGTATTTCACCGTCACCTACGTGCACTACGCCGCGAACGACCCCGCGTGCTGCCCCTCGCTGGCTCCGGTCAACGTCACGTACGTCTGGCAGGACGACGGGTTCGTCCCCTCCGGCACCCGGCCCACGTACGGCAGCGCGGTCCGGGTGAAGCTCAACGCCTGACGGGGCACGCCCGATCATCCACCGGCGGACGGCCGGGGCCATGCTCACGCCGCTCTCAGGCCGCCGTCCTCTGGCGCGCGAGCCCAGCCTTCCCGGTGCGACGGCAGATGCGCTGGAACACCGTCGGCCCCGTACCCTCCCGGGAAGGTACGGGGCCGAGGTTCACGAGCTCGCGTCAGGGGGTGATCAGGCCCTCTCGGCGATGCTCAGCGTTGGACAGGTCAGCCGGTCACCGGCAGATCGCTGTTGACCGGAGTGGGCGTGGGAGCCTCGGCGGGCGGGCTCTGCGGGGTGCCCGGGTCACCCGGGTCGCTCGGCTGAGAGGGCGGCGTAGCCGGCGGGGTCTTGCCGTGCGGGGCGCAGGTCGCGGAGGCGATGTCGATGACCTGTGACTTGCCCAGGGCCTGTACTGCCAGCTCAAGGCCGGTGACGGTCAGGCTTCCGTTGGGGTTGTGGACCTGCTTGTTGATGGTCACCCGCACGCCACCGACGCCCTGCACTGGAACGGTGACAGTGCTGTTCGGCGACGCGCCGACCTGGATGCTGCGGCCCGCGAGTTTGACGTCGACCAGCTTGGAGGAGCCGGCGCCGTCCACGCACTTGGAGGTGATCACCTTGGCGGACAGCACCGCGGTCTTCAAGATCGCGGCCTGGGCGATCTTGAGGTCCACGACGCTGGCCTCCGAGCGGTTCCCCATCGCGCGGGCGCGGAGTACGGAGAGCTGGACCAGCCGGTTGTCGGGCAGCTTGGTCAGGCTCTTGTCGTGTGGCGCGGATGCGGAGGAGACCGCTGGGGTCTGCGGGATGCTCAGCAGACCGGTGGCCGACAGCCCGAACGCCGAGCTGCCGCCGGCAGTGGTCGCGGAGGCGGGGGTTGCCGCCGCGGCCAGAGGAGCGGCGAGCGCGCCGGCGACGGCCGCGTACCTGATGAAATGCTTGCGCACTGTGTCTCCATCAATGGGAAGACTTCCCTAATCGGGAAGTCGGGAAATGACAGCGGGACGCGTATTCCGTCCCTCGAGGGAATTAGTTCGTGACGAGAACGGGAGTTCCAAGCGGGAGCTTGGACAGCCGCTTCAGCGCGTCGGCGGGCACCCGCACGCATCCGTGGGTGACCGCTTGACCGAATACCGACTTCGACGGCCAACCGTGGAACGCCACGGTCCCTGGCCCGCCTCCGTAGGAGTCGAGCGTGTCGGAGTGTGCGCCTACCGGAAGGATCAGCGGGCTGTAGGTGGCTTTGGTCGGCGCGATCAGGGCGAGCAAGAACGTGCGTCCGACCGGTGTCGGCGTTTTGGGCGCGCCCACCGCCACCGTCCATGCGCCGATCGTCTTTCCGGACTTGGACAGGGTCAGCTTGCGCGTCGACGTATCGACCCGCAGTACGTACGAGCTGTGCGCGGTCCGCACGTTGCCTGCGCCGGTGGGGATCCAACCCGTCGAACCGTTGGGGCGGCTGGGTAGCAGGATCCGCTGCCAGCCCGGCTTACTCTCGACCACCGGAACCCAGGTGGGGCCGCCCAGCTCCTTGCTGGGCAGTACGGCCACGGGCGTGCCACCTGCGGTCGCCGAGATCGGCAGTGACTTGAGCGGATGCACGACCGTGCCGTCGCTCGCCGCGGTGGGATCGGTGTCCTTGGGCACGGCCTTCAACGTCGTGAACGTCGTCGCTTGGGTCAGTTTTCCCAAGTCCGGCGGGCTGGACGAGCTCGCCGAGTGATCTGGACTCTTCCCCCCGCAACCCGTGACAAGCACCGTAGCGGCCGCAGCAAGTGCGGCACCCACGGTAAGACCACGCACACCACGCGAGGCGTACGGCGGCGCCATACACCCCACGCGGGCACGCGTAGAGCAATTGCCCACGAAAACTCCAAGAGATCGCGACAGCGGAAGATGAGTGCCATGAACCTTGCGAGAGCACATTCTCGCAGGAGTAGTCATATAACTACCACATGCGACGGCCGTGGCGGTGAGCAATGGAGACGATAGAGGTGCGACGAAAACCGATGAAAGGCCGCCGGCTACCCGGTGACTCCATGGTCAGGGACGGTTCATGGGGGGCCATTCCGTCCGCAGCGGAGTGGAAAATTACACAAACTCCGCGGTTCTCCAACCAACGGGCCGTACCGAGCGTCTAAGGCATCCGGCCGCGGCAGGCCCTCTTCCGCAGGGCCGTCTCCACGCCCGAGGGGATGGCAATACCGACATTAAGTACTTTTGCCACAAGCTATGCAAGTGCCGCGATTCCTCCCAAACGCACCGCCCGCCATCCGTGGCATCCGGACAGGCCGCGTGACGGCAGAACCTCCGCGGACCTTCGGTCGATCACGTGGGGCACGCCTGCCACTCCAGCCGTCATCCACCGGCGGACGGTGGCCTACGGGCCATGCTCACGCCGTTCTCAGGCCGCCCTCCCCTGGCGTGCCGGGGATGCCGGGGCCCGGCCTCACGCGGGACGGCGGCCGACGCGGGGCGGATGAGCGGCGCGAACGCCGAGAGCATCAACAGCCCGGCCGCGGGCAGCAGGTCCAGGTTCACGGCCGAGGCCAGGCTCGCCAGCAGGATCGCGAACGGCACCCACACCGGAGCGGCCCGCCGCGCCGCCAGGTGGACGGCCGCCGCGAGCAGACCGACATAGAACAGCGACGGACCGGCGTCGTACACGGCCAGGGTGACCCCCGGCACCTCGCTGACCCGGTCGAACATCGGTCCCATCGCGGCGTGGTCGGCCGCCCGCAGGCCGACGACGATGTCGATGGTGATCTGCGCCATGGACAGGCCCGCGCCGGCCAGGCCGACCGCGGCGGTGGCCGTGGCGAGGCGCCCCCCACCGGCGAGCCGCCGCAGGACCAGCAGCACGGGCACGAACAGCACCATCGCGCCGAGGAAGGCGAGGTGCCCGGCGGTCCAGGCCGGTCCGGGACCCCGTTCTCCGTCCAGCCCGTCCGCCAGCCGGATCAGCCCGTACGCGGTGACGAGGACCGGAGCGGTGAGGAAGGCAAGGCGTGCGTTCATGCCGACCAGCCTCGCCGCAGCGCATCACCCGGACATCGCCGACGCAGGCGATTTACCATCTCCCTCGCGAGAGCGATCTCGCCCCCGGCGCGGTCGAGGGAGGCCTCCACGACCGGCGTACGGGCCACCCTCACGCCGCCCTCTCGCGGCGCGTTGGGATGCTGGTAGGTGCCGGGCTGGCGTCGTACCGAACGGGCCGGCCGTCCGGGCGGCCCGCCGCGTTCCTCGGAGGTTTCAGATGAACAGCAGCCGTCCCCCGTTCCCGCCGTTCACCAAGCAGTCCGCGGCGCAGAAGGTGCAGGCCGCCGAGGACGCCTGGAACACCCGGAACCCGGCCACGGTGGCGCTCGCCTACACCGAGGACTCGGTCTGGCGGAACCGCGGCACCTTCCTGGAGGGGCGCGAGGCGATCGAGGAGTTCCTCGCCGGGAAGTGGCGGCGCGAACTGGACTACGCGCTGCGCAAGGAGCTGTGGGCGTTCGACGGCAACCGGATCGCGGTGCGGTTCCAGTACGAGTGCCACGACGCCGACGGCCAGTGGTGGCGCAGCTACGGCAACGAGCTGTGGGAGTTCAGCGAGAACGGCCTGATGCACCGCCGGGAGGCCAGCATCAACGATGTGCGGATCGAGGAGAGCGAGCGCCGCGTCTTCGGCCCGCGCCCGAAGAGCGAGCACGGCATCCCGTTCCCGATCCGGTGAAATTCGTTTGCGGCCCGCTCACGTGGCTGGTCGGGTGGGCCGCATGGATGCCGCAGCGGTGCTGGCCGCCTTCGACGAGCAGGTACGACGCCGGCCGCGCGCCGACGACGGGCACGTGGAGGATGACGGCGACGTCGTCCGTACGGTGTCCGCGGGCGACGGCTGGAACGGCGTCGAGTGGACCGCCCTCACCTCCGCGAACGCCGACGCCGCGATCCAGGCACAGATCCGGCGGTTCGCCGAAATCGGCCGACCGTGGGAGTGGAAGCACTACTCCTACGATCAGCCCGATGACCTGCGAGAACGCCTGGTCGCCGCGGGCCTGACCCCGGGCGAGGACGAGACGCTGCTCGTCGGGACGATCGCCGAGCTCGACCTCGCCGTACGCCCACCGGCCGGCGTCGAGTTGCGCGCCGTCCGCGACCGGGATGACCTCGACGCCCTCGTCGCGGTGCACGACGAGGTCTTCGGCGGCCACCACGCGAGCGGTCCCCTGGCGGCGGCGCTGGAGGACGGTACGGCGGCGGCCGTGATCGCCTGGGCCGGTGAGACGCCGGTCTCGGCCGCGCGTGTGGAGTTCTACCCTGGTACGGAGTTCGCGGGGCTGTGGGGCGGCGGCACGCTGCCCGCCTGGCGCGGCCGGGGCGTGTTCCGTTCCCTGGTGGCGCACCGCGCCGCGCTCGCGAAGCAGGCGGGATACCGCCACCTCCAGGTGGACGCGATGCCCGCCAGCCGCCCGATCCTGCGCCGCCTGGGCTTCACCGAGCTCGCGACGACGACCCCGTTCACTCATCCGGGCCGGTGAACGAAGAAAATCCGTCCCCGGATGTCCAGAATCGCGGGCGGCCGTTCGTCCCTATCGTGAACGCCGGCGATACGGCGCCGGCCCGGCCAAGGGAGAGACCATGCCCAAGTACATCGCCCTCACCTACACCCGCGACGTCGACTGGTCGAGCCCGGAGCAGTCCGAGGAGATGAAGGACTACTGGGAGTTCGGGGAGGCCGCCGCCGCGGTGATCAGGGGCGGCCACGCCCTCTACCCGACCGCCACCGCGACCACCGTACGGGTCGCGGGCGGCAAGGGCGGGGACGTCATCACCAGCGACGGGCCCTACGCGGAGACGAAAGAGGCCCTGACCGGTTTCTACCTGTTCGAATGCGCCGACCTCGACGAAGCCGTCGGCTATGCCGCACGGCTCCCGGCCGCCTGGGACGGCGCGGTCGAGGTGCGCCCGATCATCGAGTTCTGACCGGCCGATGGCCGAGGCCGGTGACGCGCTCGCCAGGCTGGTACGCGACGAGGGGACCCGCGTGCTGGCAACTCTCGTGCGCGTCACCGGCGACGTCGATCTGGCCCAGGACGCCGCGCAGGACGCCGTCGTCCGTGCCCTGCAGACCTGGCCGCGCGACGGCGTGCCGGACAACCCGCGCGCGTGGCTGTTGGTCACCGCCAAGCGACGCGCTATCGACATCATCCGGCGGGAGGCGCGGCGCGCCGGGAAGGAGACCGAGGCCGTCATGTTCGCCGAGCCCGGCCCCGAGTCCGCCGAGGCCGTCGACGACGACCTGCTCCGGCTGGTCTTCACCTGCTGCCATCCCGCGCTGTCGGTCGAGGCGCAGGTCGCGCTGGCGCTGCGGACGCTCGGCGGACTGTCCACCGCGGAGGTCGCCCGCGGCCTCATGGTGCCCGAGGCGACCATGGCCAAGCGGCTCACCCGGGCGAAACAGAAGATCGCCCAGGCGCGGATCCCGTACCGCGTGCCGTCCGCCGAAGAGCTGCCCGGACGCCTCGCCGGCGTCGCGGCCACCGTCTACCTGGTCTTCAACGAGGGGTACGCCGCGGGCGCCGGCGCCGACCTCGTACGCGGAGCGCTCACCGCCGAGGCCGTCCGGCTGGCCCGTCTGCTCGCCGCGCTGATGCCCGACGAACCGACCGTGCTCGGCCTGCTGGCGCTGCTGCTGCTCCAGGACGCGCGCCGCGACGCCCGCGTCGACGACGAGGGCCGGGTGCTGCTCCTGAGGGACCAGGATCGCCGCCGGTGGGACGCCTCGGCGATCAAGGAGGGCGTCGAACTGGTCGGCCGGGCGCTGCGCCGTACGCTGGACCGCCCCGACCCGTACGTCGTCCAGGCGGCGATCGCGGCGTGCCACGCGCTGGCGCCCACATACGCCGACACGAACTGGGACGCGGTCGTGTCCTGGTACGACGTGCTGCTCAGCGTGCAGGACACCCCGGTCGTCCGGCTGAACCTCGCCGCCGCCGTGGCCGAACGCGACGGACCCGAGGCCGGGATGGCCCTGGTCGAGGCGATCGAGGGCCTGGACGCCTATCCCTGGTGGCACGCGACGCGCGGTGAGCTGCTGCACCGCATGCGCCGGCCCGAGGCGGCACGGGCGGCGTACGAACGGGCGCTGGCGCTCGGCATGAGCGCTCCGCAGGCGGAGCACCTGCGCCGGCGGATCGCTGAGCTTTCCTGACGCGGCCGTCGCCAGCTGTTGCCCATCTCCGTGATTAATAGATTACTATCGGTGACGAAGGTCTTACCTCCGGCCTGGCGCTTTTTTCCTGGAAGGACCCCCGCCCGTGACTCCTCCGCTCCTTGAAGGGAGCGGCTTCTCGCTAGGCCGCTTGCGCAGCGTCGCGAAGGGCAAGCCCTGCCCTGAGAATGTTCTTGGCCGCGTTCACGTCGGCGTGGGCGGTGTGCCCGCACCCCGTACAGGCGAACCTGGCTTGGCTGACGCGGTTCTCCTTCGCTACGTGCCCGCAGCGTGCGCACGTGCGGGAGGTGTCGCGGGGCTCGACTGCGATCAGCTCTCGACCGGCGCTTTCAGCCTTGTGCGCGAGGACTCGCAGGAACACCCCCCAACCCGCGTCCAAGATGCTTCGGTTGAGGCCGGACTTGGCGGCGACACCCCGGCCGGGCTGCACGCTCGTGCCAGCGGCCGAGCGGGTCATGTTGGTGATCCGCAGGTCCTCGACCGCGATCACGTCATATGTGCGGACCAGCGTGAGCGCAGCCTTGTGCGCGCCGTCCAGACGCTGGCGGCGCACCTTGGCGTGCAGTGCGGCGACGCGGGCGACCGCCTTATGGCGGCGGTTGGAACCGCGTTTCTTGCGGGCCAGAGCCTGCTGCGCCGCCGCGAGACGACCGGCGGACGCTTGCAGGTGCCTGGGGTTGACCACGTGCTCTGCGTCGCTTGTAGTGACGAGCGAGGCCACACCCATGTCCAGACCGGCGACAGCACCGGTCGTGGGCAGCGGTTGGGCGGGTATGTCCTCGCAAGACAGTACGACGTACCAGCGGGAGCCTTCCCGCTTGATGCTGATCGTTTTCACTCGGCCCTTGACCGGGCGGTGCTGGTGGACACGGACGTGCCCGATGCCCTGAAGGCGGACGAACGTCGCGGAGGGGTGCCCGGGTTGGGAGTCCCACCGGCAACCGTCGCCATCCTTGGGCCACTCGACGGCATTGAACCGGCCTCGCCCCTTGAACCGGGGGAATCCCGGCTTCTGCCCGGCCTTGAGACGGCGGAAGAACGCCGCGAACCCCTTGTCCAATCGGCGCAGGGTGGCTTGCTGGGAGGAGAACGACCACCGGCCCTGCCCCGTCGGGTCGTCGGCGCGGATGCCCTTCAGCTCTCCGGATTGGTCACCGTACCGCACGGTGACGCCTGCTCTGCGATAGGCGGTACGCCGGTGCTCCAACGCCGCGTTGTACAGCTGCCGGTGATCCTCGAGACAGGCGGCGAACGCGATCTGCTGATGCCGGGTCGGGCGCAGCAGGAACTTATACGACCTACGCACGGCCGCTCCCCTTGTGCATGCGCTCGTACTGGGTCTCGATGTACCACTGCACCGTTTCAGCCGAGACAGCGCCGACGGTGGCCACGAAGTAGGACCGCGACCACAGCGTGGGCAGTCGGGTGCGCAGGTGCGAGAACTCAGCGCGCAGGTGGTGGGAGGTGAACGCTTTGAATTGGTTGGCCACGTACGACGGCGAACTCTTCGGGCACGCCTTGACGGACAGCCGCACGTGGTCGGGCATCACCTCAAGCGCCATGATCTCCCAGCCATGCTCGTCGGCTTTGGCGCGGATCAGCTCCTCAAGGCGGACCTTCACCCTCCCAGCCAGGACCGGACGGCGGTACTTCGAGCACCACACGACGTGGTACTCGAGCTCATACGCCGCACCGGGGGAGTTTCGCACCTGGCGAGTCACATGCTCATTATAACAACGCCGTTCATCTAATTATGAAACAAAAGGAACCCGCGATGAGACCAGCGAAAAAACCAGTCAGGGACGGCGTTCCACCGTCGTCTGAAGACGACGGTCCCCGACTGAGGCTTTGATGGATGACGTACGACACAGCCCGACCGTCCGGCGACGGCGCCTCGCCCGGGAGCTTCGCCGCCTCCGTGAAGCCGCCGGGCTCACCGCCGACGAGGCGACCAGGCGGCTCGAGTGGGCCACCGGGAAGGTCAACAAGCTCGAACGCGCCCAAGCCGTACGCCCGCGCGTGACCGACATCCGGGCGATGCTCGACGTGTACGGCGTGACCGAGGACACCCAGCGCGAGGCGCTGCTCGACCTGACCCGCGAGGCACGCCGGCGCGGCTGGTGGACGGCGTACGGGCCGCTGACGGACACCTACACCGAGTTCGAGAGCGAGGCCCGGATGATCAGCACGTTCGAGCTGTCGGTCATCCCGGGCCTGCTTCAGACGCCGGCGTACGCACGGGCGCTGCAACGCGGGTGGCTGGTGCGCGACGAGGAGATCGACCGGCTGGTCGAGCTGCGGATGCGGCGGCAGAAGCTACTGACGTACGACGACCCGCCGCGCCTGTGGGCGATCATCGACGAGAGCGCCGTCAAACGGTCGTTCGGGTCGGAGGAGACCAAGCGCGAGCAGCTCCAGCGGCTGATCGACACCGCCCGGCTCGATCATGTCGACATCCAGATCCTGCCGACGGCCGCGGGCTTTCACCCGGGCCTGTCGGGGTCGTTCGTAATCTTGGACTATGACCAGGATCCCAGCCTCGTCTACCGCGAGATCTCCCCGAGCAGCGTCTATCTGGAGGGGCCTGACCAGGTAGCGGAACGCCGCCGAGTCTTCGAGCACCTGAGCGCCCTGGCGCTCGGACCGGAGGAGTCGATCGCCCGTCTGCGGCGGTTGGCCGAACGATCCTGAAGAGGTAGCGCCCGTGCCCGACCACCCCAGCCCCGAGTGGCGTACGAGCACCCACAGCCAGGGAGGTGACGGCAACTGCGTCGAGGTCGCCATGGTCCCCGGCCGTGAACTCGCCCCGTCCTGACCCGGGCGTGACAAGGCTCCCAGGCGGCCCCTGGGGGCCTTCTCTCGCACGAGGACCGCCGCTCCCCGGGCCGGCCGCGCGGCTCTGTGTCCATTCTGTTGCCCGTCGGGTGTTTGATCACTTTTCTGGTGGAGATCTCTGGTGCATCTCGGGGGAGACGTTCGACCCTGTGGAGGAAAAGATGCTCGCCATAGTCGCCGCCATCTGCTTCGCCGTCGCCCTGCTGTGCGACTGGCTCGGCACCGGCTCGGACTTCTTCAACTACCAGACCCTCGACACCCTGGGGTTCCTCCTGATCGCGCTCCACCTCGCCGGATTCGGCGCCGCCTACGACTGGCGGGGCCGCGGCCGCGCATGGCGATCAAGACGACGCTGACAACGACGGAAAAGATCATCAACGCGGGCCGGTGTCCATACGGGCGCCGGCCCCTGTGATTCGTATGCCACACAACGGCTTATCGGCGAAAAGTGATGCAGACCTGGACCCCAACAAGTGGCGTGATCACCGGCATCGCCGCCTAAACTGCTTGGCGTGATCTTCAAGGCCGTGGGAGAGGGACGCCCTTACCCGGAGCACAACCTCAGTTCCCGTGACTGGGCGAATGTTCCGCCTCGTCAGGTGCGCCTCGACCAATTGATCACCACGAAAGCCGGGCTCGATCTCAACTCGCTGCTCGCCGAGGACTCCACGTTCTACGGCGACCTGTTCCCCCATGTCGTGCAGTGGCGTGGCCAGCTCTACCTCGAAGACGGCCTCCACCGGGCGCTGCGCGCCGCCCTGCAGCAGCGCGTGATCCTGCATGCCCGGGTCCTCGACCTGGACGTGGTCGACGTCTCACCTCCACCGGCGCCTAGATCTGGCCCGTCACCCACGTGAACATCTTCGGGAACGCCGCACGCCACGCGACGTAGTTGTGCTGGCCGCCCTTGATCACCAGGAACGGCGCCTGCGGCTGGTACTGCTTCACCAGGTCCACGAACGCCCGCGCCTGCACCATGTCGCTCTGCGCCGCGTTGCCCGACATCACCCAGAACCGCGGTAGCGGCGTCGGCGGCACCGCACGGGCCAGGATCTTCAGCGGCGAGTTGGCGGCACGCAGCGACCGGTCCCCGGCGAACGGATCCACCACGCGCGGCAGCCGGTTGGTGCGCAAGGGCTCGAAGTAGCCGCTGAGCGCCGCCGCCGCACCGTACCGGTCGGGGTGGCGCAACGCGAGGTTGGCCGCGCAGAACCCTCCCTCGGAGAACCCCGCGATGCCCCACGCCGGCCCGGGACGCTGCACCCGCAGCCGCCCGGCGACGTCGTCGGGAACGTCCGTCGCGAGGTAGGTCTCGTCCTGCTCCCCGTGGACGGTGTTCAGGCACTGGGTGGACCGGTCGAGGCCGCCGTCGGCGTCTGGAATGACCAGGACGACCGGCCTCGCCTTGTGCTGGGAGATCAGCTTGCGGAGCATGCCCGAGATCTTCAGCCGGCCCTCGTAGTCTCCCGGCGTGCCCGGCGACCCGTGGATCAGCTCGACGACCGGAAACCGTGCGGTGGCGTACGGCTTCTGGAAGTACTGCGGCGGGAGGTAGACCACACCTTGACGGCTGATCCGGCTCTGCGGCCCGGGCAACGTGGTCTCCATCGCGAACCCGTTCTTGCGCGCCTGCCGCTCGCGTACCGCTTGGCGCAGTACCTGGTCCAGCCGAGCCCCCAGGTCGGGCACCCGCGCGACGGTGGCCGGCGCCTGGTCGGTGAGGTCG
Organism: Actinoallomurus oryzae; assembly: GCF_039541955.1. NCBI lineage: Bacteria > Bacillati > Actinomycetota > Actinomycetes > Streptosporangiales > Thermomonosporaceae > Actinoallomurus > Actinoallomurus oryzae. Next base: position 155,676 of record NZ_BAABHF010000048.1, on the reverse strand, counting down.
CGCCAGGCGTCGTCCCAGTTGTCGTAGTAACCGTAGAAGTCATTGACGAGCGCGATGCCGAACACCATCGCGGGCGGAAACGCGAGCGCACCGGCGACCACCTTGAGCGCCACGTGCCGCACCCGGACGAGCCAGAACAGCGCAGCCGCGAACAACACCAGAAGCACAGCGAAGACGGCGAAGCCCTGCGGACCAAACATCGATCCTCCTCCGGCCGACAATCCGGACCACACCCGGACGAAAGGCCAGGTCTCCTGGCCCGCGCACCGTACCGCTCTGGTCAGGATGACGCCCGTAACAGCCGATGAGATCCCACTCAAGCCCACTCCGACCGTCAAACTTTCTTTACCGAGAGTGACGCCCCAGCCCCGTTTAAGTCAGAGAGACCCCACACCCCGAGCCAGAGGAAAGGGACCTTGTCCCCACGCGGTCGGCTCGTCGATCATGAGCTATGCCATGGAAGCCAGCCCCTGCCGACGCCAAGGTCATGGCCCACCGCGCCACACTCGCCGCGGCCGTGAGGGAGGAACTGGCCGCCGCCGGACTACCCCTGGTGCCCCAGGACGGCCACCCGTCACTCAGCACCGGCGCACATGTGTACGTCGACCCCCTGGACGACGAGAGCGGCGGCGGCGTCTTCGTCGAGTGGAAGGTGCACTACGTACTGAGCTCCGCCGCCTTGGACGCCCTGAGCGAGGGCGGCCAGGCCAACGACCCTTCCATCAGGTTCGCAGGCAGAGCCAAGGGCGCGATGCAGACCGCGATGGCCGAAATCCTGTCGGCAGCCGGCTACACGGTAGCGAAGGACAACGACGAGGCCCCCTACCAACTCATGGTGAAAGACCAAACCCCCAACCCGTCATGGCGCGCCTGGCTGCACACCCAAACCACCCGCCGCGAAGAGACCCTGAGCAAAACCTTCCACACCCAAACACCCACCGACGAAGCCGACACCCCTTGACCACAAACCCGAGACCGGCCCATGGCCATGAAAGCGGACTGAGCCCCCAGTGGCGGGCGGGGAGCGCCCCGCCGATGCCGCCCCGAAGGGGCGGCGAGCAGAACCCCCGTACGTCCGACCGCAACCACCAATCGCGGGGGCTCCGGGGGGCTCGGCCCCCCGGGAAAAAGGAGCGGGCCCACCAGCGAAGCCGCCCCAAGGCGGCGAGCAGGTAGGCCCGAGACCGCGGTGGAGGTGGGATTTGAACCCACGGATGAGTTGCCCCATCACACGCTTTCGAGGCGTGCGCCCTCGGCCACTAGGCGACTCCACCAAGACGGGAGCCTACCGGAAGCGAGGACCTCCTCAGTCCCGTCGCCGGGCGAAGAATTCGGTCAGGAGGGCTCCGCACTCCTCCGCGAGGACTCCGCCGACGACTTCGGGCCGGTGGTTGAGGCGCCGGTCGCGTACGACGTCCCAGAGTGAGCCGACGGCGCCGGCCTTGGGGTCGATGGCGCCGTACACGATGCGGTCGACGCGGGCGAGTACGGCGGCGCCGGCGCACATCGTGCAGGGTTCGAGGGTGACCACCAGGGTGCAGCCGGTGAGCCGCCACTCACCGAGGCGCGCCGCGGCCCGGCGGAGCGCGATGATCTCGGCGTGGGCGGTGGGGTCGCCGGTGCGCTCGCGTTCGTTGCGGCCGGCGCCGGCGAGCCGGCCGGAGGCGTCGAGGACGACGGCGCCGATGGGCACGTCGCCGGCCGCCATGCGGGCCTCGCGTAGGGCGAGGCGCATCGCGTCGCGCATGTCCGGCTCGCGCATCGGCGGCTACCTGAGGCGGTCGTATTCCTCGGCGAATCCGGCCCGCTCGGCGATGGCCGACAGCGCGTCGCCGGGGAGCGTGCGTTCGCCCAGCTCGGTCAGTGCGGCGGGTTCGGTACCGAGGTCGGAGAGGAGTCCGGCGTCGCCGACGGGGTCGTCGGTGGGCACCTCGTCGACGTCGCCGATCTGCTCATGGAGCATGCGCGCGAGGTCGCTGCCGAGGGCCGCCCGGGGGTCGGAGAGGAAGACGCGGGGGTCCTCGCCGTCGTCCAGGCGTACGACGGCGAACCATTCGTCCTCTTCCTCGATGAGGAGGAGGACCGTGTCGCCCGCCGTCTCGACGGCGGTCTCCCGCATGATGTCGGTGATGTCGTCGACACCGGCGACCTCGGCGAGGTCGGTCTCGGTCCCGATCCAGCCGGCGTCGCTGCGTGCGAAGGCCACGGAGAAGTACGGCACGCCTTCATTGTCTCCAAAAGACGGCGGTTATTCGATCGCGCGCTCGAAAGCGGCTCCGAATCCGAGGCGAGCGGCGATGCTGGAGAGCATCTCGTCAGGGTAGAGATCGAGATCGCCGGAGAGCGCCCCGAGCTCCATCTCGTCCAGCCCGAGGTCCGCGAAGATCGACATGTCTCCGGCCGGGAGCACCTGGTCGAGGTCCTCGTCGTCGGGAATGTCGAGCTCGAGGTACTCCACGACCTGCCCGGCCAGCGGCCAGTCGACGGAGGCCGTGACGTCGGACAGGAAGATCATCACGTCGTCCGCCAGGACCCGCAGGGCGACGAAGAAGTCGTCGCCGACCGCGGCCAGCCCGATCGTGCCCGCCATGCTGGGCTGCTGCCGGAGGGCATGGATCAGCCCTTCCAGGTCTTCGGTCAACGCGATGGGAAGCTGTTCTACTTCCCAGGCGTCGTCTTCTCGGGAGACCACGACAGCGAAATCCGCCGTGTCCAGTTCCGTCATCTTCACCCCACCGCCGCGCGTCCTGCTCGGGCATCTTGGCAGATGTGGGGCTGTCGTACTCACGGCACGGGGAAACAAGGGGGACGGCGACGCCTCTAGTTGGCGCGGAACGTCCGCATCCGCATCGCGGCGCGAGTGCGTTCCTGGCGCCATCGCCGAGGGCTGACGCGCTTGCGGAGTTCGCGCGCCTCAGCCAGTTCTCGCAGGAACACCGCCCGGCGGCGGAGTCGATCTCTTACCTCCTCCTGACTCATGCGATCGTCCATGGGAGGTACGTTCCCCGTGCTCAGATATCCATTCGGCTCCTCGGCTACCGTGATCCGACATGAGAACCCTGGTGGCCGATCACCCCCTTGTCGCCCACAAACTCACCACCCTTCGCGACGAGACGACAGACTCCCCGACCTTCCGCCGCCTGGCCGACGAGCTCGTGACGCTCCTCGCGTACGAGGCGACACGTGACGTACGCGTCGCGGATGTGACAGTGACCACACCGGTCGGACCGGCCGAGGGGGTGCGCCTGACCCGCCCCCAGCCACTCGTGGTCCCGATCCTGCGCGCGGGCCTCGGCATGCTGGACGGCATGACCCGCCTGCTGCCGACGGCCGAGGTGGGTTTCCTGGGCATGGTCCGCGACGAGGGCACGCTGAAGGCCACGACGTACGCGACGCGCCTGCCGGACGATCTGTCGGGCCGCCAGTGCTACGTGCTGGACCCGATGCTGGCGACCGGCGGCACGCTGGCGGCGGCCGTCCACCTGCTCCTGGACCGCGGCGCGGACGACGTCACCGCGATCTGCCTCCTGGCGGCGCCGGAGGGCATCGCGCACATGGAGGAGTCCTTGAAGGACCGTACGGTGCCGGTGCGCATCGTGACGGCCGCGATCGACTCCCACCTGAACGAGTCCGGCTTCATCGTGCCCGGCCTCGGCGACGCGGGCGACCGCCTGTACGGCGTCGTCTGAGCACCGGGGAGGACGCGCGAATCCGGCGCTCCGACGCGCGTCCGCCCGGCCGGGTTGCCACTCCCGCGCACATGGCCGATCAAGGCCACTCCCAGGCACTTTCCCGTACGCCCCGCACACTCTCAGCCGCCCCCGAACCGGTCGTTGGAGCGGTCCTCTCCGCGGCCGGTTCAGGCCAATTCCGCGGCGCTCCGCGGCCGGCTTGAGGGGGACGCGTTCAAGATCCGTACGCGCAGGGTAATAGCCTGCTACGGATTGTGACCGGTGTGCCCGGCGGCTTTGTCGCGGCCGCGGCGGGCTGATGCGGAGAGTGTCATGGCGTGGACGTTTGAGACGGTCGCCGAAAATCTCGCCGAAGAGTTCGGCGAGGTGCATCCGGCCGAGATGGTCATCCGGTGTGTCGAGGCGGCGCGCCACAGCGCCGAGGAAGTGATCGGCGAAGCCTCCCCTGAGCTGGTCGAACGCATCGCGCGCAAGCACCTGGAGGTGCTCGCGCTGGCGGCCGCGGAGGGACACGGCGGCGGCTGACCCTCCCGACCGCCCTTGACAGCGCGGATTCGGCCCGCAGATACGGTCACGAACCTCTTTGCAGCCCTGCTCCACGGCTGGTGTACTACTTGAGTTGGGTCAGTGCGTCAGGGCTTCGGGAGGCAAGTTCCTTGAAGAAGTACCTCACTTGGGCACTGGGGATCTTCGTGGTCTTCTACCTGCTCAATTCCCCGGGCGGGGCCGCGCGCATCGTTCACAGCGCGGCCGGCAGTCTCGCGTCGGCCGGTAACTCCCTCTCGCGCTTCGTCGACGCACTATGAGGCTCGTCACCCCCGGCGACTCCGCGCCGGCATCGATTCATCGGTACCTGCTGCCCCACGAGCAGCAGGTGATCACCGTCCGACGGCATCCGGCCGTTCTGATGACCCCCATCGCCTTCGTCCTGGGCGGGCTGGTGGTCGCGGGCGTGCTGAGCAACGTGGTCGTCGACAGCAACGGCTCGCTGGTCAACTGGATCTGGTGGGCGTGGCTCGTGCTGCTGGCCTGGTTCGTGTGGAAGGTCGCGACGTGGTCCGTCGACTACTTCGTGATCACCAACCAGCGCATGCTTCTGACCACCGGCCTGCTCACGCGTAAGGTCGCCATGATGCCGTTGGCCAAAGTGACCGACATGAGCTTTCAGCGGTCCATGAGCGGCCGCATGCTCGGCTATGGAGAGTTCGTCCTCGAGTCCGCCGGTCAGGACCAAGCCTTCCGCGTTGTTAGCTACCTGCCGTATCCTGAACAGCTGTACCTAGAGGTCTGCAGCATGATCTTTCCAACAAGCGATTCTTCGGACGACTGATCTCTACTGGGTAACTTGACCCGGACTCCTACACCTTGTCCAAGTTGTTTGGGTTACCCTCCTTGTGTGAGGTAGTGCTACTCACAATCAGGTCGTAACCCAATCCGCGTGTAGCCCTTCGGTAAGTGAGACGTGATGCCGGGTCAAGGAAGCGTTGGTGAGCGAGTCCGTAACCTGCGGCTGAGTAAGCACCTCTCTCAGGCGCAGCTTGCCGGGACCGAGTTGTCCGACAGCTACATCTCATTGATCGAGTCCGGGAAGCGCACCCCGACTCCCGCCGTCGTACGGCTCCTGGCCAGCCGGCTGGGCTGCCTGCCGGAGTATCTCTCCGAGGGCATCGAGCCCGAAGAACGCCTGCACCTGCAGGTCCGCGCGCGCCATGCCGAGCTGGCACTCCTCGGGGGCGACGCCGACCAGTCACTGATGTGGTTCAACGAGATCCTCGAGGCGGTCGACAACGACCCGGAGCTGATGAAGCGCGCCCGCTGGGGCCGCGCACGCGCTCTGGAGACCATGGGCCGCGGCGAAGAAGCGATCAAGGCGCTAGAGGAGCTGCGCGAGGAGGCCACGCGCGACCGTGGCCGCGCCGGCTGGCTGCCGGTGACCATCGTGCTGGCCCGTTGCTACCGCGCCGCCGGCGACCTCGGCCGCACGCTCGCGCTCGGCGAGTCCGCGCTGAACCGCCTGGCCGACCTCCGCCTGCTCGGCGGCGAGGACGCCGCCGAGATCGGCCGCACGCTCATCGCGACCTACCTCGACCGCGGTGAGCCCGCGCCGGCGCACGAGCTGGCCGAGCGGCTCCTGGACGCCGGTGAGCCCGACCCGTCCGTGATGATCAACGCCTACGTCGAGGCGAGCCGGCAGGCCCTGGAGGAGGGCGAGGGCGGCGAGTCGCTGTACCTCGCCGAGCAGGCGCTCGCGCTGTACGCCGGCGGCGACCAGGCCAAGGCCCAGGCCCGCCTGCGCGTCACCGCCGCCCGTACGCTCCTGCCCTCGGGCGCCTCGCCGATGGACGCCGGAAAGGCGCTCGACCTCCTCACCAAGGCCGAGCCGATCCTCAGCGGCATGGACGCGGCCGAGTGCCGGATCGAGATGGCCCGCTCGAAGGTGCTGCTCGGCGAGCCGGCCGCCGCCGTCGACATCGCCGAGGGCGTGCTGACCGACCTCACCGCCCAGCCGCGGTCGTCGGTCACGACGATCCGCGCCCGGCTGATGCTCGCGCAGGCGCTCATCGCCGACGGAAACCGCGAGAAGGCGCTCACCGCCCTGCGCGCGGCCCGCGACGAGCTGGCCGGCCTGGAGGCCTCGCGGGCCACCGCGCGGGTCTGGCGGGAGCTGGGCGACCTGTTCGGCACGGCCGAGGACTCCGCCGCGATGATGGACGCCTACCGCAAGGCGCTGGAGTCGGCCGGCCTGCGTTCGAGCCCGCAGCACTCCGACATCGTCGTCAACCTCCGCTAGGGCGTGTCTCAAAGTCCCCGTCCGTAGCGAGCGGTGTCCAGGCGTCGCGTCGCAAGGCGGAGGAGGGAGTCAGCCTGGGTTTGGCTGTCGACCGACGACAACGCGGCGAGGCGGCGCCTGGGCGCCGCGCAGTAGGACAGCGGGGCTTTGAGAAACGCCCTAGCCGGAGGTGACGAGCCCCACGCCGGCCACCGCGACGACGAGGCCGACGCGCTGGATCGGCCGGAGCCGTTCGCCGTACACCAGCCGGGCCAGCAGCACGGTGCTCGCCGGGTAGAGCGAGCTGAGCACGCCCGCGATGCTGAGCATTCCGGCGCGCGACGCCAGGACGTACAGCGCGTTGCCGAGCACGTCCAGCGTCCCGGCCAGCAGTGCGATGCCGGCGGTGACGCGGTCGCGCGACGGCGGACGGCTGCCCGTCGCCAGCGCGGCGATGACGACCATCACCACGCCGACCGCCTTGGAGACGACGAGAGGCCACAGCGTGCCGTCGTCGCCCTGCTGGATGAGCACGAAGAACGTGCCGAACCCCGTGCCGGCGAGCAGGGCCAGCAGCGGGCCGCGCAGCCCGGCGCGGGCCTGCTGCCGGTTCGGCTCGATGCTGACGAAGCAGATGGCCACCAGGCACAGCACGATCCCGGCGACGGCCATGGGCGACAGGCGGTCGCCCTGCGCCACGCCGACGACGGCGGGCACGACGGCGGCCATCAGTCCCGAGACCGGGGCGACCACGCTCATCGGCCCCTGCGCCAGGGCGCGGTAGAAGACCAGCAGGGCCCCGCCGCCCGCCACCCCGGAGGCGACGCCCCACACGAGGGGGCCGCCGCTGGACCCGTCGCCGAACGCCAGGGCCACGGCCAGGAGCAGGACCAGCCCGGCGGGCAGGCTGAGGACCAGAACTCCGGTCGATCCGCCGCGCCGCGACGCCGCCCCGCCGCAGAAGTCGCCGGCGCCGAAGACGATCGCGGAGCCCAGGGCGAGTGCGATGATCATGGCTCGATCAGCCGGGTGGTGATGGTGACCTCCGGCGTGATCGCCCGCAGCAGCCCGGCCAGCTCGTCGCCCGCCTCGACCAGCCGGTCGAGGGAGTACGGCTCGAGCCGCTCCAGGATGAACAGGGCGTTCTTGGTCTGCTCGGTGATGTGCGTGCGCGTGCACTGGCGCCAGTTCCAGCGGCGGCAGGTGACGCCCGCGTCGTCGCGCCAGATCACCTCGCCCGGCTCGGGGTGCTCGATGACCGGTTCGCCGTCCTTGACCGTGGCGAACTCCTCATCGCCCACCGCCCGGGTCAGGCGCGCCGGGCCGACGTACGTGTCGAGGTCCTCGCCGCCGATCGGCAGACCGTGGCGCACGCTGATCGCGTTGTAGGCGTCGACGACCCCGTTGATGGCGGGGAGCTCCGGGCGGCGCAGCAGGGCGTCCACGGACGGGCGGGCGCGCTTGGGGTTCACGCCGAACCCGCGGTACGCCTCGCGCCAGGCCTCCACGTGGGGTGCGGCGGCCTCGGCGAGGCCGTCGGTGCTCTCGCTTCCGGCGGACGGGCCGTTGACCAGGCCTTCCGCGCTCATCAGGAGGACGGCGAAGTCGGGGCGCAGGGCGCGTACCGCGTCATCGACGATGATTCGTTCGAGCATGGCGCCTCTCCTGGAGGGTCGGTCGGAATATAGTACCGAGGAGTTCACTATAACGACCATCGAGGGTGACCCATGACAGACACGGTCGGCGACGCGGTGGCCCGCACCGTCCGCGCCCTGCGCGCCGCGCACGGCTGGAGCCTCGACCAGCTCGCGGCGCGCGCCGGGCTCAGCAAGGGCGTGCTCGTCGCGCTGGAGCAGGCGCGCGGCAACCCCAACCTCAGCACGCTGATCCGGGTCGCCGACACCCTCGGCGTGCCGCTGACCCGGCTCGTCCAGGTCGAGGAGGAGCCGCCGATCCAGCTGTTCCCCACGAGCCGCCACGTGGTGCTGTGGAACGGCCCGTCGGGCGGCACCGGCACGCTGCTGGCCGGCAGCGACCCACGCCCGTCGCTCGAGCTGTGGCGATGGGAGCTGCGGCCCGGCGAGCGCCGCGACAGCGAGCCCCACAGCTCGGGCACCCGGGAGATCATCAGCGTCGAGTCGGGCGTGTTGTCCCTGGTCGTGGGCGAGAGCCGTACGGAGGTGGCGGCGGGCGACGCAGCCCTGTTCCACGGCGATCGCGCCCACGCGTACGCGAACGAGACCGACGAGAACGTCCGCTTCATCCTTACGGTGATGGACTGAGTCCTGCGGTATGACTCCCGCGATGGCCCCGGCGGGTGACGCGGGCCACGACGCGCGATTCCTAGCGTGACCTCCCAGTCGATCTCTACTGGAGGATCACGTGTTCACTCACGCACGAGCGCTGGGCGCCGCACTCACCCTGGCCATGGGCGTCGCGTCGTCCGCGGCTCTGGCCGGTCCGCGAGCCGCCGCCGAGCCCGCCGGCCACACCGCGGTCCAGAAGGTGTTGCACCGGCTGACCACCGACGACGGGGCGCCCGGGGCCCTCGCCGAAGTGCGGGACCGGCGCGGTGTCACCGTGCTGACCAGCGGCGTCGCCGACCTGCGCACGAACGCTCCGGTGCGAGCCAACAGCAACTTTCGCATCGGCAGCATGACCAAGCCGTACGTCGCGACGGTCGTGCTGCAGCTCGTGGGCGAACACCGCGTCGCGCTCGACGTGCCGGTGGAGCGCTACCTGCCCGGCGTGGTGCGGGGCCACGGCAACGACGGCCGGCGCATCACCGTACGGGAGCTGCTCCAGCACACGAGCGGGCTGCCCGACTACCTGACGTACCTCACGCCGCAGGACATCCTGGCCGACCGGTACGCCCACCACGAGCCCGCCGAGTTGCTCCGGATCGCGCTGGCGCATCCGCCGCTGTTCAGGCCGGGCAGGAAGTGGAGTTACAGCAACACCAACTACCTGCTGGCCTCGATGCTGATCGAGAAGGTGACCGGCCATCCGTACGGCGCGGAGATCGAGCGGCGAATCCTGAGACCGCTCGGGCTGCGGTCCACGTCCGTGCCCGGTGACGAGACCGGGATCCCCGGGCCGCACCCGCGCGGCTACGTACGGCCCGGCGCCGGTGCCGACCCGATCGACGCGACGGAGTTCAACCCGTCGGTCGCCGCCGGGTCCGGGAACATGATCTCCAGCGCGTCCGACGTGTCGCGGTTCTTCGACGCGCTCCTGCACGGGCGGCTGCTGCGCCCGGCCGAGCTGGCCGAGATGACGCGGACGCGGGCGACCGGAAGCTCGGACGGCCGCGCGTACGGGCTGGGCCTGGAGCGGCATCCGCTGCCGTGCGGCGGCGTGTACTGGGGACACGACGGCGACATCTTCGGCTTCGCGACGATGAGCGGCACCACGACGGACGGCCGGCAGGCCACGGTCATGGTCAACCTCGACCCGGGCGGCTCCGACGCCCAGGACGCCGACGTGAAGGCCGCCGTGACGACCGCCCTGTGCTCCTGACGTACCGGCTCACCGTTGCTTGCCGAGCCGACTGGTTCATTAGTATAGTGGTAAACCAGTAAAGCAACGGAGGCATGATGTCACTCCTGGATGACGGCGGGCCGATCTTCGCCCAGATCGCCGCCGAGCTGGCGAACCAGATCGCCGACGGCACCGTGGGCGAGGGAGAACGAGTCGCGTCCACCAACGAGCTCGCGGCGTTCTACCGGGTCAACCCGGCCACGGCGGCGCGCAGCCTCACCGTGCTCTCCGAAGAGGGCCTGGTGGAGAAGCGGCGGGGCGTCGGCATGTTCGTCGCGAAGGGCGCGCGCGACCGGCTGGTGCGCGCCCGGCGGCGCCGCTTCGCCGACCGCTACGTACGGCCGATGGTGGTCGAGGCGGGCCGGCTCGGAATCGGGCTGGAGGAACTGCTCAGGCTCGTACGCGAGGAGCTGGACTCGGCCGAGGTCACGGCGGGAGGACGGGCATGACGCCGGCGATCTCGGTATCCGGGGTCGGGCGCCGCTACCGCGACCACCGGGCGCTGAGCGACGTCACCTTCGAGCTCGGCACGCCGTGCATCGCCGGGCTGCTCGGCCGCAACGGCGCCGGGAAGACCACGCTGCTGCGCATCCTGGCCGGCCAGGAGTTCGCCACCTCCGGGCGCGTGCACGTGTTCGGCGCCGGCCCGCTGGAGAACGACGCGGTACTGCGCCGGATGATTCTCGTACGGGAGGACCAGACCTACCCCGACCTGCGGGTTCGGCACGCGGTCGCAGCGGCGTCGCTGCTGTACCCGAACTGGGACGCCGACCTGGCCGGCACGCTGCTGGACGCGTACGAGCTGCCGTCGACCCGGCCGATCAAGAAGCTGTCGCGCGGCATGCGGACCGCGCTCGGCATCGTCATCGGGCTGGCCTCCCGCGCCGAGCTCACCCTGTTCGACGAGCCGTACTCGGGCCTGGACGCGGTCGCCCGCACGCTCTTCTACGACCAGCTGCTGGCCGACTACACCGCCCACCCACGCTGCATCGTGCTCTCCACCCACCTCATCGACGAGGCCGCCGAGCTTCTCGACCGTGTCCTGGTCCTCGACCACGGCCGGCTGGTCCTCGACGCGCTCACCGACGACCTGCGCGGCTCCGCCACGGTCGTCACCGGCCCGGCCGACGACGTGGAGCGCTTCGCCGCCGGCCGCACGACGCTGAACCGGCGCACGATGGGCACGCAGACCAAGGCGGTGATGGTCGGCCGGCTCGACGAACGCGACCGCGAACTCGCCGACCACCTGCGCCTGCGCCTGGAGGGGCTCACCCTCCAGCAACTCGCGATCTACGCGGCCGAGCACCACGACCAGTCCGGACTCACGGCAGCGAGGGCATCCTGATGCGCCACACCCCGATCGTCACCGTCGGCCGCTACCTGCTCCTCGACCGCGTCACCTACCTCGTACTGCCCTGGGTGTGGGCGGCCTTCGGCTTCCTCCTCGACGTGGTGATCCTGCAGCTCACCCCGGCCGGCAACAGCGACCATCACCGCTGGGTCGGCGGCCTGGCCGCGCTCTTCATCGTCGTGTTCGTCGTGGGCTCGCAGTCCGTCGCCCGCGCACTGCCGTTCGCCCTCACCCTGGGGGTCAGCCGACGCACCTACTTCGCCGGCGTCAGCTCACTGGCCCTCGCCCTGGCCGCCGGCTTCGGGCTCGTGGTCGCGGTCGGCCAGATCCTCGAACGCGCGACCGGCGGATGGGGCATGAACATGGGCTACTTCCGCGTCCCCTACTTCCTCGACGGTCCCTGGTACCTGTCGTGGCTCACCGCGACGACCACGTTCGTCCTGTTGTTCGTCTACGGGATGTGGTACGGCCTGATGTATCGCCGCGGCGGCCTGTCCGGCACCATGATCTTCGGCGGGGCACAGCTCGGCGTGCTGGCCCTCGCCGCGATCATCGCGACGGGCGTGCACGGCTGGACGGCCATCGGCCGTTTCTTCACCACCATCACCGCGACCGGCGTCACCGGCCTCCTCGCCGCCGCGGTCGTCGTCATGCTCGCCGGCGGCTTCGCCACCATCCGCCGCCTGGCCGTGTGAGCCCACGTCCGCGCCGCCGGGGACCGTTGCCGGGCGACGCGGGGTGAGCCCCGATCGGCCGAATCGAGATACCGTGGTATGTCGAAATGAATGAGAGGGGCCTGTCCGTGGGTGATGAGGTCGAATCGCGGCCGGAGGAGATGCTCGAGGCGTTCAAGGCGCTGGCCAACCCCGTACGCCTCCAGATCATGCGGTGGCTCAGGGATCCGGACGGGGAGTTCGCGGACTATGAGCCGATAGCGGACCGCCAGGTCGTCGGCGTTTGCGTCAGCCACATCCAGGCCAAGAGCGGGCTGGCGCAGTCGACCGTCTCTTCCTACATGACGGCCCTTGAGCGTGCGGGGCTCGTACGGTCCACGCGCGTCGGCAAGTGGACGCACTACCGGCGAGACGAGGACCGCCTGCGGCAGCTGTCGACCGCGATCGCCGAGAATCTTTGATCGACGTATCACGATATCGCGATTTTACGATATGATCTCTCTATGGACACGCTGACACCGCGCAAGACCGCTCTGATCGTTCACGCCCACCCCGAACCCGACGCGTTCAGTACGGCGCAGATGCGGGTCGCCGCCGAGGAGCTGCGGCGCTCCGGCTACGTCGTTGAGGTCGTGGACCTCTACGCCGACGGGTGGAGCCCCGTGCTCGACCGGCACGAGTTCGAGCCGGTTCGCGGGCCGTTCAAACCGCAGGCAGAGCAGATGAGGGCCGTCCGGGAAGGGACCTTGACCGGCGAGGTGCGCGCTCACCTGGACTCGGTGCTGGCCGCCGATCTGCTGGTCTTGTCCTTCCCGATGTGGTGGTTCTCGATGCCGGCGATCCTCAAGGGGTGGATCGATCGCACCTTCGTCATGGGGGCGCTCTTCGGAGGCGACTTCGGGCTGTTCGACCGGGCCGCGCTGAGGGGGAAGCGGGCGATGCTCCTCGTGACCACCGGCGGCTCCGCCGAGTCCTTCAGCTCGGGCGGGGCCTTCGGGGCGATGGACGACTTCCTCTTTCACATCCACCGGGGAATGCTGGAGTTCGTCGGCTATGAGGTACTGGCCCCTGTCGTCACGTACGGGCCGGCCCACCTGACCGACGCCGAACGCCGCACCGCGCTGGAGGCCGTACGAGAGTCCTTCGCGGCGATCGGCAACGGTCTGGTCGACGAACCCGCACTGGCGTGAGAGCCCCACGGGCCGCAGAATCTCCTGATGGATTCCTTGCGCCGGGCCGTGCTCCAAGTCGACTGGGACGATCTCGAGCACGCCTACGGCCGGGCATCGGACGCACCGGCAAGGCTTCTCGCGCTGGTCGGCGACGATCCGCAGGCCCGCGCTGACGCGGTCGGGTATCTCGACGCCGCGATGCTGCATCAGGGCAGCGTCTACTCCGCGACAGGCCCGTTCGTCAGGATCGTCGCCGGGCTGCTCGGCGACCCCCGCACCGCCGTGCCCGTCGCCGACGTCCTGCCCTGGGACACCGCGCCCCGGCCGCTGCGGGCGGCGCTGCTGAACTACCTCGTCTTGTTCGTCGAGGCATGCCGGCTCGAGGTTCGCGACGAGGAGCTCATCCGCGACGCCCACCCCGCCGGCCGCGACGAGGCGGACCTGCAACGGATCCGCGAGGCCGTGCGCGCCTGCGACTGGCGACTCGACCCCGACCCCGCGACGCGAACGCCACCTCCGCCGGCCCTCGTGGAGGCCGCCGATGACCGGGAGTACGGCCTGGCCATGGCAGCCCGCGACCTCCTCGCCTGCCGGAAGGTCGTCCCCGACGTGTTCGACGCGATTCTTCCGCTGGTCGGCGACGCCGATGCGGACGTCCGCACTCCCGCCGCGACCGCGGCCGTGTACTGCCTGCGGCACGAATCGCTCGGCGGTCGCGAAGCGGCCTTGGCCGAGCTGCTGGAGGACACCGCCGCCCGGTCATCCGAACCCAGGGAACGTGCGGCCATCGCCCGGCTGCTCGGCATGCTCGGCCGTCGCCCCGAGTCCCTGCTCCATGACCGGCACGACGTCGTCCAGCGTTACCTATGATCGCGATGTGGGCCCGTTGGTCCGGCTGGCCTTTCCACAGCCGCTCACCGGGCAGAGCGTGCTCAACGCCGCCCAGCGAGCCTTCCTCCGCGCGCTACTGGCCAACTGGCACCCACGTATGCCGTTCGACGAAGACCTGTGCCGGACGCTCCTTCTCACCTGAGGCCGCCGGGTGGCCTCGTTCTCTCCGCGTGGTGGCCGGCGTCCTAGAGCGCGCCCTGGTGCTGCTCGGCGAGTCGTTTGAGGTTCAGCAACTGCCGTCGGGCCATGACGAGGTCGCCGACGGACAGGCCGGGAGCGGCCCAGCGGGTGGTCCGCATGGCGACCTTGAGCAGCAGACGCGTTCTGTCGTGCGGTTGGGGCACGAGGACGTAGGACATGAAGGCGCCCATGATGGTGGCCGTCAGCTGCTTCCCGGGGTCGACCGAGACGATCCGGCCCAGATCACGCCCGCCTGCGGTGGTGAACCTGTCGCCGACCTGCGGCTCCGGAAGGCCCATGAGTTTCCGGGGTGAGCGGCGGCCGAGGTTGTCGATCCAGTCGTAGGAGTAGGGAGCGAGCCTGACCTGCACCACCCACGGCCACACCGCTTCGGCGGGCGCCTGGACGTCCACGCCCCGCCATGCCTGGAGCGTGGGCGAGTCGACGAAGTCGTCGCAGGGGTAGGGGCGCAGGGTCTCGCTGTCGCTGACCCCCCATCGATCACCGATCACGCGTCCATCCTCCGCCCAAGGTGTCAGTAGCGGGCGCCGACCGGTGGCGGGACGGCGTCGAGCTCGGCGAGGTCGTCGTCGGTGAGGTCGACGCCGGCCGCCGTGGTGTTCTCGTGGAGATACTTGCGCTTCTTCGTGCCCGGGATGGGGATGACGTGCTCACCCTGGGCGAGCGTCCAGGCGATGGCGACCTGGGCCGGAGTGGCGCCGTAGTGCTCGGCGACCGTACGGACGGCGTCGACGATGCGGAGGTTCTGCTCCAGGGCGCCCTCCTGGAAACGGGACATCCAGCCGCGCATGTCGCCGTCCTCGAAGCTCGCCTTGGTCACCGCGCCGGTGAGGAAGCCGCGGCCGAGCGGGGAGAACGGCACGAACACCGCGTCGTTGACGGCACACCAGCCCACGACGTCGCCGGTCTTGGTGCCGCCGTCGGCGCTCACACCGAGCGGGTCGCGGGTCCACAGGGACAGCTCCGACTGGATCGCCGCGACCGGGTGGACGGCGTGCGCCTCCTCGGCCTGCTCGACCGTCACCTCCGAAAGGCCCAGGTGACGGACCTTGCCCTCGGTGACCAGCTCGGACATCGCACCCCACGTCTCGGCGAGCGGCACGTTGGGGTCGACGCGATGCAGGTAGTAGAGGTCGATCACGTCGGTGCCGAGCCGGCCGAGACTGGCCTCGACCGCCTCGCGCACGTGCTTCGGCGTTCCGTCGCGGGACAGGCGCTGGGACGAGGGGCCGACGAGCCCGACCTTCGTGGCGAGCACGACCCGGTCGCGTACGCCGGCCAGCGCCTGGCCGAGCAGCCGCTCGTTGTGCCCCGCGCCGTAGACGTCGCTCGTGTCGAGGAACGTGACACCGAGGTCGACGGCCTCCCGGATCAGCGCGACCGACGCATCGTCGTCACGCTCGGACTCGGTGTAGGCCCAGCTCATGCCCATGCAGCCGAGGCCTACCGCGCCAACGTAGCGGTCCGCGAACTTCCTCATGGCGGGGTTCCCTTCCGGACACGTCGACCGCCGCGTGACCCGAGCGGCGTTGAGGGAAGCCTACGACCGGCCGGCCGGGACCGGGACCGGAACTCCGGGGTCAGCGGCTCAGCGGGGCTCAGGGGAACTCACGGGATGTCGCACAATCGAGGACATTCGGCCGTGTCCAGGTAGTCGGTGACGGCCCCGTGGGGGTGTCAGACCTGGCCGTATCCGCCGTCGACCTGGTAGTCGGCGCCGTTGACGTGGGAGGCTGCGTCCGAGGCGACGAAGGCGATGACCGCCGCGACCTCTTCCGCGGTACCGGCCCGGGTCATCGGGGTCCCGGTGCCCATCGTGGCGAAGAGCGCCTCGCGTTCCTTGGCGGTGGCGGCCAGTTGTGCGATACCGGGCGTGTCCGTCGGACCCGGGCTCACCACGTTCACCCGGATCCCGCGTGGGGTTAGCTCAAGGGCCCAGGTACGGGCGAGGGCGCGGACCCCGGCCTTGGAGGCCGCGTAGAGACTCCGCCCGCGCGACGCCTTGTGCGCGGCCATCGAGCCGGTGAGGACGATGACGCCACCGTCCGCCAGCAGCGGCAGCGCCTTCTGGACGGTCATGATCGTGCCGGTGATGTTGACGTCGAAGACCATCCTGATGACGTCCTCGGTGATGGTTCCCAGCGGTGCGGTCGCGATCGCCGCCGCGTTGACGACCAGCACGTCCAGCCGGCCGCTGCGCCGCTCCACCTGCGCGAAGAGCCGGTCGAGGTCGTCGGCCGAGCGCGAGTCGGCCCGCACCCCGATGACATCACCCGATATGTCCGCGGCCGCCGCCGTCAGGGCGTCCTGGTCCCGGCCCGTGATGTAGACGGTGCCGCTCCCTTCGGCGATCTTCCGTGCGGTGACGTGGCCGATACCGGCACTCCCGCCCGTCACGACCGCGACCTTGTTGTGAAATGCGTTGCTCACGGAACTCCTCGTCCATTCATCCGGGTAGCCGCCCTGAGGGACGTCTTGCAAGACGTCCCGGGAACGTCCTGAGGAACACAGGCAGTACGAGCCTGCGCCTTGTGCGGACACCGGTTCCAGAAGCCTGCTGATACTGGTACCGGCAGCACCAGGCCGACGCCTCCCGGCTCTGGCACAGTGAACCTGTGCCGACAACCACGAACCGGACTGAACTGCGGGAGTTCCTGCGCTCACGACGCGCGCGGGTCTCACCCGAGGACGTCGGCATACCCGCGGGAGTCCGTCGGCGCACCCCCGGACTGCGCCGCGAGGAGGTCGCCCAGCTGGCCGGTGTCGGCATCACCTGGTACACGTGGCTGGAGCAGGGGCGGCCGATCAACGTCAGCTCCCAGGTGCTCGACGCGGTGGCCCGCACGCTGCTTCTGGATGCCGCCGAGCGCGACCACCTCTACCGTCTGGCCGAGGTCCCCCAGCCTCCGGTCACCAGTGATCCGCCGACCGAGCTCCCCGGCCACCTCGACACCGTCCTGGAAGCGCTGGACCCGTTGCCCGCCATGGTGGTCGACGCCCGCACCGACGTGCTGCGCTGGAACCGTGCATACGCCGCCCTGCACCCCGCTCTGGTCAGTGCTCCGCCCGGCAAGCGCAACACCCTCTGGCACCTCTTCACGGCACCGGAGGGGCAGCACCCCATCGTCAACCGCGACGAGCAGGCACCCGAGGCCGTGGCAGGATTCCGCTATCGCTACAGCCAGAACGCGGGCGACCCGCAATGGCAGGACTTCGTCACCCGTCTGTGCACCGCCAGCCCGCTGTTCTCCCGGCTCTGGGCCACGCACGACGTCGCTCCACCGCACCTGTGTGACAAGCGCTACGACGTTACGGGGATCGGCGAAGTGAGCCTGCACGCCACCGGCATGGAACTGACCGACCACCCCGGCGTCCGCCTCGTCGTCCACACCCCCACCGACAGGCGCAGCCGCGAGAACATCGACCGCCTGCTGCGCCGGGCGACGCACCTGTGACGAGTGGACCGGGGCCCGGGTGCGGGCCAAGCTCCACCGGCCGATCCGACAAACTCGGTGGCAAAACGCCCTCAACCGCCTCCAGCGCTGCTACGAACGATGCGAGAACGTCATCGACGCATTCTTCGACCTCGCCGACGCCATCATCACCCTGCGTAACCTGATCCGCCGCGCCTGGACCACTCACCGCTGGAACAACCGGCCAGCACGACGCTCCTGAAGATCGCCAATCCGCGCGACCCCTTAATCGCCTCCATCGCTCGGGAGGTCGTTGAGCGAAATAGAACCTGGTGGAGGTCGTCGCCGTGCAGGTGGGTTACGCCTGGCCTTCGAACTCGTCACGCTCGCCGACCGCGACCTCCACACAGTTGGTATTGGCGCCGTTGCTGTAGCTGGACTTGCGGAAGTCGATCATTCCATCGTCTCCATCACACGTCGGATCAGGTCTCGGGACGCCGGACGAGATAGGGCATCCGCCCCAATCTCCTCGAACCGTACAACGAACCGACGGGCTTCCACACTGTCCAGTACCAGCCTGCCTCCCTCACATGCCTCTGTGTAGCCGACGTCGCCCTCCGGATCGCAGCCCATGATCTCGAAAGCTCCGGACAAACCGACGTGGTATCCCAGATTTCGCGGGACGATCCGAATTGTCACATTAGGTAGATGGGAGAGCTCCAGTAGTCGGGCGAGTTGAGCGCGCATGACTGCAGGACCACCCACCGGACGGTCGATCACGCATTCGTCGAGGAGGAAGGAAAGACGCGTCGGCGGGTTTCTGGTCAGGATCGCCTGACGAGCCATCCGGTCGGCCACGGCCTTGTCCACGTCCGCGTCGCCTTCGGCGCTGATCGCCACGCGGGCGTAGTCCTCCGTCTGGAGTAGCCCGGGGACGGTCAGGCCCTCGAACATCCGAACCGTATGGGCACGCGCCTCGTAGTGCAGATGCTCTACGTACCAGTTTGGATTGTGGTCGCGGCGCGCGAACGTGAAGATGCGCACGAAGTGACCATTTGTCCGCCATGCACCATCAAGCGGTTTCAGATTCTTCTCTGAAGGGCGCCGGTTCATGGCTTCGAAGTTTGAAACATGTGCGCGGCTGCACCCCATGATGCCGGCGACCTTCGTAGCGCTTTCTCCTCGCGCTAACCGGTAGCGCCGCAGGTCATAGGCCAGCCAATGCCACAGTGACGCGTCAGGATTGATGCGATCAGCCGCAGGCATGAATGCGTCACCCCCGGTTTCAGCCGAATAGAAACGGTACCCAATGTAACCACTTGACGCCAGGATTGATGAAACTTCACGGAGCCCACCTCACGAGAATCGGCGGACCCATGCAAACGACCGGCGTATCGCCGTGGCCAACGCCAAATTGCCAGCAAGTCGAACAAGTGGTGTTTCCGGCGGAACCACAGCAGTGCGGTGCCGCTCGTCGTTGGACCCGCGCCTATTTCTGCCGGCACGATCTGGCCGAGCTGGGAGATGCCGCGGCCCTGGCCGTCAGCGAGACGTTCACCAACGCCCTGCGTTGTCCGATGACGGACCCGGACGGCCATCCGGTGATCCCGATTCGCATCGTTCGGTTCCCGTCCTTGTTCCGGATCGAAATCTATGACGGTGACCCGACTCCGCCTCCGGACGCGGCTCCCATACCCGCGGCCGGCGACGAACGACATCGCGGGCTGGTCGTCGTTGACGCGCTCGCGACTCAACGCGGATCGTTCCGGGCCGGCTCCGGTAAAGCCGTTTGGTTCACCCTCGCCCGCGACCTCGGCTAATGACCAGGCGCCTGACTCACGGATTGGCTTTTCCCTCATGGCATCTCCGGACTCCGGTTCTGACTTTGACGATCTGCTCACGCCGAGGGAGGCCGCGGCGCTGCTGGGCGTACGGACCACCACGCTTGCCCGGTGGGCGCGGGACGGGCTGCTCAAGCCCGCCGTGCACACGCCCGGTGGCCATCGTCGCTACCGGCGCGGTGAGGTGCTGGCCGTACGGACCGCGAACACCGCCGGGCGGCCGAAGCAGATGGAGGAGGACGCGGCCCGGCTCTACGACCAGGGCTGGCCGATCCGCCGGGTCGCGGCCGAGTTCGGCGTCAGTTACGGCCTGATGCGCCGGATACTGCTGACGCGGACCGCGTTGCGGAATCGCGGCGGGCGGGAGCGATGACCCCATTCCCTAAACTTGCTCGAATGCCTGAGGACCCGATGCTCGCGCCCGTTCTGGTGGATCACGATCCCGGTTGGCGGGCCCGGGGATTCGCCCTCACCGCCGAGCTCCAGGCCACGCTCGCGCCATTGGCGCTGCACGTCGAGCACATCGGCAGTACCTCCATCCCCGGCATGGCGGCCAAGCCGATATTCGACCTGCAGATCAGCGTGCAGGACCTTCAGGAGGCCGAGCGCGCGTTCGACCCGCCGTTGGCCGAGCGGGGATTCCGGCGTTCCGTCCATCGGTACGACCACGTCCCCGCCGGATGCGACGACGATCCGGAGCTCTGGACGAAGAGGCTGTGGTCACGGCGCGGGCACCCAGGCCCGGACGTCAACCTGCACGTCCGGCGCCTCGGCTCTCCGAACGAGCGGCTGGCTCTGCTGTTCCGCGACTGGTTCCGCGCCCACCCCGAGGCCGTCCCCGCCTACGCGCGCTTCAAGAGCGTCCTCGCGGGCACCGTCGGCGACATCGACACGTACGCCGACGTCAAGGACCCCGTCGTCGACCTCGTCATCGCGGTCGCCGAGCCCTGGGCCACCACGACCAGCTGGACACCACACTTCGAAACGGGCTGAGTAGCGACCAGCGAGGGTCACGGGTTCCAGGACGCGATTCGCTTGTGCGACCGTACGTTCCACAGTTCGCCTCCTTGGTCATCCGCAGCGGCCAGCATGCGGCCATCCGCACTGAACACGATGGCGTGCGGCTGGTCCTCAACGTCCTGGAGCGACGCGATCGACCGGTCGGTGGCCAGGTCCCGGATTTCAATGATCGGCTGCTGAGTCTCCGGGTCGTCGGCGGGGACGGCGAGTTTCTTGCCGTCGGGGCTGAAGGCCAGCGCGTCGGCGTACGCGGTGGCGCCGAGCAGGCCGGCGTCCCGATTCGCGGCGAGGTTCCACAGATGGAGGACGCTGCCCCCCTCGTCGGTGTGCACGAGCGTCCTGCCGTCCGGGCTGATCGACATGGGCTCCGGCTCGGCGTCGGGCAAGGCGGCGACCTGCCGGTCCTTCGCGGTGTCCCATACGAGGATCCCACCGTTGTCGTCATCGGAGTCCGACCCGCTGTAGTGGCCGCAGGCGGCGTAGCGGCCGTCCGCGCTCAGCGACATCCCGATGCAGAGAGCGTCTCCGTGGAGCGGAATGGTGGCGGATGCGTACTTACCGGTGCGAAGGTTCCAGTGGCCGATGGCGCCGCCCGTTCCGAGAGCGGTGACGGTCCTGCCGTCGGAACCGAACCGCAGCGCCCCGACCGTATCCTCGAAACCGGAAAGCCTCCGCTTCCTGTGCCCGGCGGTGTCCCAGATGGTGGGCGGCCCGTCGGCGGCGACGGCGAGGGTCCGACCGTCCGGGGCGAGCGCCAGCGCGTCGGTGTCCTGTATGGAGTCAGGGGACGCGTCGAAAGAGTGCTGGAGTTTGTGGGAGGCGGTGTCGTACACCTTGATCACTCCGGAGTCGCCGCCGAACGCGACACGCCTTCCGTCCGAGCTGAGGGCGGTCACCTGAAAACCGTCGTCGGCGGGGCTCGGCGAGTCGTCCGGAGGGCTGCTCGGCGTGTCAGGCGGAATCCCGGGCAGGCCGCCGAAGGGGTCGGACGGGCTCGGAGCGATGCCTGTCGGAGAGACGTTGCCAGTGCCATGCACGCAGGCGTACAACACGGCGATGCAGATGACGACGATGATCGTTCCGCCGGCCGCCCGTCCCAGCCGCGGATAGGCAGGGGCCGGAGCGGACACGCGGTGGGGCCGAGGGGAGGCGCTGGAGCGCGTGTAGTGCGGGCGGCTCGGAACGGCTCCGGAACCCGCCTTCGGCTTGGGGGCCGACGGACGGACGGCCGGCACCGACGCCGAACCTCCGTTCTGATCGCCTGCGGCGCCGCCCGAGGTGGTCGTGCCGCCGGCCGTCGGTGGCGCGGCGGTCGCGTCGCCGGTGTCCGGTGGTGCGATCGCGGGTGTCGCGGCCGACGCGTCGTCCTCGTCCTGCTGCAGGATCGCGTCGAATCGTTCCGCGGCCTCCTCAGCGGTGGGGCGGCGGTCGGGGTCCTTGCGCAGTAGGGCGGTGATGAGCGGGCCGAGCGGCCCGGCGTTCACCGGGGGCGGTGCCTCTTGAGTGAGCAGGGTCAGCAGGACGGTGGCGTAATCCGGGCCCTGGAACGGCGGCCTGCCCGTCACGGCGTTGAACAGCGTCGCACCGAGCGACCACAGGTCGGCGGCGGGGCTGGCGGCGGCGTTCTCGACCTGCTCGGGGGCCATGAACGCCGGAGTGCCGAGGACATCCTCGGCGTCGTCGGCGCGTTCGCCGACCCGCTGTGCGACGCCGAAGTCGGTGATGACCACCCGCCGATCGGTGATGAGGACGTTGGCGGGCTTCAGATCGCGGTGGACTATTCCGGCGGCATGGGCCTCCCGCAGTGCGTCGAGCACCGCAGCGCCGATCTCGGCCACGCGCCGGTATGGCAGCCGTACCTCCTCCTTAAGGATGTCGGCGAGTGAACGGCCGTCGATGAGCTCCATGACGATGACGGGAGCGTCATCGTCGTCGATGACGTCGTGGATCGTGACGATGCCGGGGTGGTTGAGCCGCGCGGTCGCACGCGCCTCCTGAAACGCCAGCGCCGTGAGCTCCGCGCGTTCCTCATCGTTCAGACCGGGGTCGAACAGGACCTTCTTGACGGCGACCTCGCGGTCGAGCATCTCGTCGTGGCCGCGCCACACGGCGCCCATGCCGCCCCGGCCGATGGTCTCGATCAGCCGGTACCGTCCGTTGACGAGTTGCTCCTCGCCGTCCGGTGCGAAGTCCACCATGATCAGGTCAGACGCGCACCCGATGACGTGGGTTCCCCCGCCACGTCGGCTGAGCCTCGATTCACGAGGCACCACAGGATCGACTTCGCTCGACCCGACTTGCTTACCTCCCACGTAATCGATCTTCCGCCGGGGCGCTGGCATCGTCATGGGTGTTCCGAACAGGAGGAAATGCCATGAACGAGCTGGTCAACCGCTACATCGACGTCTGGAACGAGAAGGACCCCGCCGCGCGGCGCGCACAGGTCGAGGCGATCTTCGCCGCCGACGGCCGGTACGTCGATCCGCTCGCCGACGTCACCGGGCACAACGGGATCGACGCCGTCATCGGCGCCGTCCAGGAGCAGTTTCCCGACTTCGTCTTCCGCCTCGGTCCGTCCGTGGACGCGCACCACGACGTGGCCCGGTTCACCTGGGAGCTGGGCCCCAAGGACGGGGAGGCCGTCGTCATCGGCTTCGACGTGGCGGTGCTCGCCGCCGACGGCCGGATCCAGAACGTCCACGGCTTCCTGGACAAGGTTCCCGCCCAGTAGTGCCGAGCCCGCGGCATCGCCGGTCCGGAACCGCTTAGGCTTTCTCTACATGCGGACTCTTGTGACCGGCGGTGCCGGGTTCATCGGCTCTCATGTGGCGGACGCTCTCGTCGCCGGCGGAGACGAGGTCGCCGTGCTCGACGACCTCTCCCGTGGGCGACCGGGGCGCGTCGACCCCTCGGTCACGCTCTTCAACGCCGCGGTCACCGACGCCGACGCGCTGGCTGAGGCGGTCGAGCAGGCCAAGCCGCAGGTGATCTGCCATCTCGCCGCCCAGATCGACGTACGGGTGTCGGTCGACGCGCCCGCGGCCGACGCGGCGGTCAACGTCGTCGGCACGGTGAACGTGCTGGAGGCCGCGCGGGCCGTCGGAGCGCGGGTGCTGTTCGCCAGCACGGGCGGCGCGATCTACGGCGGCGGCGCGTCCATCCCCACCACGGAGGACGAGCAGCCGGCTCCGGAGGCGCCGTACGGCACCGCGAAGTACTGCGCCGAGCAGTACCTCGCCCTCTACAACCGCCTCCACGGCACCGCGCACGCGGCGCTGCGGCTCGCCAACGTCTACGGCCCGCGTCAGGACCCCACCGGTGAGGCCGGGGTCGTCGGCATCTTCTGCGGCAAGGCACTGCGCGGCGAGCGGCCGACCGTCTTCGGCGACGGGCGGCAGACGCGCGACTACGTCTACGTCGGTGACGTCGCCGAGGCGTTCCTGGCCGCCGCCCGTACCGAGACCCCCGGCGTCTGGAACATCGGCACCGGGCGCGAGACCAGTGTGCTGGAGCTCATCGACGTCGTCGGGCAGGCGGCCGGACGGACCCTCGACCCTGAGTTCCTGCCGGCCCGTCCCGGCGAGGTGCTGCGCAGCGCCCTCGACGCCGAACGTGTCCGCGCCGACCTCGGCTGGAGCGCCCGCACCAGCCTGGCCGACGGCGTACGCGAGGTCTACCGCTGGATCGAGGCCGGCTCCCCCGACCGGGTCTGAGCGATCCGGTAGTGGTACCCGTGTGACCGGGTGAAACCGGCACGGGTGTAGAGCCGCTGCGCGGTGTCGTTGTCGTCCTCGACCTGGAGGTACAGCCGGGTCGCCCCCTGGCGGGCGGCCCACCGCGCCCCGGCGCCGAGGACGGCGGTCGCGATGCCCTGGCCGCGCAGATCGGGCCGGGTCGCCATGGCGAAGACCCCCGCCCAGCCCGAGTCGGCCGCGAACAGGCCCATCCCCGCCGGTCGCCCGTCGTGGCTCACGCTCAGGAAGGCCGCGGGCGCCGCGATGCGGGAGATCACCTTCTCCGCGACCCGCACGCTGTCGGCGCGCGCGTTCAGCTCGGCGAAGATCTTCAGCCACGCGTCGGGCGCCTCGGCCACCTCGACGGCCGGTGAGGCGGTGCCGGAGGCGTCCACGACCTGCGACGTCACGGCGGTCATGACGGACGTGGGCGCGTCCCTGCGGTAACCGCGCTGGGCCAGTGCCGCGTCCAGGTCCCGGTGTCCGGGGCCGAGCTGCACCATCGCGGGCAGGTCGCGGGCCCGGTAGAACGCCTCGAGGTGGTCGATGGACGGCTCCGCGACCGGCATCGCCGAGTTCGAGCGCCGCCGTCCGACGCCCGGGGTGTGCCGCAGCAGCCAGCCGCCCTCCTCCACCACCGTGCCCGCGGGCCAGGCGGCGAACGCCCGCCGCTCGATCTCTCGTACGACCGAGGCCGCGCACGCCTCCACCACCGGGCCGACCAGACCGGCGAGCGTCTCCTGGTCCTGTGGCCGGGCGGGCTCGTACTCGGTGATGCCGAGTCCGGCGATCTCGAAACGGTCGGCGAGGGCGGTGACCATGCCGATGACCTGGCCGGGTGTCAGCCCGCCCGCCTCGGGCGTGCCCACCGAGGCGAACACGCCGGGGTCGAGGACGTCCAGGTCGATGTGGACGTACACCGCGTCCGCGTCGCCGACCGCCTCCAGCAGGGACGCGGCGTCGGTCACGACGGGCAGCCCCTCGGCGTACGCGCGCTCGGCCGGATCCAGTGCCCGTACGCCCGCGAGCACGACCTGGTCACGTCGCAACGGCCGGTCGGGGACCAGCGCGGACGGGCCCTCGCCGAGGAGGGTACGGAGCACCATGCCGTGGAAGGCGCCGGACGGTGAGGACTCCGGCGTGTTGAGGTCCCCGTGCGCGTCGAACCAGACCACCGCCAGCCGCTCGCCGTGCCGCCGTACGGCCGCGGCGACCGGCGCCAGCTCGACGCCGCAGTCGCCGCCGACCGTGACCGTCAGGCGTCCCCGGGTACGGTCGAGCGCGGCCCGCACCTTTGCGGCGTTGTCCGCCAGCACGTCACCGGGCTCGGCCGGGACGTCCACGTGCAGGTGCTCGGCCGCCGGCACGAGATCGGCGAGCAGCCGGGCGCCGTCACGCAGCCGCCGTGCGGTCGCCGCGCCCGACCCTTGCCACTGGGGCACCTCCACGACCGCGATCTCCGACACCGGTATCCCCCTCTTTGTCCGGATAGCTCGTCCGGAGCCTAACAACGGGCCTCGTCGCCCGGACACCGGGAATTCCGCTGTGACGAGGGCTTCCTCCGACGTCGGCCCGCCCTGTGTGTCACCCGTCGGCGTACGACCAGATGTCCACCTGGGGAACCGTGCCGTCACCGTAGTCCGGCGTAGCCTGAGAACGATCGGGTGGCTTTCACGAGCAGGGTCCGCGCTCCGGGGTCGGTCACGCCGACCGGGGCGCGCCGTGGAAGGACCGGGGGGTCTCCATGAAATTCCGGACACGCGCGGCGACGGCCGTCGGCGGCGCCGCCGTGGTGGGCATGACCGCGTTCGCCGTCGGCGCCGCGGCTCCCGCCGGCGCACAGCAGGCCAAGCCCGCCGTTCAGGCGGCGAGCGTCACACCGCATCACGGCACGGCCGCCCAGGGCTGCTGGGACGACTGCTGGGGCTGGGGCGGCGACCACTGGGGCGGCGGCTGGGACGAAGGTTGGTACAGCAGCTGGCACAGCTGGGGCTATGGATGGTGACGCACCGGCCTGACCTCTGGTGAGCTCGTCCGGGCACCGGCGCGCGGCGTGGTGCGTCATCCGTGCGGAACGCGCCCCGCCGGGCTGAGTCGTGCCACGGTGCCGAGCAGCCCGGGGAAACGCCGCTCGAACTCCGCGCGACGAAGCCGCACGAACGTGCCGTTACCGGCGTCTCGTTGCACGATGAGCCCGGCCTCGCGGAGCGCCCGCCAGTGGTGCGTCTTGGTCGACTTGGCCACCGGCATGGCGAACGAGGCACAGGCGCGCTCGGCGTCGGCGTCGTCGGCCACCAGCTCGGCGACCACGGCCCGGCGCAGCGGATCGGCGAGCGCGCGGAACACCTGACCGAGGTCGACCTCGTCGATCGGCGGTACGGGGAAGGCCATGTCTTCATTCTCCTCGACAAGGTACGACACTTGCCGTACCTTCTCCTGGTACGAGACTTATCGTACCTCTTGGGAGGCCTGTCATGCTGTGCGTGTTCGACGTGAACGAGACTCTGCTGGACCTGGCGGGGCTCGACGACCTGTTCGGGTCGGTCGTCGGCCACCCGGACGCCCGGCGCGAGTGGTTCGACCTGGTGATCCACAACGCGCTGGCACTGACCGCGGCGGGCGCCTACCGTCCGCTCGGCGAGATCGTGACGGCGTGCCTGCCACCGATCGCCGAGCGGTACGGCCGGAGCGTCACCGCGGAGGACCAGCGGGAGCTGGGCCTGCGGATGCGCCGGCTGCCGGCCCATCCCGACGTCGCGGAGACACTGCGACGGCTGCGTGACGCCGGGCACCGGGTGGTGACACTGACCAACTCGACCGGCGACTTCGCCGAGGACCAGCTGCGCAACTCCGGTCTGCGCGACCTGATCGACGCGGCGTACTCCGCGGACCAGGCCGGCCGGCTGAAGCCCGCCCCCGAGCCGTACCGGTTCGTACTGGAGGCCGAGGGCGTGGCACCGTCGGACGCGGTGCTCATCGCGGCGCACGGCTGGGACATCGCCGGCGCCCGCCACGCGGGCCTGAAGACGGCCTTCGTCGCTCGCGACGGTGCGACTCCGCTGTCGGCCGACGCGGCTCCGACGATCTCGGGCCCCGACCTGACCACGATCGCCACGCGGCTCATCGGGTGAAACAGTCGGCCGTTTCATTCCGACACGGCGGCCTCCGGGCGGGGAACTGACCACGAGACCGTGAAGTGACCGCGCGACCAGGCTTATCCTCGCGGCATGCGGTTGGTCCGGCGTCGTTCGGCGACCGCCAGTACGCGGCGGGTCGCCAGCGGGAGTTGGTCGTCCAGTTGGCGCCGCAGGCTCTGGACCGTGGCCTCGGCGCGTTCTTCACCAAGCTCGGCGACGAGCTCGGCCCGGTGCGCGATCATGCCCTCGCTGGTGGCCTGCCAGCGGTTTCTCCAGTCGGTGGTCTCCTGGTAGGCGAGCACGTCGAAGCCGGCACGGTCGAGGAGCGGGCGGTGATCGGCGACCTGGGGCGGCCGGTTGTCGGGGGTGCGGCGGTAGTCCCAGCTGGTGAAGACCAGCCGACCGCCCGGGGTGAGGATCCGGGCGATTTCCCTGAGTGCCTGCTGCTTGTCGGGGGCGAAGGTCAGTGCGTCCACGCTCATCGCGGCTTCGACGCAGCCGTCCGGCAGGCCGGTCGCCGCGATGTCGCTTCGGCGGAACTCGGCTGGCGAGCTGAGGCGGAAGCGTTCCGCCGCGCGCCGGGCGTCCGCGATGGCCACCTCGGAGAGGTCCAGGCCGATCAGGCGGGCGCCAGTGCGGGCGGCGACGATGAGTCCCGGGCCCCCGCGCCCACAGCCCAGATCGGCCAACGTGTCCGACGGGCCTACCCGCAGGTATTCCGCGAACATCTCCAGCTCCGAACGGGAGACATAACTGTACGGCTCGGCGTGCTCCGCGTACTCCGGCCCGTACACCTCACGCCAGACCCGCTGCCTGGTGGACCGCGAATGCTCCGCGTAACTGCGGTCGAAGACGCGCGACCAGTCCTGATCAGACACCTGTGGGTCCCCGGGGCCTTACAGGGTGAGGCCGGGTTCGAGGTGGGCGATGGCCTGGTCGATGAGCGCGGCGAGGTCGGCGTGCGGGTCGTCGGCGACGGCGGCGGAGACCGCCATGGCGGCACCGACGATGGCGCCGGCGACCGTACGGACGGTGAAGTCGTCGGGCCGGCGGCCGGCGCGTTCGGCCATGGCGCGGGCGACGAGCTGCATGGCCTGGGAGACCTGGTCGAGCATGGCGGCGCGCAGCTTGGGGACGGCGAAGACGAGCGCGATCCGTTCGTTCTGCTCGGCCCGCTGCTCCGCGCTCATGCCGGCGAAGGCCGAGGCGAACGCCGCACGCAGGGCGGCGACCAGAGGCAGCTCGGGCGGCTGCGCCTGGAAGGCCTCGATGAGCATCGGGTCGTAGTCGTCCTGCAGGACCACGTCTTCCTTGGTGGGGAAGTAGCGGAAAAAGGTCGTCTCGGAGACTTCGGCGGCCTCGATGATCTGCTCGATGGTGGTGGCGTCGTAGCCCTGCTCGCGGAACAGGCGCATGGCGCAGGCCCGGATCGTGGCGCGGGTCCTGGCCTTCTTGCGCTCGCGCAGTCCTGGCCTGGTCCGGCCGGTGCTTGATTCGGTCACTGTGCTCCTCCGAGGCAAGAATGCCAGGGTCAGGAGCGCGCCTGCGACGTCTGTCCCGGCGGACACGGCCGGTGAGGCGCCCATGCCGCCCGGTCACATCCACGGGGCACCACTTCCCAGCCAAGGACCGGGCCCACTGACCATGCACTACCTCGTCACCGGCCCCGGGGCTTCGTCATGAGCGTCCTGATCAAGGAACTGCTCACCGCCGAGCCCGACGCCCTCGTCACCGCAGTCGACCTGCACGCACTCGACGACGTTCTCACCGGTTACCTCGGCGGGTACGAGGGACGGGTGAGCCAAGGACCAGGGCGACGAGTACGTCGAATGGGCGCGACAGCACCCGGACTTCTTCCCGGCGGACCAGTGACCGCGGCGGGAGTACGGCGCGGGGGGCTCGTCACCTTCGGCGAGGCGATGGGACGTATCACCGCCGACCAGATCGGCCTTCTGGACTCCTCCCAGACCTTCACGCTCTCGGTCGGGGGAGCCGAGAGCAATGTCGCCGTCGCCGCGGCTCGGCTTGGCGCGGACGTGACGTGGGCGGGCCGTCTGGGTCGCGACAGCGTGGGAGACCTCATCGAGCGGCGCCTGCGTACGGAGGGGGTGCGCGGCCGGATCACGCGCGACGACGGCTTCACCGGGCTCATGGTCTGCTCTCGCAGGACGAACGCCGGCATCCGGGTCGACTACCACCGGTCCGGGAGCGCCGGTGCGCGCCTGACACAGGACGACGTGGGCGAGGACCTGATCCGTCAGGCGGCGGTCCTCCACGTCACCGGTATCACGCCGGCGCTGAGCGATACGGCGCGGGCGACGACGTTGTGGGCCGTACGCACCGCGCGGGCGGCCGGCGCGACCGTTTCCGTGGACGTCAACTACCGCAGCAAGCTCTGGCCTGCCCAGGAAGCGGTTCCGGTGCTTCGCGAGCTGGTCGCGCAGGCCGATATCGTCTTCGCCGGTCCCGACGAGACCGCGCTCGTCCTCGGAACCGAAGACGACTCCGTACAGGATCAGGAGCCGTTGGCGCTCGCCCGTGCCCTGGCCGCGCTCGGCGCGCAGGAGGCGATCGTCAAGGACGGCCCGCGAGGCTGCGCCGCCGTCACGACGACCACGAGTACGTGCGAGCCGCGGTCCCGGTGGAGACGGTGGACCCGGTGGGCGCCGGCGACGCGTTCGTGGCGGGCTACCTCGTCGAACGACTCGCCGGCAGCGACGCCGAAACGCGCCTCACCACCGCGACACGCGCCGGCGCCTATGCCGTCACGGTCCCGGGAGACTGTGAGGGCCTGCCGTTCCGCCACGAACTCGACTCCTTCGCCGCAGTGGACGACGTCACTCGATGACACGCCCCCGCCCTCATCAGAAAGCCACCACCATGCCCCTCAAGACGGCCGTTGCCGGCGGGGCATGCCGCACTGATCTCGCAGGAGGGGTGAGATCAGGCGTCGCCGAGGGAGCGGGCGAACGTCAGCCATACGCGCCCCCGCCACACGAGCAACGCTCCCACGAGGACGACTCCGAACAGGGCGGGCCCGAGGTTGGCGGCTCCTGCACCCGCCGCGAACACGGCCCCGCCGCTGACCAGCGCGCTCAGTACGCCGGTCATGACGTAGATCCAGCCGACCCTGGCGACCGTACGAGGAGCGAGGCCGCCGGACATCGCCGCGCGCAGCAGCGGCCACCAGACGACCCCGGCGATCAGCGGGACGGCCGACAGACCACACCAGACCAGCAGTCCCTCGGTGACCGCGTCATTGTGGTCGAAGCGGAGGGTGCCGAGCGCGACCGACAGGAAGAACGCCCCGGCCGTCGAGCCCAGCAGCGACATCGGCAGGGCCCGGGGAAACCGGACGCCCGCCTCGCCCAGGTCGACGGCGCCCGGTCGGACCACCTGCCGGCCGAGGGCACGGGCCGTCGGCGTCGCGGGGTCGACGCGCCGGGCCACCCGCGCCACCCAGGCCCCCGTCCACCCCAGTACGGCCGCCACCGGGATCGCGCCGAAGGCCACGGCCCGGAACACGTACCCGGCGTCGGCCATCAGCTCCGCCGGAACGGCCGCGGCGCTGCCCGCCAGACTCACCGCCGCGGCGACGACCGCCAGCGTCACGTACGCCCGGGCCGCTCTGCGCAGGGCGGGCGGTCGCAGCGGCTCACCGAGCGTCCAGCCGAGCAGCAGCCGGCTGCCCAGGTCGGCCGTGCGCAGTCCGTCTCCGGTCGCCCGCATGCTGGAAGGGAGCTCCCACTCGCGGCTGTCGGACAAGTACGGACCGTCCGGGCCGGCATTCGTGTGCACTGTCCGATCGTCGCGCATTGGCGGTGAGTCGTCCCCCTATTCGCTTCCGGCAACCGCCGCCTCGCGCCGCACGTTTCCCATATTTTGGCGCAATGGCCTTTTGTCGCGATTTCGTGGAGAGCGGGACGGGGCGATGAAGACAGGGCAGAGCGCCGGCTTGGTGACCTTCGGGGCGACGCGGCGACAGCTCCGCGGCCAGCAACTGTGGGCAATTCCTCTGGTCATCGTCATGTGGGCCGGGGTCGCGGGTTTGGCGGCGGCGCGCGGCATACTGACGGGCGACGCCGCGATCGACCTCGGCGTTCTGCTCGTCGTGTCGGTGGCAACCCTGCTCACCGCCCCCTTGTGGGTCGCCCGCACGGCGGCCGACCGTTCCGGGATCAGGGTGAACCACCGCCGGCCGCGGAGCCTCGTCCCCTGGGCGGACATCGCCGAGATCCAGACGATACGCAAGCGAAACACCGAACGCGTGGCCTTGAAGCTGCGCGCGGGGGGCGTACGCCGCCTGCACGCCCCCTACTCCGGATTGTGGCTCGCCAACGATCCGGACTTCGACGACAAGGTCGACACCCTCCGCACCATGTGGCGGCGGCACGGCGCGCCGGCGTAGCGGCGATCTCGACAACGAGCGGGAACTCGGTTCTCGTGCGAGCTGAGCGAAGATCGCCCGAACCGCCGGATCGAAATCGGCCGGCAGCAACCGGGCCGGCTCCAGACGGCCCTCCTAGACCACGTGCCCGCCCGTCGTCGCAGAATTGCTCATGATCACCGGATTTGCTCGGACAGTGCTCGTGATCGGCCGCCGGTGCTCACGAAACGCGGACCCTGCGTCCGAGTGGACGGTCAGTGGGCCATGTCCACGAAGCGGCTGTAGTGCCCCTGGAAGGCGACGGTGACGGTCGCGGTCGGGCCGTTACGGTGCTTGGCCACGATCAGGTCGGCCTCACCGGCGCGCGGTGACTCCTTCTCGTACGCGTCCTCGCGGTGAAGCAGGATCACGACGTCGGCATCTTGTTCAATCGATCCCGATTCACGCAGATCGGACACCATCGGCTTCTTGTCCGTTCTCTGCTCAGGACCTCGGTTGAGCTGGGACAGCGCGATGACCGGTACTTCCAGCTCCTTCGCGAGGAGCTTCAGTGACCGGGAGAACTCCGACACCTCGACCTGGCGGCTTTCGACGCGCTTGCCCGACTGCATGAGTTGCAGGTAGTCGATGATGACCAGGCGCAGGTCGTGCTGCTGTTTGAGGCGCCGGCACTTGGCGCGGATCTCCATCATCGACATGTTCGGCGAGTCGTCGATGAACAGCGGCGCCTCGGCGACCTCGCTCATGCGGCGCGCCAGGCGGGTCCAGTCCTCGTCGTTCATCGAGCCCGAACGCATCGCGTGCAGCGCGACCCTGGCCTCGGCGGACAACAGACGCATGGTGATCTCGTTGCGTCCCATTTCGAGCGAGAAGACCACAGTCGCCAATTGGTGCTTGATCGCCGCAGCCCGCGCGAGGTCCAGTGCCAGGGTCGATTTCCCGATGGCCGGGCGGGCGGCGATGATGACCATTTGGCCGGGGTGGAGGCCGTTGGTCAGTGCGTCGAGGTCGGTGAAGCCCGTCGGGACGCCGACCATCTGGCCGCCGCGGCTGCCGATGGCCTCGATCTCGTCCAGGGCGCCCGGCATGATGTCGCTCAGCGGCGCGTAGTCCTCGCCGGAGCGCTTGTCGGCGATGGCGTACACCTCGGCCTGCGCGCGGTCGAGCAGGTCGTCGGCGTCGGCGCCGTCGGTGCTGTAGCCGAGCTGCGCGATGCGCGTGCCGACCTCGACCAGCCGCCGCAGGACGGCCTTCTCCTGGACGATCTTGGCGTAGTAGCCGGCGTTGGCCGCCGTGGGCACCGACGCGACGAGGGTGTGGAGGTAGGGCGCGTCGCCGATGCGGCTCAGCTCGCCGCGCTTGAGCAGCTCGTCCTTGATGGTGATCGCGTCGACCGGGTCGCCGCGGCCGTACAGGTCGAGGATGCGGTCGTAGATGGTCTGGTGGGCGGGACGGTAGAAGTCACGGGTCTGGACCAGCTCGATGACCTCGGCGACGGCGGTCTGGGACAGCAGCATGCTGCCGAGCACGCACTGCTCGGCCGCCATGTCGTGAGGCGGCGTGCGCTCGAACTCGCTCTCGTGTGACGACATCTCGGTGACACTCACATCCACACCCCCCTGTCGCCCCCGTGTTCACATCTATCTCACCGCTCCGACAGTTTGGGTGCTGTCCCGTGCTTACGCAAAGGCGGTTGTGGAGGGACCTGT
Organism: Actinoallomurus oryzae; assembly: GCF_039541955.1. Classification (NCBI taxonomy): domain Bacteria; kingdom Bacillati; phylum Actinomycetota; class Actinomycetes; order Streptosporangiales; family Thermomonosporaceae; genus Actinoallomurus; species Actinoallomurus oryzae. The sequence continues at coordinate 122,144 of NZ_BAABHF010000048.1, read as the reverse complement.
GGACGGCCTGTGCATACACGCCGAGGCGGCTGTGCACAGCACCTGTGGACAACCTGTGGATTTCCGCCCCACCCTTGAGGACAACCGGTGTGAGCTGGGGAAACGTCGTCCACCGGCTGTGAGTTGAAGAAACCGTCAAGCCGCGTCATCCACAGCCTGCCCACAGCACCCGGTAAGCGACAACAGCGCTTTGTGGGTTACGGTGGCGAATCGTGGCATTCCGGCACCCGCACGACGCGGAGATCCTGCGGCTCGCGCTGCCCGCGTTCGGCGCGCTGGTGGCCGAGCCGCTGTTCCTGCTCACCGACTCGGCGATCGTCGGGCATCTCGGCACCGTTCCGCTCGGGGCGCTCGGCGTGGCCGGCCAGATCCTGTCCACGTTCGTGAGCGTGTGCGTCTTCCTCGCGTACGGGACGACGGCGTCGGTCGCGCGGCAGATCGGTGCCGGGAACCTGCGCGAGGCGATCCGCCAGGGTGTCGACGGCGTCTGGCTCGCCGCGTTCATCGGCGCCGTCGTCATCGCGGTCGGCTGGCCGCTGGCACCGGTCGTCGTCGACGCGTTCGGAGCGTCGGCCGCGGTCGCGCCGCAGGCCGTGACGTACCTGCACATCAGCCTGTGGGGGGCGCCCGGGATGCTGATCGTGCTGGCCGGCACCGGCGTACTGCGCGGCATGCAGGACACCCGCACGCCGCTTTATGTGTCCGTGGGCATGTTCGCGGTCAACGCGGCGCTCGGCGCGGTCTTCGTGCTCGTGCTCGGCTGGGGTATCGCGGGGTCGGCCTGGGCGACGGTGCTGGCGCAGACGGGCGGGGCGATCCTGTACGCCGGAGCGGTCGCGCGCGGCGCCCGGCGGCACGGCGCGCCGCTCCGGCCGGACGCGCGGGGCGTACGCGCATCGGCGAGCGCCGGGTTCAACCTGATGATCCGCACGCTGAGCCTGCGGGTCGTGCTCATCCTCGGCACGGCGGTCGCCGCGCGGATGGGCGACGTCGAGATCGCCGCCCACCAGATCGCCTCGAACGTCTGGAACCTGCTGGCCTTCGCGCTCGACGCCATCGCGATCGCCGGCCAGGCGATCACCGGCCGGTACCTGGGCGCCTCGGACGCCGCCGGAGCCCGCGCGGCGACCCGGCGGATGGTCCAGTGGGGCGTCGCCGCGGGTGTGCTGTTCGCCCTGCTCGTGCTGGCCTTCCGCCCCTGGCTGCCGACCCTGTTCACCTCCGACCCGTCCGTACGGTCCCAGTTGCTCGCCGCGCTCGTGGTGGTGGCGCTGCTGGAACCGATCGCGGGCGTGGTGTTCGTGCTGGACGGCGTGCTGATCGGCGCGGGCGACCAGGGCTACCTGGCGGTCGCGGGGCTGATCCAGACCGTGGCGTTCCTGCCCGCCGCCTGGCTCGTGCACGCCTACGGCGGCGGGCTCGTGGCGCTGTGGCTGGCGATCGCGGTGTGGATGGCCGCACGGCTGGTCACGCTCGGCCTGCGCGCACGCGACGACGCGTGGCTCGTCATGGGCGCCGTGCGTCGCTGACCTGGGCGCGCATCCCGTCGAGCAGGCGCTGCAGGCCGTACTCGAACAGCGTGTCGCGGTCGAGGGCGATCCTGCCTCCGGAGGCGAGGAGGGGGAACTCCTCAGGATCGAGCGCGGGCGGTTCGTCGTCCGCACGCTCGGCGTCGCCCTGCTCGTCGAGGACGAACCCGCTCACGTAGTGGCCGAGGACGAGGACGGCGCGTATCGCGTCTTCGGGGGTGAACCCGGCCTCGACCAGCACGCCGAGCGTGCGCTCGATGCGCGGGAAGCTGTCGGGCGTGGGCCGGTTGCCGGACGCGAGGCGCGCCCCGTCGCGGTGGGCCAGCATCGCGCGCCGCCGTGCGCGCATGCCTTCGGCGAGCCAGTCGTCCCAGGTCTCGCCGGGCGCGGGACGGCCGGCCGTGCCCGCCTCGGCGCGTTCGTTGGTGACGCTGACGAGGTGGTCGAGCAGGTCCTTCTTGCTGGAGAAGTGCCAGTAGAGAGCCGGCGCCTGGACGCCGAGCTCCTTGGCCAGCCGGCGCAGTGAGAAGCCGTCCAGCCCAACCTCGTCGATGAGTCGCAAGGCCGTGTCCAGCACCTTTTCGCGGTCGAGCGCCATCGTCACCTCCCTCGATTGACAACTTAACACCGTTCAGGGATCCTTAACACCGTTAAGGACTTAACGGCGTTAAGGGGGCACTGATGTACGACGTGATCATTTCGGGGGCCGGCCCCATCGGGCTCTTCCTCGCCTGCGAGCTGCGCGCGTACGGAGTCCGTACGGTCGTGCTCGAACGCCGCGAGGCGATCGATCCGACCCTCAAGGCGGGCGCGGTGAGCGGCCGGGGAGCCGACATCCTCACCCGCCGGGGCGTCGTCGACCTGCTCGGCGACCTGCCCTCGATCGCCGACCTCATGAAGGGTCGCAAGCCCGGCGCGGGCAGCCTGCAGGCGAAGACCGCCCAGGACGGCGCGATGCCGCGCGGCCACTTCGCGGGCCTGTGGATCCTGCGCGGCGGATCGTCCACGTCGAGCGCGTTCGTCCTCGCGCCACAACAGCGCATCGAGGAGGGGCTGGAGGGCCGGGCGCGCTCGACGGGCGCGGAGATCCGGCGCGGGCATGCGGTCGAGGCGATCGACCAGGACGACGCCGGCGTCACGGTGTCCGTCTCGGGACCGGACGGCCCGCACGAGCTGCGGGCGCGGTGGCTCGTGGGCTGCGACGGAGGACGCAGCGTGGTGCGCAAGACCGCCGGCTTCGACTTCCCGGGCCTCGACGGCATCATGACCGCGTACCAGGCGATGGCCGACTTCGACGACCCGGAGTTCGCGCCCATGGGCTGGCACCGGATGCCGCGCGGCCTCATGGTCCACGGACCGCACCCGCAGCGGGTCCTCGTCGCGGAGTTCGACGGGCCGCCGGCCGACCGGAACGCCCCGATCACCCGCGAGGAGCTGGAGGCCGCGGTACGGCGCGTGTCGGAGACGTCGGTGACGGTCACGGCGGTGCACTCGGTGACGAGATTCACCGACAACACGCGGCAGGCCTCGACGTACCGGCGGGGCCGGGTGCTGCTGGCGGGCGACGCCGCGCACGTCCATCCGCCCTTCGGCGGCCAGGGCCTGCACCTCGGCCTCGGGGACGCGATCAACCTCGGCTGGAAGCTCGCCGCCACCGTACGGGGCTGGGCCCCGGCGGACCTGCTGGACACCTACTCCGCCGAACGCCACCCGGTCGCCGAGCGGGTCCTGCACAACACGCGGGCGCAGGTGGCGCTGCTGCGACCGGGGCCGCGTGTGGACGCGCTGCGGGACATCTTCACCATGCTGGCGGAGACCCCGGAGGCGAACCGCCTGCTCACGGACCTGATGGGCGAGCTGGACGTACGGTACGGGGGCACCGGCGACCATCCGCTCACCGGCCTGTACTGCCCCGATCTGACGCTGAAGACCGCCGCCGGGGACACGCGGGTCGCCGACCTGTCGCGACGGGCGGGGGCGCTGTTGCTCGACCTGTCCGACCACGCGGACGTCCGCGACGCGGTACGGCCGTGGGCGGATCGGGTCGAGGTCGTCACCGGCGTCGCGTCCTCGGACGACGGCGAGGCCGGGGAGCTTCCGGACGCCCTCCTGGTACGGCCCGACGGCCATGTCGCCTGGGCGGGTTCCGACCTCGCCGGGCTCGGTGAGGCCGTACGGCGGTGGTTCGGCGAGCCGGCGGCTCCGGCCAGGTGACGGGCGGGACCGGTCCCGGGCCGGACTCCGGACACCCGGCGGTTCGCCGCGTGTCCGGAGGTCACGGCCGATCTGTCGGTGCCGGAGGGCAAGCTGGTCCTGGCCATGGGGTCACTGGACGGCCGGTCGGCTCCACCCGAGGCTGAAGGTCGCTTCACCGGTCTCATAAAGCCACTCGAATGTCGGTGAACCACGCTAGACTTCGAACATGTGTTCTACTCATGGCGAGCGGCTGGCCAGCCTCACCCGGGCGATCGACGACCTCGCGGCCGAGGGCCTCGGCGGTCTCCCGCCCGACGCCTGGGCCGAGCGGGTCGCGGGCATCTGGGCTCTCGTCGAAGGCCTCGACCCCGAGGTCGCCCGGCGACGCGCCCGCTACACCACCGTCGAGTCCTGACCTGACATGCGTACGGCGACGAGCATGACGGGGGCCGTCGGCGTACGGCGTGCGCCGGGCACCGCCCTTGAGGCGTGTCCCGGCGTACGGGGTCCTGCACAGAAATGATCAGCGCCGCGCTTCGGGGCAGCATGTCAGCGCGGGTCGCATGGTAGGAGTCAAACGGTCGACGCCGTCGGCCACGGGGGTGAGCAGGCGCTCGACATGCCGGACGTTGAAGCGGCATGGAGCCGCCGCACCAGGTCCGCCGTCCCGGTCACGACAGGCCCGCGATGATGTCGGCGACGGTCTGCGGCTGCGACAGGAACGGGTGGTGGCCGGCCTTCACCTCGATGACCTTGTCCGCGCGGCGGGAGAACTCGCGTTGCGCCGCCGCCGGGGTGCCCCGGTCCTCGGTGCACACCACGTACGTCGTGGGCAGGTCGTGCCACGCCGCCCCCCGTACGGGCTGCTGGGTCACGGCCAGCGTCTGCCGGACCAGAAGGGCCGCCGCGTCGCGGGCGATGTCCGGCGGGCAGTCCTGGACGAACGTCTCGGCGAACACCTCGGGCCGTGCGCCGAACGTGCCGCCGTCGGGGTCGAAGTCCAGGAACGGCGGCGGAGCGTCGGCGCCGAACGTCGACAGCGACTCGCCGGGCTCGGGCAGGTAGCTCGACACCAGCACCAGGTGACGCACCGCCCCGACGCCCACCGCCGCCTCGGCGGCGACGATGCCGCCGTAGCTGTGCGCCACGACCACGATCGGCTCGTCCGCCTCGGTCAGGACAGCGCGCACCGCGGCGACGTCCTCGGGCAGCCCGGGACCCCGCGGTCCGGCCGGCCGGTCGCCCTCGCCGCAGCTCGGCAGCGCCGGGGCGACGCTGTCGATGCCGCGCTCCCGCAGAGCCGCGGCGGCCAGGTGCCACCACCACGATCCGTCCCGAACACACGCCCCGTGCACGAAAACAACACGCATCTCTTCTCCTTGATCCCGGTGTCGCGACCACTGGGACCAACGGTAGACGTACCGCCAGTTACGTGAAAAAGTGTGGCGATGGGACGCCACAAGCAGCCCGAGATCCGCGACCGGATTCTCGACGCCTGCGTCGACTACGCGCTCGCGCACGGGCTGCCCGACCGCCTCGAGCCGTTGGCGGCGGCGTCCGGCACCTCGACCCGCATGCTGATCTACCACTTCGGCACCCGGGACGCGCTGCTGCGGGAAACCCTGGGACGGGCGCGGCAACGCCAGCGCGACTTCTTCGGCGAACTGGTGTCCCCACGACCCGACGAGCCCTATCCGAGCACTCTGCGACGGGCTTGGCGGGTCATGACCGGCCCGGCCGGCCGCCCGTACCTCACCATGTTCGGCAGGCTCCGGGAGGACGCCGAGCAACAGCTGTGGCCGGGCTTTCGCCGCGAGGCCACCACCGACTGGCTGCGACCGCTCGAGGACGGCATGCGGAGCATCGGCCGTCCCGAACTCGGCACCCTCGTGCTCGCGGTCGTCCGCGGTCTCATCATGGACCTCGAGGCCACGGGCGACGCGTCGCGAGCCGACCAGGCCTTCGACGATTTCCTGGCCGCACTCGCTCTCGTCACCACCACGGGGACTTTCGTCGTTCCGGCGGTCAGACGGTGAAGAGCAGGGCGGCGTTGACGAGGACGATTACGGCGGTGGCGAAGTGGATGCCGAACGCGACCGCCTTGGTGCCGCCGTTGCGCAGCACGACCACGGTGTCACCCAGGGGGTTCAGGGCGACGATCAGCATGAACCATGCCTCGGCGTGGGCGCCGGCGAAGGCCAGCAGGGCCAGGCCGAGCAGGCCGTAGCTGCCGTCACGCAGCCCCTTGATCGTGAGGTAGGCGGGGTCGCCCTCCTTCTTCGCCGGGACGCCGTAGCCGGCGGCCGCGGCGCGGGGGACGAGCAGGAAGCGGGCTCCGATGAACACGCAGAACAGGTTGAGGACGATCGCGAGGCCGTAGGCAAGGGGGGTGAGCATCTTCTTCTCCGAATCTAGCAACGCTAGGAACGAGTGTGACGCTAGCAGAGCGCCGACACGAACGCTAGCGCTGCTAGGGTTGACGCATGTCGATCCAGACGCGCCGACAGCGCGAACGTGCGGAGCGGGAGCGGATGATCATCGCGGCGGCCCGGGAGCTGGCCGAGGCCGAGGGCTGGGAGGCGGTGACGACCCGGCGGCTGGCCGAGCGCATCGAATACAGCCAGCCGGTGCTCTACAGCCACTTCAAGGGCAAAGACGCGATCATGGCGGCCGTCGCGGTGGAGGGCTGCGCCGACCTGGCCGCCGATCTGCGTGCGGCCCGGACCTCGGCGCCGGACGCGAGCCGTGCCATCGCCGAGGTGAGCAGGGCCTACAGCGCGTTCGCCGACCAGCATCCGGCACTGTACGACGTGATGTTCAATCAGGCCGTCGATCTGCCGTTCGCGACGCCCGGGGCCCCGGCCGCCCTGCACGCGGCCTTCAACGAGTTGGCGGAGGCCGTCCGTCCGTACGCGGGCGACGACGATCTCGGCCTGCTGACCGAGACCTTCTGGGCGGCCCTGCACGGCCTGGTGACCCTCATGCGCGGCGGCAGGCTGCCCCGCGAGGCTCATGACCGCAGGCTGGCGCTGCTTCTGGCCCGCTTCAGTCAGTAGTGGACGGCGGCAGTGGGAGTTCGAGTTCGAGCTCGTGGCGGATCGGGATGCCGTCGAGACCGATCTCGGGGATCGACGGCTTGAGCGCCCGGGATCCGGCGACGGCGTTACGGTGCACGCCGACGAGGTCGAAGCCGTACCGCTGGTAGAACCGCAACGCCCGCGTGTTGTCGTTCGTGGTGATCAGCCAGAGCCGTATCACGCCGGCGGCGCGGGCCGCCTCGACCACGGCGTCAACGAGAGCGGTGCCCGCGCCCGTCCCTTCCCGCACGGAGTCGAGAGTGACGAGCTCGCACTCCCGGTCGGCGACCCGGTAGGTGGCCACGCCCGCCGGTTCGCCGTGAAGGTGGGCGACGAATCCGGGAAGCGCGGTCGTGTCGTGGGCGACGCCGCGGCTCACCGAGATGGTCCCTCCCCATCGCCGGGTGAACAGCCGCCGTACCCATGCGAGGTCCGTACCGGTGAGCGGTCGTACGGTCAGGCCGCCGTCGTCGCGTGATGGCTCGCGGTCCATGCTGCTCCTCACCCGCCGGGGTCCGGACGTCACGCCGGGCACGGGTGGCTCAGAGCCGCCGGTACATGATGTGGAGTCCGACGTAGCCGTGCACCGGATGGTGAAAGCCCGCCGGGAGGGTGGTCATCACCTCGAAGCCCAGTGACCTCCACAGCGCCACCGCCCGGGTGTTGGTCTCCACGACGGCGTTGAACTGCATCGCTCGAAAGCCGTCCTTGCGCGCCTGCTCCAGGACATGCTCGCCGAGCGCCCGGCCGACGCCCCGGCCGGAGTGACGCGGATCGACCATGAAGCTCGCGCTGGAGATATGCGCGGCGCCGCCACGGTGGTTGCGGACGCTGTTGGCCGTACCCAGGACGGTGCCGTCCGGGTCAACGGCGACGAAGGTACGGCCCGGAGGCGCGGGGAACCACATCTGCCTGGCCAAGGCTTCGGTGGTGTCCCGATCCCACGAGAACGTCTCACCGGCCCGGACGATGCCCTCCATGAACGCCCACATCGCGGGCCAGTCGTACGGCATCGCTTCCCGGATCAGCATGGCCGCCAGCATGCGTCAGCCGCTCAGGGCTCGCAACCGAGTTTCACAGCGCGGCTAGCGCCGATGCCTTCTGCCTCGGTGCCGGTGCTGCGCGAGAAATGATCGCCTGCTGGCCTCCGCGTCCAGGTCGTCGTCGTCCTCCGGCGGGCCGGTGTCGGAGCCGATCCTTCGGGCGACCTCCCGGCGGAGGCGTGGCAGTCGGCGATAGAGCACGTCACCGGGGCAGTCGGTGGCGTTGTAGTCGCGGTGGCCGACGATCGCGGTGGCGGGATCGAGGTTGTGTGCCGTACACAGCCAGGCGCACGTCTCGACGAGTGACCTCCACAGCTTCGCGGGCACCTCGTCCTTCATGTACGTGCCTTCGTTCTCGATGCCGAGCGTGTGCCGGTTGTGGTGCAGCGACTGCGCACCGACGACGAGTTCGTTGCGCGCGATGGCCCGCAGAGTGCCCGCCCGGCCCTCCATGACGTAGCCGCCCCGGCTGATCGTCAGTTGTTCGCCGATGTCGTCCCAGCCCCGCGTCCCCATGTGAAACCGCTGGATCTGCCGCGACAGCGCGAACGCGTGCCCCCGCGAGGTGTCGCTCACGTTCGGAGAGGCGGTGTGATGGACGATGATGTGGTCCGGCGGCCGGTCGAGCACACGGGGTGGCCGCCTCGGTGCGTCCGCACCCCAGTCCCTCCGCGTATAGACCTTCGGCATATCGTCCGCATTTGCTTGCATAGAACCCCCGGCAAGCATCACATCCGCAGCGGCGACTCCGATAGCCGTACGCAGCAGATGCCGGCGGAGTATCCCCTCGGCACCGATCGCGATCACCCCCGGTCCGCGACTGGACCGCAAGCGTAACCGCGTGATCACAAAATGCGAGCACATCCGGTGAGGGCGTTTCACGTGGAACGACGGGTAAACCCGAAAAGGGCCTCACCCAAACCTCATCTAGGCGATTGCGAACACCCGCATCGCACCGAGCCGGTGGGGGCGTTGCGGCGAGGCGGAGAGGTGGGCGTCGCGACCCCCTCCACACGCGGTATCGCGGAGTTATCCACAGTCCAAGGCCGAGTTACCCACAGCCCTTGCGCTCTCAATCCACAGTCCCCTGATCGAAGAGCCACCGGCCCAGAACCATCGCCCCTCGGCCGCCTTCCTCGTCTCCCTGGCCGGCGGCCGACATGAGCCTCAACGACGGTGGGTGTGAACCACACGGCGACCACGTCCCAAGGCCGCCGAACTCACCGAAGCGCTCGCGCATCCCCCTCCTCAGCGGCTCAGGGCGGTGATGCCATGTCCCTGGCATCAGCCAGGAGGAGAAGGCCACTTCTCCGGTTTGTCGCTTGCGGTAGATCGAGACAGTGTTTCGTCAAGGGCGGCTTCACCTGCGGATATGCGGGCAGAAGCAGGCGTACACCACCCCAGCTGACGCCCCAGTGAGGCGAAAAGGCCGCGAGGGCGGCGCGGCGTCGCACGTCGATGAGTCGGCGAGCACGCGGAGGTCGTCGGCGAGCACGCCGGCCGAGCGGAAACGGGGTCCCCAGGAGAGTCCGCCGCTGATATTCCGGAGAGCGACCGGCTCGGCGAACGTGCCCTGGCGAGACGGGGGGCCGCGGCACCGCCTGGGCTACGACATGGATTCCGGCTCCGGACAGCGGGGACACCACGCCGTGGCCTCCCGCCGTTCCACACCTCTCAACACCACCCTCCCGACGATGTTTTCCACAGATTGTGGAAAACGCTCCCGGAGGCACGAAGCTTCGCCTGTCACCGGCCGCACGCGCCGAACAGGCACCGACCGGCAGTGCTTCCCCCGCCGCCACGAACAGGACAGGCCGGGCGCGTGCCCGAAACGCCGCCCGCGACCGGCGGGACCCGCCGAGCGGAGCACCCGCCGTGCAGACTCACCGGCGAGCCGCAGACCTCGCTTGGCGGTGGGCAGCCGAAGGGCCGGGTCCGTTCGGGGACCCGGCCCTTCGATCAGGTGCTGTCGGCTGTCAGCCGGCGAGGACCTCGATCTTGATCGTGGCGCTGACCTCAGAGTGCAGGCGGACGGCGACCGAGTGGGCGCCGACCGTCTTGATGGGGTTGGCGACCTCGATGCGGCGCTTGTCCAGCTCCGGGCCGCCCGACGCCTTCACCGCGCCCGCGATGTCGGCCGGGGTCACGGCGCCGAACAGGCGGCCGCTCTCGCCGGCGCGGGTGCGCAGGCGGACCTTGAGACGCTCCAGCTCGCCGCGGATGGACTCCGCCTGCTCGATGCTGGCGATCTCGCGGGCGGCGCGGGCCTTGCGGATCGAGGCGATCTGCTTCTCCGCGCCACGAGTCCACTGCATGGCGAAGCCGCGCGGGATCAGGTAGTTACGGCCGTAGCCGTCCTTGACCTCGACGACCTCGCCCGGGGCGCCGAGCCCGGAGACCTGCTGAGTCAAAATGAGCTTCATGATCAGTGTCTCCTTTCTCAGCGAGCCGTGCTGGTGTACGGCAGCAGCGCCATCTCGCGGGCGTTCTTGATCGCGGTGGCGACGTCGCGCTGGTGCTGGGTGCAGTTGCCCGTCACCCGGCGGGCGCGGATCTTGCCGCGGTCGGAGATGAACTTGCGCAGCAGCGCCGTGTCCTTGTAGTCGACGTAGGAGAGTTTCTCCTGGCAGAACAGGCAAACCTTCTTCTTCGGCTTGCGTGGTGCCGGTTTCGCCATCGTGGTGCTCCTCCTAGGAGAGCCCCGCTCGCGCGGGAATGGTCGGTTGGATGATGAGGGGTGTCGCAGGGGCTAGAACGGCGGGTCGTCGGAGAATCCTCCGCCGCCGCCTCCGGTGGCCCACGGGTCGTCGGCGGGCTGGTTGCCCCCGCCGAAGCCGCCGCCACCCTGGCCGCCGCCGCCGAAGCCGCCGCCCTGACCGCCGCCGCCTCCGCCGCCGAAGCCGCCGCCCTGACCGCCGCCGCCACCGAAGCCGCCGCCACCGCCGCCCTGCCGCTGGGTCTTGTTGACCTTCGCGGTGGCGCTCTTCAGGGACGGACCGACCTCGTCGGCCTCGACCTCGTACACGGTGCGCTTCTCACCCTCGCGGGTCTCGTACGACCGCTGCCGGAGCCGGCCCTGCACGATCACGCGCATGCCACGCTGGAGGCTCTCGGCGACGTTTTCGGCCGCCTGCCGCCAGACGTTGCAGGTGAGGAAGAGGCTCTCGCCGTCCTTCCACTCACCGGACTGCTGGTCGCGGAAGCGTGGGGTGGAGGCCACGCGGAAGCGCGCGACCGCCTGGCCGTTGGGGGTGAAGCGCAGTTCCGGATCGTCGACGAGGTTGCCGACGATCGTGATCTGGGTGTCGCCTGCTGCCATGCGGCTCTCCAGCTAACAGATTCGGGTTACGTGGGCGGCCGGAAACTCAGTGAGCCTCGGGCCGGATGACCTTCGTACGCAGGATGGAGTCCTGAAGGTTCAGCTGCCGGTCGAGTTCTTTGACCGTGGCAGGGTTGGCCGTCAGGTCGATCACCGCGTAGACGCCCTCGGACTTCTTGTCGATGTCGTACGAAAGGCGCCGGCGGCCCCAGACGTCGACCTTCTCGACGCTGCCGCCGTCGGTCTTCACGACGTTGAGGAACTGGTCGAGCGACGGAGCGACAGTGCGCTCTTCGGTGTTGGGGTCGAGGATGACCATGAGCTCGTAACGACGCATGCGGGTCCCAACCTCCTTTGGACTGGTGCGGTCACGGTCTCTCCGTGACAGGAGGGCCTTGCGTCTCGCCGCGGATCGGCTCCGCGCGATCGACACAGGCTATCAACAACGAGCAGCTCAATCGTCCGTGACGCGAGGACTCAGCTCGCCCTGCGCCGATCGAGCTCGGACATGATGTCGGCCATCCGTGACCGCATTCGCGCGGTCTGGGTGGTCAGCAGGGACAGCTCCTCGATCAGCTCGACGTCGTCGACGGCCGTCAGGTCGCGGGTCATCATCTCAGGCCTCCGTTCGAAACCACGTTCGAGCGTAGCGGGTGGGTCCGACAGAATCGGGCGCGCCCACACCGACATGGGCCCAGGCCACCGCGGGAATCACCCCGAAAACGGACGAATCACGGGGGATGGAAACCATGCGGAAGGTTCTCTCCAGGCATCACCATCGGCAGCCCGCTCCGCCGCAACACCACCGGGAGCCGCCACCGCCGCCGGTCAAGGACGAGGCCACGGCCGCCCACCCGGGCGCCGCCGACGTTGAGAGCCCCCACCAGTGCCCGGTGCATCACCGGGAGTACGCACGCGAGCATCCAGGTGAGTGCCGGCGCAAGGCCTCGCTCGCGTACCTCACCATCGCCGGCGGGGTGATCGCGTTCGTGTGCGGCGCCCTCAGTCCCACGCACTTCGCCGCGGTCTGCGTCGGCATCATGACCATAGCGTTCGGCCTGTACTCCCAGCTGGTGTCGGACACGACGGTCGAGCGCTGGATCAACGTGATCGGCCTCGGCCTGGCGTTCCTGGGCCTCGGACTCGGGCTCAGGCACGGCGGGTTCCACATCTGAGCGACCGTCCGGAGCATCACCCGGCGAGCAGGGGGCTCCGGGCGGTCCGTTGCGCGTAGGCTCGTCGCCATGGTGCGTATCGGAGCCCACGTGGACCAGACCGACCCTCTCGCCTCGGCCGCGGCCAAGAAGGCGGAGGCCGTGCAGTTCTTCCTCGGCGACCCGCAGGGGTGGAAGGCCCCCGTGCTCCCGGAGGGGCACGAGGCGATCCGCGACTCCGAGGTGGACGTCTACATCCACGCCCCGTACGTCGTCAACGTGGCGACCTCGAACAACCGCATCCGGATCCCGAGCCGCAAGATCCTCGCCCAGCAGCTCGAAGGCGCGGCCCAGATCGGCGCCAAGGGCCTGATCGTGCACGGCGGCCACGTACTGAAGAAGGACGATCCGCAGACCGGCTTCGACAACTGGCGCAAGGTCTTCGAACGCATGGAGTGCCCCATCCCGGTGCTCATCGAGAACACCGCGGGCGGCGACAACGCCATGGCACGCATGCTGGAGCGGATCGCGCGGCTGTGGGACGCGCTCGACGGCTTCGACGTGGGCTTCTGCCTGGACACCTGCCACGCGCACGCGGCGGGCGAGGACCTGACGGACATCGTCGACCGCGTACGCGCGATCACCGGCCGGATCGACCTGGTGCACTGCAACGACAGCCGTGACGCCTTCGGCTCCGGCGCCGACCGGCACGCGAACCTCGGCGACGGCCAGATCGACCCCGAGCTGATCCTGAAGGTCGTACGCGAGGCGGGCGCGCCGGTCATCGTCGAGACGCCCGGCGACGGGCAGGCCGCCGACATCGCCTGGCTCCGCGACAACCTCTGACAGTCGTCGCGGCGCGCGGGGCCCGCGGCCTCAATCGGCGGGCGACAGCAGCAGCACGGCCATCGGCGTCGCGGTGCGCCGCCAGTGGTCGACGGCGGTCTCGAAGACGTCCACGAGGGTACGGTGCGCGGCCGGATCGGCGTCCGCCAGCTCGCCCCAGTGGTCGTACACCACGAGGTATCCGCAGTTCGCCGGCGTCCAGGACAGGTCGCGCAGGGAGTCCTGCAACGCGTCCCAGTTGTGCCCGAAGTACGACGGCAGCGCGAACTCCTCCGCGCACCGCGCCAGCAGCGTCCGCTTGTCGCGCACCCCGGCACCGTCGAGCCAGAACACCCGCCAGCCCGCGCGCTCGGCCTCGGTGACGCCGCGGGCCGCCTCACGCCGGTCGGCGGCCCACGCGTGCACGCCCGGTTCCCGGCGCCCGGTCAGCAGTTCCTCGATCATTCGCAGCTCCCTACCCCGATCATGCGCCCGCAGACGCCGGTTCGGAAGGCTCAGCCCGCCCAGTGGCCGGAGGTGAAGAGGATGACCTCCTCGGTGAGCAGCGGCACGAACACCACGAGCACCACCGCGTACGCCGGCCACCGCAGCCTGCCGATGCCCAGCCAGAGCGGCCACCACAGCAGCGCCGCCCGCCCGATCGACAGGTAGAACGCCGAGGTCAGGAGCGAGGCGAGCGGCAACCCGACATAAACGGCCTCGGACCAGCGGCGCCGGGCCAGCAGCCAGCAGGTCAGCGCGACCCCGACGACCGCCGCGACGATCTCCACCCGGAAGGCTCCGGAGAACTCGTTGGACTCCCCGAACGCCGCCTGCCACGTCGTACGGAACGCGTCCCACGGCCAGGCCATCGACCGGCCCCAGCCCTCCTGCTGGGCGTGCTGCCACGCCAGCCAGTCGCCCGTACGCCGCCACTGGTAGAGCGCGTAGGCGGCCACGGGTGCGAACGGCAGCGCGAGCCACGGCGTCAGCCGCCATCGCCGGTCCGCCACCAGGAACTCCACGATCAGCGCCAGCGCGAGGAAGATCCCGGTGACGCGTACGCACGCCGCCCCCATCGCGCACAGGACGGCCGGCTCCCAGCGGCGCTGCCGGGCCAGCAGCCAGGCGGGCACCGCGAAGGCCAGGAACAGCGACTCGGAGTACCCCGCGAACAGGAACACCGCGTACGGGCTGAGCAGCAGCGCCATCACGGCCTTCAGGCCGGTGCCCGGGCCGGTGAGGCGCGCGAGCCGCGCGAGCGCGACCGTCGCCACCGCCCCGGCCACGAGGCTGATCAGCAGTGCCGACAGCTCCCAGCTCGGGATCACGTAGTGGACGCCGCGGATCAGGATCGGCAGGCCGGGGAAGAACGCCGGCAGCCCCGCGTCCTGCGGCTGGCTCGGATCGCCCCGGTAGCCGTACTTGGCGATCTCGATGAACAGGTCGACGTCCCACTGCGTCCACCGGCCGAGGAACGAATCCTTCAGGTCCCCGTACGACCAGACGGCCGCGACCGTGACCGACAGGACGAGCACGCCCAGGCGGGTGCCGGCCCAGGCGCCCAGCGCGGCCCGGTCGGTATCGAGACCGGGGAGGAGACCGGCGCCCTCACGCGTGCGAACGGCCACTCACGCGGCCTGAGGTGCCGGGCGCCGGAGCAGGACGAACCGGTCCTCGGCACCGTCGAGGACGCCGCCGGCCGGGTCGTCGACGCCGTCGCGGCGAACGACGTCGAGCCGTGGCACCAGGATGTCGACGACGACGAGCGCGGCGAGCATCAGGACGGTGAGGAACCGGGCGAGCAGTGCGATGTAGTAGACGCTGTCGTTGATGCCGCCGGCGGGCGCGTGCCCGGACAGCACGGCCGACAGCGTCTCGGACAGGCCCATTCCCGGCTGCTCCAGCGACCCGGCCATCAGGTACCACCAGATGCCGAAGAAATAGACGATCTCTCCGGCCTGCCAGACCAGATACGCGGGCAGCTTGGGCCGGGCCAGCGCGATCACGGGCAGCAGCCAGAGGACGTACTGCGGCGACCACACCTTGTTGGTCAGCAGGAACGCCGCGAGCACGAGGAACAGCACCTGAGGAAGCCGGGGGCGCCGCGGCGCGAGCAGCACGAGCAGCGCGATGAGCAGCGCCAGCACGGCGAACCCCGCCTCACCCATGAGGTTCAGCGTCGGCACCTTGTCGACCGACGACAGGCCCTCGCGCCCGGCCATGAAGAAGATCGAGCCCCAGTCGACCGGACGCTCCTGGTTGAAGGTGTAGAAGCGGCTCCAGCTGTCGAAGGCCGCCAGCATGATCGGCACGTTCACGACGAGCCAGGCGATGACGGCCCCGGCGAGCATGCGGCCGAACTCCCGCCACCGGCCGGCGCGCAGGCACAGCAGGAACAGCGGCCCGAGGAACAGCAGCGGGTAGAACTTGGCGGCGACGCCGAGGCCGAGCAGCACGCCGGCGGTGGCGTGGTGGCGGCGCGCCCAGGCCGCGACCGCGAGCGCGGACAGCGCGACGGCGAGCAGGTCCCAGTTGATGTACGCCGACAGCAGCAGCGCGGGCGAGGCGGCGACGAGCAGGCCGGCGCGCAGGCCGTGCCGCCCCGAGGAGTACGCGGTGGCGATGACGGTGACGACGGCGCAGAGCATGAGCGCCACGGCCGTCAGGTCGTAGAACCACATGCCGCGCGAGACCGCGTCCGGCCCGCCGAACCAGCGGGAGATCACCGCCATGACGTGCATGAACCCGCCGGTGAGCACGGGGTACTCGACCGGCTCAGGGATCTTGTCGAGATAGGGGATCTTGCCGTCGGCGAGGCCGCGCCCGAAGTAGAGCGGATAGATGTCGGTGTAGCAGGCGTTGCGCACCGTCGGCAGGAAGTCGAACCCGACGCCGCGACAGGGCAGCTTCTGCAGGTAGCCGAGAAGCGAGACGACGACGGTCGTGGCGAACAGCGCGGGCACCGCGTGCCAGGGTCCGGTGCGTACGGCGGCGGGGCCGGAGGAGCGCGCGGCTCCTCCGGCCCCGTCGGTGACCTGGGGCTCCTGCATCAACGGTCAGGCTATTCGTCGATCGGCCTCGCGGCGCGGGCGTTCGGCCCCTGTCCTCCGTTGTTGTTCCCGTCCGGCGGCGACTCGCAGCCGACGATGCGCTTGCAGGTCGGCGATGCCGGAGGCGAGGTCTCCGGACAGTTCGGCCGGGTCGGGTGCAGAGTGCAGTTCGGGTTCTGGTTGCCGCCGTCGCCGGGCTTGCAGTTGTCCCTCATCGGGCTCTGGTTCGGCAGGCAGGTCGGCGTCGGGGTGTTCTCCGGCGTCGGCTTCGTGGTCGGCTTCGCCGTGGCGAACGCCTGATCGTCGCCGACGTACGCCGGCGGCGGGAAGGTTGTGACTTCCTTGCCCTGCAGCGCGGCGCTCATGTAGTCGTGCCAGATCCGCGCCGGGAAGTCGCCACCGTTGACCCTCGGAATTCCGCCGATGCCCACCATCGGCAGATAGCGGCCGGCGCGCTTGTGCTTGCCCTTGGAGATCGGATCGTCGTATCGCCACATGCCGACCGAGGTCACTAGTTGCTTCGCGGTGAAGCCGTTGAACCAGGCGGCCTTGTTCTCGTTGGTGGTACCGGTCTTACCGGCGACCTCCCGACCGGGCAACGCGGCCCGGAAGCCGGTGCCGCCCGTCTTGACCACGGACTGCATGGCGAACTGCGTGTCGTGCGCGACGTCGGCGCTGAACGCCCGCCTGTGCTCGATGTCCTTCCACTTCGACTGCAAGTACGGGTGACTCTGGGCGTCCAGGACACGGCGGATGCTGTGCGGACGGATGTACTCACCGTCGTTGGCGATCGTGGCGTACCCGGTCGCCTGGTTCAGCACGCTCATCGAGGACTGGCCGAGGAAGAAACCTGCCTGGCCGACGTGCGGCTTCATCGCGTCCCCGGGCAGCCCGGCCTTCTCGGCGAGGCTTTCGACATTGTCCGAGCCCGCCTTGTATCCGAGCGGCACGTAGACCGTGTTGTAGGACATCTGGGTCGCCGTGATCAGGTCCACGATCGGGTTCGTCGGGTTGCCCTCGTCGTTGTGCACCTGGAACGCGTCACTGGAGGAGCCGGGCGATACCCGGTCGCCCTTGGTGTCGATCCAGGCGGGCGCGGTCGCGTCGAACTGGCTCTTGAGCCCGATGCCCTGGCTGAGCGCGGTGGCGAGCACGTACGGCTTGAAGCCCGAACCCACCTGTGCCGTCGCGTAGAAGGCGTCGTCGACGTACCGCTTCAGGTAGTCCTTGCCGCCGTACGCCGCCTTGATCTCACCGTTCTTGGGGTCGATCGAGACGAGACCGACGCGGGTGTCGCTGGGCAGATGGTTCGCGGTGAGGGTGTGCTCCACCGCCGTCTTGGCCTTCGCCTGCAGCCCTTGGTCCCACGTGGTGTAGATCTTCAGGCCCTTGGTCTCCAGATCCGCGTCGGAGATGCCCATGTTGTGCATGGCGTTCTTCGTGCGCTGGAGCAGGTAGCCCTTCTGCCCGGCGTAGGTCTCGGAGTCCTTGCGAGCGATCGTCATCTTGGGATGGTCTTTGTACTTGGCGTAGTCGGCCGGGGACAGCTTCCCCATCTTGACCATGCCGTCGAGCACAAAGTTGTACCGCGCGATGGCGTCGGCGTGCTGCTTGCCCTTGCTACGCGGGTCGTAGTACGTGCTTCCCGAGCCATCGTCCGGCTCTTTGATCGCGGCTGCCAGCACTGCGGCCTGCTGGACCGTCAGGTCCTTGGCGTGGACGTTGTAGTAGGCCTGGGCCGCAGCCTCGATGCCGTTCGCGCCACGCCCGAAGTAGATGGTGTTGAGGTAGTTCTGCAGGATAGTCTGCTTATCCTGCTGCTTGCCGACCTTGACGGCGATGAACAGTTCCTTGAACTTACGCGTGATCGTTCGCTGCTGGTTCAAGTAGGCGTTCTTGACGTACTGCTGGGTGATGGTCGAGCCACCCTGCGTGTCACCGCCGGCCAGGTTGTTGGCCATGGCGCGGGCGATGCCGGTCGGGGAGATCGCCGACTCGGAGTAGAACTTGCGGTCCTCCGCAGCCAGTACGGCGTTCTGCATGGCCGGCGAAATCTGGTCGAACCGAACGATCGTGCGGGAGGACCCGATCTTGCCCATCACGGTCTTGCCGTCGCTGTAGTAGATCGTCGAGCCCTGGATCGTCGCGTCGGCGTTCACCTTGGGCACCTTCACCATGGCGTACGCGACACCGAACATGCAGATGCTGGCGAGCGTGCCGATGCCCATGGTGGCGAGCACGAGCTTCCAGGAGGGCATGAAGCGCCGCCAGCCGGTCGCGGGGGGCTCGCCACCGCGCGGGCCGCGTCCGCCTCCTCCGGTGCCGCCGTTGGCGGCGCGCCGCCGCCCCGGGCCACCGGGACCACCGGCGCCTCCAGGACCGCCGGGACGTCCCCCCGGACCGCCAGGACGCCGTGGCGGGCCGTCACCGCGGCGGGGCGGGCCTCCGTAGCGTTCGAGGCCCCCTGCGGGCGATCCGCTGGGCAGGGATGGCATGTCCGACCGCCCGACCGGCGTCTGCGGTCGGGTCGGTGGGGTGGGCCGTTCTCGTCCCCGCTGCCCGTACTCTGGCCCGTAATCGCTTCCGTAACTCACGCGACCTCGTTCACTGGGGTACGGCGGTCAATCCGTCCGACAGTACTGGGGTGGGCAAGCGACCGAGACCACCACTCGGGGTTTCCACGCCGGAACGCGGCTACGAGCGTGCGGTTCTGCCCTCGTCGGAGGGGGCCTCCCCATGCCCTAGTACGTACGAGAGAGTCAAGTGGTTCCAGCCACAACTTTGGCACACTTCGACCACATACGCCCGGAACTCCCCAAATTCGTGGGCCATCTGCTGGAGCTCCGGGGTGGCCTTGACGCGTCCGGCGTAGCGGCCCAGCTGGTCACCGTAGACGTACGTCACATGCGTGAGCCGCTCTTTCCGGCAGACGGGGCACACCTTCTCGGTCGGCTCCCCGTGGTACTTGGCGGCCCTCAGGAGGTACGGGTGCGCGTCGCAGGCGTCGTCGACGGTCAGCCCGCCGGAGAACAGGTCGGACAGGGTGGCCCGCCGGGCGAGCCCGTAGTCGACGACCATTCGCTGCGACCACATGCCAGCAGAGTACGACGCACCGCAAGGCCGGCCCCAGCCCCGGGCTCGCTCCTCTCTCGCCCGAGTCACGGAAACCCCGTCCGCGTGGGCGCTTGCGGCCGCTTACCCGTCGCCGTATCGTTCTGATGTATCGGTTCGATACATTCGAGCGATACATCGAGGCGAGTGGTCGGACGGAGGGGTGCATGAGAGGCAAGGGTGGCGAGCTCGAGCTCGCAGTGCTCGGGCTGCTCCACGAGTCCCCGATGCACGGCTATGAGCTGCGCAAACGGCTCAACGCTCTGCTCGGCATGTTCCGCGCCTTCTCCTATGGCTCGCTCTACCCCTGTCTGAAGCAGCTGCTCGAACAGGGGTTGATCACCGAGGACGACCAGGAGCCCGCCGTGGTCCGGCCCGCCGCGACCCGCCGTTCGAAGATCGTGTACAAGCTCACCGCCGAAGGAAAGGAGCGCCTGCAGGAGCTCCTCTCCGAGGCGGGCCCCGCTTCCTGGGAGGACGAGGGCTTCGGGGTGCATTTCGCCTTCTTCGCCCACACCCGCGCCGACGTACGGCTGCGGATTCTCGAAGGCCGGCGCAGCCGCCTCGAGGAACGGCTGGAGGGCGTACGTGCCGCGCTGGCCCGCACTCGGGAGCGAGTCGACAACTACACGCTCGAGCTGCAACAGCACGGGCTGGAGTCGGTCGAGCGCGAGGTCCGGTGGCTCAACGAGCTGATCGGGCGCGAGCGCGCACAGCAACAAGAGGAAGAGAACCGCTGAGAGACGCGAGCGCGTCCCGGCATCAAGAGAAAAAGGAGCACCCCGCATGGGTTCAGTGCGCGTCGCCATCGTCGGTGTCGGCAACTGCGCGAGTTCGCTCGTCCAGGGAGTCGAGTACTACAAGGACGCCTCGCCCGACACTCGTGTTCCCGGCCTGATGCACGTCCAGTTCGGTGACTACCACGTCGGTGACGTGGAGTTCGTCGCCGCGTTCGACGTGGACGCCAAGAAGGTCGGCCGCGACCTGTCCGAGGCGATCGTGGCCAGCGAGAACAACACGATCAAGATCTGCGACGTCCCGCCGTCCGGGGTGACCGTACAGCGCGGCCACACCTTCGACGGCCTCGGCGAGTACTACCGCGAGATCATCCAGGAGTCCGACGAGACCCCGGTCGACGTCGTGCAGGTCCTCAAGGACACCAAGGCCGACGTGCTCGTGTCGTACCTGCCGGTGGGCTCGGAGGAGGCCGACCGCTTCTACGCACAGGCCGCCCTCGACGCCAAGGTCGCGTTCGTCAACGCGCTGCCGGTGTTCATCGCCAGCGACCCCGCCTGGGCCCAGAAGTTCACCGACGCCGGCGTCCCGATCGTGGGCGACGACATCAAGTCCCAGGTGGGCGCCACCATCACGCACCGTGTGATGGCCCGTCTGTTCGAGGACCGCGGGGTCGAGCTGCTGCGCACGTACCAGCTCAACTTCGGCGGCAACATGGACTTCATGAACATGCTGGAGCGCAAGCGCCTCCAGTCCAAGAAGATCTCCAAGACCCAGTCGGTCACCTCGCAGATCCCGCACGAGATGGCAAAGGCCGACGTGCACATCGGCCCGTCCGACCACGTGCCGTGGCTCGACGACCGCAAGTGGGCCTACGTCCGCCTGGAGGGCAGGTCCTTCGGTGACACGCCGCTGAACCTGGAGTACAAGCTCGAGGTCTGGGACTCCCCGAACTCCGCCGGCGTCATCATCGACGCGGTGCGCGCCGCGAAGATCGCCAAGGACCGCGGCATCGGCGGCCCGATCCTGTCGGCGAGCTCGTACTTCATGAAGTCGCCGCCCGTCCAGTACAACGACGACCAGGCCCACCAGGCGGTCGAAGACTTCATCGCCGGCAAGGTGGAGCGGTAGCGAACGAGCGAGCGGAGTGGGTGGTGAGGTACGAGCCGCCCGCGAAGCGAGTGAGGAGCTACCGCGACCGGAAGCACGAGCGGTAGCGAACGAGCGAGCGGAGTGGGTGGTGAGGTACGAGCCGCCCGCGAAGCGAGTGAGGAGCTACCGCGACCGAAAGCACGAGCGGTAACGAGCGCTAACGAGCGAGCTGCCGCGCCGAGGATACGAACGGTAGCGACGCCGGTGAGCGGAGAGTCACCGTCACCGCGGATGTGAGCGGTGGCTTCCGCGACGCCCCAGGAGGCCCGCACGCGATTGCGCGTGCGGGCCTCCTGATGTCGGCGTTCTGGGGCGACCGGCCTACAATCCCCTTGATGGACGGCCGTGACCTGCTAGAACGCCAAGGCCTTATCTCAGGCGCTCCAGCGTCGGCCGTCTGTCGCAACGGGAATGCGAGAGAGGAAAGGGCTCGACCAGAGCGGATACGCCGGCCAGGACTCCCCCAGGTTTTTGCGACACGTAGTGCGATGCCCCATTAACGGTATGTCGTCACGTTGTCACGGGCTTGTCTCGCGATCTGAACGGTTGAGTAACCAGTCCCACTCTTTACCAATCTGAGCTGGACAGTGACTCCGGCTCAGGGTGTTCTCGCACCTTGAGGCGTGCCTGCCCCGGCATGCTTTGACCCCATAGCGTAAGACGGCCGCAAGGCCGGAGGAGGGCGTACATGACTGGTAGAACGACGGGGCTAAAGGCAGCGGCCGCCATCGGCGCGCTCGCTGTCGGCCTTGCCGCCTGCGGCGGCGGCAGTGGTGGCGGCGGCGGCTCTGATGACGGCAAGCCCAAGAAGGGCGGCACGCTGAAGATCGTCGGTGCCGGTGGTCAGGAGAACCTGGACCCGACCAGCGCCTACAGCACGGTCTCAAGCGCCCTCCAGCGGACCTACTCGCGCCAGCTGTTCGCCTACCCCGCGTCGAAGGACCCGAAGGCGGCCAGCACCCCGGTGCCGGACGCTGCGGCCGAGATGCCGACGGCGGAGAACGGCGGCATCAGCAAGGACGGCCTGACCTACAAGATCAAGGTCCGTCAGGGCATCATGTGGGACTCGCAGCCGCCGCGGCCGATGGTCGCCGGCGACTTCGTGCGGGCCTTCAAGCACATGTGCAACCCGGCCTCCCCGGTCGGTGCGCCGAACTACTACGTGCCCAACATCAAGGGCATGCAGTCGTACTGCGACCCGTTCCTGAAGGACAAGAAGCTCCAGCAGGACCCCAAGGGCATCGAGAACTACGAGAACAGCCACGACATCTCCGGTGTCAAGGCGCTCGACGACTACACGCTCCAGGTCACGCTGACCAAGCCCGCCTCGGACTTCATCAGCCTGCTGGGCATGACCTTCGCGTCGGCCGTGCCGGTCGAGTACTACAAGTACGTGCCGGGCAGCCCGGACCAGTTCCGTCACCTGGTGTCGGCCGGTCCGTACAAGGTCACGGTGTTCAACCCCGGCAAGCAGATCGTGCTGGAGAAGAACACCAACTGGAAGCAGGAGACCGACCCGCTGCGCCACCAGTACGTGGACCGCATCGAGGTCACCGAGGGCCAGGAGTCGCCCGAGACCGTCCAGCAGCAGCTTGAGGGCGGCAACGCCGACATCTCCCTCGACCAGCCGGTGCCGGCGTCGGCGCTCGGCCGGCTCGCGTCCAAGAACGACCCGAACCTGACGGTCAACGGCCCGCCGGTCTCCAACCCGTACCTGGTGTTCAACTTCCGGAGCCCGAACGCCAACAAGGCGATGTCGAAGCTCAAGGTGCGGCAGGCGATCGAGTACGCCATCAACAAGGTGGCGCTGGCCCGCATCTACGGTGGCCCGAAGTACAACACGCCGCTGAACACCATCATCCCGCCGGACAGCGTCGGCTACCAGGACTACAACCTGTACCCGACGAACGGCAGCCAGGGTGACCCGGCCAAGTGCAAGCAGATGCTCGCCGAGGCCGGCTACCCGAACGGCCTCAAGGTCAAGGCCGCCTACCGCCAGGCGGGCAACCACCCGGCGATCTTCCAGAGCTACGCGCAGGACATGAAGGCGTGTGGCATCACCGTCGAGGGCGTGCCGGTTCCGCAGGCCGACTTCTACACGCAGTTCCTGCAGAAGACGGACAACACGCTCGCCGGCAAGTGGGACGTCGCCGCTCCGGGCTGGGTGCCGGACTGGTTCGGCAACAACGGCCGTGCGGTCATCTCCCCGCTGTTCGACGGCCGCAACTGGGCCGATGGCACCTCGAACTACGGTGACTACAACAGCCCCACCACCAACGGTCTCATCGACAAGGCCCTCACCGCCAAGACGACGGACGAGGCCGCGAACTTCTGGCACCAGGCCGACCAGCAGATCATGAAGGACGCGGCGATCGTGCCCTTCATGGCGCAGAAGACCCCGTGGTACCACTCCTCGAGGGTCAAGGGCGCCACGTGGCTGCCGATCGCTCAGCAGTTCGACTACACCAACCTGTGGATCAGCTCCGGTAGCTGACGCACCACAGCGAGTATGGCGGCCGGGCGCGTCGGTGGCGGCGAGCCCGGCCGCAGTGCTGTACGACGGCTCAAGTGAGCCGGGCCGCGTACTCGCTAGACGGTGATGTCGCAGGCAGAGCCGTTATCAGGTAGACATGCTGTGGCTCTTAGATGAGGCGCTAGTTTTTCGAAGGGGAGGACATGAGCCTTCTCGAGGTTCGAGACCTAAAGGTCTCTTTCGACACATCTGACGGATTGGTCCAGGCCGTCCGCGGAGTGTCGTTCACCGTCGAGCGAGGAAAGACACTTGGGATCGTCGGTGAGTCAGGATCCGGGAAAAGCGTCTCGACCCAGACGCTTCTTGGCCTGACGGCAGGCGCTCTGATCGATGGGGAGGCCCTCTTCGAGGGCCAGGACCTTCTGGCCATGACCGACGAGCAGCTTCGTCGCGTCCGTGGCAAGGAGATCGCGATGATCTTCCAGGACCCCCTGTCGAGCCTCCACCCGCTCTACAAGGTGGGCAAGCAGATCGTCGAGATGATCCGGCAGCACGAGCCGGACGTCACCAAGGCCCAGGCCCGCAAGCGGGCGATCGAACTTCTCGGCATGGTCGGCATTCCCGAGCCCGGCCAGCGCGTCAACGACTACCCGCACCAGTTCTCCGGGGGTATGCGTCAGCGCGCGATGATCGCCATGGCGCTCGCGCTCAACCCGAAGCTCATCGTCGCGGACGAGCCGACCACCGCGCTCGACGCGACCGTCCAAGCCCAGATCCTCGACCTCATGCTGCGGCTGCAGCGTGAGTTCGACACCGCGCTCATCATGATCACGCACGATCTCGGTGTGATCGCCGACCTCGCCGACGACGTGTTGGTGATGTACGGCGGCAAACCGGTCGAGCACGCGGACCGGCGGTCGCTCTACTACCGACCCCACCACCCGTACACCAAGGGCCTGCTGGAATCGATCCCCGGTTCGACCGGCGCCAAGACGCGGCTCAAGCCGATCGCCGGGCAGCCGCCCTCGCTCATCAACCTCCCGACGGGATGCGCCTTCCACCCCCGGTGTGAATACGTCATGGACCGTTGTGTTCCGGAGGAGCCGCCGCTGACGGCCGTGGGCGACAAGGACGGCTTCCCCGACCTGGGGCACACCTCCGCGTGCTGGCTGCCCAAGGAGGCCGCCGGTCTGGACGCGGAGGCCGACCGCCTGCGGCAGGAGGCCGCCGAGCTCGGCCGGTCGGCGGATTCGCCCGCAGCTACCGTCGTGGACGCCGGGGAGGCGCAGTGAGTCAGGACGCGGACGTCCTCGTTGAGATCGACGACGTCTACAAGCACTTTCCGATCAGGCAAGGGATCATCTTCAAGCGCGAGGTCGCCCGCGTGCACGCGGTCGACGGCGTCAGCCTGCGGATCCGACGCGGCGAGACGATCGGCATCGTGGGTGAGAGCGGCTGCGGCAAGTCGACTCTCGCCCGTTGCATCACCGGCCTGCATCCCATCACCAAGGGCCGGATCGTCTTCGACGGCCAGGACATCTCCCAGCTGCGCGGCCGGCAGCTCAAGCCGTTCCGCCGCGACGTGCAGATGATCTTCCAGGACCCGTACGGCTCGCTGAACCCGCGCCGCCGGGTCGGCGCGATCATCGGTGACCCGTTCGACATCCATGGCATCGCGTCGGGCGCCGACCGCAAGAAGCGCGTCCAGGAGCTGATGGAGCTCGTCGGCCTGAACCCCGAGCACTACAACCGGTTCCCGGCGGAGTTCTCCGGCGGACAGCGGCAGCGCATCGGCATCGCGCGGGCGCTGGCCCTCAAGCCGAAGCTCATCGTCTGCGACGAGCCGGTCTCCGCACTCGACGTCTCGATCCAGGCCCAGGTCATCAACCTGCTGAAGGACCTGCAGGAAGAGCTCGGCCTGACCTACGTCTTCATCGCACACGACCTGTCGGTCGTGCGCTACGTCAGCGACCGGGTCGCGGTGATGTACCTCGGCAAGATCGCCGAGTACGCCGAAGGCGAGGACCTGTACGAGAAGCCCCGTCACCCGTACACCAACGCGCTGCTCTCCGCGGCCTCGATCGCCGACCCCGACGCCGCCGAGCGCCGGGAGCGCATCGTGCTCACCGGCGACGTGCCCTCGCCGATCCGGCCGCCGTCCGGCTGCCGGTTCCAC
Organism: Actinoallomurus oryzae; assembly: GCF_039541955.1. Classification (NCBI taxonomy): domain Bacteria; kingdom Bacillati; phylum Actinomycetota; class Actinomycetes; order Streptosporangiales; family Thermomonosporaceae; genus Actinoallomurus; species Actinoallomurus oryzae. The sequence continues at coordinate 96,301 of NZ_BAABHF010000048.1, read as the reverse complement.
CCGCGCTGCCCGAAGGCACAGCCGAACTGCGTCGAGCTCGTACCTGAGCTGACCGCACGGGACGGCGACACCGCGGACCACGTGACCGCGTGTCACTACCCCGTCGATCCGGCCGAGAACCTCGCCACCGAGGAAGCGGCGATCGAGCAGCTGTCCACTGAGCCCACGCTCCCGAGCGCATAGGTATCGATCATGAGCCTCACTGATCTCGAAGCCGAGGCCTCGGTCCCGCCCGCGAGCGAGGAGCCCGACGGACGCAAGATCGAAGGCCGCAGCCCCTGGCAGCTCGCCTGGGCCCGCCTCCGCCAGGACAAGGCCGCGATGACCGCCATCGTGGTGATCGTCCTGCTCATCGTCATGGCGCTGATCGCGCCGCTCATCGCCAAGTGGGTGGGCTACGCCCCCGACTTCGGCGACCGCAAGCTGGGCCAGACCGCCGACGGCCTGCCGGTCGGCCCTAACGGCCACCACCCGCTCGGCACCGACCGGCTCGGCCGCGACATCCTCGTCCGCGCCGTGTACGGCGCCCGGATCTCGCTTCTCGTCGGCCTGGTCTCCACGCTCCTCGCCGTCATCTTCGGTGTGATCATCGGCTCGGCGGCCGGCTACTACGGCGGCGCCATCGACACGATCCTCGCCCGCTTCATGGACGTGACGCTGTCGTTCCCGTACCTGCTGTTCGCCATCGCGCTCGCCGCGGCCTTCGGCGCCAGTACCCCGCTGACGATCTTCGTCATCACCTTCTTCTCCTTCGCCTCGATCGGCCGGATCGTGCGAGGGCAGGTACTGCAGATCAAGGAGCGGGAGTTCATCGAGGCGGCCCGGTCGCTCGGCGCCGGCAGCGTCCGCACGATGTTCATCGACGTGATCCCCAACCTGATCGCGCCGGTGACCGTGCTCGGGTCGATGACGATCCCCACCGCGATCATCTTCGAGTCGACGCTGTCGTTCCTCGGCGCCGGCATCGACCCCCGCACGCCGAGCTGGGGCAACATGCTCTCCGACGCGACCGAGACGTACACGGTCGCGTGGTGGACGCTGTTCATCCCGGCGCTTTTCCTGCTCATCACCACGCTGGCCTTCAACATCCTCGGTGACGCCGTACGGGACGCTCTCGACCCGCGGGCCGAGCGGCTGTTCGCGGCGCAGAAGGCCAATCGGAAGAAGAAGAGGAAGTAGGGAACACCGATATGTTTCGTTTCCTGATCCGACGGATCCTCTTCGGAATCCTGGTCCTGTGGATCGTCACCCTGGGCGTGTTCATCCTGTTCTTCGCCACGTCCAAGGACCCGGCGGCCCGTTTCGCCGGCAAGTCCGCGACCCCGGCCACGCTCGCCCTGGTCCGGCACCGGCTGGGTCTGGACGACCCGCTGCCGGTGCAGTACTGGCACTTCCTGACGCGGCTGCTCCACGGCGACCTGGGCTACTCCTTCGCCACGCAGGCCTCGGTCACCAGCATGATCAAGCAGGCGCTGCCGGCCAGCCTGTCCCTGATCCTGGGGGCGGCCGTCCTGTGGCTGGCGGCCGGCCTCGTCGCCGGTGTCATCAGCGCGACACGCGCCCGCACGCTCCTCGACCGTGGCATCACCCTGTCGGTGCTGGTGGGAATCTCGATGCCGGCGTTCATCGTCGGTATGACCCTGCAGTACGTTCTGGCGGTCAAGCTGCAGATCTTCCCGCAGACCCAGTACAAACCGCTCGGGGAGAACCCGGTGCAGTGGTTCGAGCACATGATCATGCCGTGGATCACGCTGGCGCTGCTGCAGTCGGCCATCTACACCCGGCTGACCCGCGGCTCGCTACTGGACGTGCTCGGTGAGGACTACATTCGCACCGCCCGCGCCAAGGGCCTGCGAGAACGGCGTGTCATCTACCGGCACGGCCTGCGGTCGGCCCTGACGCCGGTCGTCACCCAGGCGGGTGTCGACATCGGCGTCCTGATCGGCGGCACGCTCGTCACCGAGACCGTCTTCGGCCTGCAGGGCATCGGCCAGATGACCGTCCAGTCGCTGACCAACGGCGACCTGCCGGTCATCATGGGCGTCGTGCTGATCGCCTCGTTCTTCGTGGTGCTCGGCAACCTGGTCGTCGACGTCGTCTACTCCTTCCTCGACCCGCGCGTCCGGCTCTCCTGACGCTGGTTCTCGCCACGCGGCCGGTCGCCTCCGTACTGGGGCGACCGGCCGCTTCGCGTTCCGCTGCCCTACGCTGTGCTGGTGTCATACGCGTCGGATCTGCGGCTGGTCCTCAAAGGGCGGGACTTTCGCCGACTCTTCGCGACGCGGATCGTCTCCGCGCTCTCCGACGGCGTGTTCCAGGTGGGTGTCGCCGGGTATGTCCTGTTCTCCCCCGAGCAGGAGGCGACGGCGGCGGAGGCGGCCGTCACGGCGGCCGTGCTACTCCTGCCTTACTCCGTGCTCGGGCCGTTCGTCGGCGTCTTCATCGACCGCTGGCGGCGCCGGCAGATCCTCGTCCACGCACCGCTGATCCGGGCGCTCCTGCTGGTCGTCACCGCGGCGCTGCTGGTGTACGCGCGCCGCGAGGGGCCGTTCCTGTTCGCCGCGCTCCTGGTGCTGGGGGTCAACCGGTTCTTCCTGTCCGCGCTGTCGGCCGCGCTGCCGCACGTGGTGGGCCGCCAGGAGCTGATCACCGCGAACGCCGTGTCGGTCACCTCCGGGACGATGGCCTCCTTCGTCGGCGCGGGTGTCGGCTACCTGCTGCGGCTGGTGTTCGGCGCCGACCGGCACGGCACGGCGCTGATCCTGTTCTGTGCCGCCGCGGCGTACGTCGCGACGTCGGCCATCGCAACGAGGCTCGGCCGCGACCTGCTCGGCCCCGAGCTGCGGACGGCCCGCCCGGAGGCTCGTGAGGCGGTGCGGCGGGTGCTGCGCGGCCTGCTCGACGGCGCGCGGCACGTACGCGACCGCCGTCCCGCGGCGTTCGCCCTCGGGGCGATCGGGGCGCACCGCTTCCTGTACGGCATCACGACGATCATGACGGTGCTGCTGTTCCGCAACACCTTCACCGGCAGCGCCGAGGCGGGCATGGGCGGCTTCGCGCTCGCCCTCGTCGTCTCCGGCGCCGGCTACTTCCTGGCCGCCGTGGTCACGCCGCTGGTCACCGAGCGGATCAGCAAGGAAGTGTGGATCACCGTGCAGCTGGCCTTCGCGGCCGTGGCCGAGGTGGTGTTCGGCGCGCCGTTCGCGGCGTTCCCGTTCATCGTCGGCGGCTTCCTGCTGGGCCTCGCCGCCCAGGGCGTGAAGCTGTGCGTGGACACGATCGTCCAGACGATCATCTCGGACGCCTACCGGGGCCGCGTGTTCTCGTTCTACGACATGATCTTCAACGGCCTGTACGTGGCGGGCTTCGCGGTCGCCGCGATCATCCTGCCGCCGAACGGTAAGTCGTACGGCGTCCTGATGCTGATCGGCTGCGGTTACGCCATGGCTGCGGCGGCGTACTGGCTGGGCGCCAGAAACCAGAGGAATGTTGCCACCGCCGGTAGTGACCTGAGCCCATGAGCAAGTCTGCTCGGGCGGATGACTCCGGACATGACGTATCCCATCCTGCATGTCTGATCAGGTGTGGGCGGCGGCGACCATGGCGGTGGTGATGCGGTGGACGTCGCCGGGCTCGGTGACGTACGGGGGCATCGTGTAGATGAGGTTGCGGAACGGGCGGAGCCATACGCCCTCGCGCATCACCGTCTCCTGGACGGCCGCGACGTCCACCTCCTCGACCATCTCGATCACCCCGATGGCGCCCAGCACCCGCACGTCGCGCACGCCCGGCAGGGCCCGGGCCGGCGCCAGGCCCTCGGTGAGCCCCTTCTCGATGGCGGCGACCTCGGTCCGCCAGTCGCGCTCGCGCAGCAGCTCGATCGATGCCACCGCGACCGCGCACGCGAGCGGGTTGGCCATGTAGGTCGGTCCGTGCATGAGCACTCCCGCCTCGCCCTCGCTGATCCCCCGCGCCACCCGGTCGGTGCACAGAGCCGCCGCCAGGGTGAGGTATCCGCCGGTCAGCGCCTTGCCGACGCACATGATGTCGGGCGACACGCCCGCGTGCTCGCAGGCGAAGAACGCGCCCGTACGGCCGAAGCCGGTGGCGATCTCGTCCAGGATCAGCAGCACGTCGTGCTCGTCCGCGAGCGAGCGCAGCAGCCCGAGCCACGCCGGATCGTAGAAGCGCATCCCGCCGGCGCCCTGCACGACCGGCTCCACGATGATCGCGGCCAGCTCGTCCGCGTGCGTCGCCACCAGCCGCGACAGCTCCGCGGCGTACCCCGGCTCGTACGCGCTGGGCGGCGGCGGCGCGAACACGTGGCGCGGCAGCAGATCCGCGAACACGTGGTGCATCCCGCCGACCGGGTCGCACACCGCCATCGCCCCGAACGTGTCGCCGTGATAGCCGCCGCGCACCGTCAGCAGCCGCGACTTCGACCCGCGTCCGCGCGAACGCTGGTACTGCAACGCCATCTTGATCGCGACCTCCACCGACACCGATCCGGAGTCGGCGAAGAACACCTTCGTGAGCGGCTCCGGCGTGAGGGATATCAGCAGCCGCGCCAGGTGCACCGCGGACGGGTGCGTCAGCCCGCCGAACATCACGTGCGCCATGTCCCGCAGTTGCCCGGTCACCGCCGCGTCGAGGACGGGATGCCGGTAGCCGTGGATCGCCGCCCACCACGACGCCATGCCGTCCACCAGCTCACGGCCGTCGGCCAGCGTCAGGCGTACGCCCTGGGCCGAGACCACCGGATGGACCGGCGTGGTGGCGGGCATGGGGGAGTACGGGTGCCAGATGTGCTCACGGTCGAAGGCGAGAAGCTCGTCGGCGGACATGCGTCCCCATGATGGCAGGGCCGGTCAGCCCTGGTCACGCCACCACTCGCGCAACGCCTTCGCTGCCGCCTCCTTGCCGATCGGCCCCTGGTCCAGGCGCAGGTCGAGCAGGAACTTGTAGGCCCGGCCGACGGCCGGTCCCGGCTTCAGGTCGAGGATCTGCTGGATCTCGTGCCCGTCGAGCTCAGGACGGATCTTGGCGAGCTCCTCTTCCTTCTCCAGCCGCGCGATCCGGCGTTCGAGGTCGTCGTAGGTGCGCGCCAGCGCCGCCGCCTTGCGCTTGTTGCGCGTCGTGCAGTCGGCGCGGGTCAGCTTGTGCAGCCGCGACAGCAGGGGACCCGCGTCGCGTACGTAGCGCCGCACCGCCGAGTCGGTCCACTCGCCCGTGCCGTACCCGTGGAACCGCAGGTGCAGCTCGACCAGCCGCGACACGTCCGCGACGACGTCCTTGGGGTAACGCAGGGCGGTGAGCCGCGCCTTGCTCATCGAGGCGCCGACGACCTCGTGGTGGTGGAAGGTGACCCGGCCGCCGTCGACGAACGAGCGGGTCTTCGGCTTGCCGATGTCGTGCAGCAGCGCGGCCAGCCGCAGGATCAGGTCCGGGCCGTCCTTCTCCTGCGCGATCGCCTGCTCCAGAACGATCAGCGAGTGCTCGTACACGTCCTTGTGCCGGTGGTGCTCGTCGATCTCCAGCCGGAGCTTGGGCAGCTCCGGCAGCACTCGCGCGGCCAGGCCCGTGTCGACCAGGAGCGACAGGCCCTGGCGCGGGTGCGCCCCGGTCAGCAGCTTGGACAGCTCGTCACGGACCCGCTCGGCCGAGACGATCTCGATCCGGCCGGCCATCTCCGTCATGGCCGCCACGACCGCCGGCTCGACGGTGAAGCCGAGCTGGGAGGCGAACCGGGCCGCACGCATCATCCGCAGCGGATCGTCGCCGAAGGAGTCCTCCGGGCGGCCGGGCGTGCGGATCGTCTTGGCCCGCAGGTCGGCCAGCCCGCCGTACGGGTCGACGAACTCGTGTCCGGGCAGCCGGGTGGCCATGGCGTTCACCGCGAAGTCGCGGCGTGCGAGGTCTTCGGTGAGCGACGTGCCGTACGCGACCTCCGGCTTGCGCGACTTCGGGTCGTAGGACTCGCTGCGGTACGTCGTGATCTCGATCTGGTGGTCGCCCTTGCGCAGGCCGATCGTGCCGAACTCGATGCCGATCGTCCACACCGCGTCGGCCCAGCCGTTGACGATCTGGAGGATGCGCTCCGGGTGGGCGTCGGTGGTGAAGTCGAGGTCGCTGACCGGACGCCCCAGCAGAGCATCGCGTACGGGGCCGCCGACCAGCGCCAACTCGTGGCCGGCCGCGGCGAAGACCCGGCCGAGATCGTTGGCGAGGGGGGCCACGCGGCTCAGCAGTTCGCTGATCGCTGCGGCCGGATTGGAGGTCAGTTCGTTCGACACGGCAATCGAGCGTAGATCCTCGCAGGTGGCAGGCAAAACAGGAATCGCCTACCTGCCGGTCCTCATTTGTTCCGATACGGGGTGCAGCGCGATGAGATCCCAGGCAGCGAAGTCTGTCCGCCGCCGTATCTCCCCCGACCAACCAGCCCCGACCGACCTCCCGGGGCGCGGACTCTCGGTACGGCCCGGCGAAATCACCCCGAGCAATGACCGATTACGCATGCCTGGCTACTACCATAACGCCGTGCCCCGCCCGCGTAATCGTCGACGGCTCGCCGGTCCGCCCGGTCCTCATCACGAGGAGACGTCGGCGGGCGGCCTGGTCGTCGACATCGCGGGCGCCGCGCGAGCTGCACTGATCGCCCGGTACGACCGTGATGGCCGACTGCGGTGGTCACTGCCCAAAGGACACATCGAAGGCGCGGAGACGATCGAGGAGGCGGCGGTGCGCGAGGTGGAGGAGGAGACCGGCATCCGCGGCCGGATCGTCGCTCGCCTGGGCTCCATCGACTACTGGTTCTCCGCGAGTCATGCCCGTCATGCCCCACCGTCCAGAGACCGGCGGGTCCACAAGACCGTGCACCACCACCTGCTGCTGGCGACCGGCGGGGTCCTTTCCGACACCGACCCGGAGGTCGCCGAGGTCGCCTGGGTCCCGCTCGCCGAGGTGGCCGGCCGCCTCGCCCACGCCGACGAGCGCCGGCTCGTCGCCCACGTACCCGAGATCCTCGTGGCCGTCACGTGAGACGACTCATCGCCCTGGTCCTGCCTCTGCTGTTCAGCGGAGCACCGGCGTTCGCCGCGGCACCGAAGCCGACGCCGTCCTCCGCGCACACTCACGCCTCATCGCACGCCTCGCAGGGGCGCGCCTCACGGGACCGCGAGCCCACGCCCAAGTCCCCCGTCAGCGTGAAGCTGTCCTCGATCCATCCCGCCGGGTACCTCCGGGCGAACTCGACTCTGCACGTGACCGGCCGGATGATCAACCAGTCCGAGAGCGGGTACCAGCGGGTCTCGGTACGGCTGCGGTTCCGCTCGCAGCCGATGGCCAACCGCGGCGAGCTGGAGACGTACGCCGACGGAAAGGGGCTGGACCCGCAGCAGGCCGGGCCGCAGCGGCTCGCCGCGGCGAGCCTGCCGGTCGGTGGCCAGCAGTCCTGGTCGGTGTCGCTCAAGGTACGGCAGATGGGCCTGAGCACGTTCGGCGTCTACCCGATCTCGGTGGAGGTGCTCAGCGCCGCGGGCACCGTGCTCGGCCACGTGCGCACGTTCGTCACCTACTACCCCGCGGGCAGCTCTCCCCAGAAGACCAAGGTGGCCTGGGTCTGGCCGATCATCGACCAGCCGCACCGCGCCGACGACTCCACGTTCGTCGATGACGGCCTCGAACGCCAGCTCGGCTCCGGAGGCCGCCTGTCGAATCTGGTCGCCGCCGCGGCGCGGACGACCACCCAGGTGAGCTGGCTCCTCGACCCGAGCCTGGTCGAAGACGCGACCCGCATGGGCGACACCGACGGCTACTCCATCAAGGGCACGTCCCGGCCCCAGAGCGTGGCGGCGAACGACTGGCTGCGATCGCTGCACGCGGCGGTCACCGCCCCCGGTGACCGTCTCATCGCCACGCCGTACGCCGATCCCGACGTGATGGCCCTCGCTCAGCACGGCATGAGCGACGACGTCAAGTTCGCCGCCCAGCAGGGCACGCGCACGCTCGCCACGGCCGGCCTGAGCGGCGCGACGCCGGAGGTGGCGATGCCCCCGGACGGCCTCGCCGACCAGGCCACGCTCTCCTCGCTCGTCGCCAGTGGCTCTCGTACCATCCTGCTGAGCAGCTCGGTGCTGCCGGACTCGCGCGCCGCGACGTACACCGTGGACCCGGTCGCGCACAAGATGGTCTCGGGCACGAACGTCAGGCTCGTCGCCTACGACGACACCCTGCGCAAGATCCTGGCCACCCCCACGACCGAGCCCGGCGGCACGATCGCCGCCGAGCAGCGGTTCCTGGCCGAGACCGCCATGATCACCGGTGAGGCGCCCCAGAAGTCCCGCACCATCGTCATCACTCCGCCGCGCCGCTGGAACCCCAGCCCGGCCTTTGCCAAGGCGGTGCTGTACTACACCTCCAAGATGCCCTGGATGCAGGCCGTGCCGCTGGGCGCGGCGGAGAACACCCCGGCCGCCGGCCGCGTCTTCCAGGCGCAGAAGGACTCCGGCCTGAGCAAGAACTACCTGCGCCAGGTCCGGGACCTCCGTTCCAGGGTCCGGCAGTTCACCTCGATCTTCACCTCGGCCGCCAGCGGCTTCACCCTCGGCATCGCCCGCACCGAGTCCTCGGCGTGGAACGGCCAGTCGCGCAAGGGCACGAAACTGCGCGACACGCTCACGGACGAACTCGACCACGACATCGGCAAGATCAAGGTGCTGAACGACGGCATCACGATGGCGGGCAGGTCGGGCCGTACCGCGATCACCATCTCCAACGGGCTCGACCACGGCACCGTCGTCGTCACCCTGCGCGCCTACTCACAGAACAAGACACGTCTGCGAGTGGACTCCGTCAACCGCACCCTGAGGCTCGAACCCGGGCACAAGGACCAGGTCACCCTCGACATGAAGGCGTCCGCCAACGGCATCGCCTATGTCAACCTCGAGCTCCTGGCCCCGGACGGCCGCCCGTTCGGCACGGGTCCGCACGTGCTGCACGTACGGACGACCGCGTACGGGCGAACCGCGCTGCTCATCACCGGCGTCTCACTTGCCGTACTCTTCGTCGGCGTCGCCATACGCGTCGTACGCCGCAGAGCCGAGCGAGCGGAGGAGTCCGTTGAGTGACCTGGAGCCGGGCCGATCGGAGGCGGCGAGCACGCTGCCGGACATTCCGATCGTCGACCCGAGCACACAGATCATGGAGACCGCCGAGGACGTCCGGGCGGAGCAGGCCGGATCCTCCGGCTCCCGCGTCGGCGGCCTGCTGAAGTCCAGCGCCGTCATGGCGCTGGGCACCGTGGCGTCGCGCGCGCTCGGCTTCGTCCGCAACGCCGTCATCGTGATCGCGCTGGGCACCGGGCCGCTCGGCGACGTCTACAACGTCGCGAACACCTTCCCCAACGTCGTCTACGACCTGCTGCTGGGCGGCATCCTCACCGCGGTGCACGTCCCGATGCTGGTCCGCGCCCTGGAGAAGGACCGCAGGTACGGCGAGGAGTACGAGGCGCGGCTGCTGACGATCGTGCTCGGCGGCCTGCTGGCCCTGACCGCGATCGCGATGGTCTGCGCGCCGCTGCTCGTCGACCTGTACGCCAGCGGCTTCACGCCCGCGCAGCACAAGCTGGCCGTGATCTTCGCGCTGTTCTTCCTGCCGCAGATCTTCTTCTACGGCGTCGGTGCACTGGCCGGCGCCTCGCTGAACGCCCGCGGCAGCTTCGCCGCGCCGATGTGGACACCGGTGCTCAACAGCGTCGTCGTGATCATCATCGGCGGCGCTTTCCTGCTCGTGGCGGGCCCGGGCGTCACGCCGTCCAGCATCAGCAACAACGAGGTCACTCTCCTGGCGGGCGGCACCACGCTGGGCATCGTCGTCCAGACCGTCGCGATGTGGCCCTCGCTGCGCAAGGTCGGCTTCCGCTTTCGGCCACGCTTCGACTTCCGTCGCGATGAGCTCGCCCCGGTCGGCGGCATGGCCCTGTGGACCCTGCTGTACGTCGCGATCATGCAGGTCGGTTTCGTGGTGAACACCAACATCGCCGTACGCGCCGGGGTGCGGGGGGAGCACGAGCACCTCGGTTACGGCGTCGGGCTCACTCCGTGGAACAACGCCTACCTGCTGTTCCAGCTCCCGTACGCGATCGTCGGCGTCTCGGTGATGACGGCGCTGCTGCCGCGGATGAGCCGGCACGCCGCCGAGAACCGCACGGACCTGGTCCGCGACGACCTGGCCTCGGGTCTCAACCTCACCTCGGTGATCATCATCCCGTCGGCGGCGCTGCTGTTCGCGCTCAGCCCTGAGCTGGTCACCGCGTTCTTCGCGCACGGCGCGACCGGCCTGGCCGACGGTCTGATGATCGCCAACGTCGTGCAGGCGTTCGCGCTGACCCTGGTGCCGTTCGCCGTACAGCAGCTGTTGCTGCGGGTCTTCTACTCCCTGGCCGACACGCGTACGCCGGCGCTGATGGCGATGGGCACCATCGTCATCAGCATCACGCTCGGCCTCGTCGGCTACGCGATCCTGCCCACCGACATGATCGTCGAGGGCATCGCGATCTCGCTCGGCATCTCCTGGACGGTCGGTTGCCTGGTGTCGGCGACGATCCTTCGGCGGCGGCTGGGCGGGCTCGGCGCGGGGCGGATGGTGCGCACCCACACCAAGATCGCGGTGGCGACCGTGCCGGCGTTCGTGTTCGCTCTCGGAGTCCACGAACTGTTCTTCAAACTTTTCTATTATCGGCTGATCACCTCAGTGGCGGCGCTGGCCATCGGAGGCGCGGGGGCCGCCGTGCTGTATGTGCTGGTTGCGCGTCGAATGCGGATCTCCGAGGTGGAAACGCTCACGGGAACCGTGATGCGCAGGTTGCCCGGACGTGTCTCGAGTTAGGAGAGGGTGCCCGTATGGTGGGAGAGCGCAACCGTCTACGGGTAGTAATCCGAAGACGCTCCTCGAGCGTCCTACCTAAGGGCGGGGGCACGCACAACACCGCCCACGAGGCATCGAGGGAGGGTCGAAGGCGTAAGGGAGCCACGGCACATATGGGACGCGATTACCTGCGCCGGACGCCGCGTTGAGCACGTCCGTCATCGAACCCGGCACCCGCCTCGCCGGTCGTTACCGTCTGGACGACCGTGTCAGCGAAGCGGGTGGTTCCACGTTCTGGAAGGCGACAGACGAGATCCTCGCCCGCCCCGTCGCGGTGCTGACCTTCGCCCCGGGCTTCCCCCGGGTGCACGACGTGGTCACCGCCGCCCGTGCCGCCAGCCGGCTCACCGACCCCCGCCTCACCCAGGTGTTCGACGCGGACGACAGCGGCGAGAACGCCTACGTCGTCAGCGAATGGGTCACCGGTGAGACGTTGGAGGACCTGCTCGCCGAGGGCCCGATGGAGCCCGGCCGCGCGGCCGCGTTCCTCATGGAGGCCGCCGAGGCGCTCGCGTCGGCGCACAGCGCGGGCCTGGCCCACCTGTGCATCACGCCGCACAACCTGGTCTGGACCAGCGGCGGCACCGTCAAGGTCACCGGCCTGGGCGTCGAGGCCGTGCTCGCCGGCTCCGTCTCCGACACGCCGGCCGCCGACGACACCCAGGGGCTCGGAGAGCTGCTGTACGCCTCGCTCACCGGGCACTGGTGCGGCGCCGAGGGCACCCAGCTGCCGGCCGCGCCGAGCGGCCCGGACGGACGCCCGGCGCCGCCCTCCCAGGTCCGCCCCGGCGTGCCGCCCGACCTCGACGACATCGCCTGCCGGGCGCTGCACATCCCCGCACGAGCCGGTCAGGAGCCGCTGAGCGCCCCGTCGGAGTTCGTCTCCGCCCTGAGCCGGGTGCCGCGCTCCCCGCTGCCCTTCGTGCCGCTGGCGGGCTCCACGCCGCCCGGCGTGATCAACCGGCCCGACCAGCCGCGCTCGACGAGCACGACGACCTCTCCGGTCGACCCGCTCTCGCGCACCGTGCCCGACCCGCCGCAGGCCCGCACCCAGGCCACGCACCGGCCCCAGCGGTCCGCGCAGCCTCCGCGCCAGGCGCCGGTCCGGCACTCCTCCTCCGGCGGTGGCGGCTCGATCAGCCGGCCCGTGCTCGCGGCGATCATCGTCGGCGTCCTGGTCATCATCGCGCTCGGCGGCTGGGGCCTGTCCCAGCTCGGCGGTGGTGACGACAACGGCACCAACCCCAAGGCCGGCACGAAGACCAGCCCGGCCACCAAGGCGGCGACCGAGAAGCTCCCCGTCAGCAAGGTGCTGGCCTACAACCGGGGGCCCCATGCGGACAGCTCGGCCAACAGCGACCTGGGCAAGGCCACCGACGACAACAAGTCGAGCTACTGGACCACCCAGCACTACAACGGCGCCGACTTCGGCAGGCTGCGGTCGGGCATCGGGCTGGTCCTCGACATGGGCAAGACCGTTTCCGTCTCCAACGTCAAGGTGTCGATGCCCCCGGGCACGCCGGGCACCGTGGAGCTGCACATCGGCGACTCCCCGACCTCCGGCACGCAGCAGACCGACACCGGTGACGCGGTCGGCTCCTTCACGCTGAACGGCAAGCAGGCCAAGGGTCGTTACGTCACGCTCTACTTCACCAAGCTGCCCAACATCGGCGAGTTCAAGGCCCGCGTACAGAACGTCGCGGTGTACGGAACCGGCTGATTCCGTCACATCGGGCACGATGGAGCGCAGACGACTACCATCGGGTGCGTGCTGATGATCCCCCAAGTGGCCGAGACCGGTAAACGCGACCGTTTTCCCGCTGGTACGGGACGGCCTGGGCAGGTCCGGCACACGCTCAGCGACGATGCCCTCGACGGAACGGGCTGACGGACTATGGCGATCATGCGTGGGGGACGCTCGGTCGAGGCTGCTCCGGACAAGGAGCTGCTGCGACGTCACGCCGACGGCGATCCGGACGCTTTCTCAGAACTCGTACAACGGCACCGCGACCGAATGTGGGCGGTGGCGCTGCGCACGCTCGGCGATCAGGAAGAGGCCGCGGACGCGCTGCAGGAGGCGTTCCTGTCCGCCTACCGCGCGGCGGGCCGGTTCCGCGGCGACGCGGCGGTGACGACCTGGCTGCACCGCATCGTCGTCAACGCCTGCCTCGACCGGCTGCGCCGGCGCTCGATCCGGCCGGTCGTCCCCATGGGCGACGACGCCACGCTCGACTCGGTCGCCCCCAAGAACCCCGACCCGACGTCGGCGCACGAACTGTCGCTCGACGTCAGCGACGCACTCCAGCGCATACCCTTCGAGCAACGGGCGGCACTCGTCCTCGTCGACATGATGGGGTACGCCGTCGATGACGCGGCCAAGGTCCTGGAGGTACCCCCGGGCACGATCAAGAGCCGGTGCGCGCGCGGTCGCGCGCGGCTCGCACCGCTTCTTGGTCACCTTCGGAACCAGGGCGCCGGCTCCGACGTCAGATCTGCGGAGGAAGGAGGTGGCAAACCCGCGTGACTGCCGCACACCTTGACTATGAAGCGCTGGCCGACTTCGCCGAGGGAATTCTCGACGACGCCACGGCCACATCCGCTGAGGCCCACTTGGCGGCGTGCGACGACTGCCGCCGACGCGCTGCCGAGGTGGCGGAGGTCTCCCGCGTTCTCGCGCGGGCGCCCGTACCACCGATGCCCGCGCATCTCGTCGACCGGCTCGACGCGGCGCTGGCCGCCGAAGCGGCCTCGCACGCACCCGTGCGCCGGCCTCACCGCCGGTTTCAGTACATCGCCGCGGCTGCCGCGGCGGTCGTGCTGGTAGGCGGGGGAGCCGCCGCCGTCCGCACCGTCGTGGACGACGGAGGCTCCAGCAACGCGACGAGCGCCCGGCCGCCGATCGCCGACCCTACGCACTCGGCACCGGGGCCGGCGGTCGCGCCGGCGGTTCCGTTCACCGTCGTCCATTCCGGCACGAAGTACACCTCCAAAGATCTGCGGTCGCAGGTCGTGCGCGTTCTCGCGAAGCCCGCCACCGGCGGCGCACACGCGTTGAGCGCGCCGGAGGCACTCGGCGCCTGCGTGGCCCGGGTGGGCGGCGGAAAGGTCCCGCTGCTGGTCGACTCTGCGACGTACGACGGCCGGGCGGCCACCGTCATCACGCTGCCCGGACAGGACGCCGGACACGCGGACGTGTGGGTCGTGGGCGATCGGTGTTCGGGCTCGAACGCCGACGTACTGGCACATCGGTCGGTCGAGCGCTGACCGACCGCTTCACGGGCCGGTCCTTCCCCTCCCGGGGACGGGCCGGCCCTTTCTCATGCTTGTCGGTGCCGGTGACCGGTGCGGGAATCCAGGCCGCCTAGGATCGGTTTACTCGTACTGCGAAGCAAAGTGATCGACACGGGCTTCGACGACAGGATCGGAAAGAGGCGCGACTGTGAGCGACGTGCGTAATGTGATCATCATCGGGTCGGGGCCCGCGGGCTATACGGCCGCGATCTACGCCGCGCGTGGTGACCTCAAGCCCTTGGTCTTCGAAGGCGCCGTCACCGCCGGCGGGGCGCTGATGAACACCACCGAGGTGGAGAACTTCCCCGGCTTCCCCGACGGCATCCAGGGCCCGGAGCTCATGGACAACCTGCGCAAGCAGGCCGAGCGCTTCGGGGCCGAGCTGGTGGCCGACGATGTGACCGAGGTCGACCTGGCGGCGAACCCGAAGGTCGTCAAGGTGGACGGCGAGACCCATCTGGCCCGCGCGGTCATCATCGCGACCGGGTCGCGGTACCGCGAGCTGGGGCTGCCGAACGAGAAGCGACTGTCCGGGCACGGCGTGTCCTGGTGTGCGACGTGTGACGGGTTCTTCTTCCGCGAGAAGGAGATCGCCGTGGTCGGCGGTGGCGACTCCGCGCTCGAAGAGGCCATCTTCCTGAGCCGCTTCGGCCGCTCGGTCACCGTCATCCACCGTCGCGACCAGCTGCGCGCCAGCAAGATCATGCAGGACCGCGCCTTCTCGAACGAGAAGATCAACTTCTTGTGGGACTCCGAGGTCGTCGACATCCTCGGCGACGACCGTGTCACGGCCGTACGGACCCGCAACGTCAAGACCGGCGAGGAGAGCACGCTCGACGTGTCGGGTGTGTTCATCGCCATCGGGCACGAGCCACGCACGGAGCTGTTCGCGGACCAGCTCGACCTCGATGAGGAGGGCTACCTCCGCGTCAACGCGCCGACGACCGAGACCAAGCTGCCCGGCGTGTTCGGGGCCGGTGATGTGGTCGACCATCGGTACCGTCAAGCCATCACCGCCGCCGGCACCGGCTCGGCGGCCGCGCTCGACGCCGAGCGCTGGCTGCAGGAGCAGGGCACCGCCGAGCTGACGGAGCAGTCACCGGCCGAAATGCCGGAGCAGCCGCCGGCCGAGGTCAAGCCGCAGCGCGCGTGAGTTCCGCCCAGTCATACCTCAGCACGAGTTAGGAGATCCCCGTGGCAACCAAGGCTGTCACCGACGCCGACTTCGACGTCGAGGTCCTCAAGAGCGACAAGCCGGTGGTGGTGGACTTCTGGGCTGAGTGGTGCGGCCCGTGCCGCCAGGTGAGCCCGATCCTCGAAGAGATCGCCACCGAGCACGCCGACAAGCTCTCCGTCGTAAAGATCAACATCGACGAGAATCCCAAGGTGCCGGCGACCTACGGCATCATGCAGATCCCGACGCTCAACGTCTTCCAGGGCGGTGAGGTCGTCAAGCAGATCATCGGCGCCAAGCCGAAGGCCGCTCTTCTGAAGGACCTCGCCGACTTCATCTGAGCGCTGCCTGCGCTTCCGCGGCCCTTTCGGCTCCGGCTCCACGTCTCTGACGTGGGGCCGGAGCCGTTTTTACGCCCCTGACCTGGTAAAACTCGCGAGAGGCCCGCTGGCGGGAGAACGCCGTTGTTCTGGTGTGATCGGTTAGAGATGGGGTCTGAGAGGCCTGTGGGCCTTCTGAGACGGCAAAACGGCGTACGTACGGGGTGAGGGGGCGAGGCCGGTCGTACGGCGTCCGTTGATGTTGATTTTGGGCGGCGTGTCGTCTTGCTTTGCCGCTGGGCCGTGGTCGTCAGAGGGTCTCAGACGGGGCGGAGGGCGCCTTCGGGGGACATGGACCCGAGGAGGCGTTCGAGGGCGACCTCGACGTCCTCACGCCAGGAGACGGCGGATTTGAGCTCGAGCCGGAGGCGGGGGTAGCGGTGGTGCGGCCGTACGGTCTTGAAGCCGACGGCGAGCATGTACTCCGCGGGCAGGACGCAGCCGGGCTTCTCCCACTTGAGATCCCCGAACGCCTCGATGGCCCGTACACCGCGGCGGGTCAGATCCTTGGCGACGCCCTGGACGAGCATGCGCCCGAGCCCACCACCCTGAAACTCGGGAAGGATGTGAGCGGTCATCATGAGCGCCGCGTCGGCACTGACCGGACTGGTCGGAAACGCAACCGAACGCGGAACGTAGAGCGGCGGCGCGTACATCACGAATCCGGCCGGCACCCCGTCGACGTAGACGAGCTTGCCGCAGCTTCCCCACTCGAGGAGCGTGGAGGAGATCCAGGCTTCCTTTTCGAGTGCGGGATCCCCGGTGTCCTCGGCGCGCTGCATGCTGACCGGGTCGAGCTCCCAGAACACGCACTTGCGACAGCGGGTCGGCAGATCCTCGACGTTGTCGAGCGTGATATTCACTAGACGACGCGACACCGGCCAGGCCCCCTTCTTGGGCGGAGCGCCTTCATCACCAGGACCTATTCCCGCTACAGGAAGATCTTAGAGCTACTTCTCGAACTCTGTTATCACCAGAGCACAACCCTCAGGCCACGCCTACGCGGAACAGTCCCGGCTCTGACTCCGAGATTAACCCGGCAACGGGCACGACGACCCGCCTCTCCGAGGACGAACGCCGGCGTCTTGCGTCAGGCGCTCCATGACGCCCGAGATACCCGACAACCCTGAGGCAAATTCGGACGTTGGTGGAGCGGCCCGAGATTCGGATTGCGGCGTGGGGCGCGGGCCGAGGGCCAGGCGGCCGAACTGGGCAATGCCGTGGGCTTGCCGGGTGCGTACGGCGCAACGCCGCCCAGCGCACGGTGCACCGGTCCATGACCTCGCCGCAGTCGTACGTGGAGCGGACCGGTTCCGCCCTGGCAGGGGGCAACGACCCGGCCTCGCGCCACGCGGTCCGGTCGTTGCGGCACTGGTGGCTCACTATGCCCACGTCTTCGGCCACCTCGACGTCAGTGCGGGATCCGAAACACTGGTGCGGTGGGTGCGGGGCTGGGCAGCGGGGGATTGCATGCCGCGGGCGGGATGTGACGCCGCGCGCTTCCGAGGCCCCCACCGGCTGGGCCTTCGACGCCCCGGGGCCGATGGGCTGGAGCGTCCGGTCAGCGGAGCTGATGAGGTCTCCCGGTCCGTGGGCAGTGGATGAGGATCCGGTCCGGCAGGGCACGAACCTAACGCTCGGCACGCAGAGGGCCTCCCGGCATGCCAACGACTGTGCGGGCAGGCATTCGTTCCTGCCATCACATGCCTGGCGGACCCGGCGGTGGAGCCGACCGAACAGTGCATGGCCCTGGCGTGGTTGCGACGGACCGCCTTCTGGTGCTCTCCGGTGGTCTCCGTACCTCGATGATGCCTACCAACCGCTCGTGGGTTAAGGGCCACCCAGAGCGCTGGTCGATGGGTGAGTCACCCGGCCACCGCTTCCCGCTCTCCCCCGCACGTATGAAGACGGCCCCGCTGTACTCGCTGAAGGGAAGTCCGTCCTGGGACGCCTGGCAAATCTTTGTCGACGGCGATCGACCACGTGGGTTTCACGTGAAACGGGCTACCGGCCGAAGATCTGGCCAACTCAGTCATGCGATACGCGCTGCGTCCACTCGGCCGTGTCTGCCGTCGACGCCGGGGCCATCGGCCTGTCGGCATGGTTGATGAGCCGGCAAAGCGATCCGGATTGTCCCGCCGTCGTAGGTCACCGGGGCCGGGCTCATCGAACGGGCCACCACCCAGTGACACGAACCACGGGAACTGGCAGCCGAACGCGAGAAGAACTCCGAGTGCGGCGAAGGGAGCTCCCTTCGCCGTCGCGGGCATATTCGAGGCCCATGCCGCTCATCATTGCGGCGCATCCAGCGGTGCGAGCAGGCGGCGGGCGTGGAACACCAACCGGCCGTTAGTGACCGGGTTAGGCCGGGCTAGACGTTCCTTCTGGCGACATCAAGGTGCCCCACACCTGGCGTCCACCAAGAGCTACATTGCCTGCTTCCCCATCGTCGACAGCGGCGCGGGCCGGTGTTCATCGCGGCCGCCAGAGCAGTATTCCCAAAGGCCTCGCTGGAGCGGCAAAGCCCCCGGAGCGCGTCGGCCAACTCAAGTGCCGTGCCGCCACATGTGCCTCACTGGCCGCGTGCCGGTCCGCACTGACGCACCCATCCATCCGTCCCCGGCATCACACCACCACGCCTGCGAACGCAACGCGGTCTCCGCGTCCGTGGCCAGCGGGTCGTCCTCTGTTGCCCTGGGACGCGAAGGCCATCTCTTTCGTAGGCAATGTTCTTGCGCCGTTTCACGTGAAACCCGTCGAGCAGACAGTCTTCCGCCAACTCCGTGCCAGGCATCGACCTACGACGTGGGTGGCACAGAACAGCCTGGTCGCCGTGAAGGGAGTTCAGCATTCCGAGGGGAGGACACGGCGGGAATCAGACGTCCCTTGCCGAGCACCGCCCTCGATCGAACCGGAGCAGCCTCGCCGGTCGTGCGCTGAACGCGACGCAGCCCGCCCGGCCGGTGGGGCCCCCGGTGTCGGCGCTGGCGGTCGGCATCGCGGAGGCGTTGCAGGCGATCTACTTGGAGCGCGTTGGAGTGCTTGAGCATCTGCCGCGGGCCGCGCCTCGCCGTCAAAGAGGCTCGGTTGGCCATCTCGCCTTCAGCTCACCGTCGGTGCACCCCGGTCGTTCCATCGGGTACGGCCGCTGTACCCGTTCGCTGCGCCGATCGAACGATCCCCCGACAGCCTCTTGGAAGGCCAACCCGCCACCTACCGCCGAGAACCAGAAACCCCTCGCGTCGCGCGCAACCGCGGACTGTCGATGGCCCGCCATGGGCGCCCCCGTTTCACGTGAAACACGGACTGAAGACCGAAGAAGGTGGCTACCGATTTGGCGAAGGAACCCGGGCAGCAGCCGACCGCGACGATGGGCTCGTAATGATCGCCAATCGGAGCGCGGCGTGTTCGGCCCGCGCGAGATCGATGAGATCGTCCCTAGCGTCGAAGCCGCCCGCGCCGCCGGGGTGGACGCGGGGCCCGTTCCCCCTCGACACGATCTCCCTGAAGGGCCGCAGCGGCCGCTCCGACGGCATCTTGACGATGTACCACGATCCAGGTCGCGGTGAAGCTCATGCGCCACGAAGGCCGTTGTCTTGGCAATCGAGCGCGGCCGCATCGGATCGGCGTGGATGGTCTTCAGCCGACGCCTAACGCCCAACTGCGGCACGTCTCCGTGCGTCACGACCGGTGGGCGGTGCAGCGCGCGCAGCTCGTCCGCGCGCCGACGTGTCCGCGGCGATATGCGGCGGAGGCTCAGACGTCACGGGCGTCCAAACGATGGCGCCGACCACCGCGCGGCACCCGAACCAACCGGTGCGAGAAGACAGCCAGGCGCACCGCGAACCAGCGCCGGGTGCCGGGTCATCCGGCGCTCCGGCCAATATCCGTCAGCCCCTGGGCCCAGTCTGTGATGCGGCTTCGGAAGGGACGATCGCCTCGGTCCGAGAATGCGTATCTGCGCTCAACCCTCCGCCCCGTGTCGCGTACACGCACCGCTGCACGCCGGGGGGCTGGAGACGCATGGGGAGTGTCGGTTCCGGACTGCATGCGCCCGTGGGAGCTCACCGGTCGCGGCGGAAAGTCGATTGTCGTCCTCGCGGGCCGTCGGACAACGCCGCCTCTGAGTCGTTGCCGACGCCACCTCACCGGCTAAGGCGCAGCCTTCCACGGACGGCTGGAGAGCCATCTACGCAAAGTCGCATCGGACGGTGCAAGGGGACGAGCAGCGTGCGCCATTCAGCCAACACGACCGCCCGATCGCCATGCGGCCCTTCCCCGTTTCACGTGAAACGGGGAAGGGCCGCATGGAGGGCCTCGACGATTCGCGGCCTGGACTCCGTCAGTTTGCCGTTGGCACCGCGCGAGGGGTTCCGGGCTCTCAGCGGTCAGGCGGCGGATCGTCTTCCGAGACGCTGGTAGGAGTCTGCCCGATAGATGGAAGATCGGTCGCGCGCCGCCGGTGCGCTGGCTGCGCGCCGGTCATCGGGGGGCCCTGGCGGCAAGGGCCGCGGCAGATACTCAAGCCCGCCAGCCGAGACGGCTGCCCCAGGCGTCGGCTCGACGGACGAGCCGCCAGGTGTCCTACTGTGGGTCGGGGCCCGGTCGGGATCCGGGACTCATCGCGTCGATGATGCGTTCCAAATCCTCAAGGGACGCGAACTCGACCACGATCTTCCCCTTGCGGTGGCCGAGGTCGACTCTGACCTTGGTCTCGTAACGTTCCGAGAGCTCCGCGGCCAGTTCCTGGACGCGAGGGTTCACCGGTTTGTTCCCCGACTTCCGGCGCGCCGCCTTCTTGGTGTCGCCGGCCTCCCCCAGGGCGATCAGTTCCTCCACCGCGCGCACCGACAGGCCTTCCGCCACGATGCGGGTCGCCAGTCGCTCCTGCATCTCCGCGCTGTCCAGACCCAAGAGCGCCCTCGCGTGGCCCGCGCTCAGCACGCCGGCCGCGACCCGGAGCTGGACCGCCGACGGCAGGTTCAGCAGGCGGAGCGTGTTGGTGATGTGCGGCCGGGAGCGGCCGATGCGGGCCGCCAGTTCTTCGTGCGTCGCGCCGAAGTCGTCCAGCAGCTGCTGGTACGCCGCCGCCTCCTCCAGGGCGTTCAGCTGCTGCCGGTGGAGGTTCTCCATGAGCGCGTCGCGCAGCAGGTCGTCGTCGGTCGTGTCCCGTACGATCGCCGGGATCGTGTCGACGCCGGCGAGTTTCGACGCCCGCAGGCGCCGCTCGCCCATGATGAGCTCGTACTCACCCGAGCTCAGCTCGCGGACCACGATCGGCTGCAGCAGGCCCACGATGCTGATCGACGCCGCGAGCTCCTCCAGCGCCTCGTCGTCGAACGTCTTCCGCGGCTGGCGTGGATTCGGGGTGATCTTCTCGATGGGGAGTTCGGCGAAGTGCGCACCCGCGACGAGGACCGGCTCCTGCACCTCGCCGTCGCCGGACGGCGGTGCCGGGCGGGTGGCCTCCTGGTCCGCGGACGGCGCGGGCGCCGTCGGGATCAGTGCGCCCAGGCCCTTGCCCAGCCCGCGTCGTTGCTGACTCACTTCGGTCCCTCCATGCCCCCAGCGCCGGGCGACCGCCCTGGCTCACTGACACCGCGAAGGTCAAGCGTACGGGCGGACCGGCGCCGCGTCCTCATTTGCTGTCTTCCGCCCCGCGGTAGGCCATCTCCCGTGCCGCCTCCGTGTACGCGAGCGCACCGCTGGATCCCGGGTCGTACGTCAGGACCGACTCGCCGTAGCTGGGGGCCTCCGACACCCGGACGCTGCGGGGGATCACCGTCCCGAGGACGAGATCGCCGAAGTGGCTACGGACCTCGTCCGCCACCTGGGCCGCCAAGCGCGTACGCGCGTCGTACATGGTGAGCAGGATCGTGGAGACCGCGAGGTTCGGGTTCAGGTGCTGCTTGACCAGATCGACGGTGTGGAGCAGCTGGCTCAGGCCTTCGAGCGCGTAGTACTCGGTCTGGATCGGGATCAGCAGTTCGTTCCCGCCCGTGAGCGCGTTGACCGTGAGCAGCCCGAGCGAGGGCGGGCAGTCGATGAGCACATAGTCGAGGTTGCTCAGGTCGTACGACTCGAGCGCCTTCCGCAGCCGCGACTCGCGAGCCACCATCGGGACGAGGTCGACCTCGGCGCCCGCCAGGTGCAGGGTCGCCGGAGCGCAGTAGAGGTTGGGCAGACCCTCCGCCGGCACGACGATGTCCTCGAACGCCCCACCCTCGAGGATCACGTGGTAGACCGACGGGATGTCGCTGTGGTGCTCGACGCCGAGAGCCGTGGAGGCATTGCCCTGCGGGTCCAGGTCGACCACGAGCACACGGTTGTTGTGCATCGCCAGCGCCGCGGCCAGGTTGACCGCGCTCGTCGTCTTTCCGACGCCGCCCTTCTGGTTGGCGATCGTGATGACGCGGCACCGCGGGGGACGGGGCCACTCCTTCTCGCCGCGCTTCGCCTGCACCCGTAGCGCCGCGGCTGCCGCCTGAGCGATCGGCTGGCTCGTTTCACGTGAAACTTCGGCCGCTTTGAGCGCCTCGCTTACCAACTTCGACTCCCCGTGTGCCGGATCACGTTGCGACGTCTCTTTGACAGGATCAGGAGCGGGCTGCGGCGGACTCTCCGAACTCTCCGAAGGACCCTGCGACGGCCATCCGAGCCCCGTCGCATCGTCCGAAGGCGCCCGCGTGGCTCGGTTCGGCCAGCCCAGTCCCTCTGCCGTGGTCAAGGACCGTCACCTCTTCCGTCCATGCGCTCCACCGCGCCGACGCCCGCCTCGACGGGAACCAGACCGCCCCTTCGGCGGCTGCGGGACCCTCCCCGCGACCGCGCGAACTACCGTCGTCGGCGGCTCGACCTTACCGTGACCGACGTGGAGTACCTCTGCCACGCGGACCCCGAATTTCTCCAGAACGGGTCGTGCTTCGTCGAGTTCCGCCGCCGCGCGCTCACCTTTCAACGCGAGAAGCTCGCCTTCCGGCCTGAGCAACGGCAGTGCCCACCCGGCGAGTCGCTCAAGGGGAGCGACGGCCCGGGCCGTGACGACGTCCACGGCGTACTCGCCGGCGACCTCCTCGGCACGCGCCCGGCGTACGGTGACGTGAGAGAGCGACAGGAGATCAACGCATTCCTGAAGAAAGACAGTACGCCGCAAAAGCGGCTCCAGGAGCGTTACCGACAGATCCGGGCGCATGATCGCGAGAACGATGCCCGGCAGGCCGGCGCCCGAGCCCACATCAATGACATTCGCCGACTCGGGCACCAGTTCGGTCAGCACGGCACAGTTGAGCACATGCCGGTCCCAAAGACGCTCGACCTCGCGAGGTCCGATGAGACCGCGCTCGACGCCGGGACCGGCCAGGAAGGCGGTGTACCGCTCGGCGAGGGGAAGCGCGTCACCGAAGATCTCGCGGGCGGCCGACGGCGCAGGAAGTGAAGGCATGGTCACAGGCTCTGGAAGC
Source organism: Actinoallomurus oryzae (assembly GCF_039541955.1). Classification (NCBI taxonomy): domain Bacteria; kingdom Bacillati; phylum Actinomycetota; class Actinomycetes; order Streptosporangiales; family Thermomonosporaceae; genus Actinoallomurus; species Actinoallomurus oryzae. Next base: position 73,073 of record NZ_BAABHF010000048.1, on the reverse strand, counting down.
GACTCGGGAACGGTTGGGGATTCCCACCGACATCGAATGCTTCCACACGTGAGCGGCCTCGCGAACGCCGACCCGGCAACGCCTCCGATTCGATGCCTCCCACCAGGGCGGATGTCCGTCGTACGGAACGAAGATGCCACGACACGCATATCCCCCGAGGCAGGGGTATCCCTCCGATGGATGTTCCGTCGAAGGAGAGGTAGCAACCATGGGTATCGGCTCAGCGTTGGTGTTGATCGCACTGGGTGCGATCCTCGCGTTCGCGACCCATTTCCACGTCAGCGGGATCGACGTCCAGATGATCGGCTGGATTCTCATCTTCGTAGGCATCGCGATGTTGGTCATCACGCTCGCCTACACGAGGCCGCGCGCCCGGCGCCGCGCCGCCGTGGTGCAGGACGTCGACGTCATCGACGGCGAGCCCCAGCCCGGGGCGTACATGAGGGGGGCCGCAGACGAGCCGACCGTGGTCGAGCCGGTCGACCCCGCGGGTCACTCCCAGGTACGCCGCACCGTCCACGAACGCCGGGACGTCCGGTGACGCCTACAAAGGCCACAAAAAGACGGTCCCGTCACAGGTGACTGTGACGGGACCGTCGATGGCCGAGAGTGCCGGCTACTCCACGTGGACCACAACGTAGCGGCTGGGCTCCTCGCCCTCTGACTCGCTGCGCAGCCCGGCCGCGGCGACGGCGTCGTGCACGACCTTGCGCTCGAACGGGGTCATCGGCGCCAGCGGCTTGGACTCGCCGGTGCGCTTGACCTCCTCGGCCGCCTCGCGGCCCAGCTTGGTCAGCTCCGCGCGGCGCCGCTCGCGGAAACCGCTCACGTCGAGCATCAGCCGGCTGCGTTCGCCCGTACGGCGGTGGACCGCCAGGCGGGTGAGCTCCTGCAGGGCCTCGAGCACCTCGCCGTTCTTGCCGACGAGCTCATCGAGGGTGGCACCGACGACGGAGACCATCGCGCGCTCGCCCTCGACGTCCATGTCGATGTCGCCGTCGAGGTCCGCGATGTCCAGCAGGCCCTCGATGTAGTCGGCCGCGATCTCACCCTCTTGCTCCAGCGCCTGGACGTCGACCGTCCTGGGCTCGGTGGTCTCGGCTTCGGCTTGGCTCACACCGGGCTCCTCGTGGGTACTCGGACTGGACTGAGAAGTCACGCTACCGCTTCCTCTTGCTGCGGGACTGCCGTGTCGGCTGCTGTCGCGCGACCTTCGGCACCGGAGGGGTGTCCTCCGGCTCCGGTTCGGCGTCCGCCTTCTTTCTGGTCTTGCCGCCGGCCACGGAGCTGCCGGCCCGCACACTCGCCTTCGCGCCGGTCTTGGTCGCGCCCGCCTTGGCGGCACCCGCCTTCGCCGTACCCGCCTTGGCCGTGCCGGTACGCGAGGCGCCCGTCTTGGAGGTACCCGTCTTGGCCGTGCCCGCCTTGCCGTCGGCCGTGGCCTGCCCCTGCGCCGTGGACATCGGGTACTTCTTGTAGACGTAGTGCGACTGGGCCAGGGTCCAGGAGTTGGTGGTCACCCAGTAGATCAGCACACCGAGCGGCAGCGTGAGGCCGAAGAGGCCGAACAGCGGCGAGAGGTACACCAGGAACTTCTGCGACTGCATCATCGGATTGTCGGCCGTCATCGTCTGCATCGAACGGCCGACGCTCGACTTCATCGTGAAGAACGTCGTGGTGGAGCTGATCAGCACCGCCAGCAGCGTCACGATCATCGCGCCGACGTGCTTGTCGTGGAACGACTCGACGAACGTCGTGGGGATGGAGGCGCTGAAGATGTGCGCGTGCTGGGCGCTCTGGATCAGGTCGGCCGACATGCCGTACTTCGACTGGCCCGGCTTGGTGGTCGAGATGGCCCGCAGCACGTTGTACAGCGAGATGAAGATCGGGAACTGCACGACGAGCGGCAGACACCCGGAGAGCGGGTTGGCGCCCGCCTCCTGGTAGAGCTTCATCATCTCCTGGTTGAGACGCTGCTTGTCCTTCTTGTACTTCTTGCGCAGCGCCTGAACCTGGGGGTTCAACTCCTGCATCTTCCGCGACGCGTGAATCTGCTTCACGAACAGCGGGAAGATGATGAGCCGCATGAGGACGGTCAGGAGGAAGATCGACAGACCCCACGCCCAGCCGCTGTCCGCGGGGAAGATCAAGCTGAGGCCGGCGTGGATCTGGACGATGACCCACGCGACCGCCTCGAACAGCGGATCGAGGAAGCTGAAACTCACCGACTGGCTCCTAGTGCTCTCCGATTGCGGTGCCGCTCTGCCGCGGCGTGAGGTCAGGGGGTGCCTCGTCCTTGCGCGGCGGCACGGGGTCGTACCCACCGGGGTTGAACGGGTGGCAGCGGGCGATGCGGCGTACGGCCAGCCAGCCTCCACGCAGCGCGCCGTGCCGTCGCAACGCGACGAGTGCGTACGTGCTGCAGCTGGGCTGGAAGCGACAGACGGGCCCGAAGAGGGGGCTGATGAATCGACGGTAGAAGACGATCGGCAGCATCAATGCCCGGGCGACGGGCGTCGGCTTCCCTGTCATCTCCGCCTCTTGACCTCTCGCCGAAGGAGCCGGTCGAGTGCCGCGTCGACATCCGCGGCGAGTTCGTCGTTTCGTGCGGTCGCCGCCTTCGGATTGGCGCGCACCACAAGCAGGCTACCCGCTGGCAGCCGGTAGAGGCGCTCACGCACGATATGCCGGAGTCTGCGGCGCACCTTGTTGCGGGTCACCGCGTCACCGACCGGCCGACCGACGGTGAAACCGACACGTACCGGCTCGTCGGCGTCGTCGCGATGCTGCAGATGCAGGACCAGACGCGGCCGTCCGGCACGATCACCGCGCCGGACGGCCGAAGTGAACTCTTCTCGCCGCCGCATCCGGTTTCCGGACGGCAGCATGACTGCCGCTGGTCAGACCGCGACGTGGGCGCGCCCCTTGCGACGGCGCGAGGAAAGGATCGCGCGCCCCGCCCGGGTGCGCATGCGGAGCCGGAAGCCGTGCTTCTTGTGCCGGCGACGGTTGTTCGGCTGGTAAGTACGCTTGCTCACTCGAGACTCCAGAGGGGTGCTGCGGTCAACGTTGGTATAGGTCGCATCACGGGCGCATAGACCCCGCCTGCGGGAGTCGGCGACCTGCGGGCGTGCAGCACCGCCGTCGATGCGACTCGACCGTCGTACGTTACGGTCTGACCTGCCTCGCGGTCAAACCGGCGAGAGTTATCCACCGCGTTCCCCCTCCCCGTGCACAACTTGTGGACAACCCTGTGGATGACGCATGAGAGAGTGGTCCACTGCAGGTGCACGCGGTACGCCGGGGAAGTGACGTGTCGCCGCACACCTGGCGAAGGAGGGGAGAACAAAGGATGGACGGTCTGGATCTCGCCCTGGTATGGACCAGGGCGCTCGAGGCCCTTCCGGGTGATCTCCCGCCCCAGCACCGGGCATGGCTGGCCATGACCCGGCCGCTGGCCCTGGTCGAGGACACCGCCCTGTTGGCGACCCCCAACGACTTCGCCAAGGACGTGCTGGAGAACCGCCTGCGGCCGCTGATCACCCAGGTGCTGTCGAACCAGCTCGGCCGCGACATCCGGGTCGCCGTCACCGTACAGCCCGACCAGCCGCCACCCGCCGACCGGCCGCTGCCGGCCGAGCCGGAGTCCGACCACGAGCAGCCCCGGCCGTACCCACCCGAGCCGCAGGGATACTCCGGCCAGACGCTGCGCGGCCCGGCCGCCGACCCGCGCCCGTACACCCCGGAGCACTACGGCGAGTACACCGACCGGTACGCCGGCCGCTACGGCGCAGGCTCCGAGGGCAACCGTGACTACACGGGAGGCCCGGGGAACGGCCAGGACTATCCACAGGACTACGGCGCGGGCTCCCCCAGGAACGGCCAGGACTACGGCGGCCACTACCGCCAGGACCAACAGCCCGCGGGCCAGAACCCCACCGACCAGAAGGGTCCGCAGCGCGACCCGTTCGTCCCCACACCCGGGTCGGCGCCCGGCGGGGGCTGGCAGCCGCGCCCGTCCGCGGCGCCCGCCGAGAGCAAGGGCACCGGCGAGCACGCGCGGCTCAATCCCAAGTACACCTTCGACACGTTCGTGATCGGCTCGTCCAACCGGTTCGCGCACGCCGCCGCGGTCGCGGTGGCCGAGGCGCCGGCCAAGGCCTACAACCCGCTGTTCATCTACGGCGACTCGGGCCTGGGCAAGACGCACATGCTGCACGCCATCGGCCACTACGCGCAGAGCCTGTTCAACGGTGCGCGGGTGCGCTACGTGAGCTCGGAGGAGTTCACCAACGACTTCATCAACGCGATCCGCGACGGCAAGGCCGACAACTTCCGCCGGCGCTACCGCGACATGGACATCCTCCTGGTCGACGACATCCAGTTCCTGGAGAACAAGGAGCAGACGCAGGAGGAGTTCTTCCACACGTTCAACACCCTCCACAACGCCAACAAGCAGATCGTGATCTCCAGCGACCGCGCGCCCAAGCAGCTCGTGACGTTGGAAGACCGGCTGCGCAACCGGTTCGAGTGGGGGCTGATCACCGACGTGCAGCCGCCCGAGCTCGAGACGCGCATCGCGATCCTGCGCAAGAAGGCCGTGCAGGAGGGCCTGGTCGCGCCGCCCGAGGTGCTCGAGTACATCGCCTCGAAGATCTCCACCAACATCCGTGAGCTGGAGGGCGCGCTCATACGGGTCAGCGCGTTCGCGAGCCTCAACCGGCAGTCGGTGGACCTCCAGCTCGCCGAGATCGTGCTGAAGGACCTCATCCCCAACGACACCGGCCCGGAGATCACCGCGGCGACGATCATGGCGCAGACCGCGACGTACTTCGGCATCGACATGGAGCAGCTGTGCGGCCCGTCGCGCTCGCGGGTGCTGGTGACGGCCCGGCAGATCGCGATGTACCTGTGCCGCGAGCTGACCGAGCTGTCGCTGCCCAAGATCGGTCAGCAGTTCGGGGGGCGCGACCACACGACCGTCATGCACGCGGAGAAGAAGATCCGCAAGCTGATGGCCGAGAAGCGCCCGATCTACAACCAGGTCACCGAGCTGACGAACCGCATCAAGCAGCAGGCGCGCAACGGCGGGGCCTGAGCCGCCTCGGAGTCCCTGAGCAGCCGTCCCGGAGTTATCCCGATGCCGTCCCGGAGTTCTCCACAGTCGTCCACAGGCGTCCACAGAGTCTCCACAGCGGTTATCCAGAGACGGTGGATTGCACAGGGTGGGGAAAACTCTGTGGATCAATCCGGTGGACAACCATGTGGACGGCGGGGCCGATCCGGTGGATGAGATGGGGATGAACGGTGGACCGTCGGTGGATGAGATGGGGACGCTTCGCGACTGTCCTCAGGCATCCACGGAGTCCACAGGCTCGATACACAGCAGCGGTGGACAGAGATTCGGGGGTTGACCTGCGAAGACTAGGGTTTTCCCCAGTATCCACGGCCCCTAAGACTGTGACTGTTGTTCTATCTACTGAAGAGAAAGACAAGAACTAGGGGCTCGCGCGGGGCCACGATTGGGTGGACCCCGTACGGTCTCTTCTGTTCCACGACCCCAGGTGATCAAAACCTCAGGAGACGGTCCAAAGTGAAATTCCGCATCGACAGAGACGTCCTCGCCGACGCCGTTGCCTGGACCGCGCGCACACTGCCGGTCCGCCCGCCCGTCCCGGTGCTCGCCGGCATGCTCATCGAGGCCGGGGAGACGCTCAAGCTGTCCTCGTTCGACTACGAGGTCTCCGCGCAGATGACGATGGACATCGACGCGGACGAGCCGGGCACCGCGCTGGTGTCGGGCCGGCTCCTCGCCGAGATCTCCCGCAGCCTGCCCGCGCATCCGGTCGAGATCACCACCGACGGGGCCAAGGTCACCCTCAAGTGCGGCACGGCGAAGTTCACACTGCTGACCATGCCTGTGGAGGACTACCCGAGCCTCCCGGCGATGCCGCCCGCCGCCGGCACGGTCGGCAGCGACGAGTTCGCCGCGGCGGTGTCGCAGGTGGCCATCGCCGCCGGCCGCGACGACACCCTGCCGATGCTCACCGGCGTGCGGGTGGAGATCGAGGGCGAGACCGTCACGCTCGCCTCCACCGACCGCTACCGCCTCGCCGTACGCCAGTTCCGGTGGAAGCCCGAGCAGCCCGACATCTCCGCCGTCGCCCTGGTGCCCGCCAAGACGCTGTCGGACACCGCCAAGTCGCTGACCTCCGGCGCCGAGGTGTCGATCGCGCTCGCGTCCGGCGGCAGCGGCGAGGGCATGATCGGCTTCGACGGCGGCGGCCGCCGTACGACCACACGGCTCCTCGACGCGGAGTTCGTCAAGTACCAGTCGCTGTGGCCGAAGGAGACCTCCTCGGTCGCCGAGGTCGAGACCGGTCCGTTCGCCGAGGCCGTCAAGCGCGTCGGTCTCGTCGCCGAGAAGAACACCCCCGTGCGCCTGTCGTTCCGGCAGGGCGAGGTGGTGCTGGAGGCGGGCAGCGGTGACGATGCACAGGCTGTGGAAGTTCTCGGCGCCTCGCTGGAGGGCCAGGACATCGACGTCGCCTTCAACCCGCACTTCCTGCTCGACGGGCTCAGCGCGATCGGCTCCGACGTCGCGCGCCTGGCCATGACCACCTCGACCAAGCCGGCCGTCATGACCGGTAAGCCGGCCGACGACGCCGACCCGGACTACCGTTACCTGATCATGCCCATCCGCCTGTCGAGCTGATCAACAGGTTCACTACGCTCATAGGGGACAGGGATCCCTTCTGAGGAGAACTCACATGGAACTGGGGATGATCGGCCTTGGCCGCATGGGCGGCAACATGGCCGAGCGCCTGCGCCAAGCCGGCCACACGGTCGTCGGTTACGACCGCGACCCGAAGGTCAGCGACGTCGGCTCGCTCCAGGAGCTCGCCGACCGGCTCAGCGCGCCACGTGCGGTGTGGGTCATGGTCCCGGCCGGTGAGGCCACCCGGGCGACCGTGGAGAGCCTCGCGGACGTCCTCGAGCCCGGTGACCTGGTCATCGACGGCGGCAACTCGCACTACATCGACGACCAGGAACACGCGAAGCTGCTCGATCAGAAGGGCATCGGTTTCGTGGACGTCGGGGTCAGCGGCGGCGTCTGGGGCCTGAAGAACGGTTATGCCCTCATGGTCGGCGGCAGTGAGGAGCACGTGAAGCGCCTCATGCCGATCTTCGAGGCGCTCAAGCCCGAGGGCGACTTCGGCTTCGTGCACTCCGGCGAGGTCGGCGCCGGCCACTTCGCCAAGATGGTCCACAACGGCATCGAGTACGGCATGATGCAGGCCTACGCCGAGGGCTGGGAGCTGCTCGAGGCCACCGACCTGGTCAAAAACGTGCCCGAGACCTTCCGTAGCTGGCGCGAGGGCACGGTCATCCGTTCCTGGCTGCTCGACCTGGCCGACCGGGCGCTGCAGGACGACCCGGAGCTGCACAAGCTCAAGGGTTATGCACAGGACTCCGGCGAGGGCCGGTGGACGGTGCAGGCGGCGGTCGACCACGCCGTCCCGCTGCCGGTGATCACGGCCGCACTCTTCGCGCGGTTCGCCTCGCGGCAGGACGAGTCGCCGGCCATGAAGATGATCGCGGCGCTGCGCAACCAGTTCGGCGGCCACGCGGTGGAGACGGCGAAGGGCGCCGACTCGCCCGGCGCCGACGTCACCCCGCCGGCCTGATCCACGTACGACGCGGGCGGTCTCCACAGCCGGCGACCGCCCGTGCTCGGTGGCCTTCGGCCGCCTCAGGGGACGATCCCCCGGAACCGCGCAGCGTCGTTTCCACAGACCGGCCCGGGTTGTGCACAGCCTGGGGACAACGCGTCGGTGCGGCGAGCGCGCCGCACAGGCCCTACTCTCGTCTGGGTGTACGTCGCCCACCTGACGCTGCGGGACTTCCGGTCCTATGAGTCCGCCGAGATCGCCCTGGATCCGGGGATCAGCGCGTTCATCGGGCCGAACGGCCACGGCAAGACCAACCTCGTCGAGGCCGTCGGCTATGTCGCGCTGCACGGCAGCCACCGGGTTTCCACAGACGCTCCCCTGGTCCGGCAGGGCGCGCCGCGGGCGATCGTACGGGCCGGGGTGGTCCGCGACGAGCGCCGCGCGCTGATCGAGCTGGAGATCAATCCCGGTCGCGCGAACCGCGCCCGCCTGAACCGTTCGCCGGTGCAGCGGCCCCGCGAGGTGCTGGGGATGCTGCGGACCGTGCTGTTCGCCCCCGAGGATCTCGTGCTGGTCAAGGGCGACCCCGGCGACCGGCGGCGCTTCATGGACGAGCTGCTGACCGTACGCGCGCCCCGGTTCGCGGGCGTGCGCTCCGACTACGACCGCGTCCTCAAGCAGCGCAACGCCCTGTTGAAATCGGCCGCCCAGCACCGGCGGGCGCCCGGCCCGGAGGTCATCAGCACGCTGGACGTGTGGGACACGCATCTGGCGCGTACGGGCGCGGAGCTGCTCGGCGCGCGGCTGGACCTGGTCGCCGCGCTGCGCCCGCTGGTGGCCAAGGCGTACGCCGCGCTGGCGCCGGGCGGCGCCGCGGACCTGGAATACCGCTCCTCGGCCGGCGCGGAGTTGTCCACAGACCGTGCCGAGCTGGGGGAAAAGCTGCTGGCCGCGATGGCCGAGGCGCGGCGGGGCGAGCTGGAGCGCGGCGTGAGCCTCGTCGGCCCGCACCGCGACGAGCTCCTGCTGAAGCTGGGCGACCTGCCGGCCCGGGGATACGCGAGCCACGGTGAGTCCTGGTCGTTCGCGCTGGCGCTGCGGCTGGCCGCGTTCGAGCTGCTCCGCGCGGACGGCGACGACCCGGTGCTGATCCTCGACGACGTGTTCGCCGAGCTGGACACCGGGCGCCGTGAGCGCCTGGCGGAGCTGGTCGCGCCCGCCGAGCAGGTATTGATCACCGCGGCCGTGCCCGCCGACGTGCCCGAGAGGCTGACCGGCGCGGCCTATGACGTCGCCGAGGGGGAGGTCACCCGTGTCCGATGAGCCTCGCGATCCACAGCCTGTGGAAAACTCGGGTGAGGAGAAGTCCGGCATCGAGCTCGCCCGTGAGGCCCTGGCCCAGGCCAAGGCGGACGCCCGCGAGCGCGGGGCACTGCCGGGCCAGACGCGCAAGAAGCGGCGCCGGCCGGTGCGCGAGTCCGGCCGCGGCGGCGACCCCACGGCGTTCGGGCCCGCGATCCGCGAGCTCCTGGCCGCTCGCGGCTGGCAGGAGCGCGCGGCCGTCGGCGGCGTCTTCGGCCGCTGGCCGCAGATCGTCGGTCCCGAACTGGCCGAACACACCAGACCCGAGACGTTCGAGGACGGCGTCCTGGTGATCGCCGCCGACTCGGCCAACTGGGCCACCCAGGTACGCCTGCTCGCGGCCAACCTCGTCAAGCGCCTCAATGAGGACCTCGGCCACGGCACCGTGCAGCGGGTCAAGGTCGTCGGTCCCTCGGGCGGGCAGCACGGCGGAGGGCGACTGCGCGTGACCGGCGGGCGCCGGCCGCGCTCCTGACACGGGGCCGCGCGGGAGCCTCGGCGCGCCGCTTCCTGACGAGTTGTCCACAGCTTGTGCGTAGCACTTGACAGCGGCGCGGAAGCAAGAAGCTCGACACGATTTCGCCGTCCGTACGCCTCGTGACCCCCCGGACCCAATAGGGGGATCCCCAAGGGGTCGGTTTCAGGGCTCACACGGGCTTACAACGCGCTTCATGGCCCAGGAACGGGGCTGGTCTGGGTAGAATAGGAGCGGATACAGGACACGATCGCCGTTGCGGGCCGCCCGTGGATCGGGCGCCCCGCTTGTTGTACGGGGAGCTGCGCGGCGAGTGTCCTCCGGCAGGAGGATCTCCACTTGGCGTACGACGCTAGCTCGATCACTGTCCTTGAAGGCCTGGAGGCGGTCCGTAAGCGCCCCGGGATGTACATCGGTTCCACCGGCGAACGTGGTCTGCACCACCTCGTCTACGAGATCGTGGACAACGCGGTCGACGAGGCCCTCGCCGGATACGCCGACACGATCACGGTGACGTTGCTCGCCGACGGTGGTGTCCGCGTGACCGACAACGGCCGCGGCATCCCCGTGGGCGAGCATCCCGTCGAGAAGCGCCCCGCGATCGAAGTCGTCCTCACGACCCTGCACGCCGGCGGTAAGTTCGACAGCAAGTCCTACGCCGTCTCCGGCGGCCTGCACGGCGTCGGCTCGGCGGTCGTCAACGCGCTGTCGACCCGGCTGGAGGCCGAGGTCCGTTGCGACGGCCACGTGTGGCGGCAGGCCTACACCTGGAGGGGCGCCGAGGGCCCGCTGGTCAAGGGCGAGGCGACCGAGGACACCGGCACCGTCATCAGCTTCTGGCCCGACGGAGCGATCTTCGAGACGCTCGAATGGAACTTCGAGACCCTCAGCCGGCGCATGCAGGAGTACGCCTTCCTCAACCGCGGGCTGTCGATCACGCTGACCGACGAGCGGCCCGAGCACATCAACGGCGAGCCCAAGACCGTCACGTATCACTACGAAGGCGGCATTGAGGACTTCGTTCGCTACCTCAACGCCAAGAAGGAAGTCGTCCACCAGTCGGTGATCGCGTTCAGCGACGAGGTCGACGGCATGTCGGTCGAGGTCGCCATGCAGTGGAGCGGGTCCTACTCCGAGTCCGTCCACACCTTCGCCAACACGATCAACACGGCGGAGGGCGGCACCCACGAGGAGGGCTTCCGCGCCGCGCTGACGACCGTCGTCAACAAGTACGCGCGCGAGCAGAAGCTCCTGCGCGAGGGCAAGGACGACAACCTCGCCGGTGAGGACGTACGCGAGGGTCTGACCGCGATCATCTCGATCAAGCTGGCCGACCCGCAGTTCGAGGGCCAGACCAAGACCAAGCTCGGCAACACCGAGGCCAAGTCGTTCGTCCAGCGCGCGATGTACGAGAACCTGCGCGGCTGGCTCGACGCCAACCCCGGCGAGGCCAAAGAGGTCATCAACAAGGCCACGCAGGCGGCACGCGCGCGCATCGCCGCCCGGCAGGCCCGCGACCTGACCCGCCGCAAGAGCCTGCTGGAGTCGACCTCGCTGCCCGGCAAGCTGTCGGACTGCCAGTCGACCGACCCGGGCAAGTGCGAGATCTACGTCGTGGAGGGCGACTCGGCCGGCGGCTCGGCCAAGGGTGGCCGCAACCCGCAGTACCAGGCGATCCTCCCGATCCGCGGCAAGATCCTCAACGTGGAGAAGGCCCGCATCGACCGGGTCCTGAAGAACAACGAGGTCCAGGCGATGATCACCGCCCTGGGCACCGGCATCCACGATGAGTTCGACATCGAGAAGCTGCGGTACCACAAGATCATCCTGATGGCCGACGCCGACGTCGACGGCCAGCACATCCGCACGCTGCTGCTGACCCTGCTGTTCCGCTTCATGAAGCCCCTGGTCGAGGCCGGCCACGTCTACCTCGCCCAGCCCCCGCTCTACAAGATCAAGTGGGACGCCCGCGGTCAGGACTCCGACTACGCCTACTCCGACCGCGAGCGCGACGCGATCATCGAGCAGGGCATCGCGGCGGGCAAACGCGACCCGCGCCCCCGCGACGGCGTGCAGCGGTTCAAGGGCCTCGGCGAGATGAACGCCACGGAGCTGTGGGACACCACCATGGACCCGGAGAACCGCATCCTGCTGCAGGTCACCCTCGACGACGCCGCCCAGGCCGACGAGCTGTTCACCGTGCTCATGGGTGAAGACGTCGAGGCCCGGCGCTCGTTCATCCAGCGCAACGCCAAGGACGTGCGCTTCCTCGACATCTGACGGCGGCGCGGGCCTGCCCGCGCCCCGTACACCACAAGCTGGAAGAGGTCTTTCGTGACGGACGTTACGCTGCCGCCCGACGGTCCACAGGACCGCGTCGAGCCGGTCGACATCCAGGTCGAGATGCAGCGCAGCTACCTCGACTACGCGATGTCGGTCATCGTGTCCCGCGCGCTGCCCGAGGTCCGCGACGGCCTCAAGCCGGTGCACCGCCGCGTGCTGTACGCCATGTACGACGGCGGATACCGCCCCGACCGCGGCTACTTCAAGTGCGCCCGCGTCGTCGGCGACGTCATGGGCAACTACCACCCGCACGGCGACAGCGCGATCTACGACGCGCTCGTGCGGCTGGCCCAGCCCTGGGCGCTGCGCTACCCACTGGTCGACGGCAACGGCAACTTCGGCTCGCCGGGCAACGACCCGGCCGCCGCCATGCGGTATACCGAGTGCCGCATGGCGCCGCTGGCCATGGAGATGCTGCGCGACATCGAGAAGGAGACCGTCGACTTCGCGCCGAACTACGACGGTCGCTCACAGGAGCCCGAGGTCCTGCCGAGCCGCTTCCCGAACCTCCTGGTCAACGGTTCGGCCGGCATCGCGGTCGGCATGGCGACCAACATCCCGCCGCACAACCTGCGCGAGGTGGCCGCCGGCGTCCAGTGGTACCTGGAGAACTACGAGTCCTCCGACGATGAGCTGCTCGACGCGCTGATCGAGCGCATCAAGGGCCCCGACTTCCCCACGTACGGTCTGATCGTCGGCCGCCGGGGCATCGAGGACGCCTACCGTACGGGCCGCGGCCTGATCACCATGCGGGCCGTCGTCGAGGTGGAGGAGATCCAGGGCCGTACCTGCCTGGTCGTCAGCGAGCTGCCCTACCAGGTCAACCCCGACAACCTCGCACTGAAGATCGCCGAGCAGGTCAAGGAAGGCAAGATCACCGGCGTCGCCGACGTCCGTGACGAGACCTCCGGCCGTACGGGCCAGCGCCTGGTGATCGTGCTCAAGCGCGACGCGGTCGCCAAGGTGGTCCTCAACAACCTCTACAAGCACACGCAGCTCCAGGAGACCTTCGGCGCGAACATGCTCGCGCTGGTCGACGGCGTGCCGCGCACGCTGCGCCTCGACCAGTTCGTCCGCTACTGGGTCGCCCACCAGATCGACGTCATCGTCCGGCGCACCCGGTTCCTGCTGCGCAAGGCCGAAGAGCGCGCCCACATCCTGCGCGGTCTGCTCAAGGCTCTCGACCGCATCGACGAGGTCATCGCGCTGATCCGCCGGTCGCCGTCGGCGGCCGAGGCCCAGACCGGCCTGATGCAGCTCCTGGAGATCGACGAGATCCAGGCGCAGGCCATCCTCGACATGCAGCTCCGCAAGCTGGCCGCCCTGGAGCGTCAGCAGATCACCGATGAGTACGACAAGCTCATGGCGGAGATCGCGGACTACAACGACATCCTGGCCTCGCCGGAGCGGCAGCGCGCGATCGTCGGCGAGGAGCTCGGCGCGATCGTGGACAAGTTCGGCGACGACCGCCGTACGCAGATCATCCCCTTCGACGGCGACGTGTCCATGGAGGACCTGATCGCCGAAGAGGACATCGTCGTCACGATCACCCGCGGTGGTTACGCCAAGCGCACCAAGACCGACCTGTACCGGGAGCAGAAGCGCGGCGGCAAGGGCGTACGCGGAGCGCAGCTCAAGCAGGACGACATCGTCGACCACTTCTTCGTCACGACGACGCATCACTGGATCCTGTTCTTCACCAACAAGGGCCGCGTCTACCGGGCGAAGGCCTACGAACTGCCCGAGGGCGGCCGCGACGGACGCGGCCAGCACGTCGCGAACCTCCTGGCGTTCCAGCCGGACGAGCAGATCGCCGAGGTCATGGACCTGCGTGACTACGACGTCGCGCCGTACCTCGTCCTGGGCACCAAGCAGGGCCGGGTCAAGAAGACCTCGCTGTCGGCGTACGACTCGCCGCGCTCGGCCGGCCTGATCGCGATCAACCTCGAAGAAGGCGACGAGGTGATCGCCGCCCGCCTGGTCTCCCCCGAGGACGACCTGCTCATGGTCAGCAGCGGCGCCCAGGCCATCCGCTTCCCCGCCCGCGACGACGTGTTGCGGCCCATGGGCCGCGCGACCGCGGGCGTGATCGGCATGCGTTTCGACGACGGTCAGGAAGTTCTCGACATGCATGTCGTCCGCGAGGGCGAGGATGTGCTGGTCGCGACGGAGGGTGGCTATGCCAAGCGCACTCCGGCGGACCAGTACCCCCTCCATGGTCGTGGGGGTAAGGGCGTTCTGACCGCTAAGATCGTGGAGACCCGCGGCCGGTTGGTGGGCGCTCTCATGGTCAGGCCTGACGATGAGGTCTACGCCATCACCGCGAGCGGCGGCGTAATCCGTACGCGAGCCTCCGGTGTGAAACAGTCTGGACGCTCGACCATGGGGGTACGTCTAATGAACCTCGCCGATGGTGACAGCGTCGTAGCCATCGCGAGGAACGTAGAGTCCATCGAGGACGCGGACGCAGAGCCGGACACAGGGTCCGGGGAAGGGAGCGACGCGTGATCAACCTGGTCGTAAACCAGGCGATGCGTCGCCTTCCCGGGGAGGTCATATGACGGCCAACGCCGGCAAGGGCGCAGACGGCAAGCCCGGACAGCGCTCGACCGGGTCGGACGCCAAGAGCGGCCGGACGCGCAAGAAAACGAGCGCGGCCAAGCCGCCGAGCGACGAGGTGACCGTTCGGACGGACGCCAAGGACGACACCAACGGCTCCGCGTCGGACGAGGCGGAGAAGACGGTCATCGACAAGGCGAAGAAGAAGAGTAACGAGGACACCGTACGCGACGTCCCTCCGGCCGACTCGGAGCCGGACAACGACGCGACGGTGGTGGACGCCCTTCCGTCGTTGTCCTCGTCTTCGTCCTCCTCTGAGGACGCGAGCAACCGTACGGCGACGTTCGGCCTGCCGAAGGACGCCGACTCGGACCGGTCGAAAAAGGATGGCTCGGGCGCGAGCAAGCGGGCGATCGAGCCGGCGAGCCGGGACGACGCCGCGAAGAAGCCACAGGAAAGTGGGGAGTCCTTGCCGACTTCGGGTAGGGGCGCGGGCATGGGATCTTCGACGTCCGGTTACGGCGGCGGCACGGGGGCCGGCACGCCGTCGTACGCGCCGAGCGGCTCTCTGTCGGCCGCGGCCATGCCGGGCGGCGGCCCGGGCGACGGCTCCGGCCCGCCGGCGATCGAGGCTCCCTCCTCACGGGCCGCGAAGCTGACCGGCGCGCTGCGCAAGGCGGACAAGCCCGGCCGCAAGGCGCCGCGGAAGGCACACCTCCAGGTGGCCCGGTTCGAGCCGTGGTCGGTGATGAAGTTCAGCTTCATCATGTCGCTGGTGTGCTTCCTGGTGCTGTTCGTCGCCGTCGCGGTGCTGTACGTGATCCTGTCGTGGCTGGGCGTCTTCGACGCGCTGTCCAACACGATCCGCGACCTGACCTCCAACGACCAAGGCAAGAGCGGCGGCCTCAACCCGGCGAGCTGGTTCTCGGCGGCGCGCATCCTCGGCTACACCGCCCTGATCGGCACGCTGAACGTCCTCCTCATCACGGCCCTGGCCACGGTGTGGTCGGTGATCTACAACATGGCCGCCGATCTGGTCGGCGGTGTCGAGGTCACCCTGAAGGAGGCCGACCAGTAACCGCGACTGCCCACCACCGGGAGGACCAAACGATTACCGGTTTGGGGCGCCGATCGGGTACTGTTTCTCGACGTCGCCTCCTGGTCTTTCCGACTCGGGAGCAGCTGCACGGGCCTATAGCTCAGTCGGTTAGAGCGCATCCCTGATAAGGATGAGGCCGGTGGTTCAAGTCCACCTAGGCCCACCCAGGTCAAAGCCCCCATCGGGTATCCGATGGGGGCTTTTGACAGCAACGGCTAGCTCTCGGAGTCTCCGAGCAGCTCTCCCGCCACCTTCCCGAGTCCCTCGCGGCGACTGGCGCGGGCGCCGGTCCCTTCGGTCGCGCCGGTCGGCCGGCCCGGTGGCCTCAGTGGCCCTTGGAGGAAGCAACTCCTGTGTGACCTCAGGTACGGCAACCGGCACTGTGGTCGCCGTGAGTACTCGGTGCGGCCAGCCCATCACGACGGCGGTCAGCGCATGGCTTTCAAGTCGCTGCTCGACCGCGCTGTTAATGATCCGATACGGCGCACGCATGCTCGCCGTAGGCCGCCAGGAAGCCGCAGAGCCGCTCCGAGACAGAAAGATCACCAAGGACACGCACCAGCTCCGGACCGTTCTCGCGGGACCGTCGCAGGACCGCCGGCCAACTCCACCTCGTTCGCCGATGGATCGCCTACGGCGATTGGCAGGCCGCCCCGCTCACCGCGTTACTCGGGGATGGCCCCAGCCCGCATACGGCGCGAGCGTGGTCAGCGGTTGGTACGGGCGGTGCTGTGGCGTAGGCCCGCCTAGATCTCCCCGGCTCGATCCACCGCCCTACCGTCCGACTCACCCGGCCACGAGTGCCAGGTGAACGAGTCTCGCCAACCTGGCAACCGGTACAGCCACTTCGTGAACGTCTGGAATACCAGCCCAAGGCTTCGGCTAGAAGTCTGAAAGTGAGTATCGGCGGCACCCTCCCGGTACTCCAGCCGATACGTGCCATTATCTTCGAGGTAGGCCTGCATGTAGTGCTCGTCGTTTTCGACATCAAGTCGCTCCACGATGACGAACCGATTGGCGTAGGTCAGGCCGCTCAGCAGCGTACGGATATCCTCCGAGGTCGGCCCTTCTATCGCCTCACCGCGTTCATTCGATGCACGTGCTCGCGATTTCACGAGGACGAAGGTAACAACTGTCGGCCTCAACGCGTGTGACAGCAACGGCGGCAGCGACACCGGCATACGACGCCGGATGATCACGGCCATGGGTTCCCGGCCGGTCACCAACCTTGGGTCCGGTTTGCCCATGGCTACTTTGGTCGGGCTCGTTCGTGTAGATCTCCAGCGTCACCGCGATGTAACTGCAGGCGCTGCGCGCTCATCTAATGCCGCTGTCGAAGCCCACCGTTACCGACGTGTAGGCATGTGCGCGAACCCTCACCGGAATCGCGGACTGCCTCAGGTACGGCAAGGGCGGATGCCAAGGGCTATGAAGCACATGAAGCGTGTACTGACCGGGCGCAAGCCGCACCCGGAAGCGCCCGTCGGCGCCGGTATGTACGACCGCCGCAACGCCAGGCCAGCCGCGACGGGTCATGACCGCTGAGATCGCGATGTGGCCAGGAGGACAGACCTCACCCACACGTCCGACCGGACAGGCCGGAGTCGGGCCGATAGTGGCTTCTCCCATGACCCCACTGTCCTCAGAAGCCAGATACAGCCAGGTCGGTTCGCCGGCGCCGATGACCAGCAGTCCCAACAGCACGCCTGACGCGATCTTCAGGGCTTTGTGCATCCCGGTTCGACGGAAGCGACCGACGTTCGGTTCCGTCCACAGCAGCAGTTCGCTGAGTCACTGGGAACGGCCCAAGCGCCTCCGGCGGGGGCCTCAGGCTCGAGGATGGGTCCAGACCGCAGGCGCCGCAAGGGCGGTCACTGGTTGAGGTGGAAGCGGGGGCATCCCCTCTGCCTCCGTCCCAGGCCGAGCCCAGCAGACCAGGCCCTACGGGGTGAGATGAAGGCAGAGGGATGACCCGCAGGCGGTGGTGAGGCGTGGGCAGACCTCGCCTCCTCGGCCGACCACAGTGCGTGATGAGACCGGCTTAGACGGGGAGCGCTCCTCACTCCTTGGCGAAGAAGATCTCTCGTGCTTCGCGCACGGCGTAGAACACGAGAACGTATCCGGCGAGCGGGTCAGACCACCACCAGCCAAGTCCGGCGTTGAGGACTAGGCCGACAAGGACCGCAGCCGCAAGGACGCCATCGATCAAGGTGACGCGGCCCTCAGTGCGAAGCACCGGGTTGTCCAGTGCGGCTCCGATGCGGGTTTTCCCAGCGGCGAGGGCGAACATCACCACCGCAGTGATGGCAGTCCAGGCGATCCCTGGCAGTGAGTGATGAGGGTGGTAGCCAGTTACCAGCACCCAGGAGGATTGGATGAGCAGGTAGACCGCCAGCGCGGCGAATGCGCCGCCGATCAAGTGCAGCGCCCGCCGCCGGCGGGTCTCACCGGTGCCAGACAGCTCCCAGACCACGACGACCGATGCGCCGATCTCGATGAGGGAGTCCAGCCCGAACCCAGCGAGTGCGACCGATCGGGCCGACCATGCCGCAACCGCAAGCACGACGATGCCGATCACATTCCAGCACAGCGTGGCGTACTCCAGGGCGAAGCCACGGCGAATCAATGCGCGCGAACCGAGTCATTCAGAGCGGTCACGAACGGATTCTCTCAGGGGCGGTTCCTGTCAAGGAGCGGCTGACGGATCTCGGTGAAGCCTTGATGACCATGGAAGGATCGAACTGATGTGGAAGCCGGGTCGGGCGTGCGCGGTGCGCAGCATGGACAATGCGGCCATGGCGAAGCAGTCCGACCCGCCCGGTCCCGAAGAACTTGAACGGCGAATCCGCTGGTTCGAGCAGTACACGGACACGGTGAGCAACAACAGCGTGCATCGGCCGCCCAGAGATCAGCCCTATTCCTGTCCATGCTGCGGATACCTCACGCTAGGCGAGCGGGGCGCCTACGAGATCTGCGAGGTGCGTTTCTGGGAAGACGACGGTCAGGACGACCACGACGCTGACGCCGTTCGCGGTGGGCCCAACGGGAACCTGAGCCTCGCCCAGGCGCGTCGGAACTTCGCCGCATTCGGAGCCAACCGCGAACGCGACCTCCCCCACGTACGCGAGCCCTATCCGGATGAGCACCCGGACAACGGGAAATCCTGAGCGCGGAATTCGCGGAACCGCACCCAGCCTCGGGTCCAGAAAAGCGCTCCCGGCCGCAGGTCAGGGCCTCATCCTCCTGACTTGCGCTACCGCCCTCCGGAGCCAGGCGCGTTGACGGCAACGGTGACGGCAACTCCAACGCTGTTGACCAGGTCGTTGGTCGGCTGTCGGTGGGGCAATTGGCGGGTCGCGTCGGAGTGCGAGCTGACACGGTTCGGTAATACAAGCGTGCTGGGCTGCTGCCTGTGCGGGAGCGGACGGAAGGCGTGCTGGCTATAGCAGCCGCCTGTCCCGGCCGCGACAAGGTGCGATGCTGCTCGCGTGATCGTCAGGCCTGCCCTTGAGCAGGACGCGCCGGGATTCGTTGAGCTGGCGGCACAGGTCGAGCACTGGTTCGGCCCCATGGTCAACGAGCCGGGATTCCGCGCCGCCGTCCACAGGCACATTCGCCGGGCCACGGCCCTGGTCGCGGTGTCCTCCACCCGGGCGGATCTCCTGGGCGGGCTGCTCATGGGTGCCAAGCCTCCGACCCACCACGTGCACTGGCTTGTCGTCTCCGAACACGCACGCGGGCAGGGCGTCGGCCGTGCTCTGATGGCGGACGCGCTCCGCCGGTTCGTCCACAGCCCCGCCACGGTCGAAGTCGTGACCTTCGGTCCCGACCATCCCGGGGCAGTCGCCAGCGGTGCCCGTGCCTTCTACGAACGACTCGGATTCACTCCTGCGGAGCCTGCGGACCCGGGCCCTGAGGGCGGCTCCCGACAGGTCTACCGCAGAGCCGTCTGATGCGGCTTCCGGGCAGACTTATCCACACGTTCGGCCGGACAGGGCGGACCGGCAAGTGGCCTGCCGCACGCGAGGTTCCATGCGACACCGAGCACGCCGCGATCGTGGATACTGCCGCCATGCGGCGGAGCCTCGGCGCTCGGGCGGAGTGTCGTCACTGCCCGCCTTGGGCCGAGGCGGGCGTCGCGTACGGCGTTCAGGTCGGCCAGGTGCATGTCTCGCGTAGATGTGGCCCTCCCGGCGCCGGGAGTTGTCCACAGGCTGTGGATATCGCTGGCCGTACGTCCGGGCTCCACGTCGGGGCGTGGTGAACTTGGGAAGCGGTCGGGGCGTCTCCATCGATATGTATTCGCTCGTGGTGCGGTGGCCGAGCGTGGTGTCGGTCGTGGCGTGGGCGGCGATGCTCGCCGTGGCGCTGGTCTTCGTCGGGGCGCGAGGGAACGCGGGGACGCACGCGTGGATGACCGCGCTCGTCTTCGTCCTGGTGCTCTGTGGCGCCGCGGCGGCCTGGTACCTGGCCTACCGGGCGCTACCGGGCGGCAGGCCCCCTGAGCGCGTCGTACGGCTCCTCTACGGCGCCGTCCTGGCCGCGTTCCTCCTCTCGGGTCTCCTGGTCATGTCCGGGGCTGCCCTGTTCGCCCTGTGGCTCGCGTACGCGGTGAGTGTCGCTCAGGTCGGCTGGTACACGGGGCATCTGCGGGGCGAGCGCGCGGGCGATGATTTCCGCGGAAATTCCGAAGCGATAGATTGATGTGACCTTCGAGGCGGTCCCCGTATCCAATGCGACAGGCGGGAATTTAAGACCGGGCGATATCGCATTTACCTTTGGAAAACGGGCGAACGCGCCGCCATCGCTTGGACAGCGGCGGCGACGCGTTCTCGTGTTGATTTCGCCGGCGCTACCAGCGGTACCAGCGGCTGCGCGGTCCGCCGGCCGTACCCGGTCCGCGGAAGACGAAGCCGAGCAGCCAGAGCACCAGGACGGCGAGGGCGATCCACCACAGGACGTGTACCGCGAAACCCACGCCGCCGAGGATGAGGGCGAGCAGGAGAACCGCAATAACGATACCCATTTGACGTCTCCCTTCCGCACTAATTCATCCCCGCAGGTAGAGAAACAAACCCATGCGTGGTCGAAGGGGGTGATCGTTCCCGCTCGCCGGTTGATTACCGTACGGCCGAATTAGGGCGTAGGGCCACCGCCTCGAGTTCGACGAGTTGGTCGGTGTATCCGAGGACGGCCACACCCAGCAGAGTGCTGGGCACGTCGTGCTCGCCGAACGCCGTACGGATCTCCTCCCAGGCGGCGACGAGGTCCGTACGGCGCGCCGACGCCACGTACACGGTCGTCTTGAGCACATCCCCCAGGCCCGCGCCCGCGGCGGCCAGAGCGGCCCTGAGGTTGGCGACGCACGCACGCGCCTGAGCCCGTACGTCGCCGGGGCCGATCGTCGCCCCACTCTCGTCCAACGGGCATGCGCCCGCGGTGAAGATCAACGCGCCCGGCGGGGCGACGGTGGCATAGGCGTACTCGACTCCGCCGTAGAGATCGGCGGTACGGATGAGTTGGACGGCCATGGCCACAGCGTACGGGCGGCGTTCACGGCCGCGCCGGGGCGCCGAGCGGAGACGGCGGTCAGAACTCGAAGCCGCCGGAGCGTCCGTTGCGGTCCGCGATCAGGCCGGCGAGCGTCGCGAGGGCGATCTCCGGAGGCGTACGCGAGCCGATGTTCAGGCCCACCGGCCGGTGCACGCGGGCGATCTCCTCCTTGGGCACGCCGAGATCGGTGAGCGCCTGGACGTGCGGGCCGGGATGGCGGGGGTTGCCCATGATGCCGATCCAGCGGACCGGGTGGGCGAGCAGGTCGCGGAGCACGGGGCCGAGCTCCGGGCGGTGGTGGTCGGTGACGACGACGTCGGTGGTGCCGTCGAGACCGTCCGGCGGCGCGGTGACGACGCGGACGTCCCGTGCCGCACCCGCCGCGCGGTCCGCGGCGGGCTCCAGGAGGACGCCGCGGTATCCCAGGTCGGCGCCGTACCGCAGGAGGAACTCGGCGACCGGAGAGGCGAACACGGCGACGAGCGTACGGTCAGCGGTCTCGAACGGTGCCTCGCCATGGGCGACCGCGCACGATGGGTCATGTTCGTGGATCTGGGCCATGCCGCCAGTGTTTCATCGCCTGGGTATGGCGGAGCAGTTGTCCACAGGCCTGTGGACAACCGTGTGGGGAGGCACGGGACGCCCGGCGCGACCGTGGCCAGGCGGCCGAGAGTTATCCACAGGTGTGGACGAGCGAGTGCTCGTGCCGCCCCTGCCTCTGCGACTCATGTGCCGCCCTACGTTGGACAACGCCGACAATCTCATGATCGATAGCGTGCGGGGGGAAGCCGCCCGGCACACGTGAACGGTTGCTAGGCTGCGAGACGCACTGTCAGTCAGTTTGAAGGGGTCCCACCGTGAAGAAACTCATCGTTCTCGCGCTGGTCGCCCTCGGTGGTTTCGCGGTTTGGCGCCGGCTGCAGCAGGACCGGGCCGAGCTCGACCTGTGGACCGAGGCGACGTCGGCGGACAACTGAGACACGACTTTGATACCGGCGGGGAGCATGGAGGGCGTGCGTGGACCACGGAGCACGGATCACGCTCGCCTGCCTTGACCTCGCCGGTACGAGTGTGGCGGACGGCGGCGTGGTCGAAAAGGCCTTCGCCGAGGCGCTGGCCACACAGGGAGTCGTCCCCGGCACCGGGGCGTACACCGGATCGATGACCCGCGTGCGTGAGGCACGTGGGCAGTCGAAGCTTGCCGTTTTCCGGCAGATCTTCTCCGACGAAGATCGCGCCCGGGCGGCCAACCACGCGTTCGAGCATGCGTACGACTCGGTCATCGACCGCATCGGCCTCGCGCCGATCCCCGGTGCCGAGGCGGCCATGGACAAACTCGCCGACGCCGGCGTCCGCGTCTGCCTGATGACCGGCTTCGGCCGCTCCACGCTGGGCCGCGTCATCGACACTCTCGGCTGGTGGAAGCGCGCCGACCTGCTGATCTGCCCGGACGACGCCGGCGGCCGCGGCCGCCCGTACCCGGACATGATCCTCACTGCGGCGCTCCGCCTCCAGGTCGAGGACGTCCGTCACATCGCGGTCTGCGGCGACACGGCGAACGACATCCTGAGCGGCCACCGCGCCGGCGCGTCGATCGTCGCCGGCGTCCTCACCGGCGCCCACGACCGCACCCGCCTCGACCAGGCGGGCGCCACTCATGTCCTGGAGAGCGTCACCGACCTCCCGGACGTCATCTTCCGTACGACCGCCGCGATCCCGGCGCCGAGGTAGCCCAGGGCAACGGCGTCCCAAGACTTTCGGCCTGCCGACCGGCGGTTTCCCCGGATTGCACTGGTCACGTCTCGGGCATGCCGAGTTTTCGCTACGGTCGTGCAGCAGCACCTCCCATCCTCCGGCCGGTTCGGCACCGGCCGACCGGAAAGGATGGCCGGCCGGCCGATCCCGCGCGGGATCGGACGTCCACTCCCGCCGTATCGCGGGTCGCCTGTGATGGGAGGCTGCGATGGCCGGTAAACACCGGCGCGCAAAGCCGTACGACTGGTGGCTTTTCTTCCAGCTGACACGACTGCTGGTGGAGTCCCTGATCACGTTGTACGGCCAGGGTCCTGGCCCCCGCTCCTGACGGAACGCGGACCAGGACACCGAGAACGGCCCTCGCGTCATGCCTGGCAGCCCGGCGCGGGGGCCTTTTCGTACGGTCGAGCCGTACGAATGCGACGTTCCAGTCAATTCCGGGTTCGTCGAATCAACGTGAGCCCACGGTACCGTGCGCGCTCCGTGGGCACCACGAAAGCGGAGGATGAGGCCCGGGGGCAGGTACGCGGCTCCGTCGCGGGCCTCAGGTCGACCTGGCTTCGCCTTTGGGAACCTCCCTCAGGCCGTCGGTGATGTCTTCGATCTCGCAGCCGAGCACCCGCGCGGCGGCGCGGATGAACTTCGGACCGCCGTTCGCCTTGCCGACTTCGATCAGGTGAACGCTGTTCATCGCGTAGCCCACCTGCTGGGCGAATTCGGTGAGCGTGAGCGCCTTCCGCTCGCGCAACTCCCGAATCTTCGCGCCGTCCGTCTTCAGAGGCATGAGGGGAAGCGTAGCAGGACTTCTAGAGATTCTAGAGAGATAAGCGAGGAAGTGGAACGGTCGGCGGGCTTTTTTAGAAGATTTCTAGAGAGTTGCTAGACTCTAGTAGGTTCGTAAGAGACGATGTGCAGCGATGAGCGACGACGCCACTTCCCCGGCAGTCGTAGGGCGCCAACTAGCCCGACGCCGTGAGGATCTCGACTACACCCAGGACGACCTGGCCAACCGCATCGGCGTGAGCGGTCGCACCGTCAGCGCGATCGAACGCGGTGTGAACTCCATCCAGCGCAAGAACCGACCGGCCTGGGAGACGGCCCTCGGCCTCGCGTCCGGAACGATCAACCGCGCGTACCGAGACGGCACGCCCATCGAGGTTCGTGAGCGACCGGCCACGGAACCCCGAACCGCTGCTCCCCACGATGACGTGGTGGCCACCTTGCTGGCCCGAGTGGCGCGCTTGGAGACCGCGGTGGACGTGGAGCGGCGCGCCCGGGAGGAGCTGGAGCGGAGGATGATCGATCTCGGTATCATCCCGGCCGCCGCGGCTGAGGAACGGGAGAACGAGCAGCTCCCACGCACCACCTGATCGAAGACAATGCCGCGCCGGGCACGCGGCAGCCATGAGGCGTCGCCATCGGGCGCGGACACCTCGCCGGGGCCTCCGGGAGGTCGTCGTCGCCCCGACCGCCCGGTACCGCCATACTGACGGGGTCGGCACGGCACACCGAGTTCCCGGTAGGCTGTAGGACGTTTCGCGAGGGGCCTTAGCTCAGTTGGCAGAGCGCCTGCTTTGCAAGCAGGAAGTCAGGGGTTCAAATCCCCTAGGCTCCACCAGCCAAAACGCCCCCGTCCCGATCATGGACGGGGGCGTTCGTGCAATTAACGTGCAAGGCGGCGGCGCTCCGCGCCGTCGCAGGCCGCGGAGGCGAAGCCGTCCTCTACGCCTACGGCCCTCACGCAGGCGACCTCTTCACAGCAATGGAACCCGCCCTCCGAGACTCCACCATCAGGCCGGCCTACGCGATCGTCCGCTACGGCACGCCACCGACCCCCACAGCCGCGAAGACCTCATCCACCTCTAGACAAAACGCCCCCGGCGGGGGCCTCAGGCCCCGGGATGGGCGCCGCCAGTCGGGTTGAGCTGGATGGGTGGTTGAGGTGGAAGCGTTTTGCGCCGTTAGGGCGCCGGAAATTGGGCGGCGAGTCTGGCTGGTTCCTCCGGCTCATGCAGCCGTTAGGGTGACACTGTGGCGAGCGAGCTGCCGATGCCCATACGTGCCTGTTGGCTTTCGTGGATAGCGGTGAAGACGTCGGACCAGGCTGGTGTTGTCGCGCAGACCAGGCTTGCCAGCGCGCGAGAGGTCTCCTGGGCGGACGGACGGCGAGGCGTGGCTGGTCGCTGTGGACGGCAGGATCGTCAGGCGATGGATTGGCGAATACCCGGAGCTGGCGTTGGGCGAGCCGTTCGGCGTCGAACGCCGTTTGCTGGATGCCTACGGCATCACTGGCAAGCCCGAAGACCTGGCGCCTGAGGACGACAAGCTCGGTGAGTGGACCGCCGGATGGGGCGACTGCTACGCCACCACCATCGCGGCGGAGTTCAGCCTCGATCCGACAGAGATCAGTCAGGACACCAACGTCTCTGGCGCCATGCTCGTAGCCAACACGCCGTCCTTCTAGCCACTGGACTCGCATATGGGCTTCACGTGTGGCCGGCCAGGGGTGACGGCGAAGCGCCGGGCCATTAGCGGGCCATTAGCCATGGTGAACAGGATCGGTTGCCCCCATCGGCCGCGGCGCTGCCGGTCGGCCGGGGACGCCGGGCGGTCGGGCTGCGCCGGGAGGAGCTCGCCGAGTTGGCCGGTGTGTCGGTCGACTACGTCGTCTTCTGGAGCAGGGACGGGCCACGACGCCCTCGGCACAGGTGGTCGCGTCCCTCGCACGCGCCCTGCAGCTGACCGACACCGAACGGGATCATCTCTACCGGCTGGCGCATCTCGTACCGCCGGCGGACGGTGCGATCTCCGACCACATCCCACCTGGCGTGCACCGCGTGCT
Organism: Actinoallomurus oryzae; assembly: GCF_039541955.1. Taxonomy (NCBI): domain Bacteria; kingdom Bacillati; phylum Actinomycetota; class Actinomycetes; order Streptosporangiales; family Thermomonosporaceae; genus Actinoallomurus; species Actinoallomurus oryzae. Next base: position 47,412 of record NZ_BAABHF010000048.1, on the reverse strand, counting down.
CACCCGGCTCGGGGACGCCGCGGTCGCGGTGTTCGCGGCGGACTGGCAGCTGATCTGGTGGAACCGCGGCTGGGCCGCGCTGCTGGGCGATCCGTCGTCGACTCCGCCGCGCCTGCGCAATTTCGCCCGTGGCAGGTTCCCGGTGGACGGGAGTTCCGCTCGCCTCGCACAGTGGCCGGTGACCGAACAGGACAGGGAGACCACCGACGTCGCCGTCGTGTCCGACCTGCGCCGCGCCACGGGCCGGTTCCCCCAAGACGCTCGCCTGGCAGAGCTGATCCGCGACCTGTGTACGGGCAACCAGCGGTTCGCCGAACTATGGGCGCTCGGTACGGTGGCCGCTCATCGTGAGGACCACAAGACGATCGAGCATCCCTCGGTGGGACCGGTCACGGTGGACTGCGGTGTGCTGACCGACGGCGACTCCGAGCGCAAGATCGTGATCATGACGGCCGCGCCCGGTAGCGCGGATGAGGACAAGCTCCGGCTCGCCGCGGTCGCCGGTCCGCCGGTCCCCCATGCACAGCGCGTGCATACGGACCGGTGAGATCACGTGGGGCGTTCGGCGGCGCACGGGCAAGAGCCGTCGAGGTGCTTGTAGTCGTAGTAGCGGGGATGTCCGCAGTAGCACACGCTCGTCCCCATGCTTCCGGGGTCAGAGGACTGCTCCGGGCCCGCACCACACGCCGGACAGGGGGAAGGCACACCCGTCTCCCACGCCTTCCGCAAGCCGTCCTCGTCCACGTCCGCATCGTAAAGCGACGGTGCCGGACAGACGGACCGCATGGACTCGTGGCGAGTCCGACGCGCGGGCACGCCCTCCGTACGGGACGGCTCTGTCGCGACGCCTTCAGGTGAATTCCGGGGCGGCCTCTTCGGCTCCGTCTCCGGCGGTGCTCGGCCTGGTCAGCCCGGACGGAACGAGCATGAAGACCTTGGGGCTGAGGCGTTCCATGTCTCCGCCGCGTGCGCAGATGAGGCCTGCGGCGAAGTCGATGAGTTGTCTGGCCTCGTCGTCCGTCATGGCCGTCAGGTCCATCACGACCGGAACGCCCTCGCGGAAGTAGTGCCCGACGTACAGCACCTCGTTGTAGTCGCGCGGCCGCAACCGCTTGATGATGCCCGTCGTGGTGCTCGGCGTGGCCGGCTCCGAGGGAACGAGCATGAAGACCTTGGGGCTGAGGCGTTCCATGTCTCCGCCGCGTGCGCAGATGAGGCCTGCGGCGAAGTCGACGAGTTGTCTGGCCTCGTCGTCCGCCATGGCCGTCAGGTCCATCACGACGAGTACGCCCTTGCAGAAGTAGTGCCCCACATGCCGGACGTCGTTGTAGTCGCGGGGACGTACTCTCTCGACCATCACGTCGTCAGTCTTCCTCAGCCGACCGGAGCATCAAAGAGATCCACGGCAGATGTCCCCGAGCGGGCCGGCCAGGAGCCCGGCCCGTACTCCGCGGAACAGAGGAAACGACCGACGTTATCCTGCGAACGTGCCCTCCAGCGAGCACCGTACCGGTGAAACAGATGCGCTCGTCCGCGAATGGCGGTCCGAGGAGGGGTGGGGCGTGCTCGACTCCGCCGAGACACCGGGCGGCTGCTGGGCGCATTTCAGCAATATCGCCGCGCCCGGCTACCGCGAGCTGAACGCCGGGCAGCGTGTCCGCCTTGAATGGGAGTCACCGGGACAGGACCGCTATGACTTCCGGGCCATCCGCGTCGTCCCCCGGCAATGACGGGCGGCAGGCCCCCGTCAGTAGCCCCGGCCGGGGGCGGACATAATCGCGGTCATGGATTCTGTTTCGGCGCGGAAGTTCGCAGCTGACTGGGAGGCGGCGTGGAACGCCCATGACCTGGACGCCCTGCTGACCCACTTCGCGGACGAGGTGACGTTCCGGTCACCGGTCGCGGCGCAGCTCGTCGGCGGCGACGGGGTCATCCGTGGCAAGGAGGCGTTGCGCGCGTACTGGTCGGAGGGGCTGCGACGCATCCCCGACCTGCGGTTCGAGGTCGTGGGCACGTACGTCGGTGTCGACTGCGTGGTCATCAACTACCGCAACCAGAAGGGCGGCCTGGTCAACGAGGTGCTGATCTTCGACGGCCCGCTGGTGGTCGAAGGGTACGGCGCCTACCTCGGCGACGATGCGAACCCCGCCGGCGCCACATCCGACTGACCCGAACCGCGCCGTCGCCGGACAGCCACCCCGCAGGTGACCCGGCAGCCGCGGCCCATGGGCGGACGGGGGTCAAAGAGAACGCGCGGGGCTCTCTCCGGTGAGGCACACGCTATTCGTCGGTCAGCTTGTCGCCCGTCTTCGCGGCATCGGGGGTGAAGCGCTTGACGATGTCGTCGTAGAGCTTGGCCTCCTGCTTGATGGCCGAGATGCTGTTGGCCATGGTCGCGCGGAAGTTCGCCAGGTTGGCCTGGTCGGCCAGGTCGAAAACGCCGATCATCGCCACCGCGCGTTTGTGGATGGCACCGTCGTCGGACCAGGGCAGCCACGCCCATTTCTGGTTGTCGTCGAGGTACTTCTTCAGCTCCGAGAGGTTCTTGATCGCGGCGTTCTTGTACGCGATGAGGGCCGCGTTCATGGCGAGGAGCGCCGCCGACACCCGTTTGAACGACCGGGTGAGGTCGGTGACGTTGCGGGCAGGGACATCGCGCCAGTACTTCGCGAACGCGTCGATCGCGGGCCCCTCGTTCTTCTGGAGCACCTTCTTGATCGCGTCTTCGGGGTTGAGCTCGTTGAGCTCGACCTCGACCTCGCGATCGTTCCAGGAGTCACCGCTGACCTTGAAGTTGATCTCGTCGTCGGTCGGCCAGCGGAACTTCATCGCGCCGTCCGAGGTCCAGCGCTTGACCAGGTCCGCCAGGTCACCTGGCAAGGTGATGGTCTCTGCCATCAGCCACCTCGATTCTGGGTCTTGTCGAGTGCGTTGAAGATGGCGGTGATGTTCTTGTCTTCGACGGCCTTGGCGTTCAGCGCCATCCGGTCCAGGCCATAGCCGCCATACTCGGCCTGCTGAGAGGTGGTTTCGACCGCCTTTTCGGCGGCCCTGTACACCGTCTCGAACGTGGTAAAGAAGTCCTTCGTCAGAAAGATCTGCCACGACTCCGGCTTGAAGTCGTCGAGGGTCTGGTAAGTCTCCTGGTCAGTGAGCGCTTCGAAGTCCTTCACCAGCAGCAACGACATGCGTTCGTGAGCCGGCAGTGTCGTCGATGCCGGCCACGAACCGTACTGACTCCCACCTGCCGGGTTGTAATGCTCATGGGTCTCGTCGGTAGCGGAGCTTATGCTCTGCGCAGCCTCCGTCAGCGAACTCTCGTCGTATTTCGGCATCTGAATACCGACCTCTCTCGCCGGACCGTCGACTACCGGCTGCTTCTCAAGCCGGCTATCAGGCGATTGATCTCTTCCATGCGAAGGGAGTACTCCGCGTTGATCTCTTCCAGCTTCGCGCGCAGCGCGTCCTCCGAGGCCACCGCCGGGTCATGCTCGCCCAGCCGGCCGAACCAGTCGCGCTGCGCTTCGCGTACCGCCTCACGGGTCAGTTCCTCAAGGGCCTGCGCGCCCTTCCGGAGCGCCCGCGGATTGATCGCCACGGTGTCGACCAGACCGTCGGTGCCGATGGTGACCTTCACGCTCTCGTCCTCCGACGCCCCGTGCCCGGTAGGGGGCGAAGCAGGAGCGACCGGCCCGCCCGGCCAGGCCGTCCCGCTCGATTCGGGCGTGGCACCTCGTCTCGGGGGACGACTGCGGGTGTCATCCATGAACGGCACCATCCTCCTCGTACGGGGTGGTTCATTCAGCGTGCGATTCGGCGTGGCTGAAAAGCGGTTAGAGAGTAACAGAAATGCCGGTAATCACATGGCATCTCGTGATAACTCCGGCGCACCGATGATTGCCCTCGGACGAGCGGGCGGACCCCGTACGGAATCCGCCCGTTGATCGCTTCGCGGCCGGGCCCGCGGCCGTCCGTTCGGAGGTCAGGAGTCCAGCACCCGATCGACGAACGAGGCGAGATTGACCAAGGTGCGGTCGATCTTCGCCTGGAGGGGGAGGTCCTCCTCGAACCGCGCGCCGAGGCCGGTCTCCTTCCTGCCACGTACGTACAGCGAGCAGGCCAGGTCGGCGCACATGTAGGCGCCCACGGTGTTGCCCTGCCGTCCCGCCGCGCCCGCCCGCGGCGCGGCCAGCAGGGACACGCCCGTACCCGGGTGGGTGGTGACGCACAGCGAGCACACCGTGGTCTTGGTGAAGCTGCGGCGGACACCCTGGGGAGCGCGCAGGGTGACGCCGACCAGGCGGCCGCCGTGCTCGACCACGATGTATCCGCGGTCGGGCGCACCGGGGTCGCGCCAGCCCAGGAAGTCGAGGTCGGCCCAGGGCTGGTCGGACAGCGGCTTGGGCAGGTTGATGCGCTTCATCTCGCTCTTGGAGCAGTTGACGAAGGAAGCGCGGATGTCGGTTTCGTCGAGCGTTTCCATGATGGCCGCAAGCTAACAGCAGGTGAGACCGGACGTCGTCCGAATATTTCCTGCTCAGCCCCGCTCCGACACACAGACGCCGACACACAGACGCCGACGCGCGGAGGAGCGTAACGGGAACTTAACGCGCCGGCCCCTCCGGGAGAAACAGGCCGTGAATAACGTGCCGGCAGCGATCACCAGGAGGGCGAATGGACGACGCGGTGGATGCCGGATCGCGGCTTCACGACATGGTCGCGACGATCACCCGCCAGAACACCGCACTGCGCGAGGCGCAGACACGGATGAGCGAGCTGCGCGGCACCGGCCGGGCCGCCGGCGGTCGGGTGACGGTCGAGGTCGACCGGTTCGGCGCGCTCACCGGGTTGCGGATCGACCCGCGGGCGCTGCGCCTCAGCACCGAGGCGCTCGCCGAGGCGATCCTCGACGCGGCGCGGCAGGGCGTACGGGACGTACGGGCGCGGGCCGACGAGATGATGCGGCCACTCGTCACCGGGCCGACGGGCGCGAACGCCGTCGCCGATGCCGACCTCGGCGGGCACGACCTCGACGACATCCTCGCCGCGCTCCGCGACGTACGGCACGACCTGCGCATGTGACCCGGCAGCCGAGTGGAGAGCCGATGCACATCGACCACACCGAACTCGAACACGCGGCACGGGCCTTCGTGGCCGAGGATCGCGACCTCGCGTCCCTGGTGAACCGTCTCCTCGGGAGGATCGATGATCTGGGAGACATCTACGGCGACGACGACGCCGGGCGAGCGGCCAAGGCGGGGTTCGCCACGGCACGCGAGAAGACCGCCGAGTACTCCGGCGCGCTGTGCGCCGCCTACGGCGCGGTCGGCGTCAACCTCGCCCTCATGAGCACGGACGTGGGCCGGGCGGACTGGGACGGCATCGCCGCCCTGCCCCGGGTCGATCGGACGAGCGTGCCGCGGTTCACCTCATGACGCCGGAGGACGTCCTGCTGTGGGTCGCGGGTGTGCGGATGCCCAAGGCCGACAGCCAGGGAGCGCGGACGATGGCCGGCTACTACCGGAGCATCGCGGACGCCGTCGACCGGAGCGGTACGGCTATGGAGAAGGTCGCCGGCCAGGTGAAGAGCCACAACGACGGTGACGGACCCGCCGCGTTCCAGCGGTACTGGGACGGGCCCGCGCCCACCGGAGCGGTCCCTCCGTCGGCCCATCCGGCCGCCGTCTCCGGGTACGCGCGCGAGGTCGCCGAGCAGCTCGAGCGGTTCGCCAAGGTCAACGACGAGATACGCGCGGCGCTGTGGGTGCTGGCGATCCAGATGTACGCCAACATCATCTTCACCATCTGCTACGGCTGGCTGACCGGCGCTTTGGAGGCCCGGTTGCTGATGCTGGTCGGGCAGGCCCGCTGGTACGGCAGGATCCGCGACGGCCTCGTCCAGCTGCTCGTCAAGCGGGTGATCTACGCCCTGGCCGACAGCGTCGCGTACGCGGGCGGGCAGCAGGCCCTCCAGCTCGGCATCTACGGCACCAGCCTGGCCGCCGGCGTCGACCGCGAGACGCTGACGAAGGCGGCCGGCTACGACCCGCTGTCGGTCCGGGCGAACGCCGTGCAGCTCGCCGACGGGTTCGCCGGCAACCTGGCCTACGACGCCGTCGCCGACGCGCTGCCCGGGCTGAACCCCGCGTCGAGGTACCGGCAGACGTTCGGCCGGTACTTCCTGCGCCGGCCGGGCGTCGCGGGCGCGGTCGGCGGCCTGACGACGCGCCTGGCGGCCTCGAACGCCTACACGTACGCGAGCAACGTCACCGACTCCTACCTGGAGGGCGACGGCGACGGATGGACGAAGCCGCCCGCACTCCGGCAGGAGGCCGCCAAGCTCTTCATGCACGTGCCACGGATCTTCGTGAAGTACCCGCTGCGCTGGAAGAACTGGCCGGACGTTGGAGCCCAGACGGCCGGCCCCGGCACGCCCTGAGCCGTCCGGCCGCCGCAGGAGAGGGTCTCCCAGCCGCGGCGGGGTGGGCGGTTTCCGAGGCCCGTGTCGCGGCTCCGGTAGACGATGTACGGGCGGGTGAGATAGCCGACGGGCGCGGTCAGCATGTGCACGAGGCGGGTGAACGGCCAGATCGTGAACAGGGCCAGGGCGCTGAGGGCGTGCAGCCGGAACAGGATCGGCACCCCGGCCATGTACTCGGCGTGCGGCCGCAGGTAGAAGACCGAGCGGAACCAGGGCGAGACGGTCTCGCGGTAGTCGTATCCGCCGCCGACGACGTTCGCGGCGACCGTGGCCGACAGGCCGAGCACGATGACCAGAGTGAGCACGGCGTACATGAGCTTGTCGTTGCGCGTGGTGGCGGAGAAGACCGGGCCGACCGTACGGCGGCGGTAGATGAGGATGGCCAGGCCCGCCAGGGTGCAGAAGCCGGCCGCGGTGCCGAGCGTGACGGCGCCGAGGTGGTAGGCGTGTTCGCTGACGCCGACGGCCTTGGTCCAGCTCTTCGGGATGACGAGGCCGCCGATGTGGCCGAGGAGCACGAGCAGGATGCCGAAGTGGAAGAGCGGGCTGCCGACGCGGAGCAGGCGGCTCTCGTACAGCTGGGAGGAGCGTCCTTGACGTACACCTTCCACGAGCAGGACCCGGTGCAGTTCACCCCGTGCGTGGAGCGCACCACCTTGTCGTGCGACCACCGGTCCCGGTAGAACGCGTCCGCCTGCCGCCCTTCGGACTTGAACAGCGCGCGCTGGTCGGAGGAGACCTCGGCGCGGGTGAAGAACCGGCGGGTGCCCACCAGCGCCTCTTCCAGCGGCCCGTCCATCCGCGCCCGCGGTTTGGCTGAACCCACCGTCGTGCTCCTTCCCGGCGCGGAACCGGCCGCCGCCCTGGTCGTCAGGCATGATCGGCGACGACCCGGCCGGGCCTCACCGCTCGTCGTACAGCCGTCGCGGTGAAGACCGCCGACGCGGCAGCGCCGCCGCCACCGCGTACACCGCCAGCAGCACCGCGGTCACCACGAACGGCGTCGCCGTCCTCCCGGCCAGCCCCAGGTACAGCACCGGAACGATCGTGGCCGCCGACACCAGCGGGAACATCACCCGCCCGCCGAACCGGTCGGTCAGCGCCCCCACGGGAGCGCGTCCCAGCGACCCCACCACCACCGGTACCCCCACTTCGCTCGTCCGGGGCTCGGCATGCTCCAACGATCCGTCCATCGCTCGGAATCCTCCGTGGCACCTCATGGCGCATGGCACATGACCGCTGCCTGTTCCCGGTCTGCGGCGGTGTATTCATGATCGACCGCCTTGGCCGAACCAACTCTGGCCGACACGATCAGCCGGCGACAGGGACCTTGGTCCTGCGAGAGGCGGGCCCGACTTCCCCCGCTGGACGAAGAGTTCGAAAGCCGAGGTGGTCGCCGGCCCCGGGCATGCCGTCGCCGGATCGACACGCGAGGCGGATCGATCCGGCGATATCGGAGAGGGCGAAGCGGCGGGTGGGTCCAGCCGCCCTCTGCTGCGAAACCCGCTCAGCCAGTCGGTTGCACGGCCCGCTGACTCGTACGCCCGCTCTCACCTGCGGCTCGGCTTGCCCCCTTCATCCAATATCTGCCCATTTCAGCGCTCGACCCGATAGCGCAGATGAGTGACCCCGGCCCCGTTGATGATCGTGGGATCGGAGAGCCGGACCTCTTTGACATCGTCGAGGTAGCGGATGCCCTCGCCCAGGAGCACCGGCACGAGATCCATCCAGACCTCGTCCAGCAGCCCTGCCCGCAGGCACTGCTGGGCGAGGTTCGCGCCCGACACGCTGACGATCCCCTCGCCCGCGACCGCGGTGGCCTTCGCGACGGCGCTCTCCAGGTCGCCGACGAAGGTGTACGGCGCCTCGGTACGCGCGGGCCAGTCCGCAGGCGGCGGCCGGTGGCTGACCACGAACGTCGGCACGCCCAGCGGCGGGCGGCCGCCCCAGCCACGGGTGTGGTCGAACAGCCGGCGGCCGCACACGAAGGCGCCCCGGCGTTCGATCATCTCCCGCCAGTGCCGCGCGCTCGCCTCGGAGACGCGCAGCGTCAGCGGGTAGCCGGGCGGGCGCACCTCCACGTCACCGGAGTGATGCCAGTCGAAGAGCGGGCCGACCGAATCGTCGGGCCGGGCGACGAAGCCGTCGAGGGACGTGCAGAAGCTGGATATGACCGTGGCCATCAGTCATCGTCCTCAGGAAGCAGCGGTAGGTCCCCGCCGGCCACCTCGTCCAGGCGATCCATCGACTCGACGATGCCGTGCTCCATGCCGCTGGCGAGGGCGGCGTCGCGCGCCTCCACGGAGGGGAAGACGGTGTGGGTGTGCAGCCGGGTGCGGCCGCCGAGGTCCTCGTAGGTGGTGCAGTCGACACTGACGACGTCCGGCGCGCCCGCGTACTCGAACGTCTGGACGATCCGCTCTTCCGGGACGACGGTGTGGAACACGCCGCGGAAGGCGTACTCGTTGCCCGCCGCGTCGCGGTGCACGTAGCCGTAGGACCCGCCGGTGCGCGCGTCGTAGGAGTGCAGGTCCATCTCCAGCTCGCGCGGTCCGAGCCAGCGTGCGACCAGCTCCGGGTCGGTGGACGCGCGGAACACCTTGGTGCGGCTCGCCTCGAACTCGCGTACGACGTCGATGAACGGCGTGCCCGGGGGCGCGGTGATGGTCGTGGGGTTCATTGGTCCTCCATTTCCTCCAGTACGGCGTCGAGCCGGCGGTGACGCCGTTCGACCTCCAGCCGATAGGTGTCGATCCAGCTCGTGAGCGCCTCCAGCGCCGCCGGGTCGAGGTGGCAGGGACGCCGCTGGCCGTCGCGGCTGCGCGTGATCAGCCCGGCCGCCTCCAGCACCTGGATGTGGCGTGAGATCGCCTGCTTGGTGATGGAGAAGGGCTCGGCCAGCTCGTTCACCGTCGCGTCGCCGCGCGACAGGCGCGCGACCAGAGCACGGCGTACCGGATCGGCCAGTGCGGCGAACGCACGGTCGAGGCGTCCCTCAGCTTCGTCAACGGTCATCTTTATCAACCAAACTGTTTATCAACGAACAGGTTGACTATAAGCGGTGGGGTCGAGGGTCGTCAAGGCGTGTGAAGCCGCGAGCGAGGGGTGGAGAATTAGGCGACGATGTCCCCAGCGTCATCGTCGGCTCCCGCTCGTTGGATCCTTGAGGACAAGCCGGTACGAGCGTGTTTCGCCCATGACGGGACCGGTGAGGTCCATATCGAGGAGGAGAGACCGCTGGCGAGCATCGCCATTGAACTGCACGACGTCGACGGCGACGAGGCCGCGCGGCGCATCGACGAGTACCACGACCTTTACGCCGAGATCTACGCCGGAGAGCCGTACTCCTGGGGGCCGGAGTACGCCGAGCTGTTCCAGCGGCGTTTCGACACGCACCGGCAGCAGGCCGGGTTCGCGCTGGTGGAGGCCAGGACCACGGGCACTCTCATCGGGCTCGGTTACGGCATCTCGCTGTCACCGGCGATCCCGTGGTGGCAGAACCTCATCACGCCCATCCCGCCCGAGGTCACCGACGAGCCGCCCGGCCGCACCTGGGCGCTGACCGAGCTCATGATCGGCGAGCGGTGGCGGCGGCTGCACCTCGCCGAGGCCGTTCACGACCGCCTACTCGCCGGCCGTACGGAGGAGCGGGCCACCACGACCGTGCTGCCCGCCGCCACGGCCGCACAGGCCGCCGTGCTCAAGTGGGGCTGGGAGAAGGTCGGCCGGAAGCGCAACCCGCTGCCCGGGGCACCGGTCTTCGACGTGCTGGTGAAGCCGCTCGAACGGTAATGGAATTCACCTTGCTCGTCACGCGTTCGTACATGCGTAACCGGGCTAGGGAGGACTCGTGACGGACCAGACGCGGCTGTACACGCTGGCCGAGGAGATTCCCGAGCTGGAACGGCCGGTGCTGCTCTACTTCCTGGACGGTTTCATGGACGCGGGCGCCGCGGGCCGTCTCGCCGCCGACCACCTGCTGAGCTCCATGGGCCCCCGGACGGTGGCCACCTTCGACATCGACTCGTTGCTGGACTACCGCTCCCGGCGGCCGCCCATGGTCTTCGACACCAATCGCTGGGTCGACTACAAGGCGCCCGAGCTGAGCCTTCGGGCCTGTGAGGACGCGGTCGGCGTACCGTTCCTCGTGCTGTCCGGGCCCGAGCCCGACCGGTCGTGGGAGGCGTTCAGCGCGGCCGTGGTCGAGCTGGTCCGGCGGCTCGACGTGAGCCTGTCGGTCGGCCTGCACGGCATCCCGATGGCGGTGCCGCACACCCGCGAGACCGAGCTGACGCCGCACGGCAACCGGCCCGACCTGCTCGGCGAGAGCACGTCGTGGATCACGCGGGTCGAGGTGCCGGGCAGCGCCGGTGCGCTGATCGAGTACCGCCTCGACGAGGCGGGACACGACGCGATCGGCTTCACCGCGCACGTGCCGCACTACCTGTCGCAGGCGGAGTACCCCTCCGCCGCGATCGCCCTGCTGAACGGCGTCACCGCCGCCACCGGCCTGGCCTTCCGCACCGCCGAGCTGGAAGAGGCCGCCGCGCGGGCCAGGAAGCAGATCGACGACCAGGTCGCCGCCTCCGAGGAGATCGCCGAAGCGGTCCGCGGGCTGGAGGCGCGGTTCGACGCCGTGGCGGCGGCGAGCGACAACAGCCTCCCGATGGCCGGCCCGGACGCGCGCATGCCGGACGCCGAAGAGATCGCGGCCGAGTTCGAGCGGTTCCTGGCCGAGCAGGAGGAGTAAGACCCCGCTCGAAGGGCCCGACGCCGGCGGCATCGGGCCCCGTCGATGACCCCGTCAGCCGCCGCAGGCCGCCTTGAGATGGACGCCGGCGGTGGTCAGCGGTGCCGTGTCGGGCATCTGGGGCGTTCCCCCGCTGCCCAGCGCCTTCATCTGCTGGCCGAGGCTGTCCATCGCGGACGCGGCCTCGTTGGCCGCCTTCTCGACGTCGTCGTCGCCGGAGTCCTTGCCCTGCTCGCGCATCTGCTGGGCACCGTTGGAGTACGTCTCGGCAAGGGCGTTCGGATTGTTGATCTGGGTCATGCCCGTCTTGCTGACGTTTCCGATGGTCTGCTGAAGCTTGTCGCAGGCGGACTTCTTCTGCTCGCTGCCGCCGCACGCGGTCGCGGAAAGCGCCAGGGCGGCGGTGACGACGCTGACCACGGTGATCCGCACGCCTGAAGTGCGCACTGAAATCGACTCCTCGCTGTCGGGGGTGGGGCCGGCCGTACGGGTGGCTCGGCCGGACCCTCCCTTCGACACCTCAGGGGTCACATCGGTTCCGTCTTTTCACTCGCGATCTGCCGCGGCACGCCGGACTTCGGTCGCGATCCGCCGTGCCGCCCCCGCCGGGTCGTCCGCCGCGTGCCGGCTGCCGTCGCGACGGCACCACTCGAAGAAGCCGTCGCATACGTCGATCGAGATCCACAGGCGGGGGTTGCGGCGGCTCTGACGCACGGACACCGCCGGCTTGGCGTCGCTCATGCCCACGTCGAGCCCCAGCAGCGCGAGCTCCCGGCACAGTGCCGCGAGCAACCGGAGTTGGTCGCTGTGCTCGATGCTGATCGCCCCCGTGCGCTCGCCGGGCCACCAGCATCGCGCCGCCGGGCGTCGCGTGGCGAGCGTGTCGCGGCGGCGTTTTCGACGTCATTGTCTACTCTCCGTCTCGACTTCGTCTCCCTAGGTAATGGAATGCCATTATTCTGTGCCGCGGACCCGACGAGAAAGGGGCGGACGGTGTCCGGTCGGCCGATCCTGCTCCAAATCCTGCTGCGGCAGCGGCAGTGGCATCGCTACGGGCTCTTCCGCGCCGCCTACGACGAAGCCGCACGCCGGATCGACCGCGACCTCGTGGGCACGGCGCCGAGCCGGGCGCAGCTGCATCGCTGGACCTCCGGCGAGCTGAAACGCCTCCCCTACACCGACCACTGCCGGGTGCTCGAGCACATGTTCCCCGGCTGGACGGCCGATCAGCTGTTCGGTCCGTGCCCGGACGACGTCCTGACCCCGCCGCCCTCCGCGGACGCCCGTGCCGACGGGCCGATGGCCGACGTCGCCGCCGTCTTCCCCACCCGGGCCGACTTCACCGGCGCGGTTCCGCCGTACGCCCTGTTCGACGCCGCCGCCGACATCAGGGCCGTCGGCCTGTCGCTCAACCTCATCTGCCAGCAGTACCCCGACCAGCGCCTGCACGGCCTCATCGAGAAGGGCACGACGCTGCGCTGCCTCTTCCTCGACCCCGACGGCGAGGCCATCCGGGCGCGCGAGCGCGAAGAGGGCTACACCGACCATCACCTGATCACGCTCACCAGGCTCAACATCGAGGTGCTCTCCCGGCTGCGTGCCCGGCTGCCGGACGCCGCACGCGACCGGCTGTCCATCGCCGTCTACGACGAGACCATCCGGTTCGGCATCGTGCTGGTCGACGACACCACGTGCGTCGTGCAGCCCTACCTGCCGCAGGCCCGCGGCGTCGACTCGCCGACCTTCATGCTGCGCAGGTCGTCCGAACAATCGGGGCTTTACAACACATTTGAGCGGATTTATACCGAGTTATGGGAACGGAGTCGGCCGGTATGACGGCGTCCCCCGGAGCGCTGGTGCCCGTCGCTCTGGAGGCGGTCGCCCTCGCCGGCGACCTCATCCGGTCGCGGCGGCCCGGCACGCTCACCGCCAAGGGCGACCGCGACATGGCGAGCGAGCTGGACTTCGCGGTCGAACGCGCCGTCCGTGCCCGTCTGCGGCTCCGCACGCCCGAGGTGGCCGTCCTCGGCGAGGAGGAGGGAGTCACCGGACGCTACGACGGCGATCTGCTGTGGGCGCTCGACCCGATCGACGGCACCGCCAACTTCGTGCACGGCCTGCCGCTGACCGGCGTCTCCCTGGGCCTGCTGCGCGGTGACCGCCCGGTGCTGGGCGTGATCGACCTGCCGTTCCTCGGCGCGCGCTACTGGGCGGTGGAGCACGCCGGCGCCTACGAGGGCGACCGGCGGATCTCCGCGAGCCGTACGGGCGGCCTCCGCGAGGCGATCGTGGCGATCGGCGACTACGCCGTCGGCGCGGGCGCCGAAGAGCAGAACGCCCTGCGCCTCGCGCTCACCGAGCGGCTGGCCGGCCGGGTCCAGCGCGTGCGCATGCTCGGCTCGGCCGCCATCGACCTCGCGTGGGTCGCGGAGGGCAAGCTCGACGCGTGCGTCGCCCTGTCGAACAACCCCTGGGACACCGCGGCCGGCGTCGTCATCGCCCGTGAGGCCGGCGCCGTCGTGATCGACCTGGACGGCTCCGACCACACCGCCGCCTCGGCCGCCACGATCGCCGTCGCCCCGCGCGTGGCCGGCGAGCTCCTCGACCTCGTCCAGTCCTGGCGGCAGGTGGCCCCGCCGCACGCCCGCGGTGCCTGATCGGGCCGTGGTCATCCCCTGCCGAGACTCACCGGTCAGCGGTAGGCGTCGTAGCCGAGCTTGACCGCGACCGCCAGGCCGCAGACCACCACGACCATCCGCAGCGCCTCGCCCGGGAGCCGGCGTACGAGGGAGGGGCCGAGCCAGCCGCCGGCCAGAAAGCCGGCCGCCAGCGGCAGCACGGCGACCCACCGCACCGGGCCGAAGGCGGCGAAGCCCAGCGCGGCGACCCCGTTGCTCAGCCCGGCCACGACGTTCTTGACCGCGTTGACCCGGATCAGCGGGAGTTCGAGCATCGCGCCGAGCACCGCGAGCATCAAGATGCCGCCGGCCGCGCCGAAGTAGCCGGTGTAGATCGAGACGGCGAACACCGCGAAGCGCAGCGGCGCGCTGTGCTCGCCGCCCACGGCGGTCGCGACGGCGGTGATGCGCCGCTGCGCGAGCAGCACGAGGCAGGCCGCCGCGACCAGCACCGGCGCGACGTACTCGAACGCGCCGGCCGGTGTGAGGAGCAGCAGCGCCGCCCCGGTGGCGCCGCCGAGCGCGGTCAGCGCGCCGATGCGCACGACCCGGCCGGACTGACCGGCCAGTTCCCGCTGCGAACCGGCCGCGGCCCCGACCGCGGTGAAGAGCAGGGCGACGGTGTTCGTCACGTTCGCGCTCAGCGGCGGGATGCCCAGGGCCAGCAGCGCCGGATAGGAGACGATCGACGCGAGGCTGACCACCGTGCTGACGACTCCGGCGACGACCCCCACACCAAGCAGAATCAGGACATCGGTGACGATCACCATGCAACCCAAGCACAGAGGACATCCGGCCCCGGCCTCGCCCCGTCCACCGCCCGGCCGGTCCGGCGGTTCAGGCGGCATCGCGGCGGTAAGGGTGGCATGACCCGCCACGGGGCGATTGGTTGCGACAATGGGCGACGTGCGCATCGGCATCCTAGGCCCGCTGGACGTGCGGGACGAGGCCGCGCGGCCCATCGAGGTCAGTGGCCCGCGGCTGCGCGCCCTGCTGATGCGGCTGGCCGTCGACGCCGGGCGCACCGTGTCGGCCGATCGGCTGATCGACGACCTGTGGGGCGACGCGCCTCCGGCCGCCGCCGCCAACGCGCTCCAGGCACTGGTCTCGCGCCTGCGCGGCGTGATCGGCCACGACACCGTCGAGTCACGGCCGGGCGGCTACCGCCTCAGCGTCGCGCCGGACCGGGTGGACGCGGTCGTGTTCGAACGCCTGGTGGCCACCGCCCTCGCGACGGACGATCCGGCCACGCGGGCCGAGGAGCTGCGCCGCGCGCTCGGCCTGTGGCGCGGGCCCGCGCTCGCCGACGTCTCCGGGGCGGCCTTCGCCGCGGCGCCGATCGCGCGGCTGGAAGAACTGCGTGTCGAGGCCGCCGAGGAGCGGTTCGAGGCCGAAATCGCGCTCGGCCACGCCGCGCGCCTCGTGCCCGAGCTCGAGGAGCTCACCACGCTCCACCCGCTGCGTGAGCGGCTGCGCGGGCAGCTCATGCGGGCGCTGTACGCCGCGGGCCGCCAGGCCGACGCCCTTACCGTCTATGAGGACGCTCGCCATGCCCTCGCCGACGGCCTCGGCGTGGACCCCTCGCCGGAGCTGGCCGCGGTGCACCTGTCGATCCTGCGCGGCGCGCCGGCGGCGCGCCCGCCCGCGCCCCCGCCCACGCGCGAGCCGGAGCGGCGGACCAACCTGCCCGCCCGGCTCACCAGCTTCGTCGGCCGTGCCGAGGAGATCGAACGGATCGGCGAGCTGCTCACCACCCACCGGCTCGTCACGCTCACCGGCCCGGGCGGTACCGGCAAGACCCGGCTCGCGGGTGAGGTGGCGGGCCGGATGGCCGCCACCTCACCCGACGGCGTGTGGTTCGTGCCGCTGGCGCCCGTACGCGGAGCGCTCGACGTGCCGCAGGCCGTGCTCGTCGCCATCGGCATCCCCGAGACGGTCCGTCTGCTGGAGGCCCGGGAGATCACCCACCCGCTCGACCGGCTCGCCGACGCGCTGGCCACCAAGCGGCTGGTCCTGGTGCTGGACAACTGCGAGCACCTGCTCGACGCGGTCGCGACGCTGGCCGATCGGCTGCTGTCCGCCGCGCCGGGCGTACGGATCCTCGCCACCAGCCGCGAGCCGCTCGGCATCACCGGCGAGGCGCTGTGCCCGGTGCCCTCGCTGGCGCTGCCCCCCGAGGACGCCGACGCACACGACGCCCAGGCGTACGACGCGGTGCGACTGTTCATCGATCGGGCCAGCGCGGTACGCCCGGGGTTCGCGCTGGACGCGGCCACGGTCGAGCCGGTCGTCCGCATCTGCCGGGCGCTGGACGGCGCGCCGCTCGCGATCGAGCTGGCCGCCGCGCGGCTGCGCGCGCTCACGCCGGTGCAGGTCGCCGACCGGCTCGTCGACCGGTTCCGGCTGCTCAACGTCGGCAGCCGCACCGCCCTGCCCCGCCACCAGACGCTGCGCGCGGTCGTCGACTGGAGCTGGGACCTGCTCGACGACGCCGAGCGCCGGGTGCTGCGCCGCCTGTCGGTGTTCGACGGCGGTGCGACGGTGGAGAGCGCCGAGGAGGTGCTCGGCGAGGACGTCATCGACCTGATCGCCTCGCTGGTCGACAAGTCGCTGGTCATGGCCACGGGCGAGACCGACGTGCGCTACCGGCTGCTGGAGACCGTGCGCGCGTACGCGGCCGAGCGGCTGACGGAGGCCGGAGAGGACGAGCGCCTGCGCGACGCCCACGCCGCGTACTTTCTCCGCCTGGCCGAGCGGGCCGAGCCGGAGCTGCGCGGACGCGACCAGTTGCGCTGGCTCGACCGGCTGAACACCGAGCGCGACAACTGCAACAACGCGCTGCGCCACGCGATCGAGACCCGCGACGTGGAGACCGCCGTACGCCTCATCGGGGCGCTGGCGTGGTTCTGGATCCTGTGCGACTACGAGGCCGAGGCCGGCCAGTGGGCGGTCGAGGTCTGGAGCCTCGTCGACGGCGACCCGCCGCCGGGTGCCGAGGACGCGTACACCATCTGCGGCTTCACGGCGGCGCTGGTCCAGGAGATGTCCCGGGAGGGCGGCCCCGATCCGGAGAGCCTGCGCGAGCAGATGGAGAAGATCGTCGCGCTGCGGGCGGAGCCCTCCGCGCATCCGATCCTGGCCATGGTCCGTCCCCTCGTCGCGATCTTCTCCGGCGACATCGACCTCGCCCTGCGCGAACTCGACCTCATCGGTGACCATCACGATCCGTGGACGAGGGCGGCTCGCCATGTGTTCATCGCCTTCCTGACCGGGAGTGGAGGCGACATCGACCGGTCGGCCCGCGCCGCGGCCGAGGCGCAGGCGGGGTTCCGGGAGATCGGTGACCGCTGGGGGCTCGTCAGCGCACTGTCGGGCATCGCGGAGACGCGTCTCGTACGCGGCCGGCCCGAGGAGGCGATCCGCGCCTTGGAGGAGGCCTACGGCTACACCGTCTCCGGCATCAGCCCCGACCAGGCCGCGACCCTCCGGATCCAGCTCGGCCGGGCACGCGCCATCGCGGGCGACCTCGCGGGGGCGCGCGTCGACCTGGAGGCCGGCGCGCGGAACGCCGAGCGGATCGCCGAGCACGCCGACGCGGCCCGGGGATGGCTGTTGCTCGGCGAACTCGCCCGGTGGGAGAACGATCTCGAGCGGGCCCGCGAACTCATCGACCGTGCGATCGCCCTCATCGAGACCAGAGCGGCGCGGCTGGACTTCGGCACCACCGCGGCGATGGTCTTCAGCAAGCGCGGCAGCCTCGCCGAGCAGGAGGGCGACCTCGCCGCCGCGGCGCGATGGCACGACCGGGCGATGCGGGCGATCAGCGAGATCGTCCTCATGCCGATCGACCGGCTCATCGGCTCGCTCGTGCAGGGGCTGGCGGCGCTGGCCGCCTGCCGGGGCGAGCACGTGCGCGCCGCCGAACTGCTCGGCGCCGCGCACACCCTCCAGGGCGAACCCGACCCGTGGAACCTGGAGATCGAACGCGCCACGACCGCGGCCCTCGCCGCACTCGGCCGGACGGCCTTCGACGAGGCGTACGCCCGTGGCCGCGAGACCACCCGCGACCAG
This sequence comes from Actinoallomurus oryzae, assembly GCF_039541955.1. Classification (NCBI taxonomy): domain Bacteria; kingdom Bacillati; phylum Actinomycetota; class Actinomycetes; order Streptosporangiales; family Thermomonosporaceae; genus Actinoallomurus; species Actinoallomurus oryzae. The sequence goes on along the minus strand of NZ_BAABHF010000048.1, from coordinate 29,432 downwards.
GCCATCGCCCTTCGTTAGACCTTGCGGCCGTACATCCATACGGCGACGGGGAAGGTCGCGATCACGATCCCGGCCGCCCACGCGAGCGTGTACCAGGCGTGGTCGCCGACCGGTCCGCCGACCATCAGCGCGCGCGTCGCGTCCGCCAGGTGGGTCACCGGGTTGACCTTCACCCACGCCTGAAGCCAGCCGGGCATCGTTCCGGTGTCGGCCAGCAGGACGCTGCTGCCGAAGGTCAGCGGCATCGCCCAGATGAACCCGAGGCCCTGCACGGTCTCCGGTGACGGCGCCACCAGTCCGACCAGCACCGAGACCCAGCAGACCGCGAAGTACAACGCGTAGGCCAGGCCGAACGCCGCGAGCACCGACAGCGGGTTCGTGTGGAAGCGGAACCCGAGCAGCGATCCGAACGCCGTCAGCACCACCATCGACACGCAGAACCGGACCGCGTCGCCGATCACCGCGCCGATGAGCGGTGCGGACCGGGCGATCGGCAGGCTGCGGAACCGGTCGAACACCCCCTTGCGGATGTCCTCGCACAGCGACGTTCCCAGGCCCATCGAGGCGAACATCCCCATCTGCGCGACCAGGCCGGGCAGCAGCTGCTGCAGGTACGCGTGGGTGCTGCCCGCGACCACACCGCCGAAGACGTACAGGAACAGCAGGAGGAACACCACCGGCATCAGCGTGACGTCGATGAGCTTCTCCGGCGAGTGCTTGAGCTGCGTGACGTTGCGCCAGGCGAGCGTCAGCCCGTTGCCCAGCGTTCGTGACGGGCCGATCCTCTTGCCGGCGGTGATCGCGGTCATTCGTCGTCTCCTTCGGGTTCGGCGTGGTGGCCGGTCAGGCTGAGGAAGACCTCGTCCAGGCTGGGCCGGCGCAATGCCAGGTCGGACGCGACGACGCCGGCCTCGTCGAGACCGCGCACCACCGCCGTCAGCGCCGCCGGGTCGTCCAGCGGCGCGGTGACCAGGCCGGTGTCCTCATCGGTCTCGGGCCGCGCGCCCGTGACCCGGGCGACGACGCCGACGATCTCCGGCATGCGCGCCCGGTCCCGCGCCCGTACGGCGAGAGTCTGGCCGCCGACCTTCTCCTTCAGCTCCTCGGAGGTGCCGTCGGCGACCACCCGGCCGTGGTCGAAGACCACGATCCGGTCGGCGAGCGCCTCGGCCTCGTCCAACTGCTGCGTGGTGAGCAGTACGGTCGCGCCGTCGCGCACCAGTTGCCGCACGGTGTCCCAGACGGCGTTGCGCGCCCGCGGGTCCAGGCCGGTGGTCGGCTCGTCCAGGTAGATCACCTGGGGGTCGTTGACGAGCCCGGCCGCGAGGTCGAGCCGGCGCCGCATGCCGCCGGAGTAGGTCTTGGCGGCCCGGCCGCCCGCCTCGGACAGGCTGAACCGGTCGAGCAGATCCTGTGCCCGCCGCCGCGACTCGCCACGGCCGTGGCCGACGAGCCGGGCGATCATGATGAGGTTCTCCACGCCGGTCAGCTCCTCATCGACCGAGGCGTACTGCCCGGTCAGGCTGATCAGCCGGCGTACCTGCGCGGCGTCCTTGACGACGTCGAAGCCGCAGACCTCGGCTCTCCCCTCATCCGGCCTGATCAGGGTGGCCAGCGTCCGTACGGCGGTGGTCTTGCCGGCGCCGTTCGGTCCCAGCACGCCGAGCACGGTCCCGCGGCGCGCGAGGATGTCGACGCCGGCCAGCGCCTGGGTCTCTCCGAAGCGTTTCTTCAGGCCTTCGGCCCGTATCACGTGTTCCATGCCGAGTCTTCCGCTAGTTCGTCTCGTGCGTGGCCCACGGTGCACCGGCCGGCTGACGCGGCGCGGACATCGCGGGCACGGGCGCTGACACGCCGCTGATACGCCTCCGCCTGGAGAGTGAGCGGTGACCGGGCCGCGCGAGGGAGGCGGAGTGCCGGAACCCGGCCGTACGCTGGACGGTCCCCGAGCCGGAAGGGCGGCCGTGAAGCCTCTGCGAGTGCCGCGCGTGGACCTCGCGGTCGGTGCCGTCGTCACCGTCGCGATGGTCGTGCCCGCGTTCGTGCCGTACGTGCAGCCGTGGTGGGTGGTGGTGCTGTCCGTCCTGGGGTCGGTGCCGGTGACCTGGCGCCGCACGCTCCTCATCCCCGTGGGCCTGGTGACGGGCGGCGCGGTCACCGTGCTCGCGCTCGCGCACCAGAGCCTCGTCCACCAGCTGCCGTGGCTGATGCCGTACGGGCCGCTGGTGTGGACCTACACGTTCGCCGAACTGGCCAAGCCGGTCTGGCGTGCGGCCGGCAGCGTGGTGCTGGTGGCGGGGGTGATCTTCTCCCTGGCCCTGCCGCACGAGAGCTTCGACACCTTCGGCTACGTCATCACCTCCTACGTCGCCGCGTACGCCCTGGGCGTGGGCGCCCGGGCCCACCGCGCGCAGCGCGAGGCCATGGACGAACGCGCGCGGAGGCTGGAAGAGGAGCGCGCCGTCGCCGTCGCCGAAGAACGCACGCGGATCGCCCGCGACATGCACGACATCGTCACCCACTCCGTCGGACTCATGGTCGTGCAGGCCGAGGCGGGCCCGCTGGTCGTGCGCTCCGACCCGGCACGCGCCGAAGCGACCTTCGAGGCGATCGCCGACACCGGGCGGGAGGCGATCGGCCAGCTCCGCCAGATCCTCGGCGCGCTGCGGGGCACGGCCGAGCGCGAGCCGCAGCCGGGCCTCGGCGCGGCGCCCGGACTGCTCGACCGCGCCCGCCGGGCCGGGATCGAGGTCCACCTCCAAGAGCGCGGGACGCGGCGGCCGATCCCGGCGGCCGTCGACGTCGCGGCGTACCGGATCATCCAGGAGTGCCTGACCAACACGCTGCGCCACGCGGCCGCCCGCTCGGTGCGGCTGTGCCTCGCCTGGTCGGACCGGGCCCTGACGATCGAGGTCGCCGACGACGGCGGGGGCGCGCCCGACGTACGCGAGGGCCACGGCATCGTCGGCATGCGCGAACGCGCGGGCGCCTGCGGAGGCACACTCGTCATCGACCCGCGCGGTTTCACCGTCACCGCCACCCTGCCGATCGGATAACCGGACATGCGAGTGCTCGTCGCCGACGACCAGGACCTGTTCCGCGGCGGTTTCGCCATGATCTTGAACGCCCACGAGGACATCTCGGTGGTCGGTGAGGCCGCCGACGGCGCCGAGGCGATCGCCAAGGCGGTCGAGCTGGCGCCCGACCTCGTGCTCATGGACATCCGGATGCCGAACGTCGACGGGGTCGCGGCCACGGCCGAGATCTGCCGGCGCACGTCGGCGAAGGTGCTGGTCCTGACCATGTACGACGTGGACGACCACGTCTATGACGCCCTGCGGGCCGGTGCCAGCGGCTTCCTGCTCAAGGACGTCCGGCGCGACGACCTCGTCCGCGCGGTGCGGCTCGTCGCCGCGGGCGAGTCGCTGCTCGCGCCGTCGGTCACCCGGCGGCTGATCGAGGACGTCGTCCGCCGCGGCAGCCCGCGTCCCGCTCTCCGGAGACGCCTCGCCGAGCTGACCGACCGCGAGCTCGACACCCTGCGGGGGCTCGCCCGCGGCCGGTCCAACAGCGAGATCGCCGCCGAGCTCGTCGTCAGCGAGCACACCGTGAAGACGCACGTGAGCAACGTGCTGACCAAGCTGCACCTGCGCGACCGGGCGCAGGCCGTGGTGTTCGCCTACGAGTCCGGCCTGGTCGTAGCGGGCACGGACTGACCTCACCCGTACGGGTGGCCCCGCGTTCACCCGTACCGGCGATCCGCCGGAGCGGTCGTCTCGCGTTGGCTCGGTGCGGTCGACACGAGAGGAGACCTCATGTTCCGCCGTATCCGGATCGCCGGGTTCGCGGCCGCGCTCGTCGCGGCGGCGGCCTGCGGCGCGCCGTCCGCCTCGGCGCACCCGCGCCCGGGCTGCACGACCAGGACCTCGCTCGGCCTCGTCGCCGGCACCGCGCGGGCCGGGATCTGCGCCTTCCGCGGCATCCCGTACGCCGCGCCGCCGGTCGGCGACCGCAGGTTCCGCCCGCCCCAGCCCGTACGACCCTGGCACGGGACGCTGACGGCCGACGACGACACGCGCGTGTGCCCGCAGGAGCGCGACGAGATGTCGGAGGACTATCCCGACCGGCGGCAGATCTACGCCGACGAGGACTGCCTCTACCTCAACGTCTGGACGCCGCGCCCCGACCGCGCCAAGCGCCCCGTGATCGTGTTCATCCACGGCGGTGCCGCGCGCTTCGGCACCGCCAACGAACCCCGCTACGACGGGACGAGACTCGCCACTAGCGGAGACGCCGTGGTGGTCTCCCTGAACTACCGCCTCGGCGTGTTCGGCTGGACCGAGCTCGGCGGCGTGGACCCGTCCTACCGGGGGTCGGGGAACAACGGGCTGCGCGACCAGATCGCGGCGCTGACCTGGGTGCGGCAGCACGTCGCCGACTTCGGCGGCGACCCGTCCCAGGTCACGGCCGTCGGCGAGTCGGAGGGGGCGTTCTCGCTCAGCGCGATGCTCGCCACCGACCACCCCGAACGGCTGTTCCGCCGCGTCATCCTGGAGAGCGGCAACGGGTCGCTGGTGCACTCCGCGGCGATGGAGCGCAAGCTGGCCGCGTCGTTCCCGGTCAGGAGCATCGCCCGGCTCAAGGCGATGTCCACCACGGAGCTGATCGATCTGGGGAACAAGGCGGCCGCGTCCCTGCCCGGCTCCGCCGGCGGCGCGCTGTACTTCGGTCCGTACGTCGACGGCACGCTCGTCCGCGGCTCGGTGACCAGGCGCGTGGCGGCCGGCAACGCGCGCGGCGTCGACCTGCTCATCGGCACGAACAAGGACGAGATGAATTTCTTCGGTCAGTACGATCCGCGGGGGCTGGACCGGCTCGCCGCCGAGTACGACGGCTTCTTCCCGCCCGAGCTCGCCGCCCGCCGCCCGCGGATGACCGCGGTCTACCGCAAGAGACGTACGGCGCGGGACGCGGCACTGGCGATGTTCACCGACCAGGGCCTCCGGGTGCCGGCGACCCGGCTCGCGGAGGCGCAGAGCCGGTGGCGGCCGACCTACGCGTACGAGTTCGACTGGCGTCCCCCGAAGGGCGTGGGCGCGGTGCACACGATCGAGCTGCCGTTCGTGTTCGGCACGCTCCGCTTCACCGGGATCGAGGGCGGCGCCGAGGCGCTGAAGACGGACCGGGCCCGGCTGACCCGCCTGTCGGACCAGATGGTCGACGCCTGGACGTCCTTCGCCCGCACCGGCGACCCGAACGGCCGCCGTACCGTCGCACGGCCCTCGTGGCCCGCCTACCAGGTGCCCCGGCGCACCACGATGATGTGGAACCTCCGGCCGGGGACCGCCAAGGACCCGCGCGGCGCCGAACGCGCCCTGTGGGACGGCTACCCGTTCGACGCCTTCGACCTGTGAGTGACATCGGCGGGTCCCCGCTCAGCTCGCGCGTTCGCCGGACTCGGGGACCTGCGCCGGCTCCCGGTCGCCGGTCAGCTCGGCGATCTGGGCGAGAGTCTCCTCGTCCAGGGGCACCTCCGGCTGCGGGGGGAGCCAGCCGGCCTCCGGATCGTAGCTGCGGACGACCTTCGCCGGCACACCGGCGATCACGCTGTGGTCGGGGAACTCGCCGCGGACGACGGCGCCTCCGGCCACCACGACGTTCCGGCCCAGGCGGGTGCCCGGCAGGATGATCGCGCCGGTGCCGAGCCAGCAGCCGGAGCCGATGACGACGGCGTCGTTGACCGGCCACTGCCGTCCGATGGGGGTGTCGGGGTCGGTGTAGCCGTGGTTCTGGTCGGTGATGTAGACGTACGGGCCGGTGAAGACGTCGTCGCCGATCTCGATCGACTTGTGCCCGACGATGTGACTGCCCCGGCCGATGGAGCAGGCCTTCCCGATCGTCACGATCGGGTCCGGCCCGAGGTCGAGGCCGGGCACGAACCCCGCCGAGAGCGTGACGTGCACGCCGATGAGGGTGTGGTCGCCGATGCGGATCCACGGCTCGCCGTAGATCGCGCCGGTGGGGAAGCCGATGCACGCGCCTTCGCCGAGATAGCCGAACCGCCGGCCGGCCGGCGTGCTCGGTGAGATCTCGGCGTGGGCGCGCAGCCACTCCCAGACCCGGTGCAACACCACCGCGATGACCCTGCGGCTCGCGGCACTGAGCGAGGATCTAAGCGACATGGGACAGACGGTACAGGGAACCCGAATGTCATTCGCCCATGGTTGACCGGTTCCGGAACGCCGAGGGGCCCGGCCAGTGCGCCTGGCCGGGCCCTCGACGGTGAGGCCCGCGATCAGCTGTTGCTGTGCGCACGGTCGGAGTCGGAGTTGTCCGACGCCGACGAGAGGTGCTCGGGGGAGGTCGCCTCCTCGGCCGGTCGCGACGTCGCGCGGCGTGTCGCGATCGCGCCGGCGGCGCCCACGGCACCCCCGACGACGAGGAGCGCCGCGGCGATGCCACGGCGACGCTTCGGAGTACCCGGCTCGACCCGGTCGGCCGTACGGTGAAGGAGCGCGCCGACACGCGGCCCGACCTCCTCCTCGATGTAGTGCCCGGCCTGGTCGATGCGTGGCGCACTCCAATGACGCGCGTTCTTCATCTGCTTTGCGGCCATCTTCTGCGCCTGACGAGTGGTGGGGCCCACCCGCTGCGCCGCCTGACGGGCACCCTCGGCAACCCTCTCCTGAACGTCCTGCAGACGCGCGCTGTCGATGTTCACCTGCGGCATCTTCCGACTCTTGTTTCGTAGGGACATGCTGCCCTCCGTCATGTGCGGTCTCGTCGGACTCTGTTCCCACGACAAGCGATGTCAATCGCCGATCTGACAGGATGCGTTCACGCGGGGGTACAGGCACCTGTGTCCCTGTGAACATCGGATTCGATACGAGAAGGAGTCTTCGTGGCTGAGGACCTCACCGCGACGCTGCGCACGACGATGGGCACCATCGTCGTGCGTCTCTTCCCCGACCGCGCGCCCAAGACGGTGCAGAACTTCGTGGGTCTGGCCGAGGGCACGATCGAGTGGACCGACCCGCGCACGGGCCGGCGCACGAGTGACCCGCTGTACAACGGCACGATCTTCCACCGGGTGATCGACAAGTTCATGCTCCAGGGCGGCGACCCGCTGGGCAACGGCCGGGGCGGCCCGGGCTATGAGTTCGAAGACGAGGTCCACGCGGACCTGCGCTTCGACCGCCCGCACCTGCTCGCGATGGCCAACGCGGGGCCGGGCACCAACGGCTCGCAGTTCTTCATCACCGTCGTGCCGACGCCGCACCTGAACGGCCGGCACACGATCTTCGGTGAGGTGATCGAGGGCGCCGACGTCGTCGACGCGATCGCCAAGACCGAGACCGACCGCAGCGATCGGCCCGTCAAGGACGTCGTTGTGGAATCGGTGACCATCGACCGTCGTTAGACAGGTACCGATAGACGCAGAGGAAGACCACGATGAGCAGCGACACGCCGCACGCTCCTCAGGCTCCGCAGGTTCCGACGTGCTACCGGCACCCGGGCCGGGAGACGTACGTCAGCTGCACGCGCTGCGAACGTCCGATATGCCCGGACTGCATGCGCGACGCCGCAGTAGGCCACCAGTGCCCGGAATGCGTGCGTGACGGCAACCGTACGGTGCGCCAGGCGCGTACGGTCTTCGGCGGGCGTGTCGCCACCCGGCCGACCGTGACCCTGACGCTGATCGCGATCAACATCATCGCCTACGTCGGTGAGCTGACCTCACCGAGCTTCGTCGGCCGGTTCGAGATGCTGGGCGTGTGGAAGCAGTTCGGCCAGGTCGTTCCGGGCTACGGCGTCGCCGAGGGCGAGTGGTACCGCCTGATCACCGCGGCGTTCTTGCACGTCCCGCTCAGCCAGGGCACTTTCGGCATCACCCACATCCTGTTCAACATGTGGGCGCTGTGGGTGCTGGGGCCGCAGCTGGAGCAGGTGCTCGGCCGGCTGCGCTTCTCAGTGCTCTACCTGCTGTCGGCGCTGGGCGGCAACGTCCTGCTCTTCCTGGTCGACCCGAGTCAGCCCGCGCTGGGCGCCTCGGGCGCCATCTTCGGCCTGTTCGCGGCGTTCTTCGTGGTCGGACGCCGCCTGGGAGTGGACACCAGGGGCATCGTCTTCCTCATCGTGATCAACCTGATGCTGACGTTCACCGTCTCGGACATCTCCTGGGAAGGGCACGTCGGCGGGCTGATCACCGGTGCGGTGCTGGCCGCGGCGTTCGCGTACGCACCCCGGGGGCGGCAGCAGGCCGTCCAGGTGGCGGTGTCCGCGATCGTCGCGGCGGTCCTGGTCGTCCTGACCGTCGTTCAGACCACCGCGTTGACCGCCTGACGCACGAACGACGAAGGCCCCGCCGGTTCGGTCGGGGCCTTCTCAGTTCTCAGGCTCAGGGAAGGTGGGGAGCGAAGGCAGGCCTCATCCACAGGGTCATCCACAGCATGTGGAAAACCCTTGTTGGGTGGCAGCGGTGCTGCTGGGGAACTTCTGGCTTTCGCTCTGGCGGGGGTACACGGTCCGCGGGCGCCTCGTTGCGCCGTGCGCCGTCGCCGAATATGGGGATCAGCGCGCGTCTGTTGTCGAGCATAGCGATGCTTTGTCCTGGCCGCAGGGAGATCGGCGAGATATCCCGCACGATCCGATGCGCCCCCCAGGGGCAGCGGCCCGCACGCCGGCCGCTACCCCGCTCCGTCTCAGCGGACCTGTGGATAACGCTGTGGAGAACCTCTCAACGCCAGCGCGTTGAGAGGATCACGCCGATGACGATCACCCCGAAGCCGATCAGCAGGTTCCAGTTGCTGAGCGAGGTGATGACCGGAACAGTCGCGTTGACGCTCGCCGTGATGTAGTAGACGGCGATCCAGGCCAGGCCCAGCAGCCAGCAGCCCACCATGGTCGGCACCAGCCACCGCGGGCTGACGGCGACCTTCTGGGAGCGCTGCGGCGGAGTGTAGACGGCCTTCTTGCGTACCTTCGACTTGGGCACGGTGGGTCTCTCCTCGGGGCGGGCATGGCCTGATGCCGACCCGCGCATGGGTCAGTTTGTCGGTTAGCGTAGTCGCTGGTGAGCAGCGTACGACCATAACAGTGGCAGTGGGGGATGCCGATGGGAGTAAAACCCCGGTCTAGGGCCCTGACCTGGCGTCATGCCATTCCGGCCCTCACGCTTTTCGCCGGCACTCTCTTCGCCGCCAGCGCCAGCACGGCCCACGGCACCGATCTTCGCGGCGGCGACCGTACGCGCGTCACCGAGCTGATCGCCCAGGAGCAACGCGGCTACCAGCGGGCCCAGGGCACCTATCGGAGCCTCCACCGGCAGGTCGACCGGCTCGGCCGGGAGGCCGGGCGGCGCGACGCCGGTGTGCGCACCGCGCAGCAGGAGGCCGACCGGCTCGCCGCGCTGTCGGGGTTCACTCCCGTGAGCGGACGGGCCGTCCGCGTATCGCTGAACGACGCTCCGCACGACCGCCGGGTGCCCGGCGACCCGAGCCCCGACGATCTCGTCGTCCACCAGCAGGACGTACAGGCCGTGGTCAACGCGCTGTGGGCCGGCGGCGCCACGGCCATGCAAATAATGGACCAACGGCTGATCTCCACCAGCGCGGTCCGCTGCGTAGGCAATACGCTCATCCTGCAGGGAGTCGTCTACTCGCCGCCCTTCCGCATCACCGCCACCGGCGTCCCCGAGCGGTTGCGCGCGGCACTCGACGCCTCGCCGGAGATACAGATCTACCGACAGTACGTCGACGAATACGGACTCGGGTACACGGTGAAGACCCTCCAGAAGACGACGTTGCCCGCCTACAGCGGCAACGCGACGCCGAAATACGCCACGGAGACCGACGGTGCGGATACTCATCCGTAGCATCGGCGAGCTGTGCATCACGGCCGGCCTCGTGGTGCTGCTCTTCGTCGCGTACGAGCTGTGGGGTACCGGCGCCTACACCCAGGCGGAGCAGAACAAGCTGGGCGACGAGCTCACCCGCTCGTGGAACGCCGGGGCCGGCGCCGGCAAGGTCACCACCGAGCGCGTACGCCTCGGGCACGGCCTCGCGCTCATCCGCATCCCGCGCCTCGGCAAGAGCTTCCACTACGTCATCGTCGAGGGCGTCTCGGTCGCCGACCTGCGCAAGGGGCCCGGCCACTACCCCGGCACCGCGATGCCGGGCCAGGTCGGCAACTTCGTGGTCTCCGGCCACCGCACGACCTACCTCGCGCCCTTCAACAAGCTCGGTGAGCTGCGCGCCGGTGACAAGATCCTCATCGACACCCGCGCCAGCCAGTACGTCTACGAGGTCACCTCGACCAAGGTCGTGCGGCCCAGCGACATCTCCGTGGCCGCGCCGGTGCCCGAGCACCCGAAGGCCAACCCGACCAAGCGGCTCATCACGCTGACCACCTGCAACCCGAAGTACTCCGCGGCCCAGCGGCTCATCATCTTCGGCCGGCTCGTCTCGTCGAAGCCGCGGGTGAAGGAGGCGAGCTCCTGAGATGTACGCCTGGATCTGGCGGCACCTGCCCGGCGACCGGCTCCAGCGCACCGGCCTCGTCCTGGCCGCGCTGGTCGTCGTCGGCGTACTGCTGTGGTACTTCGTCTTTCCCTGGGTCGAGCCGAAACTCCAGTTCGACCACGGCACGGTCGGGGGTGGCGCCTCGGCTCCGGCGAGCCCGGGTCCGTGATGTCCGCCGCGCGCCGGGTGCTCGTCGTGGACAACCAGGACAGCTTCGTCCACACGATCGTGTCCTACCTGCGCGAGCTGGGCGCCGACTGCGTCGTACGCGACCGGTCAGAGGTGGCGCCCGGCGACGTCGAGGCCTTCGACGGCGTGCTGCTCAGCCCCGGCCCCGGACGCCCGGAGGACACCGGGGTCTGCCTGGACATCGCCGCGGAGGCCCGGCGGCCCGTACTCGGCGTCTGCCTCGGCCACCAGGTGATCGCCACGGTCAACGGCGGTACGGTACGGCGCGCGCCGGAGCTCGTGCACGGCTACACCAGCGACGTCCACCACGACGGGGCCGGGGTGTTCCGTGGGCTGCCGGATCCGCTGACCGTCACGCGCTACCACTCGCTGGCGCTGGACCCCGCGACCGTGCCGGAAGACCTCGTCGTCAGCGCCCGTACGCTCGACGGCGTGATCATGGGGATCCGCCACCGGAGCGCACCGGTGGAGGGGGTCCAGTTCCACCCCGAGTCGGTGCTCAGCGCGGCCGGCCACGATCTTTTTGCGAATTGGATCGTGCACGCTCTGTGAGACCCGCAGGTCGCAGGTGCGTGATGAAAAGACCGGTAAAAGAATGCTCCCGGCGGGTGTAACACCAAGGATGGTAAGCCTGATTCCACCAATGAGGGCTTCCGCCGTTGCCCCCGAGCGGCGGAGGCCCTCCCTTTATGCCCGGGCACGCATGTCGTCCCCGACGTGACAGGACCCCCGCACGCGATGCGTGCGGGGGTCCTGTCGTTCGGCCCTAGTTGTCGCCGCCGCCCCACGGCGGAGTCGGCATCCCGGACCCCGGCGGACTCGGCTCGTCCTGCTGCGCCCGGCTGACGGTCAGCGTGACCGTGCTGCCGCGGTTGGCCGTCTCCCCCTCGCTCGGCGTCTGCTGCATGACCCGGCCGTCGGCCTGGCCCGCCGGAACGTCGACGTAGTGGATGGAGTAGCGGAAGCCGTGGCTGCGCAGATCGGACTTCGCCTCGTCGACCGACTTGCCGACCTCGTTGGGCACCAGCGTCTTGCCCGGGCCGCTGGAGATGTACAGCGTCACCTCGGTGCCCTTCTCCACCTTGGAACCGGATTCCGGGTCCGACTTCACGACGCTGCCCTTGGGCACCGTGGTGGAGGAGATCGTCTGGGTCGCCCCCTCCTTGAGGCCGACGCCCTCCAGCGCGGACTTGGCGTCGTCCTCGCTCATGTTCTTGACCGGGGGAACCGTGACCTTCGGCTTGCCCAGCGAGACGGTGAGGGTGACCTGTGTGGTCGCCAGCTTCGCCTTGTCGATCTTCGTCTGCGGGGCGGGGTCGACGTCGAGCACCTGGTTCTTCTCGGCGTTGTCGTCGGTCTTGTGCTTGATGTGGATGTTGCTCGACGTGAAGCCCAGCCCGACCAGCTCCTGCTTGGCGCTCGTCTGGTCACTGCCGACGATGTCGCTCGGCATGGCGATCTGGTTGCTGTTGCCCGACTCGGTGCCACCGCCACTGAAGATCATGTAGAGCGCGACGATCGCTCCGACCGCGAGCACGCCCACGAGCGCCCACACCGCGACCTTCTTGCCCCTGCCCTCCTCGGGCTCCGGCTCGGCGTAGCGCGCCGGGGGCAGGTCGTACCCCATCGTCGACGAGGGGCCCATCGCCTGCGTGCGCGGGCCGCCCTGCATGACCTGCGTGCCGGCGTTCATCGCCATCGTCGGCGCGGCGACGGGCATGCCCTGCGACGCGCGCTGGATGTCGCCCCGCATCTCCGCCGCGCTCTGGTAGCGGTAGTTCGCGTCCTTCGTGAGCGCCTTCATGACGATCGCGTTGGCGTACTGCGGGATCGACGGGTCGAGCTGCGACGGCGGGATCGGTTCTTCCCGTACGTGCTGGTAGGCGATGGCCACCGGGGAGTCGCCCTGGAACGGCGGACGGCCGGTCATCAGCTCGTACAGCACACAGCCCGTGGAGTAGATGTCGCTGCGGGCGTCGACCCGCTCACCGCGGGCCTGCTCCGGCGAGAGATATTGGGCGGTGCCGATGACCTGCGCGGTGGCGGTCATCGTGGCCGCGGAGTCGGCGAGCGCGCGCGCGATGCCGAAGTCCATGACCTTGACCTCGCCGCTGGTGGTCAGCATGACGTTCGCGGGCTTGATGTCGCGGTGCACGATGCCGCCGCGGTGGGAGTAGTCGAGGGCGCGCAGGATGCCGTCGGCCATCTGCAGGGCGCGGTCCGGCGCGATCCGGTGCTCCTCCTGGAGGACGTCGCGGAGAGTGCGGCCCTCGACGTACTCCATGACGATGTACGGCACCGGGTTACCGTCGATCGTGTCTTCGCCGGTGTCGTACACGGCGATGACGGACGGGTGGTTCAGCGACGCCGCCGACTGGGCCTCCCGGCGGAACCGGGCCTGGAACGTCGGGTCGCGGGCAAGGTCAGACCGAAGTGTCTTGATCGCCACCACGCGGTCGAGGCGAAGGTCGCGAGCTCGGTAGACCTCGGCCATACCGCCACGCCCGATGACACCATCGAGTTCGTAGCGGCCACCGAGTAGCCGAGGCTGAGTCATATCTGGCACTTTCCCTAGTCGTCTACGCCCTGCCCTCAGAACCTAGCGCGCCGTCGGCACTGCTCGACGGAGTCGGGTCCGGAGAACTCGGCGACGATGGTGTCACCGGTGGTGTGGGCGTCCGCTTTGAGGGCTTAGGTGTCGGAGTCGGGTTGGTGGACGGCGCCGATGTCGAGGAACTCGGCGATGGGAAGGGATACGAGTCCGTGGGGACGGGCTCGGACGGCTCAGGCCGCTGAGACGGGACGCCGGTGTCCGGCTCACTGCTGAACTGCCCGGTCGGCGCGGGGCTGTCCGCGGGTGCGACCCGGTTGCCGTCCACGAGTTTAGTGTGGCCGGAACTCTTCCACAGGGCGCTCGCCGCGAACACCCCCGTGGCCACGAGGATCACCGCGCACGCGATCGCCGCGACGAGCAGGTTGGTGCGGCGGCGCCTGGAGGCCTCGCCCGGCACGGCCCGCGTCTCGGCGAGGGACGCGGTCTCCTGCATGGGGACGTGCACGTCGTCGGCTGCTACGAATTCGGTGTCGGCTCCCGCGTCCGCGCCGAGGGCGCCGCCGCCCGACAGCCGCAGCCGGTGCGCCTGCTCGGCCACCTCGTGCGCGCCGGCCGGACGGTCGTCGGGCTCCTTGGCCAACATCGCGCTGACCAGGCCGCGTACGGCCGGGGGCACGTCGGCGGGCAGCGGCGGCGGGTCCTCACGGACGTGCATGAGGGCCAGCGCGATCGGGGTGTCGGCGGCGAACGGCGGCATGCCCGCGAGGCACTCGTACGCCACGACGCCCAGGGAGTACAGGTCGGACGCCGGGGTGATCCGGCGGCCCGTCGCCTGCTCGGGCGAGACGTACTGCGCGGTCCCCATCACCTGGCCGGTCTGGGTCATCGTGGCCGAGCCGCCGCCCCGGGCGATGCCGAAGTCGGTGATCTTCACGACGCCGTCGCCGGTGACCATGAGGTTCGCCGGCTTGATGTCGCGGTGGATGATGCCGGTGCTGTGGGCGATGTGCAGGGCGCGCGCGGCCTGACCGATGATGTCGAGCGTGGTGTCCGGGCTGAGACGGCCCTCGACGGACAGGATCCGCGACAGCGTCTCGCCGTTGACCAGCTCCATCACCAGATAGGCCAGCTCGTCTTGCTCGCCGTAGTCGTACACCTGCGCGATGCCGCTGTGCTGAAGCGACGCGGCGAACCGCGCCTCGGCGCGGAACCGGTCGCGGAAGCTCTCGTCGGAGAAGTACATCTCCTTGAGGAGCTTGACCGCGACCGGGCGGCCGAGCAGCTCGTCGGTGGCCTTCCAGACCTCACCCATGCCGCCGGAGGCGAGGCGCTCATCGAGGCGGTAGCGATGATTGAGGACGAGGGGGGTCATGATCCCTCCCCCACCCGGCAGAGCGACCGCTGCGGCGCGTCTTCGATTCCCTCGCCGCGCTCGGTCGTGAGCCCTCCTGCGTCGGAGGGAGTGACCACAGGGGCGCGTCTTCGGATTCCCTCGCTGCGCTCGGTCATGGGGTTAGAGCACCGCCTGGACGATTCTCAACGCGGTCGGCGCGGAGTTCTGCGCCCCGCTGGACTGCTCGCTGCCCTCGGTGACGACCGCGAAGGCGACCTTCGGGTTGTGCTGCGGAGCGAAGCCGACGAACCAGTCGTCGTAGTAGCCGTTGCCGGTCTCGGCGGTGCCGGTCTTGCCGGCGATGTCCTGGCCGCCGACCACGGACGACGCGGTGCCGGACTGCACCACCTGCCGCATCATCTCCTGCAGCTGGCTGGCGGTGTTCGCGCTGATCGGCTGGCCCAGCACCTGCTCCTGCGCGGTGGCAAGCTCGGACTGGTCCGGCGCGGTGACCCGCTTGACCAGGTACGGCTTCATCTCCTTGCCGTTGTTGGCGACCGCCTGGGCCACCATCGCCATCTGCAATGGCGTCACGGTCACGTCGCCCTGGCCGATGCCAGACATGGCGAGTTTGTCCCCGCCCATGGGCTTGGTCGGGTAGTTCGCGCTTGCGCTGCTCATGCCCGGCTCAACCTGGAACGGCTTGTCGAAGCCGAACTTCTTGGCCTGTGCGAGGAGCTTGTCCTGGCCGAGTGTTCCGGCCAGGCGGGCGAACGTGGAGTTGCAGGACGCCGCGAAGGACTGGATCAGCTGCGGGGATCCACTGCAGCGCTGCTCGTCGCCGTCGGCGTTGTGCAGTGTCTGCCCCGACTCGGGCAGATGGAATTCGTTGGCGTCGAACGGGGAGTTCGCAGTCATCCCACCGCTCTCGAGGGCGGTCGCCGAGTCCACGATCTTGAACGAGGAGCCCGGGGGGAACACCTCGTTCATCGCCTTGTTGAGCATCGGGTTGCCCTTCTGCTCCTGCAGCCGGGTGGACGCCTTGGACGCCTTGGCGCTGTCGTGGGTGGCCAGGTCGTTGGTGTCGTACGACGGGAAGGAGGCCATCGCGAGGATGGCCCCGGTCTTGACGTCGACGGCGACCGCGGCGCCGCGCCTGCCGCTGATGGTGGCCTGACGGATGCCGTCGTAGGCCGCCTGCTGCGCCTTCGGGATGATCGAGGTCTGCACCGTCGCGCCCGCGGCCTTCTTGCCGACCAGCATGTCGAACCAGTTGCGCACGGTCAGCCGCTTGTCGGTGCCGTCGAGCAGGCCGTTGTAGCCGCCCTCGATGCCGGTGCGGTTGAACGGGCTCATGAAGCCGGTGATCGGGGAGTACAGCTCACCCTGCTTGTAGACGCGCTGGTACTCCTTCTTGTTGATCTTCTTCGAGGAGGCCAGCGTCACGCCGCCCGCCGTGATCGGGCCGCGGTTGTGCTGCCACTGCGCGGTGAACTGCCGGGCGTTCAGCGGGTCGCTCTTGAGTTTGTCCGCCTGTGAGCCCTGGATGTAGTTCACGTTGATCATCAAGATGACGAGCAACGTCAGCGCTGCGATCGCCACCCGGCGAAGAGGCTTGTTCACGCGGTGTTCACCACCTGGGTCATTCCCTCGTCCTGGATGGGCTGCGGTGCCGGCCGCCGTGCGGAGTCACTGATGCGGATCAAGATGGCGATCAGGATCCAGTTGGCGAGGAGCGACGAACCTCCCTGGGCGAGGAACGGCGTGGTGAGACCGGTCAGCGGGATGAGCCGCGTGACGCCGCCGACGATCACGAAGACCTGCAGGGCGAACACGAACGACACACCGCCGGCGAACAGCTTGGCGAAGTTGTCCTTGGTGGCGATCGCCGCCTTCATACCGCGCTGCACGATCAGCGCGTACGCCAGCAGGATCACCATGAGGCCGGTGAGCCCGAGTTCCTCACCGAAGGACGTGAAGATGAAGTCGCTGTAGGACAGCGGTGTGCGCCACGGCTCACCCTGTCCCAGGCCCGTGCCGAGCACGCCGCCCTGGCCCATCGAGAACAGGCCGCGCATGAGCTGACCGCTGTCGGCGATGTACTGGCCGCCGTGGGCGGCGCAGCCCTGGGCCATCTGGTTGTGGATGACACCGTTGATCTTGCAGCCGCCGTCGAAGTACGGCCTGGGGTCCAGCCAGGTGTCGATCCGCTGCGACACGTGCGGGATCATCGGCGCCACCAGGCAGGCGCCGGCGAGCAGCACCGCGCCGATCCCCACCCACTCGAAGCGCTCGGTGGCGATGTAGAGCATGCTCACGAACAGGCCGAAGAACAGGATCGCGGTACCGAAGTCGTTCTCCAGCGCCAGCACGCCGAGGCAGATCACCCAGATGACCAGGATCGGGCCGAGGTCACGGGCGCGCGGCAACTTGATCGGCCCGAACTCCTTGCCCACGGTCGACATCGCCTGGCGCTTGTTGACCAGGTAGCCGGCGAAGAACGCCACCAGCGCGAGCTTGGAGAACTCACCCGGCTGGATCGACATCGAGCCGATCCGGATCCAGATCTTCGCGCCCATCGCACCGCTGATCGAGGAGGGCAGGAAGCCCGGCAGCGCGAGGAAGAACAGGCCGAGCGCGCCGATCGTGTAGATGTAGCGCTGCACGACCTTGATGTCGCGCAGCACCAGCAGCGTGACGGCGAAGAAGATGATGCCGAGCGCGGTCCACTCGAGCTGGGCGTTGGTCGAGGGCCCGAAGTAGGAGACCTTCTTGCCGGCCTCGATGGCGGCCTTCATGTCCGCGCTGGTGTTGAGGTCCAGCCGGTAGATCATCGCCAGGCCGATGCCGTTGAGGAACACCGCGAGCGGCAGCAGCAGCGGATCGGCGTACGGGGCGAAGCGCGCCACCACGATGTAGCTACCGGCGGCCAGGATGCCCAGGCCGATCCCGTAGCCGTACATGCCGGCGGGCAGCGATCCGTCACGCGCCAGCCCGACCTGAGCGAATCCGGCGACCGTGATGATCATCGCGAAGATGAGCATCCCGAGCTGGGCGCTGCGCCGGGGGCGCGTCGCGACTGGTATGCCTGCTTCGTTGGTCGTTATGACGCTCATGAGTGTTTATCCGGCTGCGGGCAACCCTGCAGCGTGGTGGGGTGGCGGGTGCACTGGGACGCCTCGTCGCGCAGCTGCTGGACCTTGTCCTGCGCGTGCGGCAGGTCGGGCAGCGTGATCCCCTTGTGGACCTCCTGCTTGGACTTGGAGGTCAGGGTGTTCGTGTGCACCTTGGGGTTGGAGGTCTCGATCACCTTGTTGGCGCAGCCCTCGCCCTGCTGGCCGCGGCCCTTCCAGATGGCGACCACGCCTTTGCCGTCCTCGGCGACCGAGGTGCGGCAGACCTTGCCACGCAGGTTGTCGATGGTCTTGCGGGCGCTCGCGAGGCTGCCGAGGTTGTCGATGGTCTTGCGCACCGAGGACTGGGCGTCGGGAGTGAGGTCGGCGACCTTGAGGTCCGAACGCTCCTTCAGGTGGGACAGCTTCTGCCCGAGGACCTTGTCGTTCATGCCCTGGAAGATCACCACTTGGCCGTTGTCGGCGGCGACGTAGTACTGCCCCTGCACGCTGCTCCAGGCGACGTACGAACCGCCCGCCACCAGCAGGACCAGCACGACCGCGATCCCGATCAGCCAGGGCCACCGGCGGCGCGGGCGCATCGAGGTCAGCTGCAGGGCGTCGTCGGCCTGCGGCGGCACCGCCTGCATGTCGGCGACGGTCACCGCCGCGCCGGACTGCTGCGGCTCCCCGCGCAGCGCCGCGGCACGGTGGGCCGGGGACTCACCGGCCATCGCGCCGCCAGGGGCGCCGCCGCCCGGGTTGTCCGCCTCGCCACGGGTGCGGGTGGCGTTGTGCGCCGCGCCGGCCACGATGGGCTTCGGCGGCGGTCCGGGTGGCTGCTGCTCCAGCTCCACGACGTCGGCGACGACACAGGTGATGTTGTCCGGCCCGCCGCCGCGGTTGGCCAGGTCGATGAGCTGGCGTACCGCCTGCTCCGGCTCGGCGACCGAGCTCAGCGCGTGGTGGATCGTCTCCGCGGTCACCACCGAGCACAGCCCGTCGGAGCACAGGAGGTAACGGTCGCCGAGCTGCGCCTCGCGCAGCGACACGTCGGGCTCGACCTCGCCGCGGCCGTCGAGGGCGCGCAGCAGCAGGGAACGCTGGGGGTGGGAGGCCGCCTCGTCGAGGCTGATCCGGCCCTCGTCGACCAGCGACTGCACGAGCGTGTGGTCGTGCGTGATCTGGAACAGCTCGCCGTTGCGGAGGAGGTACGCCCGTGAGTCACCGATGTGGACGAGGGCCATCTGCCGGCCGTTCCAGAGCATCGCGGTGAGCGTCGTGCCCATGCCCTGCAGGGACGGGTCGCCCTCCACAATGCTGTGCAGCGTCTCGTTCGCGCGGTGGACGGCCTGTTCGAGCACGCCGACGATCTCGTTCGCCGGGATGTCGAGGTCGAGTGGCTTCAGGGTCTCGATCGCCGCGGCACTCGCGATCTCGCCGCCGACGTGACCCCCCATCCCGTCGGCAACGGCCAAAAGCCGCGCACCGGCGTACGCGGAGTCCTCGTTGCCCTCCCGGAGGAGGCCGACGTCCGATCGTGCGGCGAAGCGTATTCCGATTGTCATTTGCGCAGCTCTATGACGGTTTTCCCGATACGAATCGGTACGCCGACGGGAACGGGCTCCGGCCGGCTCACCTTGGCGCGCCCGAGGAAGGTGCCGTTGGTGGAACCGAGATCCTCCACGAACCACTGACCGTTCTGTGAGAAGAGCCGAGCGTGCCGTCCCGAAGAGTAGTCGTCCCCAAGAGGCAGCGTGACGTCATTGCCACGACCCATGACGATCTCTGTACCGGCGAGATCCAAGGTCGTGCCCGCCCGCGCACCCTGAGTGATGACCAGCTTGGTCGGCTCCGAGCGCCTCGAACGCGGCGCCGCGGCCTTCGGCGGCCGGGCAGGCTGGGCCTCCTTGCGGGACCGCAGCGCCTTCGCGGCGGCCTTGGACCCCCACAGGTCGGCCCGGATCACGCCCACGGCCGCAATGACGAACAGCCACAGAACGGCCAGGAACGCCACCTTCATGAGGGTCAAAGTCAGTTGGTTCATCGGAGTCGGAGCTACTCCCTGTCGCGACGGAACACGAGGGTTGTACGGCCCAGAGTGACACGCGCGCCATCACGCAACGTCACGCGCCGGATCGGCTGACCGTTGACGAAAGTGCCGTTGGTCGACCCTAGGTCGACCGCGACCACCTCCGGACCCTCGACTCTGATCTCGGCATGGTGCCGGGAAACTCCCGGGTCGACAAGCCGAAGATCACAATCGGTGCCGCGACCCAGCAAAGTCACCGGTGTGGTGAGGTCGTACGTGTGGCTCTCCTGACCCTCGGTGCTGACGAGAAGCCGCGGCCGACCACCGGAGAACCCGCGCGCCGGCGGCGGCATGTCGCTCATCGGCTGGCGGATCTCACCACCCTCCACCGTCGAACCGCGGATGACGCCGGAACGAATACGGAACATGCCGGTGCGTAGATCATCGGCGTTCTCGAATCGCACGCGTACCGGCCCCACGAAGGAGTAACCCTGCTCCTTCGCGTGCTCACGCGCGAGATTGGAGAGTTCCTGGCTCAGACTGTCGGCGTACACCGCGAGCCGCTCACCGTCGGGATGCGAGATCTCGACGACGAAGTCGTTCGGCACCAGCGTGCGACCCTGCGCGACGATGGCGGCGCGCTCGTCCATCTCACGCTGGATGGCGCTGGCGACCTCTACTGGCTGCAGCTCCGACTTGAAAGCCCGAGCGAAGGCACCCTCCACCATGCCTTCGAGTCGACGCTCGAAGCGCTGTAGGACACCCACGTGCACCTCCCTTCTCCACTGCTAGACGATCGTATCCGGGCGTTGGTTCGCATGGAGCAATCAAGTTCCGACCAGTCCGGGAGGGGTGCTAATCTCTGAGTCGCCACGGGCGAGTGGCGGAACGGCAGACGCGCACGGTTCAGGTCCGTGTGTCCGAGAGGATGTGAGGGTTCAAATCCCTCCTCGCCCACGCGAGACTGGGCCATCGTGGTCGCTCCCCTTCTGGGGGCTTCCCCGGTGGTCCGCGTCATTTTTCCGGGGGGACGACCACCCGAGCCCCCCGATGTGGGGGGCTTGCGCCCCCACGCCCCCCTGCGGGGTGGGGTTGGTGATTTTTTCTGGTTGCTGGGGCTGGGGGCATGTGGTGCTCACGAGCTGCTGGCCGGGGGCGTCGCGTACGGCGAAGGCCTGATAGGTGAGCGTGAGAGGGCCGACGTCGGGGTGCGGGAAGTGCTTGGTGGTCCTGCCCCGGACGGTGTGGGGGTTCCAGAGGCGGGCTAAGTCCGCACTCTGATCGGTGAGGGGTGGCGCTCGCGCCCTTGTTCCAGGCGGGTGTGGTAGTCGACGTTCACTCCGGCCAGGACGGCGACCTCCTCGCGGCGCAACCCGGTGGCTCTACGGGCTCCGTAGCTCGCCATGCCGACGTCCTCCGGCTGCGCTCCGGCGCGGCGTGCGCGCAGGAATCCACCCAGGTGGTTGTCGTCCATGCGGCCAGGCTATGCGGCGGCTGCGTGTGCCGCCCGGGTGCTGCCTGGGTGCGCCACACCCAGGCGGCGCACACCCTGGTTAATGCCCGTTGACCTGCGCAGGCTCGGAGGAGCGGACGACATCAACGAGAATCTGGGGGATCTCCCATGGCAGGACAACGACTCGCCGGCAAGGTCGCGTTGATCACCGGTGCGACCGGCGGCATCGGCGCCGCGACCGCCGAACTCTTCGCCCGCGAAGGCGCTCAGCTGGTGATCACCGGCATCGTGGACTGGCCGGGCGTCGAGGACACACGGGAGGACGCCTGGGACCGTGTGATCGAGGTGAACCAGAAGGGAACCTGGCTCGGCATGAAGGCGGCGATGCCGCTGCTGCGCGCGAGCGGCAACGCGTCGGTGATCAACACGTCGTCGGTGCTCGGGCTCGTGGGAAGCGGCGCCGCCGCGGCATACCAGGCGTCCAAGGGCGCGGTGCGCCTGTTGAGCAAGACGGCCGCGGTCGAGTACGCGCGGCAGGGAGTGCGGGTCAACTCCGTGCATCCCGGGGTCATCGCGACGCCGGTGATCCAGGACCTCCTGGACGAGCAGGGCGACCAGCAGCCGGACATCCAACGCACCCCGATGCGCCGATCCGGCCGCGCCGACGAGGTCGCACCCGCCTTCCTCTTCCTCGCCTGTGGCGACTCATCATTCGTCACCGGTTCGGAACTCGTGGTCGACGGCGGGCTCACCGCCTACTGAGCAGCGAGACGCGCAGAACGGTGATCTTGCCCGGTTTCACTCTCATCAGGCTCCTGCTCGTCGGCCCGTGTGGTGGTGTCAGGCGCCGATGGCGCCGTAGAGCATGCCGAGGGCCTGGTCGAGTTCGGAGGCCCAGTTGCCGGACCACTGGTGGTGGCCGCCCGGGACGGGCCGGTAGGTGTAGCCGATGCCGGCGCGGCGGAGGGAGTCCAGCATCGCCTGGGTCTCCCGGCAGGTGCCCTCCTCGATCAGGTCCGTGCCAGTGCAGGTGGACGGGAAGGTGCCGGAGGTGTCCTGGGGGTCGACGCCGGAGGAGAAGAACAGCCGTACGCCGGCCAGTTTCTGGGTGTTCAGGGCTGGGTCGTGCTGGTTCCACAGGCTTCCTCCCGGTGTCCCCCACACGTCCTCCTCGTTGAGGGTGCAGGGCAGGCCGGGCTGATCGCGGTCTCCGGGGTCATAGGCCGGGTTCGAGTGGGAGGGGTTGAGTTCTCCGGAGAGGGAGGCGGCGGCCCTGAAGAATCCGGGGTTGTGCTCGGTGAGGTACATCGCGCCCAGGCCGCCCATCGAATTGCCGGCGACCGAGCGTGCGGTGCCGGCGTGGTAATGCGCGCGTAGGACGGCGTCGACGTCCTGGGTGAGATAGGTCTCCCAGCGCGGTCCGCTGACCCAGTCGGAGTACTCCGAGCACCAGGAGGTGTCGGGCATCACCACGATGGCCTGGTGATTCAGCGATCTGGCGACGATGTCCGTGTTATCGGGGTCGGTCCAGGAGGTGTAGTCGTCCAGGCCACCGTGCAGCAGCCAGAGCGTGGGCCAGGTCCGGGTCGCGCCGGGCGTCCACCCTGAGGGCAACAGCAGCCGGACCGACTTGATCGGGACCTGGGTGTCGGCCGAGTGAAGCTGGACGTCCACCTCGCGGTTGGGGGTCAGCCAGTTCTCGGACACGATGGTGGCTCCGGCACCCGCGGCCCGCGCGGGCACGACGGCGACGGCGAGAATGGTGCAGGCCGCGGCGAGGACGGCGGTGAGTCGGCGCATCGGAGTTCTCCCTTCGGGTCGGCCGCGGGAGCCGGCGCGAGGTGTCGCCGAGCCGTGCGGCAGGGCGCCGGGTGTGGAAGGCGCGGACGGCGTCGTCGAGCGCGTCGATGACGGAGGCGATCGCGGCCGCCGTGACGGCCGATCGGATGCCGGGCATGCGTCTTCTTCCCTGGGGATCGATGTGGTTGAGGCGATCGCGGGTGAGAAGACTTATGAACAACAATGTTCACCGCTCGAGGGTCCGTGAGAAGACCCATTAAGGTGCGGCCTCCGGTCCGGATGTGGTCACGAACACTGGTGTTCACAGAACGGTCGCGACTATCCAGCTTGGTCGACGGGCCGTGCGCGTGGGTCTTTGCCCGGACGAGACCTTGACCTTCGAGTCGGGTCGAGGGTTTAGCGTCCAGCTGTGAACACGATGCGGATCTCTCAGCTCGCCGAGCACACCGGCGTCCCGGTCACCACTCTGCGCTTTTATGAGACCGCGGGTCTGTTGTCCCCCGACCGGTCCCCGGCCGGGTACCGGGTCTACGACCAGGAGGCCGTGGAGCGCCTGGGGTTCATCGGCGCCGCCAAGCACCTCGGGCTGCCGCTGGAGGAGATCTCGGAGTTGCTGGAGGTCTGGGAGTCGGGAGTGTGTGCGGAGGTGAAGGCCGACCTACGGCCACGCATCGCCGCTCGGATCACCGATGCCGAGGCGCGCGCCGCGGAGCTGTCCGCCTTCACCGCCGCCTTGCACCAGGCCCTGGAGCGTTTGGACGCGCTGCCCGATCGGCCCGCCCCGTGCGCTCCCGAGTGCAGGTCCGTCATCTCCGGCTCCCCGGCCGATGCGCCCTTCGTGCCCGGGCGCAGGCCTCTCGGCGGCGAGCCCGCCGGTAGTGCGGCTGAGCGGTGGCAGAGCGCTCCGGTGGCCTGTTCATTGGACGGTGACGGTATTGGTGAACGCACCGCCCAGTGGCGGAGACTGATGAGTGATGCCGTGATCCAGGAGGTCGATAACGGGGTCCGGCTCACCGTGCCCGCCGAACGTGCCACCGACATCACGGCGCTTGCCGTGGCCGAGCAGCAGTGCTGCCCGTTCTTCGACTTCCGGCTGCATCTCGACGGTCCGGTGCTGCACCTGGAGGTACGCGCGCCCGATGAGGGCGCACCGCTACTCGCCGAGCTGTTCGGCCCGGAAACCTGACCCGCCGCTCTGAGCCCTTGTCCGCGAAGACCGTCCAGAAAGGCCGTCGCCGTTCATGCTCGGCGCCCTCATCTGCCTGTTCGGGATGGCCGTGATCATGTACGCGCCGCGCGGACACTGATTCCGGCCTCCCGGACCGGTCATAGATCGTCCAAGCGAGCGTCTGCCGGGCGATGCGGGCTATCCGGCGTGCAGGCCGCGGGGTTCGGCGCGGAGGATCTCGATCGCGGCTTGTGCGCAACTGCCACAGATCCACACGCCGGGGCCGGCGACGAGAGGACCGAGATCTTTGCAGCCGCAGAACGAACAAGCCCGGTTGGTGCCTCTTGCCTTGCCGATACGGCGGTGGCGGCGTTGGACCGGGGCGATCCACTCCTGAAGCTCCTTCTTGATGCGGGTCACCTCGACGTCGAGTTCGCCCAGGACGCGGTAGGCGGCGGAACCTGGGTCCGAGGCCAGGCAGAACAGTAGGTGTTCGGTGCGGAACTGGGACTGGCCACGGCGCGCGGCCAGCCGCCGCGCGCTGGTGAGGGCCTGTTCGGCTTCGCCGTCACCGACCACGCGCCGCTGCTGCCCGTTCTCATCGGCGATCAGCGCGGGCTCGAACAGGCGGGCGTTGGCCTGGCGAACCTTCTCGCGGGTCACGCCGAGCCTGTCCAGGACACCGGCGGCGCCGCCGACGTGCAACAGCCCGAGCAGCAGATGCTGGGTACCGGGCACGCTGTCGTCGGCGTCCGCGGCGGCCTTGGCCGCCTGCAGACACGCCGACAGCCGTGGGGCCATGACCATCGCCTCGGCCGCATCACCGATGACATCGCTGACCTCAAGGCGGTGCGCGAACTTCTGCCGCGCAGCTTGCTTGGAGACCCCCAGCCGCTCGCCGATCAGTGTCCAGGACACGTTCGCCGCACGGGCGGCGCCGACGTAATGCTCGATCAGATCCTCGGCGGCGCCGCGCGTCTCTGCGGCCACAACGATCGCGGTCTCCAGCAGGACGAGCGGGTCGTCGCCGGCTGCCCGTTCCTGCACGATCTCGACCAGCATCGCTACGTTCATCTCGTCCATGCGACAACGGTAGATTGTCGAACTCGAAACGACAACTGCTGATTGTCATCTGTGCCTGGAGCGACGACTCGAAGATGCTCACCCCGATGGGGCAGGGCTCAGCGGTAGAGGCCGCTGATCGCGGTGTGCAGGCGTTCGCGGGCGGCGCCGGCAGGGTAGACGCCGATGAGGACGTAGTAGGCCAGCCCCTCGGCGAGGGCGACCAGTGTCACGGCCTCCTGGTCGGGCTCGACTCCCGGGCGGAGACGCCCGGTGGCCTGGTCCTGCCGGAGCAGCTCGGCGAGCCGGGTGTGAAGACGGGCGTAGTCGTCGCGCAGCCGGCCGGCGATGGCGTCGTCGGCGAGCGCGGCGGCGGTGAAGGACTGTCGCACCCGCAGGTGGGCGCGCGTGACGGCGTCGTACGGGACGAGCTCGGTGAGCACCACGGTCAGCACCTCGCGCGGGCCGGCGTCGGCGCCGTTGGCGGTGGTCTTGGCGGCGATGCGAGTGCTGGACAGGGCGTTGCCGCGTTCGAACGCGGCCTCGATCAGCTTCTGCTTGGCCGGGAAGTAGTGCTGGACGCGGCCCGGGGACACCCCGGCCTGGGCGGCGACCGCGGTCTGCGACACCGCCGCCAGGCCGCGGTCGGCGACGATCGCCAGCACCGCATCGGCGATCTCGTTGCGTCGCTGCTCGTGCTGGGCGCCCGGGCCGCGGGTTCGGTGTGTCATCGTCCTCCTTCGCCTCGTCCGGCTTCTCCGATGTGACCGCATCGGTTTGACCAGGCCTCAAGCGGGCGGCTACCGTCCGAAGCGTAGCAAAGCAATGTGATCACATCGATTTACATAGGGGCCGTTCATGGTGCGGGATCGCGGCGCGCTGCGACCGGGGAGCGGTGGACCGGCGGCGGGGATCGTGCTCGCGCTGGCGTGCGCGGCGCAGTTCATGGTGGTCCTGGACGTGTCGGTGATCAACGTGGCGTTGCCATCGATCCAGCACGGTCTGGGATTCGATCCGGCGGGGCTGCAGTGGGTGGCGGGCGCTTATGCGCTGGTGTTCGGCGGGTCCTTGCTGCTGGGCGGGCGGCTGGCCGACCTGTACGGGCACAGGCGGGTGTTCGCGGCAGGACTGGGATTGTTCACGGTAGCGAGCCTGGCCGGGGGCCTGGCGACCACGGCGGGCCTGCTGGTGGCCGGGCGGGCGGTGCAGGGGCTGGGTGCCGCGGTGCTGGCCCCGGCCACGCTGACGCTGTTGACCGCGACCTTCGCCGAAGGCGTCCGCCGCACCCGGGCACTGGCCGTCTGGACCGCGGTCAGCCTGGCCGGAGGCGCCGCCGGAAACCTGCTCGGCGGCGCGCTGACCCAGTACCTGACGTGGCGATCGACGCTGCTGATCAACGTGCCGATCGGCGTGATCGCGCTCGGCCTGGCCGCCACCGCCCTGCCCGTCGACCGCGCCCGTACACAGGCGGGAGGCGGCCGCCTGGACGTGGCCGGGGCCATCCTGGCCACCGCGGGCCTGATCGCCGTGACGTACGGGATCACGACGGCGCAGACCCGCGGCTGGGGTGACGTGGTCACCGCCGTGGCGCTGGCGACCGGGCTGGCGGCCCTTGCGGCGTTCGTCGTGGTCGAGGCGCGGATGGCGCGACGGCCGCTGGTGCCGCCACGGCTGGTGCGCCGCCGCGCGATCTGGCTGGGCAACGTGGTGATGCTGCTGTCCGGGGCGGTGTTTCAGGTGCCGATGTGGTACTTCCTCACTCTGTACATGCAAGACGTGCTCGGCTTCGGCCCGCTCGCCACGGGGTTCGGTTTTCTCCCGCACACGCTGGTGATGTTGCTGGTCGGGCTGCGAGTGACCCCGTGGCTGATGCGACGGGTGCCACACCGCGCGCTGATCGTCGCAGGGGCGCTGGTCGCCGCCGCCGGGTTCGCCTGGCAGAGCGGCATCACCGCAGGCAGCACGTACACCTCCGCGGTGCTCGGACCCGCCGTCCTGCTGTCGGTCGGCGGCGGGCTGTTCAACACACCGCTGACGGCGACCGTCACCTCCGGTGTCCCGCCCGCCGACGCCGGCGCCGCCTCCGGGCTGATGAACACCGCCAAGCAGGCCGGCGGCGGGCTCGGCCTGGCCGCCCTGCTCGCCCTCACCACCACCCCCGCCCGCACCCCGCAGGCCCTGGCCACCGCGTACGGCCACGCGTTCGCGATCAGCGCGGGGGCACTGGTCGCGGTCGCGGTTCTCGCCTTCGCGCTCCCGGCCCGCCGCGACGATGCCGCGCCGTCATCTGCTCCCGAACCGGCCGGCCGTCGGCCGACCACCTGACCGGCGATCGCCACCGCACCCGCAGTCGGGTACAGCGCGGTCCGAATCGCGGAGTCTTGTCGAGCCAGGCGTTACTTGCGCAGGCCGCCGGTGCACCGCCTGGTTCACGGCTCAGGGCCGGATGAGTTCCTCGGGAGATCGCCGTACGCTCCGGGCCTCCCGGCCGGCAAGGCCCAGGCGGATGATCATCTGTGGATGTCCGCCGTCGCAGAAGTGTGTGCGGACGAAGTCGCGCAGCTCCGGGATCTCCAGCGCCTGGGTGTGGAACGCGGCGGAGACGTCGTTCCCGGCGGCGTGCAGCAGTACGCGTTGCAGCGCCTGCCCGGCCTGGAGCCACGCGGCGCGCTCGTCGGTCTTCGTGGTCAGGAGGGCGACCACGCCCGGTGCGCCGTGGCGTTCGTCGCTGGTGAGGCCCCAGCCGTGGCCGCGGGCGAAGTCGCGTTGCGCGAAGTGGGGATCGGTGCGTTCGGGGTCGCGCGGGTAGGCGTCCTCGTGTACGCCGTCCCGCCGGCCGCTGCCGGGACGCGGCGCCCAGCGGGCCATTTCGAGGCAGTAGTCCGGCTTCTGGCGCAGCATCTGCTCGGCGACCTCGGTGAGGGCACCGAGCGCGATGCGCGCCCTCGGGTCCGCGACGACGCGGAGGGCGGCGTTCTCGTCGAGGGCACAGGTACGCAGCGCCTGCAACAGCCCGGCCGGCAGGCTTTCGGGACGGAAGCCGCCGCGGTGGGTGCGGCGGCGCCGGATCTGGTCATACATCCGGTTCTCATCCTCGCTGGGAGGCTGAGCCGGTTCCAGCGTGACGTCGGCGATCAGCCCGGGGCGTTCCGGGTCGGAGGCCATCCGTATCTGCGGGGTGAGGCCGAGGCGGCGGGCGGCGAGGCGGAGCGTACAGAGCGCCGCGCCGCAGCTGATCAGCATCTCCCGGCCGTCGGGGTCGGCCACGTTCAGCCGGCGGTCGGGGTCGGCGTGCAGGGTCACCGTGGAGCCTCGTGTGCCGAACCACCAGGGCTGCGTGTTGTGCACCGACGGCGCCCACGCCGCGGCGTCGACGAGAAAGTGCGCGGTGTCCTGTGCGGACGTGGCGTCGGTGATGTTCACGACTCCTCCTGCCGAGGATGCGGACAGGCACCCCATTCGTAACCCTCGCCCCGGCTGCGGCCCGGTCGTGAGTGTCGAACGGCCTCGGGCCACGGGACCTTCGCCCCTCGGGACATCGGTCGCGACGGGAGATGGCCGGGGCGCCGCGTTACGACCTCGGCCGCAGACCCTGACGCTCGCCGTCGACGAACCGGGCATAGGTAACCCTCCGTCACGGTTCGGGTGTCGTGCGTGATTGCCCGGAAGTCATCTGGTGCCGGGACCTTTCGCCCCCGTTGTTGGGAGATGTGACTTCTATCCCTTGCGTATCACCGAGGTCAGGTTGGGAGGTGACAGAGCGGAGGAAGACGCCCAGGTCATGAGGCCGGGCGTGGCATTGCGAGGAGGCACCATGACGAGCCTGCCGACGCGGTTCCTGCTGGGCAGTACGGTGGCCGCCGCACTGAGTGTCCCGCTTTACGGGGCCTTCGCCGCGGCCGCAGCGGGCAGCGCGAGCGCTGCTGTGGTCACCCGTACGCCGAGCCCGCAGACACGCGCCGATCTGGCGAAGGCCATGCGGGGCGAGGCTTTCGCGAACGTCTCGTACCGGCTGTACGCCGACCAGGCCCGGCGGGAGGGGATGGGGTCGGTGGCCGACCTGTTCGAGCGGACGGCCGTGACCGAGCGGGACGAGCACTTCGCCGAGAGCGCGGCGATGGCCGGTCTGGTCGGGACCGACGCGGCGAACCTGCGGGCCGCCATCTCCGGCGAGCACTACGAGGCCAACACGATGTATCCCAAGTTCG